>UQER01000015.1 GCA_900540205.1 uncultured Porphyromonadaceae bacterium | reverse complement strand
TCTCTTGCCAAGAGATTTGACGTTTCATCTGCGCCGCAGCGAATATGCGACATCCATGAACCGCTTGACCAACAGACTATTATCTACATTTATCTTACCACTCCATGAAAAAAATAATTTTATTTCTATGTCTGCTCTGTGCCCTCCCCATCATGGCGCAGAACTCAAAGACATTCAAGGTGGCCTGCCTCAATATCGACGGCTTGCCGCCAAGAGTTGATGTCACTGGAATCACTGAAGTCAAACTGAATCCGGAGGGCCCGCAGGCTGCCGGAACGGCAAAAATGAGCGAACTGGTGGCTCAGAAAGGATGGGATTTCTTTGGAATTTCAGAGGCATTCAACTTCAACGAAGAGTTTATCTCGAAAATCAAGGATCTTTACAGCACCGGAACATTCCGCGATGCCATCCCGACATCACTGAATGGCATTCAGGCATTGCAATACATAAACCTCAGCGGTCTGAGTGTCAGCGAAGACACTGTAAAGAAGTCGTTTGACACCGACGGTCTTAACATCCTATACAAGAACTCTGTTTCAGTCAGCAATGAAAAGATGGTTGGCTGAAAGATGCGCAACGGCGTTACCAAAAACGGCGCAGACATGCTCATTGACAAGGGCTACCGTTATTACACCGTGTCGCTCGGCCCCGGTCTGGACATCGACGTGTATCTGCTGCACATGGATGCAGAAACAACGGAGCGCGACAACGTGGCCCGCGCCGTGCAGATCAAGCAGCTTGTGGAAGCCATCAAGGCAACCGACAACAAGCGCCCCATCATAATCATGGGCGACACCAACTGCCGCTACACCCGCGATGACCTGAAAGGCCTGCTGATCGACAACATCAATTCCGACCCCCGTTTTGAAATCCACGACCCGTGGATTGACTATATGTGGGACGGCAATTATCCCCGCCTCGGCTCAGGTGCCCTGATGGTAGGCACCTACGGCTACCAGAAAGGCGAGGTTGTCGACAAGATTTTCTACATCAACAACAAGGATGCAGATGCTCAGCTCACTGCCCACGGCTATCTGCAGGATATGGATTTTACCAATCCCGACGGTTCGGAGATCTCCGACCACTTCCCCATCGTCATCAAATTCACCATCGAGAATACCCAAACGGGAATTATGCCTGATGCAGAATATTACATTCGGAATGCAGAAACCAAAACATTCATACATGGCGGAGCAGACTGGTGTACGAGAGCTGTTATGTATCATACGGGTGACCGATTCAAGTTCCAACCTGTAAATGAAAATGATAGCGAGTATATAATCAATTCTACGTATTATGCGGATGACGAGTCTAAAACACAAGGACACTTATCGCATGGATTATATGTGGATAATGGTGATGAAAATCAAATATTTACATTGACACAGAATAAAGAGGGTAAGTTTTATATTAAATTTTCAGATAATAGCACACTTAAAGCCCTTACGGTTGATGTGCTAACTAATAAAGTTGAAGCAGCTGAATTATCCGAAACCGACCCATTACAATTGTGGGAACTGGTAACTTCCGACCAGTTGAAACAGGAATTGTTAACAACTGCTCAAGGAGAAGAAAAAGATGCAACTTTCTTTTTGCCCGGTGCCGAATTCAATCGAAGAGACCGTGATGTAAAAGTGTGGGAGGATTCCTATAACTCGAACGCATCATCGAAAGGAGCTAATGTATATTACCAATATTGGGGTATTAACAACAACTTCGTTGCCAGAATAGGCAGTAGTAAAACTGGTATTACAGATTTATATGCGGATAGATCGAAATTTACTTATGTACATACTGTTAAGGGGTTACCTAACGGAAAGTACAGGATTTCATGCAATATCTTACGTGATGTACATCAGTCGTCATTGTATTTTAACTCAAATAAAGTAGAAATAAAAGAATACAAGAACTCAGGAAATACCAACTGCGAGGCAGCAGCCCAATTATTCCTTGATTCCTCGGATTACAGAGTTTCAAATGAGCTGGAAATCACGAATGGAGTTTTGGAGATAAAAATTGAAAAGGGAGCTGCAAAAGAAGGTGGCGTCACGGCCTTCGACGGTTTTCGACTTACCTATCTCGGCCCGACTGCCGAATCGCAGGCTGCAATGGATAAGGTGAAGAAGGCCATGGACGATGCAGCAGCAAAGGCAGAGGCCGCAGGCTACACCACCTACGATAACTCCGTGGTGCAGGAACGCTATGACAACCGCACCATTATGGGCAATGGCGACGAGGAGGTTCACATGACCTATCTGCAGCTCGCCAACGCTGCCCGCAAGCAGACAGGCGAAATGCCGGTGGATATGCGCTACGCACTGCTGAACAACTCGTTTGAGATGGGCAGCCTCACAGAATGGGTAGCATCGAATGCCACACCCGATGATGTCAAGACATATGAGCCCGCCACCGACGACGAGACCTATTATGTAAGCACCCAGGCAGGCAGATTAACACAGACCATACAGGTCACCATGCCCGCTGGCGTTTACTCCCTGAAAGCAAAAGTGTCGCCCGGAGCAATCCTTGTGGCAGATGCAAAAGAATCCACTCCCGCCGAAGGCGACGGCGAATGGATTGAGAAAGAATTGAAATTCATTATCAACAAAGGAACAGCCACTGTTGGCGTGCGCTGCGACGGACCGTTCAGAGCCGACCAGTTCATTCTCTCTCGTGTTTCAGATGCAAGCTCAGTAGCCGGCTACGAACTGATAGAGCTCGCCATGCGCGACGCGACAGAGCGCGTGAAAGCCATGGGTTCGCCCTACAATGACAACTGGGACCTCTCGAAGTATCAGCAGATCATCGACGAGCTTTCGCTCGAAGGCGACGGCACCAAGGAGTTCTACGAAATCTATGGGCTGCTCCGTGAGCAGGTCTACAAGCAGCCGCAAACCGAAGGCGTCAGCTACACCAATGCCCTCATCAATCCAAGTTTCGAGTTCGGCACCACTCTTGGATGGGACACACAGGCAGTTGGTGATACCGGTGCAAAAGAATGCGCGAACGAAACCTACACCATGCAGGGTAGCGTGGGCACCTATCTCTTCAACACGTGGGACAACGGTAGCGGCGCTCCCATCTCGCAGACCATCTCCGGCCTCCCTGCCGGCCACTACCGAGTTATCGCCACCATCGGAGGCGATCAGGACAACTATGTGTTCTTTGAAGTAAACGGCCAGCGTTCGGAAGCCAAGAAGATTGAACGTGCAAAAGGTATCGGCGAGGACAAGGCGTTCGAATTCGATGTGGCCGACGGCACACAGGAAGTCACAATCACCATTGTGGGCGGCAACTCCGACGGCACATACAACGAAACCGGCGGCTGCTGGTACAAGGTGGACAATGTGCGCCTCACACGCCACGGCGACACCAAGGTATGTTTCTTCTACGACCGCCTGCAGCGCGCCATCAACCGCCTGAATGTTCTTGCAGCCGACCTCCCCGACAAATACCGCGTGCAATGGGATCCGAGCGACTATCAGGACCTCTACGACAAACATATCAATGGTCCCAGCCACAACAACATCACTGAGGAGGACGACCCCATGAACGGCAGCAACGGCGTGGCTGAAATCAACGACCTGTATGCCCGCTTCCGCGCCGTTGTGTTCTCGCAGACCGAGACCGGTGCCGACATGACTGGCGCAATTGGTAATCAAAGCTTCGAGCTTGGCAACCTCTCATTCTGGAACACCACGATGGAGCCCGCTTCCGACACGCAGGTTACCAAGAACACTGGTGCCTATGCTGTGGATGCCTCCGAACTGGACGGTGAATATCTGTTCAACTCATGGCAGTCTGGCTCATCCACACCTGTAACCCAGACAATCAGCACTGTCCCGGCAGGTATCTACCGCCTCACGGCCAAGGTGGCCTCTGACCCTGGCAACCGCTTCCATCTGGCAGTCAACGACCATCCCGGCGAGATGCTGACCATAACAAAGGACAACACCCACTTCGAGGAAATCAGTGTTGAGTTCGAGGTGACAGCCGATGAGGCCGGCACTGACGGTGCATCAATCACCATCGGCCTGTATCCGTCGGCCTACGGTGATTTTGATCCCGAACTCAATCCGATCGCCAAAGGCCCCTGGTTCAAGGCAGACAACTTCCGCCTGCAGCTCATCGGCCGCAGAATGGACATCAAATGGGCGATGGAATATCCGGAAGAAGGCATCGGCACCATCATCCTCCCCTTCGACGCCGAAGTGCCGGAAGATCTGGAAATACACTCGCTCATAGCTTCAAAGCCATCCGATGCCCTCGGCGACGAGACATACTACCAGATTGCCGAACTTGCAAAACGAACCGAGATTAAGGCCAACACCCCCTACATCGTGACCCGCATCGCCGGAACGACCAAACCGGAAGGAGCACCGCAACGACGCGCCGCAGCCGACGCGAACGGAGTGTACACCTTCTCGGGAATCACGACCCATACACAGGACACCTACGAAAGCGGCTTCCTCACCGGCTCGCTCGTGGCTGCCGAACCTACCGACGGCGACCGTCACCTGATGATGAACGACGGCAACCTCGGATTCATTCTCCACGACAATTCCGACGGTCAATACAAAGTAGAGCCCTACCACGCCTACATCTCCCGCAACACCAAATTCACCGATGGTGAAGGCCACGATGCCTTTGTATCGGACGTCTATTTCGACGAACCCGAAACCGTGGTGGAATGGACAATGGAGACTGCGCTCTACGGCACCATCATCCTGCCGTTTGATGCAGACGAACCTGTGACCCAGGGTCTCACAGCCTTCGAGATAACCAGTCTGGGAGATGATGGCTCTTATCTGCCCAAAGGCGGTACGATGGAGGTAGAATACCAACTGATTAACCTCACCCAGGTGGAAAATGAGATTATGAAGGCCTACACTCCATATCTGCTCTTCGGCAAAATCACCTCTGAAGCCACTGCCGCCGAGGACGACACAGAGGAAGCTCCCCGCACCCTCACATTCAAAGGCAAAGCCGCCGACGGAACCGGGGCAACACTTGAAAACGGATTGCTGAAAGGCGTACTGACCAGCGGCGCGCAAGCGGAAGCGGGCGACTTTGTGCTCACCTACGACAACCGCAACAAAGAGGTGTTTGGCAATATTGAAACTCCGCAGGAGATAGCCGTTAACCACGCATACATCCCACTGGATAAAGCCACCGGAGACGCACCCGGCTATCTCTTCTTCGAAGCACCCACAGCCGATGACATCCAGAGCGGCCTGCAGGTGGTGGCCATCGACAGCGAGGCCATCGTTGATGTATTCTCAATTGACGGCATCACGCTCCGCACCGGAATCGAGGCCGCAGAAGCGCTTGAAGGTCTGGCACCCGGCATCTACGTGCTCCGCACCGCCTCCGGCGCCACCCTCAAAGTCCTGAAACGCTAATCCCCCGCTGCGCAGCGGCACCCCATCCCCCTGCGGACCATCTCCTCTGCGCAGCACCACATCCCCACAAAAAAGCACCGGGCTCTCCGCCCCGGTGCTTTTTTATGTTTCTCCGCTCAAATTTACTGCGTTTTCCATAGATTTTAAGCCCAATTTTACTGCGTTTTCCATAAAAATCAGAATTTTCTATTTCACAACCATTCCCTGCGCAGCTCATCATCCCCAACAATTGTTCACCCATCGATGGGTCGCAACTGCAACCAAGCGAAACGCCATACACATCAGGCATACCACCTTGCAGTCGCGGCAGGCCGCGACCCTACAATTTGGCGGAACGTTATTTTACCAAATACATTCTTGTCTTTGGTCTCTCACTGCAGAACAAAAAAACACCCATAGCTCAGTGAGCCATGGGAGTTTTGGGGTACCCGGACCCGGTATATTGATATGAAAACGCATGAAAATGAATAGAACCATTCGCAATGGTTTTCAGATAGTTATATGTAATCAGTCTTCTATTCATTTATAGCCGTTTTCGATATTTTTTGCCAAGTAGTACACTTTTAGTACACCACAGTTGTTATAGAACTGTTAATGACTCTTTAATGCAAATTTACGAATTACTTTTGAATGTGTAATTTTGTGGAAAAGAAAAGTTTACACTTATGGCAAATATCAAGACAAAGAACAAACAAAACCCTAAACTACAGCAGTCCGTACTGAGCGACGGACGGGCCAGCCTTTATCTTGAGTTTTACCTCGGGCGAACCGAAACTCCCGTCGTTGATGATGACGGCAACCCGGTGTATTACACCGAAGGTGCGATGAAAGGCAAGCAAAAATACAAAATCAAGCATGACCGCCGAAAAGAAAATCTGAACCTATACATCTGGATTGCACCCCGTACCCAACAAGAGCGCATCCAGAACAAGAATACGTTGGCTCTTGCCGAGAAAATCCGATTTGAGAGAGAACAGCGTCTGCTTGAAGACCGGGAAGGCTACCGATTGAAGAAAGAGCGTATCGCCAACTTCCACGATTTCTTTCAAGAATACATAGACACATACACCAAAGCAGACAAACGCATGATTGAAATGGCTCATCGTCGTTTCCGTGCTTTTCTCAGCGAAACTCCGGCATATATGATGTATGACCGAATCATAAGACCTCAGCAACTGACTAAGTAAATGATGCTTGCCTTTGTGGAGTATCTGAAAGCTCACGGCAAAGGTGAAGGCCCACAATCAGTATTCCAGCGTTTCAAGAAAGTCATAGCTTATGCCGTTGAAAAGGAAATCTTGTCGAAGAACCCTTGCATGGGTATTACAATCAAGGTTGACGAAAAGACTTTGAAGAAAGAAATCCTTTCTCCCGAAGAGATAGAAAGGTTGATGGCAACACATTACGCCAATGAAAATCCTGTCATACAACGAGCTTTTCTCTTTAGCTTATTCTGCGGGTTACGCTGGTGTGATGTAAGCGATATAACTTTCCGGAATATTGATTACGCCAACAAACTTCTGATTTTTGAGCAGAACAAAACACGCGGGCACAGCTCGGCGAGTGGTGTGGTAATCCCTCTTAACGATGATATTCTATCGCTTGTAGGATACCCGGCGACAGAGGAAGAACGCGATAGTCTAATATTTCCGCTACCTTCTCATACCGCTTGCCTAAAGGCTGTGAAAAGATGGGTTAAAAGAGCTGGCATTAGCAAGCATATCACATGGCACTGCGCCCGACATAGTTTCGGGGTTAATTTGCTTAATCGCGGAGCGAATATAAAGACGGTATCAACCCTTTTAGGGCATAGCAGCTTACGGCATACGGAAAAATACACACGAGCTAACGACGACCTTATGATGAAGGCTATAAACAGCCTCGGCAGTGTCAGTTATGCAAGCCCCGAATAACTTTCCACGGGATTGAGTGTTATATGGTTGTAGATGTGAGCTAAAAAGCTTAACTTTGCATACGGAATCGCAGTCAAAATAATTTTGATTGTGGATTTAGTGGTCGGACATCGGGAGGGATACCCGGTGTCCTTTTTCTTCTCATCGCCCGTTTTCGCTCCACATTTGCATAATTCAAAAATTTTTCGTATCTTAATATAACAATCCGACAAGGGTATCAGTCATTTTCAGTCCTACGACAGTCAAACGCAGTCGCAAGATGCTGAAAATTTGGATAATCCGTGCCGGGGTTGTAGTTTCGTTGCCACCGAAAGGGGAAATGACCGCCGAAAAGAAAAAGCTGGACGCATGGCGGAATAACGCGGACAAAGCCGGACACTGCGAACCATCGCGGATTTCTCCTTGTTGAAAGTAACGGAGCAATGGCAGCCGACGTGCCGGGCACAATGATTAAAACCGCTATGATGATTACAGCGGCATCAGTGTTCCCCCTCTGCCGACCGCACCCTTGTGAAAGGTGATTATCGCCGATATAATCAGGCAGTTTCAAGACCGTTATCAACGCGGAAAAATCCGCACGCGATAACAGGCAGCCCCGTTATTGCCTTATATCCCGTGGCAAAAGCCGGGCATCAAAGCCGATATTTCAGTGGTTTTCATCATTTTACAAGCACACGGACGAATGTCCGATATTAGTTTAACCGCCGGCCTGCCTTATCCCTCCGGGTGTAGTCATGGGCAGGAAGGCACATATTAACCCTATTGACAACACCCCACATCTGTATGATGACACCGCAAACGTTTTTAATCCTTAAAAGCCCATGCCCGATGCGCTAAACAATCTCCAGACCACTCAAACATCCACAATCCGAATGAACATGACTGACTTTTTGCATCTCCCTCTGGTGGAAGTCCTCAAACTTCTCGTAAGGGGGTCGGTGGAGGAATATCTCGCCGAAAAGGAAGCCAACGCTTCCGCACGCGCCGTTACCACGGCAGACAACGAATGTGAATCACTTGACATGAAGGGTGCTTTGGAGTTCCTCAACTCCAACGGCTACCCGATAAAGAAAGGACAGCTCTACAAGGAAACGAGCGCGGGAACCGTGCCGTTCCAGAAATTCGGCTCCAAGCTGCATTTCAGAAAATCGGAGCTGTTGCAGTGGGCGGAGGCGCGCCTCATCGACGGAAACGCCGTCGGCGTACTCGTACCCGCCACAACAGGGAAAGGAGGGAGGCGATGAAAAAAGAAGAAACTACCACAGAAAAGACCTCCCGCAATCCCTTTCCCCTCGATGTGCTTCCGAGAAAGATGCGTGAAATCATAGACGAGGCGAACACGACCCTCGGATTTCCTAAAGACTATCTCGCCATGTCGATGCTGACGGCGGTTGCCGCCGCTGTCGGAAACACACACAACGCCGAACATATGGCAGGGTGGCAGGAATACTGTATTCTTTTCGTCGCACTCGTAGGGCGTCCGGGAGCCAACAAGAGCCACCCGCTGAGCTTCGCCATGCAGCCGCTCATAGATTTCGACGCGGAGCAGTCTGCAATCTTCTCCGAGGCTATGAAACGCTATCTTGCGGCGATGGAGCTGCCGCCGAAAGAGAGAGCCGCAAACGGCTATGAAACAAACCCGACCGAACCGAGGCGCGTCCGCTTCACTATGCAGGATGTAACGCCGGAGGCGGTACACCGCATCCTTTCGGAAAATCCGCGAGGGCTGTGCCTCTATGCCGACGAGCTTGCCGGGTGGTTCAAGAATTTCAACCGCTACAACAACGGCTCCGAATCGGAGTTCTGGATGTCGGTGTTCAACCACAAGGTAGCAATGTCAGACCGCAAGAGTAGCCAGAGCGGTGTGTTCATCCGCAATCCGTTCCTCTGCGTCATCGGCACGATCCAGCCCAAAGTGCTGGGCGAGCTTGCCGCAGGGAACCGCAATTCAAACGGTTTCACCGAGCGTTTTCTCTATGTGGTGCCGGACGACCAGACAAAGGCGAAATGGAACAGCGAGAGAAAATCGCCCTCATTCGACATCGTTTCGGCGTGGCGTGAGATTGTCGGCAAACTGACCGGGATTGTTCCGGCGGCTGACACCAGCGGCGACATAATGCCCGAAAGTGTGCCGTTCTCGCCGGACGCTCTACAACGCCTCTATTCATGGCAGAACGAATCCACGGAGCGGTGCAACGCCGAGGGGAGCGACACGCTCACGGCGATTGCCAGCAAACTTGAAATCTATGCCGTGCGGTTCTGCCTTCTGCTCGCTATCTCCGACTGGGCGTGCGGGGCAAAAAAGAAAAAGGCGATAGAGGCGGCGACCGTCGATAGGGCAATCCGTCTGACGGAGTATTTCCGGGTAACGGCGACAAGGGTGCAGGGCATCATCGGAGAGGACGCGCTGACCGATGTGCAGCTTGCCGTGATGTCGGAACTGCCCGCCACGTTCACCACCGCCGAGGGAGTTGCCATAGCCGGGAAATGCGGAATGGCGGAACGCACGTTCAAGAAGTTCATTCGTGACAGACGGGGCGTTTTCTTTACCCGCGATGCCTACGGCTCTTATTCCAAACTTTGAATTTACCCCATGCACACCTTGCACTCTTGCACACTCCCGACTGTGCAAGAGTGCAAGGAATGCACGGGGGTTATCCCTGAATTTGAAATGATGACAACAGAGTTTTTTCTCGGTGTACCACTATACCCATTACAGTGGTTTACCGCCCTGCGACCCATCTCCGGGGAGCAGTCCCATCCGTGCTGCCGCGCACGGAAATTACAGCCATGCAGGAAATTCCTTAGCATATTAGGGAATTTTCCGAGCCGCATATCGTTCCGATACGCTGAAAATATCCCCAATATGCCAAAGAGGTCAACCCCTTTGGAATCCCCGCGCCAACGAGGGCAGAGCCGGGCTTGCCCGGACTATGCCGAGTGCAGCCGGGGAAAGACCGTAGGTCAATCCCCGGAACGGCTTAACATGAAGCCGTACACTCCGATTGCTCCGCAACTTAAACTCGTCCGCCTATGAGCTACGCAGTGTTGCACATCATCAAGGCGAACTCGTCACTGAACTCGATAGCCAAGCATATCGAGCGCACCGCCCATCCCGAAAACGCAGACCCTGCGAGGACGCATCTCAACCGCTACAATCTGGTCGAATATCCCGACGGGATAACAGGGCTTGCGGCGGCTGTCGAACACCGCATAGCCAATGCCGGGATTACACGAAAAATCTCCGACAGGCAGGTCCGGTGCCTTAACCTGGTTATGACCTCCGACAACGAAGGTATGCAGAAAATCATCGACAGCGGCAAGCTCGACGAATGGATTGCCGACAACATAAAATGGGCGCGCGACACATTCGGCGGCGACAATGTTGTCGGAGCCGCACTGCACATGGACGAGCGCACTCCGCATCTTCACATCGCGGTCGTTCCGATAGTGACCGCCGAGAGAAAGAAGAAAGCGAGGGAGGCGACGGCAAAGAAGCGTTACCGCACCAAAGCCGCCAACCGTCCGAGGCTGTGCGCCGACGACATAATGGAGCGCGGAAAGATGAGCCGCTATCAGGACATCTATGCGGAGGCTATGGCGAAATACGGTCTGGAGCGTGGTATCCGTGGTTCCGAGGCACGACACATCGGGCAGCACGAATATTACCGCGACTGCATGGTGAAGAAGAAAGGTCTTGAAGAAGACATCGGCAATCTCTCCATTGAGAAAAGAAAGCTCGACAAAGAGAAAAAATCTCTTGAGAGCAAGGTGGAGAGCCTTGAGTGTCGGACAACCGCACTCGACACCCGGAAGAAAATGCTCACGCAAGTCAACGAGGAGATACGGCAGCAGAACAATGAACTCTATTCCGAAAACTCCCGGTTGACCGAGGCTAATTCTTCTCTCGCCGCCGAAAACAAATCGCTTGAGGCAACATCGTCAAAACTGTCTGATGATGTCTCTCGGCTCCAAATGCGTAAACTGAGCAGCGAGGCGGACGGAGATTTGAAGAAATACAAGGCTGATATTGCCCGGTATTTCCCCGACCTTGAAGATTTGTTGAATTGGGGACGATACTGCACCCACATCGGATTTCCCAACCGTTTCACGCAGCGCATACTTGCCCAAGAAAAGGTGGGATTTGCCGGAGCCCTTTTCTCGTCGGAACACAATCAGACCTTTCGCACGGAAGGTTCGGTTGCCAAATTGGAAAGAGACCCCGAAAACGAACACCGTTTCATCTTGAATATTGACGGCGTGAGCGTCTTTCAGTGGTTCCGTGATATGGCTCGTAAACTCCTTGAAAAACTCGGTTTCAGACCAAAAGAGCCAACGCAATCCCACGGCATTAGACGCTGACATTACCACCGCAACCACAATGGCTATCTCTCCACAATTACCTCAACCGGAGGGATAGCCGTTATTTTTATCTTACATTATAAGAGTGCGTAGTACCTTGATTATTACTAACTTTGTGGAGAAAAACAAAAAATCTAAAAAAATTATTCGCGTATATGAAACTTTCGGGGCTAAATCTGCACCTAACGAGGCAAAGCAAACAAAACAAACGAAGTATGACAGACCCACCAACTAACGAAAGGGATTTTGCCTCGCTCATAAAGCAGCACTCCCGAATCATCAACAAGGTCAGCTATTTCTATGCTACCGATAAATTGCCGTTTGATGACCTTCGGCAAGAAATTTATGTCAATATCTGGCTGGGATTAAAACAGTTTAGAGGTGACAGCAAAATATCTACATGGATTTATCGGGTAGCAGTAAATTCGGCACTCATGGCCTTGCGCTCGTCAAAATCAACCATAGAAACCGTGTCGGTTGATTTTGGTCTGCTCGACCTCTCTTCCGAGATTGACGATGCACAAAAGGAGAATCTTCAAGTCCTGCACTCACTAATAAATAAACTTGAAGATATGGAGAAAGCTATTATACTCCTTTGGCTTGATGAGTATTCCTATGATGAAATAGCTGATGCACTCGGTCTTAAACGCAACACTGTTGCAGTTAAAATCCACCGAATTAAAGACAAACTTTCAAAACAAATGTAATATGCAACTCAACGAACTTAAGAAAAGTATGTCAACGCTTGAGCAGGTGCTCGCAAAGACAAACTCTGACATCAAGATAAATGTGTCAACCTCCCAAACTGCCAAAACCAAGATACTCAAAAAAATCCGTCAAGGATTTGTATCCTGCATCATCCTCGCTATTGTTTTCACAGCAATGGCACTCGGCAACGTAGAACCTCAATCGTTCCCCAACTATCTTAAAATTGGCATGGCTGTATGTCTTGCTGTGGGTGCGGTGTGGTACATCTTTGTGTATCTCCAACTAAACCGTATAGATGTGGCGTCTCTCTCTCCGGCCAATCTTTTTTCCAAGACGGCAAACATAAAGCTGATGATGATTTCGGGAGAGGTGTTCTTCATTGTTTGCCTCGTCATCTTCTTTACACTCCTTTTCCAATCCTTTTGGAGTTATAACCACACAGGTTTTTGGGCGATGGTTGCTACTATACTGTTTGCTATCGTTTACGGCATAGTCTATATGTGGCCGCAATACGTAAAACTATTCCGTGACCTCAATTCCATCAAGGAATAAATCCAGCCTATTCATACTCCCCAAGTAAGCCGCTCACAATCCGAGCGGCTTTTTATATTGTCATACAACAAGAAAACAAAGGCAATTAAATATAACGAATGGCTGTTAAAAATTACAAACTCATTCGCTTGAAATTGCGTGATTTTCGCCGATAGTACACTTTTAGTACACGTTATAAAAGAAATAATGACTGAAAATCAAGCAATTATCAGTCATTATCAGTACCCGGACCCGGGATCGAACCGGGATGGATTGCTCCAACGGTGTTTGAGACCGTCGCGTCTACCGATTCCGCCATCCGGGCTGATAGACAGGGCGTGCTGCGCCTTTGGCGCGGCCGCTTTTGCTGTGGCAAAGTTAATGTTTTTTTTATAATCTCACAACCCGCATTCGTTTCTTTTAAGCAGAAGTAAAATACATCCACTTGCAGGGACGTGCCTTGGGCACGTGAATCAGGCGTGGGGTTTCCGGCGGCCGCCGAAGTAGTCGTTATGGATCTTGATGCCGAACACGATGGCCGAAGATACTGCCGTGATGGAGTTGGTGATGATCAGCGGCCAGTTGACGGGGTTGCTGAAACATCCCTGCACGATGAAGAAGATGCTGCCCAGACCCATGAGCAGAAATGTGGGAAGGGCGATGGCGTCGGTGTCGCGGGTGCGGATGGTGTATATGGCCTGAGGCATGTAGCCCAGCACCATGCAGATGGCTGCCAGATAGCCGAAAATTTCAAACAGTGTCATTGTAAGCGCGTTAGTCAGCTGAAAAGTCACAAACTTTGCGGGCGTTGCGGCAACTTGTGCCGCAGTTTTCCGGTCAGAGGTTCATTCCGATGCCGAAAAGGGCGTAATCGTAAAGCACGGGATCCTCGCTGTTGAAACGCCTGAGATTGCCGGTAAGTTCAACCACTGCCTTGCGGTCGGCCGCCTTGCGCGTGAGCAGCCCGAGCTGACGGGCCGTGTCGTTTACGTGCACATCGAGCGGGATATAGAGCTGCGATGGCTTAAGCACATGGTTCCAGAGCCCCATGTCCACAATTCCGTCGGTGCGCACCAGCCACCTCAGAGCCATGTTAACGCGCTTCAGGGCCGTTGTGGCCAGATTCTGCGGCAGGCAGCGCGAATTACACTCGCCGCCGTTGGCCTCGGCCAGCTCGGCGTTCATATGCTCCACCAGGCGCCATGCCGGAGCCTCGTCGTCGGCGATGTGGCGGGCGAGGGCGAAGTCGGCCAGCGAGCCGTGGGCGGCATATATGCGCCGCAGGCCGCGCATGTAGTGGCGGAAATCGCGCGCGAAAAACGTGCGGTGTATGTTCATGTCGGGCAGGTCCTCATAGCCTTCGTCCATCAGGTAGCGGTATGGCTCGAAGTCCATGAGCTGCATCATCTTCATGCCGTTGCGGCATATCATCTTGCGGTTGCCCCATGCTATGGAGGCCGCCAGCAGCGCCGCTATCTCCACGTCCTGAAGCCGGGAGAACATGCGCGGGAACTGCACCGGGTCCTCGGCGATGAACTCAGGAGAGTTGATGCGGGCGGCCTCTGAATCGAGCAGAGCCTTGAGGTCGGCCTCCGTCATTCCTTGCTGCGGTTGGTGCGCGGTCGCGACAGGCGGAGCACCTGTGCCGAACGTGCGGGCATGTAAAGTTTCAGCCACTCCTTGCCTATGGGCTGGTAGAGGGGATCAAACTGGGTGAGATGCTCAACGGATTCGTCGATATTGCCGAAGCCGCCGAACTGGGGTGCGTCGGACGACAGCACCACCTTGTACTTTCCGGCAGGAGCCAGAATGCCGTAGTCGCTGAACGAATGCACGGGCGAGAAATTGAACACAAACACCAGATTGCCGCGGCGGAAGGCCAGCACCTGGTCGTCGTCCTTCTCCCAGAGTTTCTCGATGCCGAGCGACTGGAAGTTGTAGACGCCCGAAATCAGTTCGACCATGGCGTTGTCGAACGCGTTGAGGAATTTGTACTGCAGGTCCTCGCGGTCCACCAGATCCCACTGGCGGCGGGCATACTTGTAGCTCCAGCCGTTGCCCTCGCGCGGGAAGTCGATCCACTCTGGATGGCCGAACTCGTTGCCCATGAAGTTGAGGTAGCCGCCGTTGATGGTGGAGGCGGTGACGAGGCGTATCATCTTGTGGAGCGCGATGCCGCGGGTCACCATGGGATTGGTGTCGCCCACCATCATGTGCCAGTACATCTCCTTGTCAATGAGGCGGAAAATCACCGTCTTGTCGCCCACAAGGGCCTGGTCGTGGCTCTCCACATAGCTTATGGTCTTTTCGTCGCTGCGGCGGTTGGTAAGCTCCCAGAAGATGGATGTGGGGTGCCAGTCCTCGTCCTTGCGCTCCTTGAGGGTCTTGATCCAGTAGTCGGGGATGCCCATGGCCATGCGGTAGTTGAACCCGATGCCTCCGTCCTTGAACTTGATGGCCAGCCCGGGCATGCCGCTCATCTCCTCGGCGATGGTGATGGCATGCGAATTGACATCGTGGATAAGCATGTTGGCCAGAGTGAGGTAGACTATGGCGTTGGTGTCCTGGTTGCCGTCGTAGTAGTCGGCATAGCTGCCGAACGCCTTGCCAAGGCCATGGTCGTAATAGAGCATGGAGGTCACGCCGTCGAAACGGAAACCGTCGAAGTGGTATTCCTCAAGCCAGTATTTGCAGTTTGACAGCAGGAAATGCAGCACCTCATTCTTGCCGTAGTCAAAGCAGAGCGAGTCCCAGGCCGGATGCTCGCGGCGGTGGTCGCCGTAGAAATAGAGGTCGTAGGAGCCGTCGAGGCGTCCCAGGCCCTCGTTCTCATTCTTCACGGCGTGCGAGTGCACGATGTCCATGATCACGGCGATGCCAAGCTCATGGGCGCGGTCAATCAGGCTCTTAAGCTCCTCTGGAGTGCCGAAACGGCTCGATGCGGCATAGAAATTGCTCACATGATAGCCGAACGACCCGTAGTAGGGGTGCTCCTGTATGGCCATGATCTGAATGGCGTTGTATCCGTCCGCAGCGATGCGGGGCAGAATCTTGTCGCGGAACTCCAGATACGAGCCCACTCCCTCCTTCTGCTGCGCCATGCCTATGTGGCATTCGTAGATCATCAGGGGCTTGGTGTCTGGAATGAACTTCTCTACCGTCCAGCGGAACGGCGTCGGCTCCCACACCTGCGCCGAGAAGATGTGGGTCTGCTCGTCCTGCACCACGCGGGTGGCATAGGCCGGGATGCGCAGCCCCTCGCCGCCGGGCCAGTGCACACTCATCTTGTAGAGGTCGCCGTGGCGGATGCGGTCGAACGGCACATGCAGCTCCCACACGCCGTTCTTGGCGGGATTGAGCTTGAATTCGGGCAACTCCTTCCAGTCGGAGAAATCGCCGACGAGATAAATTTCGGTGGCATTGGGCGCCCATTCGCGGAACACCCACCAGTCGCCCACACGGTGCAGCCCGAAATACTGGTGCGCGTTGGCGAAGTCCTTGAGCGAGTTGCAGTGCGTGGTCAGCTCCGCCTCCTTGCGCAGCACGTCCTCATGGCGCCCGTCGATGGCGGCGGCATAGGGTTCGAGCCAGGGGTCGTTTTTATAGATAGCAAGCGCCTTGGCCTTTCGGGCGGCGCGTGGCTGCGGCGTTTTCGCAGCAGCCGTGGTGGATGTTTTCTTAGCCATTATATGTGTTTGTTTTATATATTCAGAAAGAAAGCAGATTGTTGGCGGCGGCGAAAGGCGACAGACGGTTGGAGAGCACCAGACGCTCGGCCTCGGCAATGCGGCGCGCGCGTTCGGGGTCGTCGTAGAAGCGGCGGCGCAGCTCGGAATCGATGGTCTCGTACATCCAGTAGCGCGACTGCTGGCGGCGGCGCTCCTCGAAATAGCCGTTCTTGTCCACGAATTCGAAATAACGGTCGATCATGTCCCACACCTCGGCGATGCCCAGCTCGAAGTAGCCCGAATAAGTGAGCACCTCGGGAGTCCAGCCGCTCGGCGGGGTCGGGAAAAGATGGAGTGCGGCACGGAACTGAGCCTGAGCCAGCTGCGCGCGCTTAATGTTGTCGCCGTCGGCCTTGTTGATCACAATCCCGTCGGCCATCTCCATGATGCCGCGCTTTATGCCCTGCAGCTCGTCGCCGGTGCCGGCAAGCTGAATGAGCAGGAAAAAGTCGACCATCGAATGCACGGCCGTCTCGCTCTGGCCCACGCCCACGGTCTCCACGAAGATGTTGTTGTAGCCGGCAGCCTCGCAGAGCACGATGGTCTCGCGGGTCTTGCGCGCCACACCTCCCAGCGAACCGCCCGAAGGCGAAGGGCGTATGAACGCCGACTCGTGTTGCGACAGCTTTTCCATGCGGGTCTTGTCGCCCAGAATGCTCCCTTTGGTACGCTCCGACGAGGGGTCGATGGCCAGCACGGCCAGCTTGCCGCCGTTGCGCAGCACGTGGAGGCCGAACACATCAATAGAGGTGGATTTGCCCGCTCCGGGCACACCGGTGATGCCGATGCGACGGCTGCGGCCCGAATGCGGCAGGCACTTTTCAATCACTTCCTGCGCGATGGCCTGATGCGCCGGAGCCACGCTTTCAACCAACGTGACGGCACGGGCCAGACGCATCACATCGCCCTTCAGAATCCCCTCTACCAGATCCGGGGCCGACGGCAACTGCTGACGGCGGCGAGGCTTGAGATAGGGATTTACAACAGGGGGCTGTTTCACGCCGGCATTCACAGCAAGGCCGACGTATTCGGGAGAGTTTTCAGGATGTTTTTCCAAGGTTAAACGCGGGATTGAGTGGAAATATCTACTTAATTTATTCAACGCTGCCGGAGCCTGTTTTGTTGGCACGTGGCGGCACAGGATCGTAGCCGGACCCTCCCCATGGATGGCACCGCATCAGACGCCTGAAGGTGAGCCACAGGCCACGCAGCGGACCGTGCACCCTCAATGCCTCCAGAGCATAGGCCGAGCACGTTGGGGTGAACCGGCATGAAGCCGGAAACATGGGCGAAATGGCCCCCCGGTAGAACCATATGGGCGCCTGCAGCGCTTTCACCATAAGTCGTGAGAACCAATTCATAGGCAATGACGGCAAGCCAGTGCCCGCGTGCGCCGGTCAGTGGAACGCACCCCGGAACATTGGCTAACGCAAAAATACACATTTTTCCCGAAACCTCACCATCCCCGCCCCCTTTCCCGCAAAAATTTAAGTTAAATCTCCCGGTAAACCCCGCAGATAGATTCTGTCCGTTTGGCAGTGGCATTAGAAAGGAGAACGTGGCGGGTGTTATAATTACAAAAAGCTCTGCTGTTTCCTGCAAGAGATGTTATCAGTCGTTTTGCTCGTAGTAATAGGAATAGTCGATGCCTTTCATGAACATGTCGCGGTCATCGATTTTAGTGGTGAGGGCCGGCATTACCAGTTGTTTTATTTGATAACTGTCGCTGACGCTCAGGCGCATGGCAGCGAGGTATTCGTTCTTATCAATCTGACTCCAGTCCACACAGAGTTTCAGAGAGCGCTTGAGCATGAGGTCAAGCCAAATGCGTGTGCTTCGTCCATTGCCTTCCATAAAAGGATGTGCTACGTTCATTTCAACGTATTTATCCATGATTTCGTCAAAGGACGTTTCAGGCATACGCTCAATCACTTGGAGCGTACCGGGGAAATGGAGGCAGTTGGCAAATGTAAAGCCTCCTTTCGATATGTTCTTTGTGCGAATTTGCCCGGCAAAATCATAAAGACCGCCAAATATGTAGGCATGAATTTGTTGGAGGCATTTCAGGCTGCCTGGTTCCAACCTGCGCAACAAACCGCTCTCATAGAGCTGATAGGCTTTTTTACGGCTTTGCCCATCGAGGGTGTTGTCGCTATAAGTGAACCAGTCAAGAAACGCTGCAGCACGGTTGTTGGGGTAATGCTTGGCTAAAATTAAAATATCTTCTGCCAATAGGGCATCGCTATTGTATTTTTTGCCGTCGGCAGCGACAATTTTCAGCTTGTGAGTGCCACTCACGAACTGGATTCCTGATTGAGACAATTTGCGTTTGAGCCAACGCCAATAATTAGCAGCCTTTACATATTCAGGTTCGTCGTTGATGGCGCGGACAATATCGGTAGCCGAGAACCACCAGCAATTGCGCTCATCGTCCCACACGGCACGAACTTCGCGGTCATTGAAAAATCGAATGGACTTTTTGAATGTTTCGTTGCTCATATCACTTGTTGTCTTCAATAGCGAGCCGGAACTGGATTACGCCGTGAAGGTAAAGTTACAAATAATTTTGGGACGTAGATCTCTGGCAGCGGAGATGCAACGACGGAACGGAATTTATTTGCAGTCGCGTTTGAGAAAATCTTCGGCCTTGACCGTTACGGGTTGCCCGTTTTCGTCAGCGATCACAATGCTCTCGCCGAGTTTGGCTTTGCGCTCAAAGAGGTTTATCTGCGTCTGTTGAATATTTTCGCGGATACGCTCAAATAATTTTATTTCTTCTTGTTCTGACATGAAGCGTGAATTTTAGTAAAAAGAGGAGCGTTAACAATAATATTACGTTCAACTATAGGCGATAGTTCCTTGGTATTATCGTAAAGAGACCAACGGTCGACTATCGGCACAAATATGTCAAACAGATTTCGCAATCCGGCCCAATAGCGCCGGAATATAATATCTATGGGGATATTGTGCCCTCCGGACGCCACACGCTGGGCAACGCGCATTTCGGCCATCTCTGGCGATGAAAGCCAGAAGAACAGCAGAATCACCATATAACCTGATGCTTTAGCTCTCTCCACAAGATTCTTGTAACTCTTTGTGGCGAGTGTTGTCTCTATGGCAAAAGTCACATGCCTTGAAAGCAGATAATCAATGCGCTGAAGCATTAGCCGTCCGGCTTCCACTGCCACCTCCTCAGGCTTGAAGGGGGATAATCCTTTTGCAATTTCATCGGCATTGACAAACTCCCTGCAATCAAGCACGTCCGGCAAAACGCTCATTGAGGCAGTGGTCTTCCCGGCGCCATTGCATCCTGCAATAATGTATAGTATAGGCGTTTCCATGCTGTTTCTCATTTGAGGGGGCAATTCCAGGTCAGTGGTTGCGCTGCGCGGGTAAAGTTACGAATAATTTTGAGACTTAGACCATTGGAGGCTGAGATAATGAAAATGTAATGAAAACCGGAACAGAAGGAGCAAAGTGTATAAAACAGTTCTTTTGGCGTGCCTGCAAGCTCTTTCAATCGGTATCGTTGTCTGGGCTGGATTTTTTGACCCGTTTAACGGTGTGTTTGATCTTACCGATAATGAAATTCTGTTCAAGAATGGATTCGGTTTCCTGAGTCTGCAAATCTGGCATCACGATTTCTGACAGGACTTTTCCGAAATGCTGCATTTTTGAGGTCTGTTTTATCCGGTCGGTTTCGCGATGCAGTTCAATTAACTCCTGTTTGAGGTTCCTTACTTTGGTGAAGGTTTCAATTATGGCGAAAGTGACATCCAATGCCATTTTGCTTTTCAGAATTGTTGCCAACATATATAGTCCCTTCTCCGTAAAGGCTTTGGGCAGCGACCGACTTTTGGAAGATACTTTTGTGGACGAAAATTTCGACCGCAAAACTTTTACCTCGTCAGAGGAAAGTGTAAACATGTAATCGTCTGGGAATTTGGCAGGATTATTGCGTACTGCTTCATTCACCCTTTTAGTCTCGACTCCATATAGTGAAGCAATATCCGCATCAGTGATGACCGGGATATCCCGAATAACAACAATGCAATTGCGGACATTTGAAATAAGATCCGGAGTTAACTCCATCTGCCGCTTTGCTGGATTTAATTGGTGTGTCATACTGTTACGTTTTACAAGTTCGCGATTAATGGCATCAATCTCGGGATACCCCTATATTGCATCGAAAGTCGGCCATATATGGCCATGGTTTGCCCTACGAGGGAGGAATTACCCACGTCACTCTCCACAGGATTGTGATGGGTTCTGCAGGCGAGCGTACAAAATCTTTTCTTTGGCAATCTCGACAGCCTTCTGGAGTTTCTGCTCCAACAGCTTCTTGTCGGGCAGTTTCATCAGATACTCCGCTACCCTGATATTACTTTCGTGGAGATGCATCAGCTCAACGTGTTCCTCGTTCTTGCCGGTGCAGAGAACTAAGCCGATAGGTTTGTTCTCGCCCTCAAGCATCTCGTGCTTTTCAAGCCAGCGCAGATAAAGTTCCATCTGCCCTTTGTAGGCCGCTTTGAAATCTGTTAATTTCAAGTCGATCGCCACCATGCAGCGCAAGCGCCTGTTGAAAAACAACAGGTCGATATAATAATCCTCATCATCCACTGTGATGCGCTTCTGGCGTGCCATGAATGCGAAATCGTTACCCATCTCGGTTATGAATTTCTGCAGCTCGCCAACGATTGCCGATTCAAGGTCTTTTTCGGAATATTCACCTTCGAGGCCAAGGAAATCAAGGAAGTAGGGGTCATGGAATGCCAGGTCGGCCGACATCTCCCGCTCATCGCGCAGCAGTTCGAGGTCATGCAGGATAACCTCATCAGGCTGCTTCGCAATGGCAGTCCGCTCATAAAGCATTCCGTCAATCTTAGCCTTCAGAGTTCTCACCGACCATCGCTGGTCGGCGGCCATAGACGCATAAAACTCTCGCTGCAATTTATTTTCCATAGGCACAAGCAACCTGATATGCGACCAGGTCAATTGTCTACACACTGTGTATACAATTTTTTCATCGGGAAATGTTTCGGCAAAACGCATCATTTGTCGCAGATGTTTCTCAGAAAAAGAGCCCTTGCCATATTCGGATTGCAAGGTTTGTGCTAACTGGGCCACAATCTGCTTGCCATAGGCTGCCCGCTCACCTCCGAGTATCTCCCGGTTGATGCGCTCGCCGATGTGCCAATACATCAGGGTCATGCCGGCATTGACAGCCGCCGCTACCTGATGGCGCGATTGTTCTATCAAATTTCGGATGTCAGAGATTATCTTGTTCTCCGACCTGTGCATCATCTGTTCCATAAGGCTATGCGGTATTAAGTTGCGCGGATAAAGTTACGAATAATTTTGAGACATAGGCTCTTGGCAGCAAAGATAATAACGACGAGTAATAAAATCATATAACTTGGATCAATTTTTGATGGTGGGGAATTACTTTCAGATTTTTTACGACCTGAAAATTCGTTTACATCAAATAAAAGTATAACTTTGGAATTCCATTACATCCACTGAAACCGCTGTAGGCAACATTACATCTCATGGTATGGATAAAAAGACACTTGAATTTGTAACATATTGTATCAGCAAGCTTTCATTTCATCTGAAACTCAGCCAGCAAGAGGTGTACGACCGGTTGAAACGGTCGGGTATTCTCTACGGATATATCGTGCCGTCCTACGACGTACTGCATACGTTCGGCTCCCGATATCTGATGGACGATTTAACTGACTATATGAAAGAGAAAGGAGTATTGTCCTAATGAAACTATATCATTCATCGAACCTATCTGTCAAACAGCCTGACACAGTCCATTCTCGCGATTATCTTGATTTCGGGAAAGGTTTTTATCTCACCTCCATATATGAGCAAGCTGTTAAATATGCACAACGATTCGTACGCCGCCAACAGGACGCCTGGCTCAATTCCTATGAACTTCTTTTCAATCCCGCTGAATGGAAAGTGCTTGAATTCACCGCCTACGATAGAGCTTGGTTAGATTTTGTGTCAAAATGCCGAGCCGGGAAAGATGACACTGATTACGATATTATAATCGGAGGTATTGCAAACGACCGTGTAATCCAAACTCTCGACCGCTACTTTGAAGGAGAATTATCTGTGGACGAGACTCTTGGATTGCTAAAATACGAGAAACCGAACAATCAGTATTGCATCCGGTCGCAACAGATGCTGGACAAATGCCTCAAACACATTGAGAGCCTACGGTTATGACAAAAGAAAGTACATTAGCAATGAGGGCATCTAAAAATGCCAGAATCATCTTGAGTATATGTGATTTATTTGGTCTCTCCCTACAAGAAGCCACCGATGCATATTATCATTCTGCCACTTCCGCTATGATTGAGGATGGGGTGGCAGATCTTCAATGTAGAAGTGATAAATATCTTGCCACTCTGGTTTGGGAAGAATACAGCGAAAATCACACAAACGAGAAGGCTTTGTAGCCTAAGGAATCAATCACGTACTCCTTAAAGACAGTGACCGGCTGAAATCTCAATGAAAAAGCATGCAGACTGCCGGGAGTGAACCGGGAGTCTGCATGCTGAGCGGTAGCCGAAGTGGGACTCGAACCCACACAGCCGTAATGGCCAAGGGATTTTAAGTCCCTCGTGTCTACCATTCCACCATTCGGCCGCCTTGCGGCGCCCCAAACGGGGGCGACGGGGCAAAATTACGAATAAATATTGAGTTGCACAAATCCGCAGCCACGACTCGTCAGGCCGCAGGCAAATCTGACAAGTGCAGAATCAGGGAAACCGGAGATAAGAACGACCATACGTGATGCACCGCTGCAGCGGATATCAGGCCAGCGGACGCGGACCCTCACGCAGAATTTCAGGCGAGGAGGAGTCGGTGAGGTCGACCACAGCCGACGGCTCACCGGCCACATCGCCGGCATCAACAAAGGCATCCGGCCCGAGCGGCTCGAACTGCAGTTTCACCTCCTCGGCCAGTGCCAGCTCCTTGGCTTCGGCATCGGGCCAGTCGGCCGTGGCGCTGAGGAGGGGGTTGCCAAGCTCGTTGGCAATCCGCACGGCAATGGCATTGTCCGGCACTCTGACGCCCACCTCCTTGCGCCCTTTGAAGGCGCGCGCAAGCCTGTTGGAGGCCGGAAGAATGAATGTGAACGGTCCGGGGAGATTCTTGCGCAGCACAGCGAACGCGCCGTTGTCGATACGGGCGAACTCGCTTGCCTGCGATATGGAGCCACACACCATCGATAGGCGCTGCTTGGCCGGATTGATGCCGCGCATGGCGCACACGCGCTCCACAGCCCGGTTGTTCAAAGCATCGCAACCGACAGCATAGAGTGAATCGGTGGGATAGATTATGATTCCGCCGTTGCGGAGAACAGACACGATTTCGTCAAGATATTTTTCATTGATGCTTGACTCATACATCCGGAAGTTTTTCATGCGCTATCAAGTGAAATAACATATCAGGGCAGAAATAACGCGGACAGCCCCCGCGCTGCCGCCTCAGATTACACGGCATTTAAGCCCCATGGCGCGGAGAGCATCGGCCACGGCCGCCCGCTTGTCGCCCTGAATCAGGATTTCACCTCCGCGCGCCGAGCCGCCGGTGCCGAGCTTCTGCTTCAGGCGCGATGCTATGGAGGTCACCTCATCGTCGGGCAACGTGAAGCCCGCCACAATGGTGGCTTCCTTTCCGCGGCGCCCCTTGCGGTCGAGCAACACATCCAGCCTTGGCTGCGAGGCATATGCCTCACCGTCGGTAGCAGTGGAGGGTGCAGTTTCCCCGGCTCCCTCTTCACTTGCGGGGAGGTCGGCCTTCAGGGCCTCGAGCGATGATTTCCAATCCATTTCAGAATATTCTTTTGTAAACCCAATTATAATCTTGATAAGACCAATTATAATATTTGGCAGAAACCATCTGCAATCAGTGTATGCTGTCAAGCTCCACCACCGAATCGGTTTCGGAGATCTGTTCCACGGGGTTGTCGATTGACAGCCCAATGCGCCGCAACAGGACGAAGCGCGGGGTGTCCTCCAGAGGCAGCGACGCGAAGAACGCTTTCAGCGAATCGCCGGAAAGACGGAAAGCGCGGCGGATGCACTGGGTGGCATCGGCCACATTCTCATCCTCATGCTGCTTTTCCGAAAGCTTCATGAACAGCAGCCCGAGATGCGCCGACTCTGTTTCCCCCACGGCATCCGAATCGGCCGTCATGGCAATCTCAAGCATCTCGTTGGCCATGTCCTGAGCACGCTCGTAGTTTCCATCGGCCAAAGCGGCATCCGCCTCGGCCAGACGGTCGGAAAACGCTGGTGCCGTGCGCGTGGCACACGCCTGCATAATCATTATAGCAACGGCTGCCAATGCAGCCTCAAACAAACGTTTCATAATCAACCATACTTATAATCTTGAATTTCTGGTCCGTAACCTATGCACGCCGGCGCCAAAACCGTCAGTTTCCGCGCCTGTGGTAATCGTAAATGGCCCCCTGACGCTTTATCCGGAGGGTGGTTTCCTCATAGGCAATGATAGGATAAGCCACACGCTCTGCCACGGTTCCCACCAATCCGGGGTCGCCGTCTTCGATGGTTATCGATGATATGTCGTTGACAATCACAAGCGAATCGCCAACCACATGCCACTGGCCAGCCACCGAGAACGAAAGCTCTCCGGGGCGGATGGCGCGCATCACCGACTGATTGTCCTCATTCAGCTCGAGCAGGGGTGACGTATCGCTCACAGCAGGGATGTAATATTTTCCCACCATCTCTTTCTCCCGGCTGCTCATTCCGCCGCATGCCGCCACAGAGGCCGCAAGCGTCAGTGCCGCAGCCGCGGCAGCACATTTAGAAATCACGCTATTCATAAATCTCAACATTGTGACCGGGGCGCCTGACGCCCCTGACATCTGCTGCAAATTTAGCAATAATTTTTGTAACTTTGCAGCCGATTATGAACCATACATTAGTTATCGCTGACAAAGACAAAATCGTTTCCTTTCTCTGGCAGCATTGCCTGCTTTTAATCTCCCTGTTCATCCTCACATTAGGCGTTGCGCTGTGCATCCGCTCAAATCTCGGCAGCAGCGTAATCTCGTCAATCCCATTGGCTTTTACCATCGCAGGCACCGAAGGTTATGTTCCACCTCTGTCGCTCGGCATGTACACCAACATCCTGAATGTACTGCTCGTAGGGGCGCAGATAATCATTTTGGGCCGTCAGTTCCCGCCGCTCCAGCTCCTGCAGCTTGTGATAAGCCTTGTGTTCGGTGTGCTCATCGACCTCAACATGGCCCTCACCGCCCCGCTCGAATGCATCACCCTGTCCGACCAGATTGTGACCCAGGTGGCCGGCTGCACCATCATGGGCATCGGCGTAGCGCTGGAGGTGCGCTGCGGTTCGGTGACCATGGCGGGCGAAGGTGTGCCCATCGCCATCAGCCGCAAATGGGGCATCCCCTTCCCGAAGGCGAAAATCTCCCTCGACACCACCCTTGTAATGCTTGCCGCCGTGGCCAGCATCGGCTTCTTCGGCAGCTGGCAATGGAACATCGTGGGCATCGGCACGCTGTTCGCCATGATTTACGTAGGGCTTGTGGTAAAATTCATCGGACGCCGCATGGCGTGGTTCGACCGCCTGCTTCTTTACCGCCCCGGAGTGCGCCGATACATCTACGGGCTGCTGCGCTTCCTGCACCCCGACCGGGAATGACCCCCGTCTTGCTCCGGCGGCCGGATTTAACAATACCGACCCGAAATAAATCGTCATAGAGGGTTGCGAAGTTGGTTAAAGTTTCCTAATTTTGCGAACAGAACGGAAACGCATTGCCGCAAGGTGCGGCTGCGGAATCCACCGACACAGCAACGATGAATTATTCGATACTGGATTTTCTCGGGCTCCTGGGAGCCGTAGGCCTCTTCCTTTACGGAATGAAGGTGATGAGTGAGGGGCTGCAGAAAGCCGCGGGCGACCGCCTGCGCAACATTCTCAGCGCCATGACCCGCAACCGGTTCACCGGAACCATCACAGGCTTCTTCATCACAGCCCTGATCCAAAGCTCGTCGGCATCGACGGTGATGGTGGTAAGTTTCGTCAACGCCGGCCTCATGACCCTCGCACAGTCCATGGCCGTGATCATGGGTGCCAACGTGGGTACCACTTTCACTGCATGGGTCATCGCGCTGTTCGGCTTCAAGGTCGACATCTCCGCCTTTGCCCTCCCTCTCATCGGCCTTGCGGTGCCCCTGCTGTTCTCCTCCAAAAGCAAAACGAAATCGATGGGTGAATTCACCATCGGTTTCGCTTTCTTGTTTATGGGCCTTGACATGATCAGCAAATATGTGCCCGACCTCCAGAGCAACCCCGAAATGTTCGCCTTCCTGCAGCGCTATGCCTCGATGGGATTCGGCTCCGTGCTGATTTTCTGCCTTGTGGGCATGGTGGTGACAATGATAATCCAGAGCTCGGCGGCCATGTTCGCCATAACGCTCATAATGTGCAGCAAAGGCTGGATAACCTTCGACCTTGCCTGCGCGCTGGTGCTCGGCTCCAACATCGGCACCACCATAACCCCGCTGCTTGCGTCGATGAGCGGAAACGTGGCGGCCAAGCGCACCGCCATGGGCCACCTGCTGTTCAACCTTTTCGGCACCATCTGGACCCTGGCCGTGTTCTTCCCCTTTGTGGAGCTGAACTCCTGGATTACGGAAGAGATAGGTCAGGGCGACCCGACGAGCCTCTACCGCTACGTCACCGACCTCCAGAACACCGACCCGGCCATGTACAATCAGGTGATGTCCGCCGGTGTTCCCACCGACGAGGTGCTTCACCACCGCACGGCCATATCGCAGATGCAGGTGAGCGTGTCGTTCGGCCTGTCGATGTTCCACACCGTGTTCAACCTCATCAACCTGAGCATCATGATATGGCTCACCGGAGTCTACGTCAAGATTGTGGAATTCCTTATTCCGGCCAAGCATTCGGGCGACGACGAGTTTCAGCTCAAATTCATCTCCGGCGGTATCCTCTCGGCATCTGAGCTCAACATATCACAGGCCGAGAAAGAGATGTACGTGTTTGCCGAGCGCGTGGGGCGTATGCTCCCCATGGCACGCGACCTCGTGCACACCAAGGCCGGAAGCGACGACTTCAACAAAATCTATTCGCGGCTTGAGAAATACGAGGAGATATCGGACCGCATGGAAATCGAGATTGCCAACTATCTGAACCGATGCGCTGAAGGCCGCCTCTCCAACGAATCCAAGCGTCGCCTCACAGCCATGCTGAGCATCGACTCGGAGATTGAAAGCATTGCCGACGCGATGCTCGGCGTGGGCAAGATTCTGCTGCGCAAGCAGCAGAGCGGCGTACACTTCAACGAAGAGATCTACGCCAACATCGACCTCATGTTCGGCTACGTGGAAAAATCGGTTAACTCCATGCTGAAGGTGCTCAACAACATTGAGAATGTGGACGAGCACGACATCATCGCCTCCTACAACCGCGAGCGCGAGATTAACAACCTGCGCAACCAGCTGCGCACCGCCAACGTGGAGAACATCAACGGCCGCCACTACGAATACCAGAGCGGCATCTATTACATGGACATCGTGTCGACCCTCGAGAAAGCCGGCGATTTCGTAATCAACGTCATCGACACCATACGCGCCGAATTCCGTCACCGCTAAACCTTGACCGCACCGTTCAACATATGCACCGAGGCCGAGGCGCCCTTCTCGGCCGCCGACAGCATTGCCTATGCCTCCATCCCCCCGTCGTGGACAACAGGGATGGCCGGCACGCCGCGCCCGGTGTCGCCGGCAACTGATTCCGGCATTCCCACCATGCTGCTGGCCATGCTTGTGCTGATCGGGCTGAACATAAAGCCACTCCGACGTGTGCTGGCCGCACTCCCCGCCGAGCTGCTCTACGTGCGCCGGCGCGACAACGCGTTCGACGAACACACCGCCAACGAAGCTCGCGCACAAGCACTGCTCATAGCCACCACATGCATCATGGAGGGACTGCTTCTGTTCATGTGGACGGGCAACATCCACTCCGCCACCTCGGCGCAATGGGTGCTAAACGCCGCCGGATGCCTCATCGGCCTGGCTGCCGCCTACTATGTTTTTCAGCTGGCAGCCTGCGCAACACTTGGCTACGTGTTCACCGACCCCCTAAGCGCCAACCTCTGGCGCCGCGGACTCAACGCATCCACCACTGCCCTGGGCATCGCCCTGACCGTGCCTACCCTCTTGGCGCTGTTCTATCCCGCACTTACGTCAAAAATGCTGATTATCGCGGCCGCCCTTTACATTTTGTCGCGAATATGCTACATTTCAAAGGGATTTAGAATTTTTTACTACAATTTCGGGTCTTTGCTCTATTTTATTTTGTACCTTTGCACCTTGGAAATAATACCGGTCGCCGCCACGTGTTTTCTGGCATCGGAAATATGTGAAAAAGTGCAATGAAAATAAACAAGATATTAGTTTCTCAACCCCAGCCTTCATCTGAAAAATCCCCCTATTTCGATATCGCTTCACGCTATGGAGTGGAACTCGTATTCCGCCCGTTCATCAAAGTGGAAGGCCTCAGCGCACGTGAATTCCGCCAGCAGAAAATCAACATCAACGATTTCACGGCAGTGATTTTCACAGCGCGCACAGCAATCGATCATTTTTTCCGTCTCTGTGAAGAGATGCGCATCACCATACCCGACACCATGAAATATTTCTGCACAACAGAGAGCATAGCGCTCTATCTGCAGAAATACATCGTGTACCGCAAACGCAAGATTTTCCACGGCAACACAGGCAAGCTCGACGACCTGCTCCCCTCACTCACCAAGCACAACAAAGAGAAATATCTCTACGCCGTGAGCGATGTGCATAAGGACGATTCGAACGCAGCAATGCTCGACAGCGCCAAACTGAACTACACCAAGGCCGTGATGTATCGCACGGTGAGCAACGATTTCACCCCCGATGAGCAGTTCGATTACGACATGCTGCTGTTCTTCTCGCCTGCCGGAATCGACTCCCTGCTCAAAAACTTCCCTGATTTCAACCAGGGTGACATACAGATCGGTTGCCTCGGAGCCTCCACAGCCAAAGCCGTTGAGCAGGCAGGATTGCGTCTGGACCTCGCAGCACCCTCGCCCAAGGCACCTTCAATCACTGCCGCCCTCGACCTCTTTCTGAAAGAGAAGAACGCCTGATATGAAACCATTCGGGCTTGGCAAACCTCACAAACTCTGCAGCAAGACAGCCATCGATGCATTGTTTGGCCGCCGTGACGGCGCCGGCAACGCCATTTTGGCCTATCCTCTGCGTGCCGTATGGAGCCAGGATACCGCTGACACCTGCACTCCCGGCACCACTGCCGATACTGCAGCACCAACGCGCCCTACCGTGCGGTTCCTGATTTCCGTTCCCAAGAAAAAACTGCATCACGCCGTTGACCGTGTGCAGATGCGTCGCCGCATCCGCGAAGCCTATCGCCTGCAGCGACCCATCTCGGTGCCACCCGACGGCACCGTGCCGCCCGTCAACGTGGCATTTATCTACGTGGCCGACCATCTTGAGCATTACGGACGCGTGGAACGCGCCATGCAGCGAATCCTCAAACGAATCTTTAATTCGATGCACGATTCTTGATGCACGATGCACGATGCACAATTCACAATTTTCGATTCATAATCGATACACTCTGGCCGTAGGGACTAACGGCCCGTGCGTCCGCATATAATATTCATCAAACACAAACATAAGAAACACAACATAAAAAAGGACGCACGCACCGTGCGTCCTTACGTTTATACCATCATCCCATCATGCATCGTGCATCATGCATCATGAATCGTGCATCGTGCATCATGAATCGTGCATCGTGCATCGTGCATCAAGACTTGTGCATCGTGCATCATGAATCATCTCCGTAGCCAAAGCTCGGGATTTTCCTTCTGACGCTGATTGCGTATTTCAAAATGCAACACCGAACGGTTTGAATCGTTGGCATCGGTGAATACTGTGCCGATTGATTGTCCGGCTTTCACTTTCTGACCGGTGCTCACCGAAATGGCTCCCAGATTGGCATACACGGTCATGAACTTGCCGTGACGAATCACCACAACGTTGTTGTAACCGTCTGGACGGAATACGGCCGACACCTCGCCATCGAACACCGCGCGCACGCCAGTGCCCGGCTCCGTCTGCATGTCGATGCCCGAGTTGGTGGTCTCCACATGCGGAAGGGTGGGATGCTTCTGGCGCCCGAAGCGCTTCACAATCGTGTAACGTCCGGCAACCGGGAACGGCAACCGTCCTTTGTAATCGGCGAAATCACCACCGATGTTGGCATCCATCTTCGGTGCCACTCCTGATGCTGCTCCCGACACTGCCGGGGTTGACAGCTTAGGCGCGGGCGCGCCGGATTCCGAGCCGCTCACTTTCCCGAGATTGTTCTTTCCTGTATGCTTCACAGGCTTGCCTCCGCGGGCACGTTGCTGTGCAAGCTTCTTGTCGGCCTCGGCCTGACGGCGGGCAGCCTCGCGTTCGGCCGCCACACGCTCTTTCTCCGCTTTCTTTGCAGCTGCAGCTGCCTCCTTGGCCTTCCGCTTCGACTCTTTGTCAGCCTGCTTGCGTGCCTGCTCCTCGGCAGCCTGAGCCTCCTTACGGGCTTTCTCCTCAGCCTCCTTGGCGGCACGGGCCTTCCGGGCGGCCTCCTTGGCAGCCGCGGCTTCAGCCTCGGCCTTACGTACCGCTTCAGCTTCGGCAGCAGCTTCGGCTTCGGCCTGACGGCGCGCCTCCTCCTGTTCGCGCGCCTTGCGCTCAGCCTCGGCACGTGCGCGGCGTTCGGCTTCCTCCTGCTCGCGGCGCAGACGTTCCTGACGCGCCACCTCTTCGGCCACTATGCGGTCGAGTTCGGCATCGAGCGACTGGGCTTCGCGGCGCCGGCGGTCCATGATTGCATTGAGTTCTGCACCCTCGCTCTTCAGACGGTCCACCAGCCGGCCAGTCTCCGCCTGCTTCCGCTGCAGCACACTGCGCTCATTGTTGAGCGAACCGAGAGCGGCAGCCGCCGACTTTTTCAGGGTCTCAAGCTCCGCACGGCGGCCGTCAAGCTCCTTGCGCATATCGCTTATCTCGGCCGAACGGCGCTTACGCCATTTAGAGAACTGCCTCAGTGCGCGCATGCGCCTGTATGCCTGCGAGAAAGAATCGGATGAAAATATGAACGCCATCTGGCTCATGTGTTTGCGTGTGCCCTGTGTGCGGCGCACGGCTTTCACATATTTGTCGGTGATTGCGGCCAGACGGGCATCCAGGCTGCTGATTGAATCGTTGGCTACCCTGATAGCCCCGTTGATAGAGTCGACTCGGCCGCTCAGACGGCCTATGTTGACATTACAGTTGGCAAGCTCACCCTCAAGCAGGTTCAGCTGATTAAGCCTCTGTTCAGTCTCACGGGTGTTCAACGTTATCTTGCGCTTGGTCTCACGCATTTCACGGGTATTTTTTTCCTTTGCCCGTTTCACTTCGGCGGCGGTGCGTGGCTTTGAAGTCTGCTTGCCTGATTTTTGGGCGGAGCGGGTGTTTTTCCTGTTTCTCGAGGCGGCTTGGCCGTTGTTTTTCCTCCCGGACTTGCCGGTTGTGGTGCGGCTCTTTTTCTTCGATGCCGACTTCGATTTGTTGGTCTGTGCCGCTGTTGAGGCTGTGGCTGTCGCACCCGCGAGGATTTCAACCTCAGGGGTGGCCACACTGCCGAGCACCATTGCCAGGCAGACCGACACAACTGCCATATATCTTTTCATCGCAATCATCTGTGATAATAGTGTATGCCGTTGTGACGAAATTCAAAAGAACAGTCACACGGTCTGTGTTCAGAAGCTTGAAAGCATCTGTACGAGCTGAGCCGACGAGACTCGGGTGTAGCCCGACGGCATTTTCCACGTACGGTCGTTGCCGGCATTCCATTTAGCCGATTTCAGGTTCCAGCCGAGCGCGACAGCAATCCGTCGGCCTTTCACGGTCTCTATCGCCACCCTGGAGGCCACATTCCCTGCCGGCGTGGCATAATAGTCGGAATAATTCACCACCACGGCATGCCTGTCGCCGGCAAGAACTGTGGCAGCCGCGAGGGTGTTGGCCGTATCATCGAGCACAAACCCGTAGCTGAACGAGGCCGGTTCCTGAGCCGGAAGCAGCATCAGCCCCTCTGCCATGGCATCCGCACGCAGCCGGCTGCATAAGGCAGGCGTGAGCGTTCCGCCATCGGTCCCGGCCACAAACGCACGGCCGAGCAGGAGGTCCTGCAGATCGCCGATCGTCACATCGGCACCGCCCATGAAACGCCTGAAATCCTCCGACAGGTAGCGCTTGTGATATTTGTCAACGGCATGCACCGAATCATTGTCAATCCATACAGACGCCACTTCGAACCCGAGCATGCGCACCGACATGGACACATAGGCGTTGCGGCGCATTACGCACTGCGCGGTGACGCTGAACTGTTTAGGCTCGGAAATGGAGAGGCGCACCGGCATGCTCACCGTCGACCATTCGGCGTAGGAGGCAGCAAGCGAGTCAACCCGCTCCCGCGCGGTGGCATTCTGCGGAGCACCCGACGCCTGAGTTTTTTTCAGGGAACTGCAGCCCGAAAGCACAAACAGGCCGAGCGCCATGAGCACTGCGGCCGAAACAATGGCGAGAGTCTGCGGAAATCTATGATTCATATCAAGAGCACGATGTAAACGTGGAGTTATTCATAATAATGGGTCTTACCTTTCACCTTCTTGGCAAGCAGAGCGTTATCGGGGTCGAGAGCCAGAGCCTCCTCCCAGAACTGGAGCGCCTGCTCCGGATCGCCGTTCATATAGTATATGTCGCCGGCATGATGAAGCACGTCGGCCTGACGGTTATCTCCCTCCACAGCCAGAGCGCGGTCAATTATCTCCTTGGCCTTGGCAAAATCCTTTTTCTTGAAAAATATCCATGCATAGGTGTCAAGGGCTGTATCGTTGTCAGGGTTCTGGCGCACGGTGATGGCACTCATTTTCTCGGCGCGGTCAAGGTCGATGCCCTGTTCGGCCATGAAATAAGCGCAATTGTTGAGTGCAAGCAGATTGTCGGGGTTGGCATCGAGCGCGCGGTCATAGCACACAAACGCCGAATCGGTATCTCCGCCCTTGTAAAGCAGGTCGCCCATCGAGCACAGCACCTCGGATCTCAGGCCGCTGTTGTCGGGAGGCACGGAATCAAGCAGAGCCTTCAGTCTTGTCAGAGCCTCGGCATCGCGGTCCATCATCGAGAGTGTGCTGGCTGTAAGGAACTTGAGCATGAGATTGTCGGGCAGATACTGCTCACCACGCAGGGCGAGTTCGTAAGCCTTGTCGTAGTTTTTGGCCTGAATCCACAGGCTCACGGTATTGCGCCAGCGGTCGGCATTCGAGAGGTCGGCATCCAGCGCATATTCCTGCTGTTCGGCCGCACCCTTGAAATTGTTGGCAGCTATGAGATATGCCGAATAAAGATCGCGAACCTCCGGGGCGTGGGGCTGCTGGATGAGCAGCGTGTCGAACAATTGCTGTATGCTCCCCTGCCGCAAAGTATCGGCGTGCAGCTGACTGATATAGTTGCGGAAAATGTCAAGTTTTACATCCAGGTCCAGACCCTCCTGACGCACAGCCTCGAACACCTCGCGGTCAAAACCGATGGAATCGCCGGTGGAACGGTAAAATTCAGCACGTTTGTAATAGGCCAGACCATTTGTCGGGTCGGCTTCGCAGGCACGGTCATAGAAGGCCATTGCCGAATCAGGCTTGCCGAAAGCGAGATATACATCGCCGGCATAAATCAGATTGCCCACATTCTTTTTCGACGCTCCCAACAGGCGCTCCACTTCATTGAACACACCTACGGTGTCCGACAGACCCAGCAGGGCGCTCACCTTCTGCGAAGTAAGGCCAAGGTCAATCCCCTCGGCACGCTCAATGCGGTTGAGCACATCTACCGAACGGCGCATATTGAGCGAATCGCCGCTCTGCCGCAACGCCTGCGCATACTTCAGGGCCACATCGGGTTTCTCGGGATAAAGCGAATCGAGTGTGTGCCACACCCGTATGCTCTCCGTATTGTTACCCAGCTGGTTGTTCACCATTCCGTAGAACAGTCCGTCGTAGTAGTTCGACGGATCGGCATCGAACGCCTGACGCATCATGGCATAGCCCTTGGCCTGCAGGGTGGTGTCCTGCTGCCCAAGCGCCATGAGCAGATAGCCAAGATGAAGATTGCCCCCCAGATCGGATGGCGACAGCCGGTGAGCGGCGGCAAGCAGTTCGAAATAGGCGTCATCGTTACCAATCGTGTTCTGGCGCATAGCCTCCATAAACACGTAGTCGGCTTTCCGGGAGGATGCTTCCGTTGTCCAGTCGGCACGTTTTGCACGTCCCCCTTTTCCGGAGGCAAGGGCCGGCATCAGGGCCAAAGCCACCAGCAGAACCGGCACAGCCTTTTGCCACAATATGTTACGCCTGTATACTCTCATTTCAAATAGGTGGTGGATAGCCCGGAGGCTAAAGAAACTTCAAATTTACAAAATTTCCGGAATAAACCGGGCATATCAGCGCGTACCTGTATGCCCGAACGCCCCGTCGCCGCGTTCGGTGCTGTCAATTCGGTCGGTAGGCTCCCAGTCCACACGGGTGTAGCGCGTGATCACCATCTGACACACACGTTCGCCGTCGTTCACTGTAAACGGCTGGTTTGAAAGATTCACCAGAATCACTCCTATTTCACCACGGTAGTCGCTGTCAACGGTTCCGGGGGTGTTCACCAGCGATATGCCATGCTTGATGGCCAGACCGCTGCGCGGACGTATCTGGCATTCAAACCCGTGAGGGAGCTGCATGTACAGTCCTGTGGGGATAAGGGCGCGTTCCAGCGGACCGAGCACCACCGGACCGTCCGGGAGGTATGCCCTCACATCCATACCGGCCGAACCGGGGGTGGCATATGCAGGAAGTTCGTGATGCGAACGGTTGATGATTTTTACCTTTATTGTATCCATCTTGTAAAGTTTTTAGCTGTAGTGTCCGGAAAAATCGCTTTCTGACACACGAAAATACGCAAAATATCCGAATATCGCCAACTTATCCGACATGAAAGTGTCGCGATTGCAACTGACGGCGGCCGGGCTGCATCAGTGGGAGCCTGTGCCGTGCGAAGCTATGGCGCCATCCTCGGCCCGCTCTACCTCCTCCTCGGTAGGCACATACCCGGCAGCCCATTTCGAGACCTGGCCGGGACGGCGTCCCTCTATCTGCCAGTCGAACGGGTAGAAATGTGCGTTAGGGTTACGCCACGAGGGTTTGCGCATGGCATAGACCACCAGCGGAAGGGCCACAAACAGCCCGACACCCACAAGCAGAATGGTTACATACACCACAGGCGAACCGGTGGTGATCTGCGAGGGGGGCAGGTAGCTGAGCACCAGCGCGAGCAGTGCGCCAAGAATGCCTACCACGCTCACCACCACGGCCCCGACTGTTCCGCCCGGCACCTTGAAGCCGCGCTTCTTGTTGGGCGCCGTGCGGCGCAGCTGAATGAAGGCCCCGTAGATGAGCAGAACCATAATGAGGTAAATGATGGTGGCCATCTGCGACATTATCTGGTAGGCCGACTCAACCGTAGGAAGAATTATCAGCAGCAGGCACAGGATGGTGACAAATACCCCTTCCACATAAAGAATCGGGGTGTTGACACCGTTTTTGTTCACCCGCTGCAGGGCCGGAGGCAGATAACCGGACTGAGCCACGGCCATCAGACCGGTGGCCGGACCTGTAACCAGCGCACTCACCTGCCCGATCACGCCGAACATTATGAGCAGCGCCATTATATTACCCATCCATCCCAGACCGAACGAACTCCACAACCCCTTGTGGGCCACGAGCAACGACTGCAGCAGGTCGATGTGGTCGGCCGGAATGACCAACCCGATAACCAGTGTGCCGAGGGCATAAATCACGACAATTACGCCGATGGCGAGGAACACCGCACGCGGGAAGTTGCGTGCCGGATTGGGCATATCGCTGATGTGCACCGCCTGAATCTCCATTCCGGCATAGAAAAGGAATATGGAGGCTGCGAGCACGATTGTTCCGAGATTGGAGAAGTCCGGAAAGAACGACACATGCTCCAGATAATCATGTTTACCCATGCACACATACAGGATGCCGAGCACGATGAGCGCCACGCCCGGGATGATGGTGCCAAGCATACCGCCGTAGGTGCTGAGCACATTGGCCGAGCGCTGCCCGCGGAAGGCATTAAACGTGGCAATCCAGTAGATAACCAGAGCCACAATCAAAGTGTAGGTTTTGTTGGAAGCCAGGCTCTGGTCAAAGCTTTCGGGCCAGAATATATAGGCAAGCGAAGCTGCCCCGAACATCAGCACCGTAGGAAACCATATCACAATGGTCTGCCATTCGAGAAACATGGCCGTCCAGCCCCATCGCGGGCCGAACGCCTCGGATACCCACCGGTAGAGTCCGCCGCTTTTCGAATAGGTGGAGGCCAGTTCGGCGCACACCAGCGAGAACGGCAACAGGAACACTATCGCCGCAAACGTGTAGTAGAAAATTGACTGGACCCCATATTTCGCCTCCGACGGAAGCCCTCGCAGACTGAGAATCGAGGTAATGATCATCACCGCCATGGCCCCCATTGTGAGGGTTCCCGCAGCAGTGGATACTATCTTTTTACGTCCGGACCGGGTCACATCCCCTGCTCCGGCATCCGAATGCCTGTCGCTCATAAGATTCCGATGTTTTATTGACTGGCGGCGCAACACATGCCGCAATTTTAAAACATCCCTGCGCTTTTATAAGTTCAAGGTTCTGCGGACGCCATGGAATCCCGAATCCGTCAGCTGAGGTCAGACAGCAGGCAGGCATCCCCGTAGCTCAGGAAGCGGAACGAACGGGCCATGGCGAACTCGTACATGCGCCGCCAGTCGCCACCGGTAAATGCCGACACAAGCAGCAGCAGAGTGGACCGTGGCTGGTGGAAATTTGTAACCATCCCCTTTACCACCCGGTAGGTATAGCCCGGGGCAATGATGATTCGCGTAGAGGCTACAAACGTATTTTCACCCCGGCTGTCAAGATAACAGAGCAACGCGCCCATAGCTTCGGCCACCGACGGCCAGCCGCCATCTTCGTCCTCCTCATACGGCGCCCATTGCGGCACCTCGCCGTCCCATTTGCCCCGGAGCATGAGCACTCCGGCATGATAAAGGCTTTCGAGGGTGCGCACCGAAGTGGTGCCCACGGCCACCACCATGCGGTCGCCGTCCCTGAGCGCTTCTATGAGGCTACGGCCAACGGCAATGAATTCGGCATGCATGGGGTGCTCACCTATCTCGTCGGATTTCACTGGCTGGAAAGTTCCGGCACCAACATGGAGGGTGAGCTCGCGCACCGGAATGCCGCGCGCGGCTATCGCATCGAGCACCTGGGGAGTGAAATGCAGTCCGGCGGTAGGGGCTGCCACCGATCCGTCCACATGTGAGTAGACTGTCTGGTAGTCGGCCTTGTCGGAATCCTCGGTGGCACGGTTGAGATACGGGGGGATGGGGATTTCGCCCACAGCGGCGATTATTTCGGAAAATGTGACCGAAGGATTGTCCCAGCGGAATTCCACAACCGATGCCTGCCCCATTTTGTCGAGGCGTTCGGCTGTGAACGTGATGCTGCGGCCGCCGATTTCCAGAGGCATGGTAAGCACCCCCTCCTTCCATCGCTTGGAGTTGCCCACGAAGCAGGTCCATGAGCACTGCGATGTGCTGGCGAAGCTTACGGCATAGTCGTGCGGCGTCACCGGCTCAAGGCAGAAAATCTCGATAAGGGCGCCACCGGGCTTGCGGAAACGCAGGCGCGCGTTGATTACGCGCGTGTTGTTGCACACAAGCATGGCGTCTGCCGGCAACAGCTCCGGCAGTTCGCTGAATATATGCTCGGACAACTCCCCTCCGGCCGTGCGCACAAGCAGCTTGCAGCTGTCGCGCTGCGCCAGCGGATGCTTGGCAATCCGCTCGTCGGGGAGGTCATAATCGAATTCGTCGATACGTATGTTCTTAACCATGCTGCAAAATTACGGATAATCTCCGGGTAAACCGCATAAAATCGGCCAAAAGCATCCGTAAAGGTAGCCGCAGGACTATTCGCAGGTTTATGCCTCGGGATTATTCCGGCACCGGCAATCCTATCAGCTGCCTGTTGGCGAAGACGGTTTCCTGTGCCACACGCTGCAGATATTCGGCCGTCTCGGCAGGCAGTCCGCCATAGAACTGCGATGTGTAGGGGCGGTTAAGGATTGTGGTCAGAATTACGTTGGCGGCAAGATAGCTGCCGGCAAGACTTGGATGGTGATGGTCGGCGACATATAGGTCGATTTCCGGACGTTCGGTGCGTACTCGTTCCCAGGCCATCCCCACGGGCGCGCACAGGCCGTGGTTGTCGTGCGCCATTTCGAGATAGGATGTTTTCAGACGCTGCTGCATCATGGGATAGGTGTCGTCCAGAGGATAATCCGTCTTGTGGTGCACAAGTCCGTCGCGGTGTCCCCAGGTCATATAATATATGACTTTCGCATCGGGTGAGCCGGCATGCGCAAGGCTGTCGAGTTTGCAGGCATAAGGAAATACATTATTGATCACATAGCGGGTGGAATAGGACGGGCGGTAGCTTGCCTCCTGAAGCACCACATAATTGAATCCGCCATCGGCGAGCATGGCACGCAACGTGTCGGTGTTCCAGTGTCCCTTGAACGACTGGCCACCTTTCAGACCGCGGCTGGGAGCTATTTTCACATCGAGTGAACCTGCAATCCGCCTTAGAAGTTCGGGCAGATTGTTTCGCATTGTATAACTGTTGCCGACGAACATCACCTGGATGGAGTCGGACGGCTGAGCGCGCTGAAACTGCGGTGGAGCGGCATTAATGGTCATGGCAGTCAGCGCAGCCGCTGCGCACAGCACGGCCTTGTGTAATCTTGATTTCATTTCGGAATAATACAGTTGTCTATGATATTAGTTGGTATGATGGTCTGAAACAACAGGGGTGACCGGACGCTGAAGCACGGTTGAGAATGTACGGCCACTCAGGTCGGTGAATTCAACGGTCACAGGAGCAGTGGCGGTAGTGGCAGTGGCGCGGAACATATGCGCGGTGCGTTCGGGCAGGAGAGCCTTAGGCACGTTGCCTCTCTGTTCTTTCACAGGCACGGCGTTACGGATGAAATGCAGTGGGTCCTGCGCCATGACCTGCTCCACATTCAGTTCCTTTCCATCCTCGAACATGCGCACGGTGCATCCGGGTTCGAATGCCCACACGTTGGCCAGAACGGCGTTGCGGTTCCGTGCATCGCCCGGCTGAAAAGCCGATGTGAGTGTGGTGTCGGCAATATGGACGGTGTTAAGGTCGTAGGCACGGATCTGGTGCGATACGGGCTTGCCGTAGCCTTTGTAAACATGCGCCGGGCTATGCGGGTCGGCAAGGTTCCAGATGCCGTAGCCCCATGGCGTGCCGTCGGTACACATCTCCGTATTGGGATAATAGGGCTGAACCTTGGCCGGCCACCATGTGCCGCACGAGGCGGCATAGTTGTATTCGCGTATCCGGCCGTCGGGACCGTGCTGGTAGTGGGAATTGTGGGCATGGCCCGAAAGGACCTTCACATTTGTAAAATCTTTAAGTAGCGAATCCAGTCGTTCGCCCCCATCCTTGATTCTTAGCCTGACGCGCTCCGGATGTCCGGCCACCGGGAAAGTGTAGTACACACCATGCATCATCAGGAACAGCGGAGCAGCCTTGTCTCTGATTGTAGCAAGGTCGGCAGCAATCCATTTCAGCTGCTCATCGGTGAGGGCGGTGGTGTATTTGCGGTTGCCCGGCACTGAATCCGATGCACCTTTGTTGAAATACACCATATTGTCGATGGAGATGAAGTGGGCACCCCCACGCGAAAACGAGTAATAGGACGGACCGTTTATTCTGTGCCAGGTAGAGGCTCCGGGAATGTCGCCTTCAATGAACGGATCGTTATCGTGATTGCCTATGGTGTGATACACAGGCGCATCTACCTTGAAATCTTCGTTGAAACGGTCAAGAGTATAACCGTAACCGCGGGCAACGAAGAAATCGCAGATCTGGTCGCCGAGTGTAAGGACAATGGGCTCCAGCCCGGCAGTGCGCAGCGAGTCGATGGTGCGGTTGATGTCAGGCACATAAAGCTCCCTGAGGCGCCGCACGTCGTCGCAACGGTTGGAAATCTGCGGGTCGGCAACAGCAATTACCGCCAAGGGGCGTTGGCCAGACAACTTTTCAAGCATAAAATCAGCCACCGCAGCATCGGTGCTGACGGATTGCCAGAAGCAAGGGCGGTTTCCGAGACGTGTTGCCGGTTCATACCCATCAGGAGTGGATACAAACACATATCCCAGGTCGAGAGGAGTGGACAACGTGTAGGTTCCGGAGGCATCGGTGGTTGCAAAGGTGTGCCCGTCGGACACATATATGCCGGCGAGAGGAGCACCGGCCGTATCGACCACGGTTCCGGTCACCACGTTCTGCGCCAAGACCGTGACGGGAAGCGCTAAAGCGCAGACGAGAGTTTGAAGAAACTTCATGAAATCAGATGTTTTTCTGACTGGAGCCACGCACCACCAGCGAAGAATGCAGCACAATGTTCTGGCGGGGAGCTTCAGGATTGTCTATTTTTTCGAGCAACAGACGCACAGCCACCCGGGCCATCTCCACCACGTTCTGCTCCACGCAGGTGATCTGGGGATAGACAAGTGTCGAGAGCTGGGTGCCCGACATGGTGCACAGCGCAACCTGGTCGGGGATGGTTATGTCGTGCTCCTGGAGCACGCGCTTGGCTCCAAGCGCCTGGGTCTCGGTGAAGCTGTAGATTGCGTCAAACTCTATGCCCTGGTCAAGCAGCCGCTTTATGGCCTGGGCACCGTCATCGACCGATACCCCTGCCGACACAACCAGCATAGGATCGTAGGGGATATGGAACTTTTCAAGCGCCTCACGATATGCCCGCGACCGGGCATAGGAGTTTTCGATGAACGAAGGGCCGGTGAGGTTGACAATCCGTTTGCGGCCTGAGCGTATGAGGTGCTCCACGAGAAAGAAGGCCATAAGCTCATCGTTGGAACAGACCGACGAACAGGGGAGATTCTTTATGACCCTGTCGAAGAATACGACGGGGAAATTCGATTTCACCAACGTTTCGAACAACTTGCGGTTGGCCTGATTGTGTGTCACCGAAACCAGCAGGCCGTCGATGCGCTCCGCGCCGAACATGTCGATATTCTGCTGTTCGCGCTTTATATCCTCATTGGACACGGCAATGAGCACACGGTAGCCAAGCGACTGCACGGCATCCTGCACGGTGGTCACAAATTCCATGAAGAACGGAGTGGTGATTTCCGGCACAAGAATGCCTATGATCTTGCTGGCTTTCGCACGGAGATTCACTGCGGCGTTATTGCGGAGGTAGCCCATCTCAAGGGCCTTTGCCCGTACCCGTTCTATGGTCTGCGCACTGACATTGTGCACATCGCCCGCGAGCGCTCTTGACACACTCGACTTCGAAATGCCCAAAGCATCGGCGATATCTTTTATGGTCACGTATTGCATTGCGGTCATTTGGAATTGAATATAATTGGTGGTGAGAGAAACATGAAATGCCCTTGGGGCATGATGCGCGCAACCTGACTATGCGCAATTCAGGTACAAAAATAAGGAATTCCTGCTAACATGAATCGTGAACCGGCACTAATTTGCACAAAAACCGCATCGGGAACGGTTGCGGTCAACGCAATCGGTTGTGTTTGCCATAGACAGCCGAAACTTCCCGCAACCGTTTGCGGTTATCGCATCCGATTGCGGGAACGGTTGCGGAAATTAAATATGTTAAATCTCTGCACGGGGTGTTTGATTTGCCATAAATTTACATAGCGAAAGCCAATAATTCTTAAAAACAGGCAGGCCGGAATGCAAAAAAATAGCATTCCCTCCGGTGCAGAGACATCAATCGTGTGCCATATGCCAAAATGATTGTTGAGCCGGAAGTTGGCATTGCAATGAAAAAGTATACATAAACCATGAAGAAAATGATGAAAGTAGCCGTGATGAACGGCATCGGCAAAATGGGACTGACCGAACGAGAAATCCCTGTACCGGGAGCCGGAGAAGTTCTGGTGAAAATTGACTGCGTAGGCATCTGCGGGTCTGACATACATTATTATGAAACCGGACGCATCGGCAACTACATTGTCGAGCCGCCGTTTGTGCTCGGTCACGAAGCCGCCGGCGAAGTGGTCGGCATCGGAGAAGGCGTGACCGGCCTCAAGCCCGGCGACCGCGTGGCTCTCGAACCCGGAAAGACTTGCGGACATTGCCGTTACTGCCGTGAGGGACAGTACAACCTCTGTCCGGACGTGGTGTTTTTCGCCACTCCCCCCGTCGACGGCGTATTCCAGGAATATGCCACACATCCGGCCGACCTCTGCTTCAAGCTGCCGGAGAACGTAAGCAACCTCGAAGGAGCGCTCATCGAACCTCTGGCAGTGGGCTTCCATGCCGCACGACAGGGTGGCGCTCAGGCTGGACAGAAAGCCGTGGTGTTCGGCGCAGGATGCATCGGCCTGGTGTGCATGATGGCCCTCAAGGCCGAGGGTGTGATGGACGTGACGGTTGTGGACGTGATGCAGAAACGTCTGGACAAGGCCCTCGAACTCGGCGCCACTCACGTGATAAACTCTTCGAATGAGGATGCAGTGGAACGCATCCTGGAACTTACCGGAGGTGCCGGACCGGAACTGGTCATAGAGACCGCCGGGATGGAAGTCACCACACGTCAGGCCATCGAGGCCGCACGCAAGGGGTCCACTATCGTTCTGGTAGGCTACAGCAAGAGCGGAGAGCTCACCCTCCCCATCTCCCTGTTCATCGACAAGGAACTGACATTCAAGAGCGTTTTCCGCTACCGCCACATCTATCCGCTGGCCATCGAGGCTGTGGCGGCAGGCAAGATTGACCTCAAGCACCTTGCCACCCACTTCTTCGACCTCGACCACATACAGGAGGCCATGGACCGCAGCGTGACAGACCGTGCCGACATTGTGAAATCAGTAGTCAGAATCAATTCATAAGGCAAGAGTTACATAAACCTCATGGATTCACTCAATTACATAGTTCTGGTATTATATTTTCTCGGCCTGATAGCAGTGAGCTGGCTCATGTCGCGCCGCATCAAAAGCTCGGAGGATATGTTCATAGCCGGCCGCAGTTCATCCTGGTGGCTGTCGGGAATGTCAACCTACATGACAATCTTCTCGGCCAGCACCTTTGTGGTGTGGGGTGGCGTGGCGTTCCGTTCAGGACTTGTGGCCGTAATCATCGGCAATCTGGTGGGCGTGGCCTGCCTGATTACAGGCCGGTGGGTGGCAGGCAAATGGCGTCAGATCAAAATCAACTCGCCTGGCGATTTCATCGCCGTGCGTTTCGGCAAGACCACGGTTGATTTCTACACCATAGCCGGCATCATCGGACGCGGGGTGCACACCGGAGTTGCCCTCTATGCCATAGCCGTGGTGATGTCAACGCTAATGACGCTGCCCGAAGGCCACATCCTGGCCGATGCAAACGGCCATCTGTCCATCTCCTGCGCCGTGATAATTCTGGGTGTAATCACTCTGATATACACTGTTGCCGGCGGATTCCTGGCCGTGCTCATGACGGATGTTATTCAGTTCGGCGTACTCATAGCCGTGGTGCTGTTCATGATTCCGCTCTCGCTGCATGCCATCGGCGGCCTTGACAATTTCATCAACTCACCCTCGCTTCCGTCAAGCTATTTCGACCTTACATCGACTGAATATCCCTGGATATGGCTGATATTGTGGACAGCGCTCAACGTATTCCAGATGGGTGGCGACTGGCCTTTCGTGCAGCGCTACATCAGCGTGCCCACCGCACGCGACGCACGCCGGAGCAACTATCTGGTGGGCATCCTATACCTCTTCACACCCGTGCTGTGGTATCTGCCGGCAATGGTCTACCGCAGCATCAACCCCGATGCGAACCCCGAACAGGCCTACATCCTCATGAGCCAGACGGTGCTTATGAAAGGGATGCTTGGCGTGATGCTCGCGGCCATGATCTCGGCCACTCTGAGCTGCGTGTCGGGCACCCTGAATGTCTACGCCAACGTGTTCACATATCAGATTTACGGTGCCGCACGCCCCGATGCATCCGACAGAAGTCTCATCAAGGCCGGCCGCATCTTCACGGTGGCCTTCGGCGTGGCCATCATAGCCATAGCATTGCTAATCCCCTTCATGGGGGGAGCCGAACGAGTGGTGGTGACAATCCTCACCATGGTCATTGCGCCGCTGTTCATCCCGTCGGTATGGGGTCTGTTCTCGCGCCGCATCAACGGCCGCCAGGTGATAATGGCAATGATTGTCACATATGTGGTCGGCATCACTCTGAAATTCACTCTTGCCGGAGTGGTCAACAATCAGGTGCTCGAGGCCACCATCGGGCTTCTTATTCCTGTGGCAGCCATGGCTATCCTTCAGCTGCGCGGCTACCTGAAAGGCTACATATGCCCCGGTTATACAAAAATAGAGGAACTCAACGACCCGCAGGCCGATGTCGCACCCGACATGGCTACTCGCAAGGCCGTGAAAGCCTACTCATTCATGGCCATCAACTGTTTCCTCGTGACTCTCGGAGCCATAGGTTGCCTGCTTCTCTACCTGCTGGGCACGGAAACCTACGATGAGGCCGTGACCTCGATCATGTGGCAGACATGCCTGGTGATAGCCGTAATCATAGCAATTTACCTTATTTACCGCATCATGGATGCATGCCGCACAAGCCGTGCGGACCAACCAGACAAACTCACAAGCTTATGAACCGTTTCAAAGCCATAGCATTGGGATTACTGATTGGTGCCACCGCGCACCTGTCGGCAGCACCGGCCGTGCCGTCGTGCGAGGTGGCGTACATCAAGAACGCCGCGCACCGCAGCCAGCAGGCTATGGCTCTATGGGACGGGCTGCTGTTCGCGTTCGAACACGGCGGCAAATGCGTGGTCTACGACCGTACCGGCGCTCAACTGCGTGAGGTGGGTTCGTTCAGTGTGGAGTCAGCTTCGGATGCCAACCACTGCAACCAGGCCAACTGGGGCGTGGAGAGCGTGAATGGTTCGGAATTTCCGGTGGTTTACCTTTCCGTGGCACAACCCAAAAGCCCCCTCGACCTGCGCTGCCATGTGGAAAGCATCAGTCGCAGGAAAGGGAAATGGCGCTCGGAACTCGTGCAGACCATCGAACTTGACACCGCAGGATGGAACGCACAAGGCGTGAACACCATCTTCGGCGCACCCTCGTGGCTTGTTGACCGCCAGCGGCGCGCCCTGTGGGTGTTCTCCGGACGCCGGCGCACAGTGCCTGCCGCCACGCCTGATTTTGCCGACAACAAGCTTGTGGCACTCCGGTTCCGCCTCCCCGCGCTCTCCGAAGGGTCGGCTATAACCCTTGGAGCCGACGATGTGCTTGAACAAGTGGTGTTCGACATGGATGCCTATGCCACACAATCAGGCATGATTCACGACGGGAAGATTTTCTATTGCTTCGGATTCGGCGACAAATATCCTCAGACCACATCGAAGCTGCGGGTCTACGATCTTGACCGCAGATGCATCGCAGCCCGGGTGGAACTCGACTCGCTGATTCCGGAGGAATGCGAGGCAGTGGCCATTGACGGCGACCGCGTGCTCATAAACACCAACAGCCCGAAAATCTATTCCGTGCCGATGCCTGAAATGTCGGCCGACAACCGCTGGTACGGCACCTACCGTGTAAGTACCTTCGGCAATGCCGAACAGAGAAACGCCCCGGAAGGCTACACCCCGTTCATGATAAGCACCTATTGCCGCCACGGCATCCGCCATATCGACTCCTCTTCGGTGCTTCCGCTTGTACGCAAGGCCCTGGAATGGGGCGACTCGGCCGGAGCGCTCACCCACACCGGCGCATCGGCGCTCGAAAGGCTGCGCATGCTGTGGCCGACGGTCAACCTGCGCACAGGCGACCTCACTGCCGGCGGAAGCAGACAGTGGCAGGCATACGCGGCAAGAATAGCTGCTGAATATCCTGAAGTCGTGGCACCGGGCGCCAAGGTGCGCGCGCAGTCAACCAACGTGATGCGCACGGCACGGTCGATGGAGGCTTTCAACTGCGCCATAGCATCGCTTACCGGGATCGCCGATGTGCGCGGCGACGTGAGCAGCAGCTTCCACACCTTCCTGAACCCCTACGCCAACGACTGCCCGACAAAACTTCCCATCGACGAGAGTCTCCGCTCACACGATGGAAAATGGTATGCGCTCTGGCGCGGTTTCGTAGAGAGGAACATCGACCTTGAAGAATGGCTCGCGCGGATTTTCACCACACCTGAGGCAGCATCGCCATTCGATGCCGTGGAACTGTGCGCCGCCATGTTCACACTGCGGTGCGCCGCCCCGTGGCTCGACCGTCCCGAATCGTTCACCGAACTGTTCACCCCTGAGCAAGCCGATGCCATGTGGGAGGCCGAAAATGTCCGCCAATATATGCAGAAAGGACGCCACCCGGTAAACATGGGCCGCGGATGGCAGCAGGCCGGCCGCATTCTCGAAAACATCATTGACGTGGCTGACTCCGACATAGAATCAGGCTACCGCGGCCTGCGCATGCGTTTCGGCCACGACGGCTGCATGATGGCACTCCTGGCGCTGCTCGATGCAGGAAGCTGGGGTGAATCCACCTCCGATCTGAACCGGGTGAAAGACATATGGCAGACTTGGCGCATACCGATGGCCTCACGCCTGAACTTCGTGTTTTTCCGCAACGATGCGGGCCATGTGCTGGTGAAAGTGCTCCTGAATGGCGAAGAGCAGCATCTACCGATGCCGCAGCATGGCAGGTCAGGTTGCTATGCATGGTCCGATTTCCGCCCGTATGCCCTCCGGCGCGTGGCCGCAAGCCTCTCGGCACTGGAAGTCCCGCCCCCTCTGAAGCCATCACATGAATAAATTCCCTAATCCGAGACATGAAAACTCAAAAATCAATAATCTTTTAACATAAACAACCATGAAAAATCTCCTACTGCGATTTTTGGTCTGCGTTATGGCCGGACTGGCAGCGGCATCATGTTCCGACGACAAGCCGAGCTACATGAACCTGTCGGATAAAGAGATATCCGTATCATCCGACGGAGGCATACTTACAATGACCGTGACCGCCAACGTGCACTATGTGGTAAACCACGACAACGACTGGTTCAGCATCGTGAGCACATCGAACGAAGGCGACGCCACTGTTTTCACAATCCAGGTATCGGCCAACGAGGATACTTCCCCACGCTCGGGCCGCATAAAATTCATCGGCGACGACGTCACGCCCAAAGCCCTGGCCATCAACCAGAGCGCGATGGTGCCAACAGGCGTGTCCGTCAAGAAAATCGAGGTGGAGCCTCAGGTCACCACAGCCTCGTTCACCGTGCTTGGCGAAGGCGAATGGACAGCCACCTGCAGCAATCCCGACTTTGTGCTTTCACCCAGCTCAGGCAACGGTGAGACCAACGTGACGGTGACATTCCCAGCCAACCGGAAGACCGACATAACCGTGACAATAGGTGGCCAACACTATACCGTCTCGATAATCCAGGCGGCAGTCGACCTCAACATCATCACGGAATGGGCGTTCGATAAATCTGTGTCCGAATACTCCGAGACTTGGGGCAACGGAAACTTCGACAAGACCAAGGCCGGATTTATCGACAGCTATGCCAACGCCTCGACCGGCAGCGGAACTATCCGGTTCTACAACTCCGACAAATCCGACCGTCCCGACGACGGCAAGGGGATGCGTGTGCAGACCGGCGGACACGGCGACATCATCGTACGCGGCATCGTGACCACCGACTACTGGCTCATTGAGTGCAGCAACCCCATGCTCGGCGAGATTCCCGCCAACAAGCAGATGCGCTTCGAGTTCACCGGGCATATCTTCAGCGGCTGCGCCGCCTACTGGATGTGCGAGTATCTCGACGGCAACGAGTGGAAACCGCTTATGGCACCGAAAACCACCACACTCACTGCCACACAGGGCACCTCGGGAGCCACCGGCAACTGGACGGAAACATTCACCTACAATTTCCAGTACACCAAGGACAGCGCCTACCAGCTGTTCGAAGGTACATTCCAGATGCAGAACCCCTGCGGGAGCGTCAAAATCCGCCTGCGTCCCGCCACCGAGATTGCCTACAGCGGCAAGTACATCGACCAGATTCTGCAGCAGGCCCAGAGCCGCTTCTCGGCACAGCATCCGCATGAAGGCGACAAGGCTGTAAAGGAATACAACCAGACTGTGAAACTCGAATTCGTAAAGTAAACCCTTTCAACACATAAACCATGAAATATCCAATGGAATCAGTGATAAAAACGTTGCGCAAGGCGCTCGCGGCCGCTGTCCTGACGGCTGCCACGCTGGTGCCGGCGGCAGCAATGGCTCAGACCGGCACCCTGAAGGGAACGGTCACCGACGAGACCGACGAACCCATTGCGGGGGCCGTAATCTCCGACAGCAACAACAAATACACCGCCATGACCGATGCCGACGGCAATTTCACCATCTCATCGGTGCCCTTCAACACGGAAGTAAAATGTAACTTTCTTGGCTATAAACCCATATCCTTGAAATGGGACGGCAAGACCCCCCTGCAGTTCAAGATGGAACCCGATGTGGTGATGCTTGACGAAACCGTTGTGATCGGTTACGCCGTGGTCAAGAAAAAAGACCTCACCGGAGCCGTGGGAGCCATCGACTCCGAACGGCTGTCGAAACAGCGCTCCCCCAACCTGTCGACCGCGCTGCAGGGTGCCATCCCTGGTCTGGAAATAACCCGTAACGGCTCGATGCCCGGCGCGAGCGGCTCCATCCAGGTGCGCGGTGTGACAACCATGGGCGACAGCTCGCCGCTCATCCTTGTTGACGGCACCCCCGTAAGCTCCATCGACAATGTCAACCCCGACGATGTGGATCAAATTTCGGTCCTCAAGGACGCCGCAGCCGCCTCAATCTACGGTGCGCGTGCCGCCGCCGGCGTTATCCTCATCACCACGAAAGGTGCCAAGGAGGGCGACCTGAAAATCACCTATAACGGCGAAGTCTCGCTGATTCATGCCTCAAGCTATCCCGATTTTGTCACCGACCCCATCCGCCACATGCAGGTGATCAATGAGCTGCGGTGGAACGAGGCCGGAAACCCCGAGGGCGGTGAATATCCCACCTACTCCAAAGATTACATCGATTCCTACCTGACAAACAACTATTTCGACCCCATCGAATATCCCATCTACGACTGGCGTGACCGCCTGCTCCGCAAGAACGCTCCGCGCCACAAACACACCCTCAGCCTCTCCTACGGCAACAAGCAGGTGAAGACCCGCATCTCGGCATCGTATGAGAAGACCGAGGCCCTCTACCGCAACTCGAACCACGAACGCATCTTCATGCGTGCCAACAACGCGCTGAACTTCAACAAGCAGTGGAGCGCCAACGTTGACCTCTCCATGCGTCACGCCGTAAAGAACGACCCCCACTCCGGAAGCCCCATCGGGGCAGCACTCCGTTATCCGGCCATCTATCTCGGCACATATCCCGACGGACGCATAGCATCCGGACAATCAGGTTCGAACACCGAAGGCGCATTCACCCAGGGCGGCGAGAAGAAGAACACCGTGGACTATCTGACCGGACGCATCGCCCTTACCTACAAGCCGTTCGACTTCCTCACCTTCAATGCCAACATCACCCCCACCATGCAGTGGCAGAAAGTGAAGGACATGCAGAAGGCCGTGCCGTTCTACGATGCCTATGAAACCGACCAGCTTCTGGGCTACGTGTCGGGCTACGAGACCAACAACCTGACCGAGACACGCCTCGACACCCGTTCGCTCGAGAAGTCAATCACCGCCACATTCTATAAGGACTTCGGCCTGCATAACGTGAATGTGATGGCCGGTTATGAGGATTACACGTACCACTACGAGACCATGACCACCACCACGGAGGACATGACTCTCGGCGACTATCCCTACCTCGACAACGCCAACAAGAACAAGATCACCACCTCAGGGTCAGCATTCGAGAACGCCTACCGTTCGTTCTTCGGCCGCGTGATGTACAACTTCAACAGCCGTTACTTCCTGCAGGCCAACATCCGCAGCGACGGTTCGTCTCGCTTCGACTCGAAATACCGCTGGGGCTGGTTCCCCTCGGCATCGCTTGGATGGCGTCTGACCAACGAGCGCTTCATGGCCGGCGTAAGCCCAGTGCTCTCCAACATGATGATCCGCGCATCCTACGGTTCGCTGGGCAACGAACGCATAGGCAACTATCCCTACCAGGCCTCGGTCAATCTGCTCAACAACGTGATGTTCGGCTCGCAGGGTCCGGAATCGGCCACGGCAGGCGCACAGGTGCGCTACGCCGTACGCGACATAACCTGGGAATCGACCCACACATGGGACGTGGGGGTGGACTTCTCGATGTTCAACAACCGTCTGGACTTCACCGGCGACATATATTACAAGAAAACCAAGGACATGCTCATAGCCACAGAAATCCCTCTATTCACCGGCTACGAGCCCCCGGAGGTGAACGCCGGCGACATGAACACGCGCGGATGGGAAATCAAGCTCTCGTGGCGCGACAACATCAACCGCGACTGGCACTATGCCGTTGGATTCAACCTCTCTGACTCCAAGTCGAAGATGGGCAACCTGGGTGGCACCATAAAATATTCCGGAGACTGCATTATCCGCGAAGGCGACGAATACATGTCGTTCTACGGTTACCGCTCCATGGGACTTTACCAGACTGCCGACGAGGTGGCCAACTCGGCCAAGCTGATTGCCGCCGTAGGCCCGGGCGACGTGCGCTACCAGGACCTCGGCGGAGCCGACGGCGTGCCCGACGGCGCAATCGACGCCACCTACGACCGCGAAGTGCTCGGCGCATCGCTTCCCCATCTGCTTTATGGCGGCTACCTGAACGTGGGATGGAAGGACATACAGCTCTCGGCCACATTCAACGGCGTGGGACGCCGCAAGGTGCGCATGTCCGAAGTGATGGTGCGCCAGCAGAGCTTCCGCGCAGCCCCCGAAATCATCATGGGCAACTACTGGAGCCTGTACAACACCCCGGAGCAGAACCTTGATGCCCGCTATCCGCGCCTGTGCAACACCACCGGTGACAAGAACAACTACGAGATGTCGGACTTCTGGCTGATGGACGGCAGCTACTTCCGCTGCAAGAACATCAATCTGAGCTACACATTCCCCAAAAAGCTCATCAACAGAATCCGCCTCAAGAATCTCAGAGTCTATGTGAACGTGGAGGATCCCTTCTGCATCCACCACTATCCCAAAGGCTGGGACCCCGAGGTGAATGCAAGTGCCAGCAACTACATCGCCACCACCTACACCTTCGGCGTCGACTTATCCTTCTAACCCAACCGTGAAAGATCAGAAACAATATGAAACTCAAGAATATATTTAAGGGTATCCTTGCATTCGCAACCCTGTCGGCCGTGTCATCCTGCGCCGACCTGGACCTGCAGCCGCTCACCGAGCCGTCGTCGGACACATGGAACTCCAACATGGACGAAGTGCGCATCTCGCTCAACGACCTTTACCGCACCTACCCCTACGAACTGGAGACACGCTGGTTCACCGACGGCCGCACCGACGACTTCTGCCACCGCAACAAGGTGTACGATGTGCCTTCGGCGTCACTGTCGAGCACCACATCCTGGATTGAATCCACATGGAAAAATTCATACAAGGCCATCAGCCGCTGCAACCGTGTGATAGAAAAGCTCGCTGAGCTGGAACAGACCGACGAGAATCACCGCCTTGTGGGCGAGGCACGCTTTTTCCGCGCCTACTTCTACTCGCGCCTGATCACCCTGTGGGGCGACGTGCCTTTCTACACCACCTCCATCACCATCGACGAGGCGCGCCAGATGGGACGTGTATCGGAAAAGGAAGTGCTCCGCAACATCTATGAGGATTACGATTACGCAGCTGCCCACCTCCCCGAAACCAACAATGTGGCAGGCCTGTGGCGCGTGAACCGCTACTGCGCTCTCGCCCTCAAGGCCCGCATCGCACTCACCAAGGAGGACTGGGAGATTGCCCGCGATGCCGCCAAAGAGGTGATGGACTCGAAAAAGTATAGTCTCTACCCCGACTTCGGCGAATTGTTCCGTGACCTTACCATCGACAACGGCGAGACCATTTTCGCCATAGCCAACTCCACCGACCTGGGACAGTCAAGCTCGGTCAACTCGTTCATGCTCCGCACCACCGTAAGCTCCGGAGCGGGCGCCTATCCGTCGTGGGACCTTCTGGCTGCTTTCGAGTGCACCGACGGCAAGCCCATCGACGAGTCGCCCCTGTTCGACCCCCACAACCCCTATCTCAACCGCGATCCGCGTTGCAACGAGACATTCGTGGCACCCGGCTCTGTGATCTACGGCTGCGTGTACGATCCCGCACCGTCGGCAACCACCGTGCTGCTCGACGGCAAACCGGTGAAGAACAAGGATACCAAAGCCAACGATCAATATGCCGCCACCACAGCCACATGCCTGCGCAAAGGCGCGCAGGACAGCTGGCGCACCGGCAAGAATGTCAGCGAGAATCCCACCATCATCATACGCTACGCCGACGTGTTGCTCATGTTCGCCGAGGCAAAGGTGGAACTTGGCGAGATGGACGCCGCCATGCTCAACGCCATAAACGATGTACGAGCACGCGCTTACAAGACCACCCGCGACAACACAAACCTCTACCCGGCCCTGACCATGGCCGACCAGAACACCATGCGTCTGGCCATACGCCGCGAACGCCGTGTGGAATTTGCCTGGGAGGGACGCCGTTTCTTCGACCTTCTCCGCTGGGGATGGTATGAGAAGGCATGCAGCCACGACTATTACGCCTTCCCCACAAAGGCTGGCATGGCCAAGCTTGAAAAGGACGGCGACTACTACTGGCCCTGGACTCCCGAAGTGGATGAATGCGGATTCGCCGACTTCAAGCCCATGTTCGATGCCGGAAAGATTATCAGGATTCTGCCACGTAAATACGACAAACGCCTGCCGCTGTTCCCCATCCCGGCCACCGAGGTCAACATCTCCAATGGAATCATCGAGCAGAACCCAGGCTGGTAAACGGCCTGAGTCAGCCGCACCGACAATTAACGATACTATTTTGATTACCAGATACTCAAATCCACGATTAAAAATATGAGTGTAGACGAAATTCTGCTTCGCAGCCGGTTCATGCCGCTGCAGCGCATATTGGCCTACGATGTGTTCAACACCGGGTTCAACGGGTGGATGACACTGCTACCCAATTTCACGGAATATCCCGACTTCGATGTGCCACCCACACTGGTCAACAAGGATCAGTGGCCTCCGGTGATGCTGAGTTCGGCCACCTACCGTTACCCCGGCAGCCACGGCGCCATGTCGGGCACCTTCAGCCTCAAACTTTCCACCCGCCCTGTCTGCTCGCGCTATGAGGAGATACCCGCTCCGGGATCGATGGGACATGCCATCAAACGTCTGTCATTCTACCGCCCCGGCAGCCGCTATCTGCAGATTGAATGCTGGTTCTCATACACGGCCGAACAGGACACCCTCTCGCCCGAGGGCACTCCGCAACCAGGACTGCATGAAAAGAGCATCCGTGCGTTCGGCATGGGCTTCGACATCCAGGAGCGCGGCGAACGCTATCAGGTGGGGGTTCGCCATCTCAACTGTTTCAACGGCAACCTCGTGCAGCGCTGGGAGATAGAGAACTCGGCCGATGTGACCGACAAGGAATGGGCCTTCGGACTTGAAGGCGACTGGTGCAAACGCGGCATCGACCCCTGGTGGTTCGGGCGCCGTTATCCCGACGGACGCCACGAGGCTTTCCAGGTGATTCCCGATTCACATCAGAAGCTCATCTACAATGAGACCGACTGCAAGCTCAACTGGCAGTACATGCGCCTTAAAATCGACACGCTCAACCGCGAGTATGTGGAGTTCCAGTGTCAGGATCGCATCTGGGACCTGCGCGGCACACACGTGACCAACGTGCCCGGCTATCACCGTATCGACAATCTTATCAATCCGCTTTTCTGGGTGGAGACCGACCAGCCACGGCGCGTGTTCTTCTATATCGATTCTGTGGTGGTGTCGCAGGAATAATCTGCCGGCACATCACACATCATTTCATCATCTTCAAAACAACAGCACGATGAAAAATTTCAATGCCTCTCACCTGGAAATAAAAAAATGGTTTACCGGCGAGCTCGACACCCATCCTTATGAAACGGGGTGGGCCGACGAGGCAATATTCTTTATAATGATCGAACATGCCCGGGGCGACAATCCGACGCTCACAGCTCAGGTGCAGATTTCGCACGACGGAGTCAACTGGGCCGACGACGGCTCGGCACCAGTGACCTTCACCGGCGTGGGGCTCCACCCCATCAAGGTGCAGCCCAACTTCGGCAACTGGCTCCGTCTGGCCATACGCATAGACGGTGGCGAGCTCTTCTTAAACATCCAGATTCACTGCAAAGGCTGACAGCCCGCGTAAACTTAAACAATCTCTGATTATTCATGAAAACAAAACTATATTTCGCAACTCTGATATGCGCCCTGGGGCTGCCATTGTTCACGGCATGCTCCGACGACGATGAAGTGTTCGGCGCACCCGACATCCGCCAGCCTCTGCCGCGCGAAGTGGGTGTGACCGGCAAGGTGATCACCGACGCAGGCGCCCCGCTCGCCGATGTGGTGGTATCCGACGGTATCAATCTCACCACCACAGATGCCGAGGGCAACTTCGTGCTCCAGTCGGAAATGGAACTCGGCTATATCTTCGTGTCCACCCCCAGCGGCTACGAACCAACAGTGAGCCTCGACGGCAACCGTCCATGCTTCTGGAAACAGATTGACCGCCTCAACTCAACCGACATCACCTTCACACTGAAACCGATAGCCTCGAAGGGCCCGCTGTCAATCGTAGCAATAGCCGACCCGCAGATTTCTAACCGCGAGGGCGATGTGGAACTGCTGAAGAACTTCTATGTGCCTGAGATAAACAAAACAATCGATGCCCTGCGCGCCAAGGGCACTGACCCCATCGTGATTACTCTCGGCGACATTATCTGCGACTGGTTTCTGGCCAACGGCTTCGGCTACACGCTCGATATGTTCAACAAGGATTTTCAGGTGAACGCACCCGTGTATCACACAATGGGCAACCACGACAACGACCCGTTCACTTCCGGCGATTTTGAAACAACCGGCCTGTGGCGCAACTTCAATGGACCCACCTACTACTCGTTCAACCGTGGCGGGGCGCACTTCATTGTCGTTGACAACATTGTCTACACCAACCCCGGCGCTTCACCCGGCGTGTCAGGCAAACGCTCCTATACCACAGCTCTGACCGAAGAGCAGCTCAACTGGATTGCCGCCGACCTTGCCACAATCAAGGACAAGACCGCACCGCTGTTCATAACCATGCACGGCATTTTCCTCACCTATCCCGTGGCCGACGGTCAGACCATCTCCAAAGTGTACCGTTTTGACGACGGAGGACCGCAGCTCGGAGCATTGCTGGCCGATTTCACCAATGTGAAGGTTATGTCGGGACACTCGCACAAGAACCACTTCCAGCACACTCCCGAAGGCAACATCCGCGAGTACAATTACGCCGGAACCAACGGCGGCTGGTGGCCTGCAGGCTTCAAGCCCTACAAGGCCAATCTCCCCGTATGCTTCGACGGCGCACCCTGGGGCATGGGTGTCTGGGACTTCACCGCCGACGCCAAGAATCCCACCCACACGTTCAAGGGGTACAATCTTGATGAAAACGAGCAGATACGCGTCTACGACCTAAACACCACAATCATCGACAACACCGACTTCACAAAGGCTTTTGTCACCGGCGCCTCGAAAAACAACATCCTTGCCAATGTGTGGGCCTACGAACCGGGCTGCACCGTGAAGATGTTCGAGAACGGGAAGGAACTGCAGGTGCGCCGTGTGGCTCTGCCCGACCCCTATCTGATCATCAAATACCTGCTCCCGATCAAGGAGGAATACGGCAGCTGGAATTCAGGCATGGATCCCGAGCACACCGCACACATGTTCCGCGCCAACGCCACCACCGCCGACGCACCCGTCACAGTGGAATTCACCGACCTCTGGGGACGCAAGTTCACAAAAACGCTCAACCGTCCCGGAACTTTAGAATAACGACAAAATAAAACCATCAATAATAACCAATGAGGGTGTTGCAAAACTGAACGATTCCCAGCATCTACGGTCGATCCTGCGGTTTTGCAACACACTCAAATCCTAAAATTTTAATCACATGAAAAAGTTTTTACTCCTTTGCGTTGCTGCCGCGACTGCTATGACCGCCGGCGCCCAGACCGACTATCACGGTTTCAACATTGATGCCTCACAGGCTCTCATCGACAACCAGCTCCGCGGAGCTCTCGACAAAGAGGTTTACCGCATCGGCAAGGCGCTCACCATGCAGGTGCTCTATCAGCCTGAGTACCGCCACACACAGGCAAATGCCGACCTCACCGCATTTGAATACGGCACTACAACAGCCTCAGTGAAGAACAAATTCGCCGACCTCACCAAAGCCGACGCCACACAAACGCAGGCAGCACTGGAAGCCGGCACCGTCGACGGTTTCCTTGTAAAGGCCACGATGGATGCTAACGGTCTGGCCTACGTCACAGTTCCCGAACAATACTACAAAGGTGGCTCACTTGTGGACACACCGGCCGAAGGTGGCGACTTCCGCGTACGCTTCGTGATGGAATCGGCCGACAAAGGCCGCATCAACGACTTGGACGAGATGCACTGCGATGACATAACAGGCGTGTATGTGACAATCGACGCACCTGCCACCGTAACTATTGAAAACGACTTCGTGCAGGCCAACACCTCAACCAAATTCGACGGCTCGAAAGCCACCGGCACCCCCGACGAGCTGGGTGCCATGCAGCGCACGGCCACATTCCCGCTCCCGTCGACCAAAGGCAACGGTCCGGAGGATATCACCTACACCGGTAAGCCTACAAACTGCTACAACCTGTTCACCTACAAGCGCGAAAGCGATGTCTATGCCTTCCCGATATGCTACGTCGACATCGTGTTCCACGGCGTGAAACCGGGCGAACGCGTGGGCTGGACCAACTATCAGAGCCTTCACGAAGGTTACACACCCAACGAATTCTCGGGTGTGGAATGCATCACAGCCGAAGATTCCGATGCCCCGGCCGTTTACTACAACCTGCAGGGCATGGAGGTGACCAATCCGCAGGCAGGCCTTTACATCGAACGCCGCGGCAAGTCGGTGCGTAAAATAATCCTTCGCAATTAAACAATAGCGGTTTCCAATTCCATTTCTATAATGGTGAGGCGTTGCGCAGGCTTACACCTGGCAACGCCTCTTCTTCAACGTCAATTCCATATTTTCAGTTTGTAACCCAATAAGAATATGAACAATAAAATTGTAGGGATAGGCGAGGCTCTTTGGGACTGCCTGCCCGGAGGGAAACAGATCGGGGGCGCGCCCGCCAATTTCGCGTTCCATGTGGCTCAGGCCGGATTCCCGGTATGTGCGGTCAGTGCCGTGGGATGCGACACGCTCGGCGACGAGCTGATCAGTAATTTCACCAACGTCGGCCTGCCGTTCCTGCTGCCGCGTGTACCCTTCCCCACCGGCACAGTTCAGGTAACAGTCGATGCCGAAGGAAAGCCCGCTTACGAAATCAAGGAGGGGGCGGCATGGGACAACATCCCCTGGAATGCCGAAATGGAGCAACTCGCATCAGAGACCATCGCCGTGTGTTTCGGCTCGCTTGCTCAGCGTTCGGAAGTTTCGCGCAACACCATCCGCCGCTTCATCCAGACTGTAGCCGCCAAGGAAGGAAGCCTTGTTGTGTTTGACGTAAATCTCCGGCAGCATTTTTTCAACCGCGAAGTGGTGGAGGAGTCGCTTAGGCTATCCAACATCCTGAAGCTCAACGATGAGGAGCTACCGGTGGTTTGCCGCCTGCTGGACATTGCAGACAACTGCACCGGAACCTGCTGCAAAACCCTGCTGGACGCCTATCATCTGAAAGCCCTCATACTGACCTGCGGCACCAACGGCAGCTATATATTTGCAGACAATGACGAATCCTTTTATCCGACGCCCAAAGTAACGGTTGTTGACACCGTCGGTGCCGGCGATTCATTCACAGGCACATTCATCGCCTCGCTGCTCAAAGGCAAGACCATAGCCGACGCACACGCGCTGGCCGTGAAGGTATCAGCTTATGTATGCACCCAAAAAGGCGCCATGCCTCCGCACACAGCCAATATGTAAACACATAGTTTCACCATTTTTGTCATTCCTTATAACGAGGAGAATCCGAAACTATTCCGGAATTACTGAAAAACGCTTAATTTTGCAGTATTGTGTTGCAGAATCAAGCGTTTTTGTGTTTTGCGGCACCCTGATTTAATATGACTACATTATGGCAAAAATAGGCGATACAGTGCGTTTCCTCAGTTCCACCGGAGGCGGACGCGTAGTGAAGATTGACGGGCAGATTGCCCATGTGGAGGAGGATGACGGCTTCATAACCCCGGTGCTGATGAAGGAGCTGGTGGTTGTAAGCGCTCCAGGCGAGGAGAAAATGCGCCGCGACGTGTTCGGCGGCACAGGCTCGCACCGTCAGGAACAGGAACAGCAGGCACGCAGCAAATTCGTGCCCACGCAGATGCCCGAGGCTGCCCCGCAACCGCCGGTGGTGGAAACCCCGGAGGGCGATTCGCTCAATGTGGTGCTCGCCTACGAGGCCGTGGAGCTGAAGCACCTGAACACCACCACGTTCGAGGCTTATCTGGTGAACGACTCGAACTACTATCTCTATTTCACCTATCTCTCGCGGGCCGACGATGAAAAGGGATGGACCTGCCGCCATGCAGGCCTCATAGAGCCGAACATGCAGATTTTCATCGAGGAACTTACCGGAGAGCAGGTGGGACGTCTGGACCGCGTGGCATTCCAGTACGTAGCCTTCAAGCGCGACAAGGAGTTCGCACTCAAGGCACCGGTGGCCATCGAGACCAGCCTGGACACCACGAAATTCTTCAAGCTTCACTGCTTCCGCGAGAATCCCTATTTCGAGCAGCCGGTGATAGCCGTTGACATCGTCAAGAACGACATACCCCAGCGTGCCAAGGTGTTCAACAGCGCCGCCCTCGAGGATGCCATGCGCTCAAAACGTGCCGACGACGAACGCCGCCCAACGCTTAAACGTCCGGTAAAGAAATCAGCAAAGACCGGTGCCGACTCCCCCCTGGTGGTCGACCTGCACATCAATCAGCTTCTCGACACGACCGCCGGAATGAGCACCGCCGACATCCTGAACTATCAGATCGACACCTTCCGCCGCATCATGGACCAGAACCTGCGCAACAAGGGGATGAAAATAGTGTTTATCCACGGCAAAGGTGAAGGCGTGCTGCGCCAGGCCCTTAACAAAGAGCTGAACTACCGCTACAAGACCCATGACGTGCAGGATGCATCGTTCCGCGAGTACGGCTACGGAGCCACGCAGGTCACCATCCGCTAACCCCGCTCTCCACTCATGATAATCTGCTTTTCAGGTACAGGCAATTCGCTGCTGGTTGCGCGGCAGCTGCAGGGGCACATCGGCGGCGATATACTTCAGCTCGAAGGTGAGCGGCTTCTCGACCCGCCGGCGCAGGTAATCAATGTCTCTGCCGGAGAGAATGTGGTGTGGGTGTTCCCGGTGTACTCATGGGGCGTGCCACCTGTAGTGGTGGCATTCATGCGTCGCTGCAAGCTGATAGAGCAGCCCGGCACACTCCATTACCTTGTATGCACGTGCGGCGACGACATCGGCATGGCCGACCACCAGTGGAGCAAGATTGCCGGGCGCCGCGGTTTCACACCCCGGGCGGCGTTCTCGGTAACGATGCCGAACACCTATGTGAACATGAAAGGGTTCGATGTGGATTCGCCCGAAACAGCCCGGCGTAAACTCGATGCCATGCCGGAGCGTGTCGGTGCCATCGCCGATGCCATGCGGCGCGGATTCAGCGGGTCCGACGTTGTGCGCGGCAAATGGGCGTGGCTGAAAACGGCTATTGTCTACCCGGTGTTCTGCATGTTCTACATGAGTCCGAAACCGTTCCACGCCACCGACAGCTGCACCCGCTGCGGCCTGTGTGAGAAATCGTGCCCCATGAAAAACATCACGCAGCTTGCACCCGTGTGGGGCAGCAACTGCGCCATGTGCCTCTGCTGCTACCACATCTGCCCGCATCACGCCGTGGCCTACGGCAAGGAAACGGCCCGTAAAGGGCAGAAGCGGGTGTTCGGTCAGGGCCTAAAATAGCTATGATAGCTATAATAGCTATTTTAGCTGCTTTAGCTTGTAGCCATCCGCTCAACGCGGATTGAACGCGAGCACCGAGCGGCAGAGGGCATTGCCGTCGTGCAGCAGCTCGGCACGCACATTCACCGTGACGCCCTCGGTGTGCTCTGCCAGGCGCACCTCCACCTCCTCGTCGAAATAAGCCTCGTGCATATAGGCTATCTCGAAGCGCGTAAGGCGGTTATGGTCGTGGAAATCAAGCGTCCACTGGTTCAGGAGCAGCTCAATGTAGCGGGATGAGTTCACATGCCGGTTGAAATCAAGGTCGCAGTAATTGAATCGGTAGTTCTCGGTGTGGGTCACATCCTGCACCGGACGGGGGCGTTCAGGAGGCGCAATAGGGCATTCCTTCCCTTCGGGAATCATGGTTGAAATCCATTCCATGTGCGAGATGTCGGCCACCGTGCGTGTGTCGGTGTTCATCACCGCCCAGATTGTGCGGGAATATCCTATTGTCTCGCCGGTATCGGTCAGGACAATTTCAAAACAGCGCTCCGAAAAGAGGCGGTTGATGCCGTTGACCCATGTGCGTACCGTATAGTGGTCATTTACACCCGGATACAGGCGCATCTCCACAGCCACGCGCGACAGCACCCATGTGCCGTGCCGCTCCACCAGCGAGTCATATCCGATGCCAAGCTGATTGGCATGCAGCGTGGCCACCTCGATGAGACGGTTGATGAGAAGGGTTATGGGCATCCTCCCCTCCGGATTGCATTCGGCCGGAGTGAGAAAGTAGGTCTGTTCCAAAATTTTTTCCTTTGCCATGGCTGGAGTTTCTGAATTTCACGGTTCGGTGTGCCAAATTTACGAATTATTTCCGGCAATAAGGCGGTGTGCCGCAAACATGGCACACCGCCTTACCGAATAATCTCAAAAATTCAAGAATTAATACCAAATTTTTCCAACAGCGTCAGAGATTGAAGCGGAAGCCGACCTGCAGCAAGCCCTGGGCACCGAAGCCAAGTTCACCGAAGATGGCCCACGACGGCGAGATGCTCACGTGCGCGCCCAGCGGCGAGAACTGGTAGGCGAAATAGGTGCAGTTGTAGGAGTCGCCATGATATGGCATCATGTGCGAAATCACGGCACCCAGCCCGACATGGCCATAGAGCGAGACGATGCGGTTGCTCCAGTAATGGTAGCGTCCGTTGAGCATGATGGCATGGTAGGCGATTGACGAATGTTCAGGGCCGCCCTTGGTGGTGCAGCTCGAGAACGTGTAGCTCGGGCCGATTGCGAAATTGCGGAGCACATTGAAGTTCACACCAGCGGTGAGGGCGCCCCAGGCGTTGTTGACACCATGCCAGTGGTCATGACAGTTTGTGGCATCCATCTGCGTGTAGCCGCCGTAACCCACCTGCAGTTCCACTGCGTCAGCCTTACTTGCACCGGCCGAAACGATAAGAGCCAAAAGTGCGAAAATGATTTTTTTCATAGAGCAAATAGTTTTAACATTCATTTAGCTTAACACACCGTCTGCCCCAAAGGTTTACAACACATGTGAAAAATCGCTCCCATTTACCCCTACTCATGGAAATATGTGTTAAATTTGCACTATAATTAAGATGGCTTCAGTTTCAACCATCTCTGAGAAAACAAAGGACTCCCGTTACTGTTACCAATGACCAAGCTTGACATTGTTATACTTGTGATTTTTGTGGTGTCGGTGGTGCTCGGTTTCCGCAAGGGCCTGATTGTGCAGGCCGGCTCGCTGGGCGGATTGCTTCTTGGAGTGCTCCTCTGCCACATAGGCTCCGACTGGATGGCAGCTGTGATTGCCGGAACAGACAGTGCCGGACTTCAGACCGCACCCACCTATACCGACTGTGTGCTTGCCAACATCATCCTGTTCCTTGCAGGCTATCTGGGGGTGAGACTTGTGGCACACTTCTTCAAGACCGCAGCCCACGCGCTGAGCCTTGGGGCACTCGACCGCATCGGAGGCGCCGTGTTCTACTGCTTCGAATGGATGCTGGGCCTGAGCCTGCTGCTCAACCTGTGGCTGACCATCAAACCCTCTACAAACTTCGGAGCTATGTCGACTATCGGCAACGGCCATGCCATCCATGCCATCCTCAACCTCGGTCCGGCTCTCTTAGGGTGGGTGACAGGCTGCTGACAGGCATCAACCTTAACGGCCTGCCGGTTGTTCTCAAATAGATAACCTGTGGGTTGCCTACATACAGATAATCCGTATCATATACAATATTCCCTTTTGTCCGCAACGTGACATGGAACAAGACAACAAGAAAGCCCAGACGTCGGAGCAAGTGATCAACGACGTCACACAAGGCGACTACAAATACGGTTTCGTAACCGACATCGACACCGACATCATCCCCGTGGGACTCAACGAGGATGTGGTCCGGCTCATATCGCGCAAAAAAGGCGAGCCTGAATGGCTGCTTGATTTCAGACTGAAGGCGTACCGTTACTGGCTCACGCTCACGCCTCCGACATGGGGACACCTCAACATGCCCGCCATTGATTTCCAAGCCATAAGCTATTATGCCGCTCCGGTGAAAAAGGAGGGCCCCAAATCGCTCGACGAGGTGGACCCCGAGCTGCTCGACACATTCAATAAGCTCGGCATCCCCCTGCAGGAACAGAAACAGCTGGCAGGCATGGCAGTGGACGCGGTAATGGACTCCGTTTCCGTAAAGACCACCCACAAGGAGGCTCTTGCCGAGAAGGGCATAATCTTCTGCTCCATCTCCGAGGCCGTGCGCGATTATCCCGATCTCGTCAAGAAATATCTCGGCTCGGTGGTGAGCTACAAGGACAACTTCTATGCCGCGCTCAACTCGGCCGTGTTCTCCGACGGATCGTTCGTCTACATCCCCAAGGGAGTGCGCTGCCCCATGGAGCTGAGCACCTATTTCCGCATCAACGCATCGGGCACGGGCCAGTTTGAACGCACCCTGATCGTGGCCGACGACGACAGCTACGTGAGCTATCTCGAAGGCTGCACTGCACCGATGCGCGACGAGAACCAGCTGCATGCGGCCATCGTGGAAATCATTGTGGAGGACCGTGCGGAGGTGAAATACTCCACCGTGCAGAACTGGTATGCCGGCGACGCCCAGGGACGCGGCGGCATCTATAACCTTGTCACCAAGCGCGGGCTGTGTCGCGGCGACTATTCCAAACTGAGCTGGACCCAGGTGGAAACCGGATCGGCCATAACATGGAAATACCCCTCGTGTGTGCTTGCCGGACGCGGCTCCACGGGAGAGTTCTATTCCGTGGCCGTGACCCGCAACTATCAGCAGGCCGACACCGGCACAAAGATGATTCACCTCGCCCCCGACACCAGGAGCACCATCGTGTCGAAAGGCATATCGGCCGGCTACAGCGAAAACTCCTACCGCGGACTGGTGAAAGTGACTCCTGCTGCCCACAACGCCCGCAACTACACCCAGTGCGACTCGCTCCTGCTCGGCAGCAAATGCGGAGCACACACCTTCCCCTACATTGATGTGATGAACCCCTCGGCCGTGGTCGAGCATGAGGCCACCACCTCCAAAATCTCCGAGGACCAGATTTTCTACTGCAACCAGCGAGGCATCTCCACCGAACAGGCCGTGGGCCTGATTGTCAACGGATATGCCAAGGAGGTGATGAACAAGCTCCCCATGGAATTTGCCGTAGAGGCGCAGCGCCTGCTCTCCATCTCGCTCGAAGGCTCGGTGGGCTGACGCGCCAGCCATCTTAGCAACAATAGCTATCTTAGCTATAACCACAAAACTGAACACAAAACAAATCCTGCTTCTGATGAACAACGAAATATTGCTTAAAGTCACCGACCTGCGTGCAAGCATCGACAACAAGGAAATTCTCAAAGGAATCGACCTGGAAGTGCATCCGGGCGAAGTGCATGCCATAATGGGGCCCAACGGCTCGGGCAAGTCCACCCTCTCGAGTGTGCTTGCCGGCAATCCGGCATTCACCGTCACCGGCGGCTCGGTGGATTTCCACGGGCTCGACCTGCTGGCCCTCTCGCCCGAGGACCGCAGCCACGAGGGTCTGTTCCTCTCGTTCCAGTATCCGGTGGAGATTCCCGGCGTGTCGATGGTCAACTTCATGCGTGCCGCCGTCAACGCCAAGCGCGAATACTTCAACGAAGCGCCGCTGAGCGCCGGAGATTTCCTGAAACTCATGCGCCAGAAGCGTGCCATAGTGGAACTTGACAACAAACTTGCATCGCGCTCGGTCAACGAGGGGTTCTCGGGAGGCGAAAAAAAGCGCAACGAGATTTTCCAGATGGCAGTGCTCGAGCCGAGGCTGTCGATTCTCGACGAGACCGACTCCGGACTCGACATCGACGCCCTGCGCGTGGTGGCAGGTGGTGTGAACCAGCTGCGCACCGACCGCAACGCCACCATCGTCATCACCCACTACCAGCGCCTGCTCGACTACATCAAGCCCGACTTCGTGCATGTGCTCTACAAAGGCCGCATTGTGCGCACCGGAGGCCCTGAACTGGCACTTGAACTTGAAGAGAAAGGCTACGACTGGCTCAAGGACTGACACACGCACCGGCACACGCACTGACAATATCAATGCTGCCCGTGCACACAAATTTCACATCAAAGTCTCCCACTCGAAGATGAATTCACTTGAACAATATATCGACCTTTACGAGTCGAACCGCGACACCATCGACGCCCACAGCGCCGGAGCGCTGAACGCGCGCCGACCGCAGGCCCTGCAGAACCTGAAAATGGCTGGGCGCCTGGCCGACAGCGGCGACGAGGGGTTCGAGAAAACTTCGGTCAACGATATGTTCGCCCCGGATTTCGGCGTGAACATCAACCGCGTTGACATCCCCGCCGACGTGGCCGCATCCTTCCGCTGCGGTGTGCCCAACCTATCCACGCTGCTCGGAGTTGTGGTCAACGACCGCTTTGCCGCCACCCCCACCCTGCTGGGCAATCTGCCCGACGGCGTGACGGTGTGCTCGCTGGCATATGCCGCAAAGGCATATCCCGACATTGTGGAGCGTTATTACGACGCCCTCTGCTCACAGGCCGCCTCCGGGCCGGCCGATGCCGCCGCAAGGCTCAACACCCTGCTGTGTCAGGACGGCGTGTTCATCCACGTGGCCCGCGGCGTAAGGCTCGAGAAAGCGCTGCAGATTGTACAGATTTTTCAGGCCGGATTCCCGCTTATGGCAGCCCGGCGCACACTCCTTGTGGCCGAGGCCGACTCGCACATAGCGGTGCTCAAATGCGACCACACACGCCCCGAAAGCCAGCCCGTAATGTCGAGCGAAGTGGTGGAGATATTCGCCGGCGACAACGCCACAGTGGAATGGTATGACATCGAGGAATCATCGGCCGACACGGCCCGGTGCAGCCGCATGTTCGTCAGTCAGGCCACCGACTCGTCGGTGAACGTTTGCACAGCCACCCTCACCAACGGCGTGACACGCAACGACTTCAGCATCCGGGTTGCAGGCGACCATACACGCACGCGCCTTTCCGGCATGGCCATAGGCTCAGCCAACCAGCATATCGACAACTCGTCCTCCCTTGTGCATGAAGGGCATCACGGCCACAGCAACCAGCTGTTCAAATACGTGCTCGACGAAAGCGCCTCTGGCGCTTTCGAGGGGAGCATCGAAGTGGCTTCATGCTCGCAGTTCGTGGAGGCATACCAGTCGAACCGCAACATCCTGGCATCTACCCGGGCACGCATGCACACCAAGCCTCAGCTGCTCATCTACAACGACGATGTGAAATGCTCGCACGGCGCCACAACAGGGCAGCTCGACGACAGCGCGCTGTTCTACATGCAGACCCGCGGCATACCCCTCAACGAAGCCCGACGCATGCTGATGCAGGCGTTCATGATGGACGTGATCGACTCCATCGACCTCCTCCCCCTGCGCGACCGCCTTCGCCACATGGTTGAATGCCGGTTTGCCGGCCAGCGCGCCACGTGCAGTGAATGCTCCCAATCCTGAACCCACACCAAGCCCGACCTGTCGGAATCGTCAGACAAGTCTGACTCACTTAAACAAACATCTTCCAAGCATGTACTCAGTTGAAGAACTCCGCAAGGAATTTCCCATTCTCGACCGTAAAATATACGGCAAGCCGCTTGTCTACCTCGACAACACCGCCACTTCGCAGACCCCGCGACAGGTGGTGGATGCCATCGAGGCCATGTACTTCGAGCACAAGGCCAACGTGCACCGCGGCGTTCACTCCATATCGCAGGAGGCCACCGGCATGATGGAAGCCACACGCGAAAAGGTGCGTGCCTACATCAACGCCGCCTCCACCTCCGAGGTGATTTTCACCCGCGGCACCACCGAGGCCATCAATCTCGTGGCCTCGAGCTTCGGCTCGTTCCTCGAGAACAACGACGAGATTATCCTCACGGTGATGGAGCACCATGCCAACATAGTGCCCTGGCAGCTGCTCGGCAACCGCAAGCGTGTGCTGCTGCGCGTGGTGCCCATCCATCCCGACGGCTCGCTCGACATGGAGGCGTTCCGCGCACATTTCAACGAGCGCACGCGCCTGGTGAGCATCTGCCACGTGTCGAACGTCCTCGGAACGGTCAACCCCATACGCGAAATTGTGGAATATGCCCACTCGATGGGTGTACCCGTGCTTGTAGACGGTGCTCAGGCCGCGCCCCACATGCACATCGACGTGCGCGCGCTCGATGTGGATTTCTATGCATTCTCCTCCCACAAGATGTATGGTCCCGCAGGCGTGGGCATCCTTTACGGCAAGGAGGAATGGCTCGAGAAAATGCCCCCCTATCAGGGTGGCGGCGAAATGATTTCGCACGTAAGTTTCAAAAAGACCACTTTTGCCGAACTCCCCCTGAAATTCGAGGCCGGCACACCTGATTTCGTCGACATCGCCGCCCTGTCGTCGTGTCTCGACTTCCTGGAACGCGTGGGCATCGACAACATAGCCGCGCACGAGCATGAGCTGCTTGAATGGACCACGACGGAAATGCAGAAGATTCCCGGCATGCGCATCTTCGGCACCACTCCGGGCAAATGTGCGGTGATTTCTTTCCTGCTCGGCAACGCCCACCACTATGACACCGGGATGCTGCTCGACAAGCTCGGCGTAGCCGTACGCACAGGTCATCATTGCGCACAGCCGCTGATGGAATCGCTCGGCATCGAAGGCACCGTGCGCGCATCGTTCGGCCTTTACAACACCATGGACGAGGCCCGAGCCTTCATCAAGGCCCTCCACCGCATTCAGCCCATGCTGGCTTAAAACAGCCAAGATAGCTACGATAGCTATAATAGCTATAATAGCTAAGATAGCCGGATAGAACAAAATGAAAGCCCCCGGCACCAATCGGTGCCGGGGGCTTTCATTTTGCTTTTATCGGCTTGCTCCGGAGTGACCGGAGCAAACCGGTAGTGTTATGTTTCCTTAGGCCTGCTTGGCAACGTTACCGGCTTTGCGGGTGTTGACCAGATAGGCAACGGGAGTTGCGATGAAGAGTGTGGCCAGCGTACCGGTGATCACACCGAAGAGCATGGCGAAGATGAACGAACGGATGGAGTCACCGCCGAGGATGAAGATGCAGAGGAGCACCAGCAGGGTCGAGGTGGAGGTCATGATGGTTCGTCCGAGGGTCGAGTTGAGCGATTTGTTCACTGTGGTGAAGAAATCCTGCTTGGGATAGAGGCCGATGTTTTCACGCACGCGGTCGAACACAACCACCGTATCGTTGATCTGATAACCGATGATGGTCAGGATGGCGGCGATGAAGGTCTGGTCGATCTCCATTGCGAAAGGCAGAACGCCCCAGAAGAGCGAGTAGAAGCCGATGATCGAGAATGCGGTGAACGCAACGGCGGCAAGTGCGCCGAGCGAGAAGGCCACATTGCGGAAGCGGAGCAGGATGTAGAAGAACATGGCTGCAAGCGAAAGAATCACGGCGATGTATGCCTTGTTGCGCATGTCGTTTGCCACAGTCGGGCCTACGGTCTGCGACGACAGGATACCCTGGGTCTCGTCGGTGGTGGAGAACTCTTCGAGAGTCATGCCGTTGGGCAGAAGACCTTCGGCCTTGAACACATTGTAGAGCTTGTCGGTGATTTCACCTTCGATGGCCGATGCATCCTCCGACGAACCGATCTTGTAGTTGGTGGAGATACGCACCTGGTTGGAGTTCTCGATGGTGATTACCGAAACCGAAGCCACGTTGCCGTCGGTGTTGAACACGGGGGTGAGCAGACGCTGCAGGTTGTCGGTCTTGACGGGTTTCTCGAATTTCACAACGTAGTTACGGCCGCCCGAGAAGTCGATGCCCTGGTTGAGGCCACGGACAAAGAGCGAGATGACAACGATGCAGACAAACGCGCCAACAACGAGGAACGATACCTTGCGTGCGCCCAGGAAGTTGAAGTTATTGTTGTTGAACAGGTTGCGCGAAATGCCTGTGGTGAATGTGAGGTTCTGGAACGCCTTGCGCTTGCCAAACGCGATGAAGAAGATGCGTGTGAGGTAAACGGCGGTGAAGAACGAGCAGACAATACCGATGATAAGGGTTGTTGCGAAGCCCTTGATGGGACCTGTTCCGAAGAACAGCAGGATCACACCGGTGATAATAGATGTGAGGTTAGAGTCGAAGATGGCCGAGAAGGCGTTGGAGTAACCGTCGGCGATGGCGGTGCGCACTGTCTTGCCGGCGCGGAGTTCCTCTTTGGCACGCTCGAAGATGAGCACGTTGGCGTCAACGGCCATACCCAGCGCGAGCACGATACCGGCGATACCGCTGAGGGTAAGCACTGCCTGGAACGATGCGAGGATACCGAATGTGAAGAAGAGGTTGCAGATAAGACCGAAGTTGGCGATCAGGCCGGGGATCACGCCGTAGATGCAGCACATGAACACCATCAGGAGCACGAGTGCCACGATGAACGACCAGATACCCGATTCGATGGCCTGCTGACCGAGCGACGGACCGATAACCATATCGGAGATAATGTCGACCTTGGCGGTCATCTTACCGCTCTTGAGCACGTTGGCCAAGTCCTGAGCCTCCTCGACGGTGAAGTCGCCCGTGATCTGCGAGCGGCCGCCTTCGATGGCCTGACGGATGTTGGGGTAAGAGTAAACCAGATCATCAAGCACGATGGCCACGGGGTGACCGATGTTGCGCTGTGTGATGCGGGCCCAGTCGCGTGCGCCGTCGGCATTCATGGTCATCGAGACCACGTTGCCCTGCATCTGGTCGAAGTCGCTTGTAGCGCCTACCACGCAGGAACCGTCAAGCGCGGGACCACCGTTGGTGGCGCGCAGGGCGATGAGCTGGTAGGTGTCGATCTGACGGTCCTGGTGTGTCACCGTGTCGGTGAAGTTCACCGGCGAGGGTTTCACGCTCCAGCGCAGACGGAGGTTGGAGGGAAGATACTGTTTTGCTTCGGGTGTAGCCAGAAGGGCGTCGATGTTCTCGCGCTCTTTTGCGGTGGCGATACCGAAGATAGGCGATGCGTCGGTGTTGATCATCAGGAAGCGCTCGCGCAGGCCGGTGCCGTTCTTGGCACGCAGGGCGTTGTCAAGCTGTGCCACCTGACCGGCAATCTCGTTCGAGCCGTAGCACTCGTAGAATTCGAGGTTGGCAGAACGCTGCAGAAGCTCGCGCACACGCTGGTGTTCCTTCACACCGGGGAGCTCGAGAAGAATCTGGCCGTCGTTGTCCTGAAGAACCTGGATATTGGGCGAAACCACACCATAGGCATCGATACGCGAACGGAGCACGTTGGTGGCCGAATTGTTCACACGGTCCTTCACTTCCGATTTCAGTGTGGAGGCAACATCCTTGTCGCTCTGTCCCTGTTTTACAATCGAGCTGAACACAACCGAATAGTCGGCGCCGGGATTGAGACGACGGTACTGGTCGACGAATGTGCCCACGTAATCGCTCGAATGGTTGCCGGCGATGATCGAGTCGGTGTTGGCCAGGGCCTTTTCAAAGGCCTCGTCGGCGTCGGCGTTCTTCATGGAGCGAAGCATGTCGGGCATCGAGACCTGAAGAATCACGTTCATACCGCCCTTGAGGTCGAGGCCGAGACCCACACCCCATTTCTGCACTTCGTTGTAGTTGTAACCCAGCCATACAGGCTGCTTGCTGATTGAATCGATGTAGGCTTTGTAGGCCTTGTTGTACTGCTCGGAGTTCTTGCCCTGCTGCCCTGCCGCAACCAGAGCATACTGCTCTGCTTTGGCTTCCTGTTTCGAGCTCACCAGAGTGAACGACAGGTAGAAAAGGCACACAAGCACCAAGAAAATCGCGATAACACCCGCAATGATGCTTCCGAGGGTTCCTTTGCTTTGCATGTGGTTTGTTAAAAAGTATTTAGGTTATTATTTCTATTATTTTTTCCGTTGCTCCGGCAGCACCGGGAAGCCTTCCCGAGGCTATCAGGCAGCCGCCTGTGCCGATGTGAAAAACATAGCCAATGCGCCGAGCAACCCATTGACAATGAGACTGACAGCGCATAATCCTGCCCCGCAATGCGGTGCAGCAGTACATTTTCAGCTTGCAAATATACGAATAATCCGCAATAACTCAAACATTTTAGAGGTTCTAGCCGAAAGTTCGGTGCATTTTATACTTGTAACCTGACGTCGCATCCATCAACTTGTAGGGTCGCGACCTGTCGCGACTG
>UQER01000014.1 GCA_900540205.1 uncultured Porphyromonadaceae bacterium | reverse complement strand
TTTCGCTCACGCCGACACTCTGTGCGGCGATGCCCAGACGGGCGCCGTTCATGAGGGCCATCACATATTTGATGAGACCCATGCGGCGCGAACCGCAAAGTTCAGCCTTGGCGTTTTTATAGACAAGTTCGCATGTGGGCGAGCCTTTGATACCGAGTTTGTTCTCGATGCGGCGCACATTCACGCCACCCTGACGCTTGTCGTAGATGAACATAGAGAGGCCGCGGCCGTCCTTGGTGCCCTCTTCCGAGCGGGCGAGCACCAGATGGATGTCGGCGTCGCCGTTGGTGATGAAGCGCTTCACACCGTTGAGCAACCATGTGCCGTCGGGCTGTTCGGTGGCTTTGAGCATCACGCTCTGGAGATCGGAGCCGGCGTCGGGTTCGGTGAGGTCCATCGACATGGTCTCGCCTGCGCAGACACGCGGGATGAAGCGTGCCCGCTGGTCGTCGGAGCCGAATTCATAGAGGGTTTCGGCGCAGTCCTGCAGACCCCACAGGTTTTCAAAACCGGTGTCGGCACGGCTGACGATGTCGGCGGCCATGATGTAGGGGGTGATGGGGAAATTGAGGCCTCCGAAACGGCGGGGCATTGCCATACCCATCAGGCCGGCCTTGCGGCAGGCTTCAAGGTTCTGCTGTGTGCCCTCGGCATAGGTTACACGGCCGTTGGCCACGGTGGGACCGTCGTGGTCCACGCCTTCGGCGTTGTCGGCTATGGTTGTGCCGCAGAGGTCGCCCACGATTTCAAGCACGCGGTCGTAATTGTCCATCGCGTCCTCGAAGTCGAGGGGGGCATAGTCGAATTTCTCAGCTTCGGTGAAATCACGTTCTTTGAGAGCCACAATCTTCTTCATCAGCGGATGCTGGAGATGGAGCTTCAGATCGGGATTGTCTGTATAAAAATTAGCCATTGTGTTAAGTTATTTTTCGTGTTCTTTTTTTGTCTCGACTCCGATTACGTAGAAGTGCGGCACATGCGACACAATTTCCTGTGAAAGGTCCGGTGTGATTTCGTTTTCACCGCAGAATCGGAACATTTCAATCTGAGGGTCGTACCATGCTGCGCCGACAAACAACAGAGGGATGAATGTACCGGATTGGAATACAGGCGCCGTGAACGGGCGGTTGCTGTAGTTGTGCTGGATGGTTCCGGTTTTGGGATGCACCTGCGGACGCAGAGAAATCTGCTGGTAGGCTGCCCCGATTTCCGGGATTTCCATGCTCACACGCAGTGTGGAGTCGTTAAGAGGCGATAGCCCAAGATTCAGTCTTGTCCCCAAAGCGAAAATCCCCCGGGATGCATCGGCCATCTCCTCCGGCTTCACTTTTTTCTGGTCTTCCTTAGAAAAAAGTCTGAGCATGGTGCGGTTGCGGAGGGGATAAATAAACCGTTCATACCCGTCGTGAATCATCTTCCCGTTCTCATATTCCCTGACGATAAGCATGAAGGAGTAGGTGCTGTCCGACAATGCCGAGAGGTCGTAGCTCTGCACGTCGTAACCATCGGCCTGCAGCAGCGACACATAAGCATCGAAGTCAGGTTTGACCGGTTTTAACGCCTGCGAGCTCAGCGTGCTCCATGCAGCCAGGGTGAAAGCGGCGATAGAGAGAATCCGTTTCATGGGGATGGAGATTAGATGGGATTACTTGGAGTTTTTCTTGTAATATTTGATGAGTTTGGGCACCACTTCCTCCAGGTTGCCGGTGATCACGTAGTCGGCAATGGTGTTGATGGGGGCGTTGTGGTCGTTGTTGATGGAGATGATGATCGAGCTGTCCTTCATGCCGGCGATGTGCTGGATCTGTCCGGAGATACCGCAGGCTATGTAGAGTTTGGGACGCACAGTCACACCTGTCTGCCCGATCTGGCGTGCATGCTCGGTGAAACCGGCATCGACGGCTGCACGGGTGGCACCCACTTCGGCGCCGAGAACGTCGGCAAGCTGGAACAGGAGGTCGAAACCTTCCTTGCTGCCCACACCGTAACCGCCGGCCACGATGATGGGGGCGTTCTTGATGTTGATTTTCGACTTCTCGATGTGGCGGTCGATAATCTCGACAACGAAATCTGTGTCGGCCACATATTTAGCGGGATCGAGGTTGATGACTTCGCCTTTGTGTTCGGGGTTGAACACCTCTTTTTTCATCACGCCTTCGCGCACGGTTGCCATCTGCGGACGGCAGTCGGGATTGACGATGGTGGCCACGATGTTGCCGCCGAATGCGGGACGGATCTGATAGAGCAGGTTCTTGTATTCCTTGCCTGTCTTGGGGTCGGTGTGGTCGCCGATAACGAGCGATGTGCAGTCGGCAGTCAGACCTGAATGGAGGCTTGACGAAACGCGGGGACCAAGGTCACGGCCGATGCAGGTGGCGCCCATGAGGCAGATCTGCGGCTTGATTTCCTTGAACAGGTTGATGAGCACTGCGGCGTGGGGGTTAGAGGTGTAGGGATAGAGGCGTTTGTCGGCCACTTTGTAAACCACGTCGGCGCCGTAGGGGAAAATCTGGTTTTCCACGCCGTCGAGGTTGTCGCCGATTACCAGCGCTTCGAGTTTCACGCCCAGCTCGGTGGCGAGCTGACGCCCTTTGGTGAGGAGTTCGAGGCTCACATCGGCCACTTTGCCATCCTCAAACTCGCAATATACGATGAGATTATTCTGATCTTGCATGATGTGTTGGTTCGTTATGTGGATTTTATCAGCCGATTGTGTGGTTGGCGATGAGCTCTTTCACAAGGTTTTCTATCTGCTCGTCATTGTTGTCGAGGCAGAGGTTTTCTTTGGCGGTGAACACCACGTTCTCGATGGCCTTTACCTTTGTGGGCGATCCGGCCATACCGATCTGTGCGGGGTCAGCCTCCACGAATGCTGCGCCCCATTCCTGAAGCTGGAGTTCGGGGTGGGCGTCCACGATGGCCTGAAGCTCGGGGGTGAGCTTGGCTTTCTCGGAGGGTGATACGGCGCGTTTGAACTTCATGATGCGCTTGGCGTTGCGCGGGCGGCATTCGGCAGCCGAACCGTTGACTGTGACAACACAGGGGAGGGGTGCCTTCACCACCTCGACGCCGTTTTCGAGGCGACGCTTCACGGTGATGTGGTTGTTGTCGATTTCAAGGATTTCCTCGGCGTAGGTCACCTGCGGCAGGCCGAGTTTTTCGGCCACCTGGGGGCCTACCTGGGCGGTGTCGCCGTCGATGGCCTGACGTCCGCACAGCATGATGTCGATTTTGCCCATCTTCTTGATGGCCTGTGCCAGCGAATAGGATGTAGCGAGGGTGTCGGCTCCGCCGAGTGCGCGGTCGGTGAGCACAATGCCGGTGTCGGCTCCGCGGAACATGGCCTCACGGATCACTTCGGCTGCGCGGGGGAGTCCCATTGTAAGCATAGTAACGGTCGAGCCGGGATTGGCGTCCTTGATACGGAGTGCCTGTTCAAGAGCGTTGAGGTCCTCCGGGTTGAAGATGGCGGGCAACGCTGCACGGTTGATTGTGCCATCCTCTTTCATTGCATCTTTTCCTACGTTGCGGGTGTCGGGCACCTGCTTTGCAAGAACAACGATGTTTAAACTCATAATTGGAATTATTAGTCTGAAGTTGTTATATGTTGTTATAAGTCATGGTTCAAGGCCGCGGACAGAGGCTTTCAGCAAGCCGTCTGCCCGGGCCGGGAGCATAATATGCACTGCAAAGATACTCAAAACCATGCATCAAGCCAAATCGAAGGCTTATTTTTTGGCAGAATGCTCTTCCACCCAGTGGCGTGCGTTGACAAATGCATCGATCCACGGGGTGATCTCGTCGCGCTGGCGGCTGTCGGGGTAGAAGCCGCACTGCCACGGGAAGATGGCGCGTTCGAGGTGGGGCATCATGGCCAGATGGCGGCCGTCGGCCGATGCCAGAGCCGCAGCGGCGCCGCGCGAACCGTTGGGGTTGGCGGGGTAGGCGGCGTAGTTGTAGCGTGCTACGATGTTGTGGTCCTTGAGCGAGCCGGGGAGCATGAAGCGTCCCTCGCCGTGAGCCACCCAGATGCCGAGTTTCATGCCGGCAAGCGAGCCGAGCATCACCGAATTGTTGGCAGGGATGGTGAGACCCACGAACTGCGATTCAAACTTGTGGCTGATGTTGTGCTCCATGCGCACGCGTTTTGCCGGGGCGGTGTCGGAGTCGATGCCGCCTTCGTTGAGCAGGCCGAGTTCCACCATGAGCTGGCAGCCGTTGCAGATGCCGAGGCTGAGGGTGTCGGGGCGGCGGTAGAAGCGGCGCAGTGTCTCCTTGGCTGTCTCGTTCCAGCGGAAACCGCTGGCCCAGCCTTTGGCCGATCCGAGCACGTCGCTGTTGGAGAATCCTCCGCAGAACACAATCATGTTCACGTCGTCGAGGGTCTCGCGGCCGCTCATGAGGTCGGTCATGTGCACGTCCTTCACGTCGAAGCCGGCGAGATAGAGCGAGTAGGCCATTTCGCGGTCGCCGTTCACGCCCTTTTCGCGGATGATGGCGGCGCGTACGCCTGTGGTGTCGTGGCGGTAGTCCAGTCCGCGGGCGGCCAGAGTGCCGTTGAACGCGGCGGGGATGGCGTAGCGGATGGGCTGTTTCTTATAATTCTCGAAGCGCATGGCGGCACATTCGGCGCCGCTCTGCAGGCGGTCGAGCAGATAGGACGGCTCGAACCATGCGTCGCGCAGGTGGTCGATGCCCAGAAGGCGCTCGGTGCCCTGGTGTTCAACAAGGAGCACACGCTCTGACTGCGGACGGCCCAGTGCGTGGAATTTCACTCCGGCGTCGGCAAGGGTCTTTTCCACCACGGGGCGCTTGGCGTCATCGACCTGAAGCACAACGGCGGGATTCTCCGAGAAAAGTATCTTTATGAGGTCGGTCTCGCCGTCGGCGGCAAAACCTTCGGTTGAGATGGCCACACCACCTGTGGTGTTGGCGAATGTCATTTCAAGCAGGGTGGTGACCAGACCTCCGGCCGACACGTCGTGCATGGCCAGCAGGCGGCGGTTGCGCACCAGCGACTGGATGGCGCCGAAGGCACGCTTGAAGTGGTCGGCGTCGGCCACGGTGGGCGCGTCCGAACCGATGGCGTTGAGGGTCTGTGCGAATGCCGAGCCGCCGAGGCTGAGGGGGCATGCGGAGAAGTCAACGTAGTAGAGCTGCGAGTTCTTGCGGTTGCGGAGCACGGGGCTTACGGTGCGGCGCACATCAGTGGTCTCGCCGGCTGCCGAGATGATGACGGTGCCGGGTGCGAACACCTTGTTCTCGCCGTATTTCTGTGTCATTGACAGGGAGTCCTTGCCGGTGGGGATGTTGATGCCGAGGGCCACTGCGAAATCGCTGCAGGCCTCCACGGCGCGGTAAAGAGCCGCATCCTCGCCCGCATTCTTGCAGGGCCACATCCAGTTGGCGCTGAGCGACACGCTCTTCAGACCCTCCTTGAGGGGTGCGCCTGCGATGTTGGTGAGGGCTTCGGCCACGGCCATCACGGACCCCTTGGCGGCATCGGCCAGGGCCACCTGCGGTGCATGACCGATGGAGGTGGCGATACCGGTGCGGCCGGTATAGTCGAGCGCAACCACGCCGCAGTCGCTCAGCGGGAGTTGTATCTCACCCTGGCACTGCTGACGGGCCACACGTCCGGTCACCGAACGGTCAACCTTGTTGGTGAGCCAGTCCTTGCAGGCCACGGCTTCGAGCGAGAGCACGTTGCGCACATAGTCGTTCAGGTTCTTTTCGTCGTACTCGGCATCGCGGTAGCTGATTTCAACCGTGTTGTCGCGCATAACGGTCTTGGGCGAGTTGCCGAACATGTCGGCCATCTCGAGGTCGATGGGCTTGCGGCCTTTGGCGTCCTCGAATACGAAGCGGTTGTCGCCTGTGGTTTCGCCCACCACATAGAGCGGGGCGCGTTCGCGCTGGGCCACACGCTCCACGTAGGGGATGTGCTCGGCGTCGACCACGAAGCCCATGCGTTCCTGGCTTTCGTTGCCCACAATCTCCTTTGCCGAGAGGGTCTTGTCGCCCACGGGGAGGGCGTCGAGGTCGATGTGGCCTCCGGTTTCCTCCACGAGTTCCGACAGGGCGTTGAGGTGGCCGCCTGCACCGTGGTCGTGTATGGACACCACGGGGTTGTCGTCGCTTTCGGCAAGCGCGCGGATCACGTTGGCCACGCGTTTCTGCATTTCGGGGTTGGCGCGCTGCACGGCGTTAAGCTCGATGGCGTTGGCATACTGGCCGGTCTCAACCGACGACACTGCGCCGCCGCCCATGCCGATGCGGTAGTTGTCGCCACCCATAACCACCACTTTCTGGCCCGGTTCAGGTGTTCCCTTTATGGCATCTTTCTTTGCTGCGAAACCTACGCCGCCGGCGAGCATGATCACCTTGTCGTAGGCGTACATGCGGCCGTTCTCGTCGTGCTCGAATGTGAGGAGGGAGCCGCAGATGAGGGGCTGGCCGAACTTGTTGCCGAAGTCGCTCGCACCGTTCGATGCCTTGATCAGAATCTCGGCGGGGGTCTGGTAGAGCCATACGCGCGGATTCATCATCAGTTCCCATTTGTGGGCCTCGGAGAGGCGCGGGTATGAGGTCATGTAGACGGCTGTTCCGGCAATGGGAAGCGAGGCGCGTCCGCCGCCGAGACGGTCGCGGATTTCACCTCCGGTGCCTGTGGCGGCGCCGTTGAACGGCTCCACGGTGGTGGGGAAGTTGTGGGTCTCGGCCTTGAGCGAGATTACCGTGTCAAGTTCCTTTACCTTGAAATAGTCGGGACGGTCGGGGTTGACCGGTGCGAACTGGTCGACTTTCGGGCCTTCCACAAAGGCCACGTTATCCTTGTAGGCCGACACCAGCGAGTTGGGGTTGACCTGCGATGTGCGTTTGATAAGTTTGAAGAGCGACTGAGGTTTCTCCTCGCCGTCGATGATGAACGTGCCGTTGAAAATCTTGTGGCGGCAGTGCTCGGAGTTCACCTGCGAGAAACCGAACACCTCGGAGTCGGTGAGCGGGCGGCCGAGTTTCTTTGCAAGGCCGTCGAGGTATGCCTCTTCGTCGGGGCTGAGGGCGAGGCCCTCGGTGCGGTTGTAGGTGTGGATGTCGGCAATCTTTACAATCTCCTCCGGACGGCGGTCGACGGTGAACACCCGGCTGTTGAGGCCGTCGGGGTAGAGGCGGAACAACATGCGGTCGAACACGGGTTCGGTTCCGGCCGGCACGCGTGTGAAGGTCTCGATGCGGGTGATGCCCGACAGACCCATGTTCTGGGCTATCTCTACGGCATTTGTGCTCCACGGGGTGATCATCTCGCGGCGCGGGCCGATGAATGCGCCTTTGACCGAAGTGGCGTTGAGCGGTTTGGCATCGGAGAATGCCCAGGAGAGTTTGGCTTTTTCCTCGTCGGAAAGGCGATGGTTGGTTTCAACTGCGAAAATCGTTGAACTTCCTTGTTTGAAGAATTGAACCATTGGGAGGGGATATGAAAGGGTGATTGGTTTTGTTGTCTGTGTAATGGAGGAGGGGATCAGAACTCGTAGTCAACGCAGGCGCGGGCTTCCTTGTGGTCGCCAAGGAGAGCGGCGGCCGCCACATGCGCCGGATGACGGGCGTAGACATCGACGTCGGCCATTGTGGGCACCACGGCGGTGAGCACCACGTCCCAGCTTTCGGCCGGGTTCTGGTTGAGGCCTACTTCAATGCTCTGGAGGCACGGGATTACTGCGGGGAGCGCTTCGAGCGCCGATTTGAATTTCAGAGCCACTTCCTGACGCTGCTGCGGCGTGCCCTGAAGTTTGAATGTCACAATGTGCTTTACCATGATGGGTCGGGACGTTGTAAGAGTTTTTTGGTTGTGAGGATGGATGAGAGTTTGAAAGAGGCGGTGAGAGAGGGTGAATGGCAGCCTTATAACCTATAGGGGCTGCGGCGCCATTGTCGCGGCGTCGCAGCCCCCGGTGGTAAGGTCAGGCTTTGGCGTAAAGGCGTTCGCGCGTGGCGGCCACCTTTTCGTCGGTGATATAGTCGTCGTAGTCCATCATCTTGTCGATGATGCCGTTTGGTGTCAGTTCTATTATACGGTTGCACACGGTCTGGATGAACTCGTGGTCGTGGCTGCTCAGCAGCACGTTCCCCTTGAAGTTCTGGAGCGTGTTGTTGAACGCCTGGATCGATTCGAGGTCGAGGTGGTTGGTGGGCGAGTCGAGCACCATGGTGTTGGCGTTGCGCAGCATCATGCGGGCAATCATGCACCGCATTTTCTCTCCACCCGAAAGCACCGAGGCTTTCTTGAGCACTTCCTCTCCGGAGAAAAGCATCTTGCCGAGGAACCCCTTGAGGTAGATTTCGCTCGAATCGGATGAGAACTGGCACAGCCAGTCCACCAGATTCATGTCGGTGTTGAAGAACGCGGAGTTGTCCAGCGGTAGGTAGGCGGTGGTGATGGTCTGCCCCCATTCGTAGGTTCCGGCATCGGCCTTGCGGTTGCCGTTGATGATTTCGAACAGGGCGGTCATGGCGCGCGGATCGTGGCTCAGGAACGCCACCTTGTCACCTTTCTCGATCTGGAAATTCACGTCGTTGAAGAGCACTTCGCCGTCGACCGAAGCCGTGAGGCCGTGAACCTCGAGAATCTTGTTGCCGGGTTCGCGTTCGGGCGTGAAGATGATGCCGGGATAGCGGCGCGACGAGGGCTGGATTTCCTCGATGTTGAGCTTTTCGAGCATCTTCTTGCGCGAGGTGGTCTGCTTCGATTTGGCCACGTTGGCCGAGAAGCGCTGTATGAATTCGAGCAGCTCCTTGCGTTTTTCCTCGGCTTTCTTGTTCTGCTGCTGTTGCTGGCGCAGTGCGAGCTGCGACGATTCGTACCAGTAGCTGTAGTTGCCGGCAAAGAGGCTTACCTTGTTATAATCTATGTCGAGGGTGTGGGTGCACACGGAGTCGAGGAAGTGGCGGTCGTGGCTCACCACGAGCACTGTGTTCTCGAATTTCGAGAGGTAGTCCTCGAGCCATGCCACCGTCTCCAGGTCGAGGTCGTTGGTAGGCTCGTCGAGCAGCAGGTTGTCGGGATTGCCGAAAAGTGCCTTGGCCAGAAGCACGCGCACTTTCTCGTTACCGGAGAGGTCGCGCATGAGCATCTGGTGGCGGTTTTCGCGGATGCCCAGACCGCTGAGCAGGGCTGCGGCGTCGGCCTCGGCGTTCCAGCCTTCAAGTTCGGCGAATTTCTCCTCAAGCTCGGAGGCACGGATGCCGTCGGCATCGCTGAAATCGGGCTTGGCGTAGAGCGCGTCCTTTTCCTGGATTATATCCCAAAGCACGGTGTGGCCCTGAAGCACGGTGTTGATCACCGTGCAGTCGTCGAATTTGAAGTGATCCTGTTCGAGCACGCTCATACGCTCGCCCGGGCCCATGCTCACTGTGCCGTGAGTGGGGCTGAGCTGGTCGGAAAGAATGCGCATGAGGGTTGACTTTCCGGCCCCGTTGGCGCCGATTATGCCGTAGCAGTTGCCGGGGGTGAATTTCAGGTTTACGTCCTGAAACAATACCCTTTTACCGAATTGGATACCTAAATTATTGACAGCTATCATTGTTGCGTTGGGATGTTTTTTGGAATTTTGCGCGAAGTTACGAAAAATTTCCCGAAGCTGCCAATCAGTTGCCCAGTTCCGACAGGAATTTGATGCGCATCAGGCGTATTTCATCCTCGGTGTAGTCGCTTCCGAGTTCCTGGATGGCATCCTCGAGCGAGTCGCTTTCGGCTTCCTTGAAGTATTCGAAGATGTCCTCCTGATGGTCCTCGTCGATCACTTCGTTGATGAAATAGCTGATGTTGATTTTGGTGCCTGAGTAGACGATGGCCTCGATTTCGTCAAGCAGTTCGCCGAACTCCATGCATTTGGAGTTGGCCAGCTCGTCGAGGTCTATTTTCCGGTCGATGGCCTGGATGATGGAGATTTTGATGCGGCTCTTGTTGGCCACTGAGCGCACGCGCAGATCCTCGGGGCGCTCAATCTCGTTCTCCTCCACGTGGGTCTTTATCACCTTGATGAAGGCTTCGCCGTAGCGCTTGGCTTTGCCGGCGCCCACGCCGGTGATGTTCTGCAGCTCCTCCATTGTGATGGGGTAGGTGGTGGCCATGGCCTCGAGCGAGGGGTCCTGGAAAATCACGTATGGCGGCAGATTGTACTGTTTAGCAATCTTTTTGCGCAGGTCCTTGAGGATGGAGTACAGCTCGGGGTCGACGGCGCATGCCGCACCGCTTTTAATCACCACTTCCTCCTCTTCCTCGTTGAATTCGTTGTCCTCCACTATTTTGAAGGCCACGGGCTTCTTGAGATATTTCTCGCCTGCCGGGGTTAGTTTCACCAGTCCGAAATTCTCGATTTCGCGGTCGAGATAGCCGGCTATCACGGCCTGCCGCATGAGGGTGTTGAGATGCTTGCGGTCGGCCTTGGGTAGCGAGCCGAACACCTCCAGCTCGTTGTGGTGGCGTGTGCGCACCTCGGCGGTTTCGCGTCCGGTCACCACGTCGATGATATAATCGGCCTTGTATTTGTCTTTAAGAGCCGCCACTGTCTCCAGTACGGCAATCAGATCTTCTTTTGCGTCCACTTGTTTTTTAGGGGTTAGGCAGTTGTCGCAGTTCCCGCAGTTGTCGGGGACGAATTCCTCTCCAAAATAGTGCAGCAAGGTTTTGCGGCGGCACACCGACGACTCGGCGTAGTGGGCCGTCTCGGCAAGGAGCTGTTTGCCTATCTCCTGTTCGGTGATGGGCTTTCCCTGCACGAATTTTTCCATTTTCTTCAGGTCCTTGGCCGAGTAGAAGGTGAGGCATTGTCCCTCTCCTCCGTCGCGGCCTGCACGGCCTGTCTCCTGATAGTAGCCTTCAAGGCTCTTGGGCATGTCGTAGTGTATCACATAGCGCACGTCGGGCTTGTCGATGCCCATGCCGAACGCTATGGTGGCCACAATCACGTTTACTTTCTCCAGCAGAAAGGCGTCCTGATTTTCCGAGCGCGTCACCGCATCCATGCCTGCATGATAGGGGAGTGCCTTGATGTTGTTGATTTTCAGCAGCTCGGCAAGCTCCTCAACCTTTTTGCGGCTCAGGCAGTAGATGATGCCCGACTTCCCTTCGCGGTTCTTGATGAACTTGATGATGTCGCGGTCGGTGTTGGCGGTTTTCGGACGTATTTCGTAATATAGGTTGGGGCGGTTGAACGACGATTTGAACACCTTGGCCTTGGTCATGCCCAGGTTTTTCTGGATGTCGTGCTGTACTTTGGGGGTTGCCGTGGCGGTGAGGGCTATCACCGGGCGGACGCCGATCTCGTTGATGATGGGACGGATGCGGCGGTACTCCGGACGGAAATCATGCCCCCACTCCGAGATGCAGTGGGCTTCGTCGACGGCATAGAACGATATGGGAACGGTCTTTAGAAATTCTATGTTCTCCTCCTTGGTCAGCGATTCGGGCGCCACGTAGAGCAGTTTGGTCTTGCCCGAGGCGACGTCGGTTTTCACCTGGTCGATGGCGCTGCGGTTGAGCGAGGAGTTGAGAAAATGGGCTATGCCATCGTCGGTGCTGAAATTCCGCATGGCATCCACCTGATTCTTCATCAGGGCGATGAGCGGGGAGATGACGATGGCGGTGCCCTCCATGAGCAGCGACGGCAGCTGATAGCAGAGCGACTTGCCTCCGCCGGTGGGCATAAGCACGAACACGTCGTTGCCGTCCATCAGCGAGAGTATTATTTCCTGTTGGTTGCCTTTGAAATTGTCAAATCCGAAATGGACTTTCAGGGCGTCTGCAAGCTGTTGTTGAGTTGTCATGGATTTTTGGAGATATGAGCGGGTTGTGAGAGATTGGCTTGTTCCGGAAGGGTCAATGTTTTTCTATCCCTTTGTTAAGCTCGAAGTGCGATTGCTGGAGCTTTTCGAGCACGTAGGGAGCGGTGACATTGAAGGAATGTTTTTTCGAGGAGGGGAGCTCGTACATGGAGTCGATCATCACGGTCTCCACAATGGCGCGGAGGCCGCGGGCGCCAAGCTTGTACTCTATGGCCTTGTCCACAATCATGTCGAGGGCTTCCGGCTCGAAGGTGAGCTTGATGCCGTCCATGGCGAACAGCTTTTCGTACTGCAGGGTGATGGCGTTTTTAGGCTCTGTGAGGATGCGCCTCAGTGCAGTGCGGTCGAGCGGTTCGAGATGGGTCAGAATGGGCAGTCGTCCTATGATTTCGGGAATCAGTCCGAACGATTTGAGGTCCTGCGGGGCCACGTAGCTCAGATAGTTTTCCTTGTCCACGCGCTTGCGGGCAGGGTCGGTGGAGTAGCCCACCACGTTGGTGTTGAGACGCTGGGCGATTTTGCGCTCGATGCCGTCGAAAGCACCTCCGCAGATGAACAGGATGTTCTTCGTGTCCACCGGAATCATGCGCTGCTCGGGGTGCTTGCGGCCGCCTTGCGGGGGCACGTTCACGATGGAGCCCTCAAGCAGTTTCAGCAGTCCCTGCTGCACGCCTTCGCCGCTTACGTCGCGGGTGATGGAGGGATTGTCGCCCTTGCGGGCTATTTTGTCGATTTCGTCGATGAACACTATGCCGCGTTCGGCTTTGGCCACATCATAGTCGGCCACCTGAAGCAGGCGCGTGAGCAGGCTCTCGATGTCCTCGCCCACATAGCCGGCCTGTGTGAGCACGGTGGCGTCGACGATGGTGAACGGCACATCGAGCATGCGGGCTATGGTTTTGGCAAGGAGGGTCTTGCCTGTGCCGGTGGGGCCGACGAGCACGATGTTGCTCTTTTCGATGTCCACATCGTCGGTGGGCTGCTCGAGGCGTTTGTAGTGGTTGTAGACGGCCACCGACAGATAGCGCTTGGCGGCGTCCTGACCGATTACGTACTGGTCGAGCTCCCGGCAGATCTCTTTCGGCTTGGGAAGCTTCTTGAGGTCGAGCGGTTTGGCTTTGGCGGCTTTCTCCTTCTGGTCCTCGCCACGGAATTCGGCAAGAAGTTCGTGGATGCGGTCGGCGCATTCGGCACACAGGCACACGTTGTGCTGAAGCCCCGAGGGGATCATCACTTCGCTTTCCGATTCGGGCCGGCCGCAGAAAGAACAGCAAATCTGATTTTTTTTAGCCATTTGTATTTGTCTGTAAAAACAGCTTTATTTCGTTTTCGTTTATTCCGCAACGTGGCAGTCGTGACAGGTCACGACCCTACAGGGTTGGCGGAATCATGGGGCACATGCCGGGTGCGGGGCATCAGGCCTGCTGTCCCTTCACCAGAACGCGGTCAATCATGCCGTAGTCCAGAGCCTCCTGGGCTGTCATCCAGTAGTCGCGGTCGGAGTCGCGCTCCACTTTTTCGAAAGGCTGGCCGGAATGGTCGGCTATGATGTGATAGAGTTCCTTTTTGAGTTTCTGGATTTCACGTGCTGTAATCTCGATGTCGGATGCCTGTCCCTGGGCGCCTCCCATGGGCTGGTGAATCATCACGCGCGAGTGCTGCAGAGCGAAACGTTTTCCTTTCTGGCCTGCGACGAGCAGCACGGCAGCCATGGATGCGGCCATACCTGTGCAGATGGTGGCCACGTCGCTTGAGATATACTGCATCGTGTCGTAGATGCCGAGACCTGCATATACCGATCCGCCGGGCGAGTTGATGTAGATTGTCACATCCTTGCCGGGATCGGCCGAGTCGAGATAGAGCAGCTGTGCCTGCACCACGTTTGCCGAATAGTCGTTTACGTCGGTGCCGAGGAAGATGATGCGGTCCATCATGAGGCGTGAGAACACGTCCATCTGCGCCACGTTGAGCTGGCGTTCCTCAATGATGGTGGGGGAGATGTAGCTTGAACGGATGGCATTGTCGGTGGCCGAGGTGTACTGGTCGAGAGCAAGGCCGTTCATGCCGAGATGTTTTACCGCGAAATTGCGGAAATCGTTGTTTCTGTTCATATTTTTATCTGCAAATCAATTCATGTTTGTATGGCCCGAAGGCTTCGGGCAAGGTTTGGTAATTCAAAGATAATACTTTTTTCTGAAAATATCAAATATTGTTGCTGCATCGGGGCATGCAATTCCCTTCTGGCACTATGCAGCGCACCGCACGCAATGGCGGGTGGCCACTGCATGCGGTGCGTGTGTAATGTTAAAAAGTTATGGAGGAGGGAGGGTTACCAGTTGACCGGCTCATTCAGGATGTTTCCGTCCGCTGCGTCGTCGGCAGTGAATGTGTTGCCGCTATACTGCACGCAGAGCATCACCAGCGGGGCGGTGCCGTTGTTCCGCACCGAACGCTTCCCGTCGGGCGCCACACGGACCACGGAGCCTTCCTCCACGGGAAACACTTCGCCGTCTACCTGGAATTCGCCTTTGCCTGAAAGGAAGAAGTACAGCTCCTCGTGATTTTTGTGCGTATGGAGGAAGCCGGTCTGCTGCCCGGGTGCGAATACCTGAAATGAGAATTCACCACCGGTGGCACCGACGGCTTGGCCGCCGAATACTTTTCCCGGAATCTTGATTTCCGGACCGAGCTGGAGGACGTAATCCTTGATGTCGGTCAGTTTGCCGAAGTTGGCAGCGCTGAAATTCGCGCCTTTGCCGATTGTCTGAATCTGTTTCATTGTGTTGGTATATTTGTTCGATTTGCTGCAAAGTTACAACGCAAACGGCGTTGTGTCAAGAGGTTACTTTTCTACCATATAGTAACCTTTTTATCACTTTTGCAGAGCGGCAGGCAATTGGCGGTTTAAATTTTTCGGAAAATAATTTATCGGATTTGTGTATATGCGGATTTGATAGTAGCTTTGTGAAATAAAGTGTAATTTAAATGAAAAAGAAAGAAAACAGCAATTCAATCATCGAGATTTGTCCGATACGCAATGTGGTGGCCAGATTCGGCGACAAATGGTCGCTGCTGGTTTTACTGGTGATCAACGGAGCGGGTGTTGTGAGGTTCAACGAGCTGGGGCGTATGATTCCCGATATTTCCACACGGGTGCTCTCCACCACACTTAAGACACTGGATGCCGACGGCCTGATTGACCGCAAGGTGTATGCGCAGGTGCCACCCAAAGTGGAGTATACGCTCACTGACACCGGCCGCTCGCTCATTCCGCTGATAATGCAGCTCACGGAATGGGCGCAGCAGAACATGAAAAACGTGATGACCCACCGCCGCCGCTACGAATCGGCAAAAAAGCAGGGGCAATGATGCATATGATCACTGCCCCGATTGTTGTGTTGATGGATATCCCTTTGCGCACATGAATCTTTTCGGTTCCGTTGTCGAGAATCATCTCGCCGGAGTACACATAGTTGAGCGCATATTCCCGCGAGCGGTGGATGCAGCCGCTAAGGTCGTCGTAAAAGAAGCTGTAGAACACATTGTTGTAATTGAATATCAGCTTCATCGGGCCGAGGTTCTCTTTCTGGTTTATTGCCATTGCCATTTAAATGTTATAAGGGCAAAATTAGTAATAAAAAACTGTCGTGCCATCACTCTGCGGCTCAAAACGCATGTCTCTGCGGGTCAAGGCCGCCAACAATAAAACGCGATGTTGATTGCAGCTATATGCCGGATGCAACAGGCGCTGTGCTCCTTATGACGGGGGCACAGCGCCTGCTGATGTTGGGTTGTATGGCTTGTTATTCGGCCTGTGCGAGCTGCTTGAACTCGTCGAGGCTTACGGTCTTTTCGTCGAGGTTGACGAGGGCCTTTACCACATTGAAGAGTTTGCGGTTGGCCACGTCCTCGGTCATGCGCGAACGGTAGTTCTTGTCCTCAAGGATGCGACGTGCGTAGTTTGTGAGGGTCTCTTCGTCCATGTTGGTCATGCCGTACTGTGCGAACTGCTGCATGGCAATTGCCTTGGCGAAGTTGAGCATATCGTCTTCGGTGACCTTGATGTCGTGTGCTGCTGCGATTTTGCCGCGGAGCAGTTCCCATTTGATGGAGTCGACCATCTTGGAGTATTCCTCGTCCACATTTTCGGCGGTGAGACCTTCGTTGCGGGCAACGAGCCATTTCTTGAGGAATTCGGCGGGGAGATCGAAGTTGCCGAATTTTTCAATAATCAGTTTCTGGGCGTCGCGGTTGAACAGATGGTCGCTGTTGGGGGCGAGCTGCGAGGCAATCATCTTGCGGAGTTCGGCGAAATATTTGTCTTCGTCGGTTACCTCGGCGTTGCCGGGGAATACTTCTTTATAGAATTCCTCGCCATGCTGTGCGGGCTTGAGGACGATGATTTCGGAGATTGCAAGTTCGAAATCGCCGGTGAGTGTAACGGCTTTGTCCTTGTCGACGTGGAGCATGGAGGCAAGTTCTGCGGCATTGCCGTTGCATGTCTTGAAGGGATTGAACACTACCTTGTCGCCGACTTTCTTGCCGAGGAACAGGGCTGCCTGCTCTTTGTCGGTGAAGTACATGGGGGCAACGATGCCGTCCACAACCTGCACTGCATCTTCGTCGGTGCGCACTGTGCCGTCTTCGGCCAGCTGCATGATGGCACCTTTCACAAGGGCTTTGGCATCAACTTCCTCGCCGGGAACCTGTGCGCCGAAACGCTCGCAGAGGGCGGTGTCCTGCTCTTTCACCATTTCGTCAGTTACGTTGATGGTGTAGTAGGGCACTGTGATGTCCTTGTTAAGCTCTACGTTGATTTCGGGAGCGAGACCGATTTCGTATTCGAAAGTGTAGTCGGTGTCGTCGAGGTTGATTTCCTTGACTTCAACGGGGAGGGGTTCGCCGAGAACGTCAAGCTTGTTTTCGCGGATATAATCGATTACGGCACGATAAACCTCTTCGTTGAGCACGTGGCTTTTCACGTCTTTGCCGAAGCGGCGACGCAGCTGGTCGATGCTTACATGGCCCTTGCGGAAGCCGGGAATCTGGCGTGTGCGGCCAATTTCTTTAAGTTCTTTGTCGACCTTCTGAGCGTAGTCGTCCTTGACAACTTCAACTTTTATGCGGCCTTCGAGATTGCCGTTCTTTTCAAGCGTAACTTGCATATATTAAGTGTTTTTAGGCATGGCCACGCCGCTGTGCGGCCCGGCTGTGCATAAGTTGTTATTATTGATTTTCGGTTTTAGCGGTGCAAAATTAAGCAATAATTTTCTATTTGAGAAATAATTAACGGAATTTGAGCAACATTTCGACGTTGATTTCAGCCGATTTGCGAGTGTGACTTCATGTTGATTTCAGGAGCTTAAATTCGTGCGGGCAAATTCCACTGTCTGCATGATGTGACGTGATAAAATGGAGATGTAAGTCAGCTCCGGTCCGTGAGAATGCGCAACAGGCGTGGTGACACCTTCCCGATCAGCAGGTAAAGCCCCGTCAGGGCAGCAAGGATGCCGATATAAGTGGCAATGTATGCGGCGGCCAAAGCCATGTCGGAAGTGTGGCGGATGATGGCGAACGTGGATGGCAAAATGGCATTGTGTCAGTCGCCGGTCACGGTGGCCACTATGCGCCGTGCGCCGCCGTAGTCGCGGAACTCACAGAGATAAATTCCCTGCCAGGTGCCGAGATTGAGTCTGTGGTTAGTTACGGGAATCGTGAGCGATGAGCCGACGATTACGGATTTGGCATGCGACGGCATATCGTCGGGCCCTTCGTCGGTGTGAAGGTAGAACGGTGCATTCTCCGGCACAAGCCGGTCGAAAATGGCATTCATGTCGTGCCTTACGTCGGGGTCGGCATTTTCGTTCAGCGCGAGTGCCGCCGATGTGTGCTTGATGAGCAGGTTGAGCAGCCCTACACGCGGCAGCGTAGGCAACTGGCCGAGAATCTCGCCAGTCACCAGATGTATGCCCCTCCCGCGCGGGCGCAGTGTGAATTCAGTCTGTTCTGTCATGTCTGTCTGTCGGATAATAATTTGTCGCGGCCACCTGCCGCCAAACGAATGCAAAGATAATGAAAATGATAGGTCGGTTTGAAACGGGTGAGGGATGGCGGCTGTTAAAATTTTGTTAATTTGTGGGGCAGCATCACTTAATTGGCTGCGTTGGCCTAACTTTGCAAGTCTAACAAGGCATAGCATAAAGAATATGAGTATAGTTCAATATAAGGATGTGGAGATTCTGCGTGATGAGCTTGTGGTGCTCAAGCATGTTGATTTCTCCCTTTCCGAAGGCGAGTTCGTTTATCTTATCGGTAAAGTGGGCAGCGGCAAGTCGAGTCTTTTGAAGTCGATGTATGCCGAAATTCCGGTATTTACCGGCGAGGCCCGCGTGATGGATTTCGACCTCGTGGGTATCAAGCGTAAGGATGTGCCTATGCTGCGCCGTCAGATCGGCATTGTGTTTCAGGATTTTCAGCTGCTCACGGACCGCACGGTGTTCCAGAACCTGAAATTCGTGCTTGATGCCACCGGCTGGAAGAACAGCGACGAAAAGGAGGAACGCATTGAGCATGTGCTGGGTCGTGTGGGCATGGCCAACAAGAGCTACAAGATGCCGCATGAGCTTTCGGGCGGCGAACAGCAGCGCATCGTCATTGCCCGTGCCTTGCTCAACAATCCGCGTCTGATTCTGGCCGACGAACCCACCGGCAATCTTGACCCCGTGACGGGTGACAACATTGTGCGCACGCTCAGGGAAATCTCGGAGCACGGCACCGCCGTTGTGATGGCCACCCACAACCTCCAGCTTGTGGAGCAGTATCCTGCCCGTGTGCTGCACTGCATTGACAAGCAGCTTGTGGATCAGGACAACGTGGAAATCTGACCTCCGCGCCATTGTCATTACAAAAAAACTAAGCAGAAGCAATCCCGCAAACACTCAACAGAAGCAATCCCGCATTCACCACATATGAAAGTATTGAAATTCGGAGGCACCTCCGTCGGAAGTGCCAAACGCATAAAAGAGGTGGCCGCCCTCGTCACTCCCCGCGGCAACAACATCATTGTGCTTTCGGCCATGTCAGGCACCACCAACACGCTGGTGGAGATAGCCGAATACCTTTACCGCCATAATGTAAACGGCGCAAAGGCCACCATCAATAGCCTGGAGAAAAAATATACCGAGGTCATAGCCGAGCTTTACGACAAAGAGGCCACCCGGGAGGCTGCCACGGCTGCCGTCGGCGATGTGTTCCGCTTCCTGCGCACCTTTGCACATGAAGGGGAGTTCACCTCCGTGCAGGAGAAGGAGATTCTGGCTCAGGGCGAACTTATCTCCACCACCCTGATGCATCTCTACATGCAGGAGCAGGGCACGGCTTCGGTGTGGCTTCCGGCACTCGAATTCATGCGTACCGATGCCGACGGCGAGGCTGACGTGGATTATATCACCTCTCATCTGCAGCCCATGCTCGATGCTCATCCCGAAGCCGCGCTGTTCGTCACACAGGGCTTCATATGCCGGAATGCGGCAGGCGACATCGACAATCTGCAGCGCGGCGGCAGCGACCTTACCGCATCGCTCATCGGGGCCGCCATCTATGCCGAGGAGATAGAGATATGGACCGACATAGACGGTATGCACAACAACGACCCACGTTTCGTGGAGCACACCGAGCCGGTGCACGAGCTGCATTTCGACGAGGCTGCCGAGCTTGCCTATTTCGGTGCAAAGATTCTGCATCCGGCCTGCGTGATGCCCGCCAAGCTCAACAATATCCCCGTGCGAGTGCTCAACACAATGGATCCGACTGCACGCGGCACATTGATATACAATACCGTACATTCCCGTTCCATCAAGGCTGTGGCCGCCAAGGACAACGTCATTGCTATAAAAATCAAATCCACGCGCATGCTCACGGCGCAAGGGTTCATCCACCGCGTGTTCGAGATATTCGACGCCTACAAGCGTCCCATCGACATGATCGCCACCTCGGAGGTGGGTATTTCGGTGACTATCGACAATCCGCTGAAACTGGAGCACATCATCGACGAACTTAAAGAGATAGGCACCGTCACCGTAGACTATGATATGGTGATTGTGTGCGTGGTTGGCGACCTTGAATGGCACAACCGAGGCTTCGAGGCCAAGGCCGTCGATGCGTTGCGCGACATCCCCCTGCGCATGATTTCCTACGGAGGCTCGAACTACAACATCTCATTCCTTGTGAAGAAGGAGGATAAGGTGCGCGCCCTCAATGCGCTGTCCGATAAATTGTTCCTGTCCGAATAATCACTTTCTGCTACTCTCAGCACAAACATGGCCGACAATTACATTGAGCGAAAGATGGAGGAGCTGCGCAGCGGAAAAAACGCCTCTGCCCGTATTCGCCGCACCCCGTCGGGGGCGCGGGCCGGACATCTCGATCTGAAATTTCCGCCTCGCCGTGTGGTGGTCACCGGAGGTGCCTCCGGCATAGGCCGCGCCATAGTCAAGGCTTATGCCGATGCAGGATGCCGCACCGCGTTCTTCGATGTGGACACCGATGCCGGAACGGCCACGGCGCGTGCCACAGGCTCACGGTTCATTCCGCTCGATTTGCGCGACGCAGCCATGTTTCAGATCCGTCTTGAGGAACTGCTGCACGAGTGGGGCGACATAGATATTATAATAAATAATGCCGGCGTGGCGAATTTCAGCCCGATAGAACAGACCACCGTTGAGGAGTTCGACGATGTTTTGGCCGTGAATCTGCGTCCGGCATTTGTGGCAGCCCGCACACTGGCTCTTCACCGCCGCGGACTGGCTGTGCCTAATCCTTACGGGCGTATAATAAACGTGGCGTCAACCAGAGCTTTCCAGAGCGAGAGGGGCACCGAGGCATATTCGGCATCAAAAGGGGCGCTTGTGGCGCTCACCCATGCGCTCATGATGTCGCTGTCGCCCTATGGAATCACCGTAAACAGCATTTCGCCCGGCTGGATAGAGACCGGCGATTATGACCGCCTTTCCGCCGCCGACCATTCGCAGCATCCGTCAGGAAGGGTGGGGCGTCCCGACGATGTGGCGCGCCTGTGCCTGATGCTCTCGCTTCCAGACAACGATTTCATCAACGGCGAGAATATCGTGGTAGACGGAGGAATGACGCGGCGCATGATTTATGCCGAATGATTCCTGCCGCCGGGTGAGCTGCCGGAAGCAGCTTATTCCTTGTCGATATGTTTTGAAAGTGCCTTGTAGCATCTCGATGTACCCAGACATGTGAGCACATCGCCCTGTTCCACTGTCAGCGAGGTATCACTGGCGGTGTCGAGTGCGCGAAGCTGTGTGGCAGGGAGTCCCATCACATTTGCAGTGGCCCGGGGACGTGAAGCTCCGATGAGAGTCAGTCCGAACATACTGTCGGGGTTCATATCGGAGTAATACATCCCGAAGAAATAGCCGGGAGCGGCGAAGCGCATCACGTAACGTTCCGAATCAATCCGCAGGGTCTCCACGGCAGTGGACATCTCCATTTCGTTGGCGAGGTCGTTGGCGGCGCGTTGCTCGGGATTCAGGATGCGTTCCACATGCATTCCTTCAAGAATGGCCCGGTGGAGGTCGTCGATGGCGCGGGCAAAAATCTTGCGCACACCGAGTTTACGGAGGAGTGCCACGGTCTTTATGCTTGCCCCGAAGTTTTCGCCGATGGCCACAATCACAAGGTCAACGTTTTTCAGCGGGAGCGCGCCGATGGCCTGCTCGTCGGTGGAGTCGATGATATATGCCGTGGCTATATAGTCCTTTATGGCATCGACGGCCGTTTCCTTGTGGTCGGCGCCTATCACCTCATGACCCATGTCGGTGAGGTCCTTTGCCAGGTTGGTGCCGTAGATGCCGAGTCCGATAATAAGATAACGCATAAGACAGTGGGATTTAAATTTTGACAGCCGCCTCCGGGGGGATGTCAGTTTATGATTATGTTTTCTTCGGGCATACGTGCCGGTGAGTCGGTGGCGCGTCCCGCGATGCCGGCCAGCAGCGACAGTATGCCCACGCGTCCCAGGAACATCGCCGCGCACAGCAGCATTTTGGCCGGCGAGCCAAGTTCGTGCGTTACACCCAGCGACGAACCTACCGTGAACAGTGCCGATGCCGCCTCATAGAGAAGGTCGCGTGCGGGGAGTCCGGGCTCGAGCCCTATGAGTGTCATTGCGAAAAACACATAGGACACTATCGACAGCCCGATCACGGCGTGTGCACGCCGCAGCGACGGTGTGGAGATGGTACGGCCGAAAGCCGTGACGCGGTGGCGTCCGTAAACCATGGCGCGCAGATTCAGAAGCATCACCGAAAAAGTGTTGACCTTTATACCTCCGGCCGTCGACTGGCTTGCTCCGCCTATCCACATCAGCAGCACGAACATGACAAGGGTGATGTTGAGAAATCCAGCCGGATTCACCGACGAGAATCCCGACGAGCGCGGCACCCATGCGTTGAACACGGATTGCACCACCTTTTCGCCGAAAGTGAATCCGCTCAGGGCGTTGTCATATTCGAAAATAAAGAACAGCAGTGCGCTTGCCGCGAAGATGCATCCCGTGGAAACGAGCACAATCTTGGTGTTGAGGTCGTAGATGTGCGAGGGTACACGCGGCTTGGGGCGTCTGGACAGGCGGCGCCCCAGACGCCTGAGCGCCCTCCCTCCGGCCAGCTTGAGATTCATCAGCGTGGGGAATCCTATGCCGCCGGCGGCGATGAGCACTGATGCCACAATGTAGACCGACTGATTGGAATGCAGCAGAGCCGGGTTCGACATTCCACCCTCGAGATTCGAAAAGCCTGCGTTGCAGAATGCCGAGAGCGAATGGAAAAGCGAGAAGGCGATTTTCTCATCGGTGGCCATCTGCAGCGTGTCGGGCAACGCGAGGAAAAACGCCACCGCACCGAGCGCCTCGATAGCCAGAGTGAAGCCCAGAATAAGCAGTAGCGTGGGAATCAGGCTGCTCATGGTCTTGGAGTAGATCATATCCTTCACCATCAGTTGGCTGTAGATGGACGTGTTGCCGCTGAAGAACAGTGCGAAAAAACTTGTGAAGGTCATGATGCCCAGCCCTCCGGCCTGAATGAGGAATCCGAGCACCACAAGGCCGCGCAGGGTGAACGTCTGCGACACGTCGACGGTGGTCAGTCCGGTAATGCATACGGCCGATGTGGATACGAACAGCGAGTCGATGTACGAGATGCCGCTGACCGTGAAACGCGGCATCATCAGCACGAACGAGCCTGCAATGATGAGAAGCAGGAAACTGGCCGAAAGCAGCAGCGACGGGTTGGTGTGCTTGCCGGCGAGTTTCACTATGCCGTAGGAGATGTCCACAGCCGAATACGATGCCAGAATAACATACAGCACCGTCCGGTTGTAGAGCACATGCTCGAGCATCGGAATCCACGGATGCTCCGGATGGGGGTAGACCAACGGCAGAAGCGTGATCAGGACGGCGGTGTCCACAATCCATTTCACAATGCGGGTATGCCGCATAGTGTTTCTGTAGCGGAACACCAGATTGAAGATGATGCTTGTAAGAAAAGCGATCTGGCATCCTTTAAGCACGCGGTTCATCAATCGGATTTCAGCCGGAGAGTGCTCGAACCCCACATGCAGCAGCAGCTCGACAAGGCAGGTGACGGCCGCCGCAAACGCAATCACCCCAAGCACCGAGGCAATTGCGTCGATGACCGGGGTGAAGCGCGATGTGAATCGCCTGAAGCGGGCTGCACCCGCCGCCATGCGACGGCGCATTTTATGTGAAATTCCGATTGACAAGGTTTAAAGCGTGTTGAGAGGATGGTGTTTTCAAACAGGATGAATCATTGCGCGGGCGAAAGTTCGAACCCGCAGTTGAGGCCGTCGTAAGAGTTGAGCAGTTTGGCTGCCGACTGCAGCGAGGCTCTTCCGGATACCTGTGCCACAGTGTTCACCAGCTTGATCAGTTTCGATGCATCGAATGTCAGTGTGATTTTGCTGCCAACCTTGTCGACGTGTGCGTTCATCTTTCCGAGCGGGAGTTTCTTCACGGCCTTGAAGTTGAACACGAAATCGCCGTTGGCCTCATCGCCGGCCAAGGCATAAGTGCCGGTGAGGGTTATTTTCTTGACTTTCAGCTCGAAGGTGCGGTCCTGATTGAACGTGGCCGTCAGTGAAGTGATGCCGGCTTTTTCGTAATAGGGTGCGATTTTCTCGACGATGACACCCGATGCGGCCGAGCCGCCGGCCTTCTGCAGGAGATTGTCGCTTTTGAAGGTGACGGCAGGCGCATTGTATCGCCAGTTGCCCACAAGGTCGTCCTCTCCCACTTTGCTGCTTGTGAGAAGCCCTTCGGCCAGGCCCTTAAGGCCGGAAAGGGCGGTTGAGCCGCTGTTGTCGTCCGAACCACCCTTTGCTTTCTCTGCCGCGCTTTTGAGCAGGTCTGTGATGTCGGGCCGGGAGGCGGCATGCATGGTGGGCGCAAGCGCCATGATCAGCATGCATGCGATTACATGAAATGTTTTTTTCATTTTTAGTTATTATTGTTTTGCTTTTTTGCCATGGGATGGCATGATTGTGAATTTTCAGAATGCCACGCGTCCGTTGGCGGCCGTGTATTTTATAATGAAACAATCCGGCATTCTTTTGCGACACAAAGTTAACAGAAAAAAATAACTTATGTGGCTCTTTGAGATTAACATAAAATGGCGTACCTTTACCGAAATTTCACACATGCCAATGGGCATGGTGTGTGCAATTAAATGGATGTTTAAGGCTAATGCCTTGGTTTGCAATGGTGTATGTCAATCGGGCAACTGTTGCTGACGCCAAAGACGTTTAAGCATATTTATGATAAAGAAAGTTGTCACATTTCTTTTTGTGGCGGTTATGTCGGTATTCGGACTGAGCGCACAAGTGGAATTCAAGCGTGGACTGGAACAGATATCGTTCATCCCCAAGGGGCAGTGGATCACGGGGGTGAGTGTGAGTTTCTCGCAGTCGAACCAGAAGAACTATCAGTTTCTGATTGTGGAGAGCATAAATGGCGATACCTACACGTTTAAAGTCAGCCCCATGCTGTTGTATTGTTTTCAGGACAATCTGGCGGCCGGCGGAAAGTTTGCCTATACCCGTTCGCGCACCCGTCTGGACAACGCCACGGTAGTGATTGATTCCGAGACAGACTACAACGTTGAGAATCTCTACAGCATATCGCAGAATTATTCGGCAATGGCAGTGTTCCGCAACTACATAAGCTTCGGGCGCAGCCGCCGTTTCGGCTTGTTCAACGAGGTTCAGCTTCAGATCGGGGGAGGAGAATCGAAAATCGCAAACGGCCGGGGCAAGGACCTAACCGGAACGTTCGAACGTTCATGGGACGTGAATGTCGGTCTGGCGCCGGGTCTCATCATGTTCCTCAACAACTATTCGGCCATCGAGGTGAACGTGGGTGTGCTCGGATTCAGTTACAACCACACGAAATCTGTCACCGACCAGATTTACGATGCCAGCCGCTACGGCAAGTCGGCACGTTTCAAAATCAATCTGTTCTCAATCACATTCGGCGTTGCCTTCTACCTCTAACCAGATTCAGCTTAACGATTAAAAAATGCACCGGATAATACATATATTATTGTTGGCCACGCTGTTCTGCACATTTGTGCCCTCCGACGCAGTGTCGGCTCCGCGCAACGTGCCGGACGATTCGATAAACCCCTTCGAGCTGTTCGCCCGGGGAGAGAAGATTCCGCTCGATTCAACGGCGCTCAACGACCCCGCCCTCGACGAGACCGTCATTGTGGGGGGAGATACGGTAAGCATAATTCTGCCTCAGAAAAATTACGGACGTTACGACCGCGGCCTGTTCAACTATCTGTTTGTCCCCAAGGGGCAATGGTCGTTCGGGCTCATGGCAAGTTACGGCGAATTCGGCACGTCGGATTTCCAGATGCTGTCGATTCTCAACGATCTCAACGTCAAGGTCAAGGCTTATTCGCTGCAGCCGTCGTTCAGCTATTTCTTCTCCAACAACCAGAGCGTGGGTGTGAATTTCAATTACACCCGCATGCTCTGCGACCTCCACGGCATGCAGTTCGACATGGGCGACGACCTGAGTTTCTCACTCTCCGACGTAAGCTATTATTCCCAGACCTATTCCTCGGCAATAGCCTACCGCAATTATGTGGGACTCGGGCGCGACAGGCGTTTCGGCGTGTTCAATGAGGTGGAACTGGAATTCGGAGCCGGTTCGTCGCGCTTCCAGCGCTACTACAACGGCGAACTCCGCGACACGCGCACCAACACCATGACTGCGTCGCTGAACTTTTCGCCCGGCCTGACGGTGTTCATCATGGATTATGTCAGCTTCAACATTTCGTTCGGTGTGTTCGGCATAAAGATGCACCGCGAGAAGCAGCTTACCAACGGGGTTGACGAAGGCACCCGTTTCTCGTCGGGAGCCAATTTCAGGTTCAACATCTTCAACATCAATTTCGGCATGGCCGTGTATATCTGACCGTGTAATGTCACTAATTATCTAACATATTTACCTTAAATTAGCTATGATTAAGAATCAATTGAAAATCAAAGCGGCGGTTGTGCTTGCGGCATCATCGCTGGCTGCCTCCGGAAGGGCGGAGGTGACTACCGTTTTCGACGGTTTCCCGCTGTCGGCCACCGCTGACCGTGAACTTGTGTTCGATCCCACCGGCACAGGCGCGCAGCTGCCTGTCGACTGGGGCCTCGACACGGCATGGAACAGCGACGAGAACATGATCCGCGGCATCCGTTATATCACTCCCGAATGCCTTTCGGTGGCACGCGTATCGTTCAACCCCTATGGCATCGTCCCCGAATCCGGCGCACTCCCTACGGATATGCAGACGGAACTTGACAACCGTATGAAGAATGTGGAACGCATTGGCCATAAGGTGGACATTGCACTCAATCTTGATGCCGCCCAGCTTTACAAGATGGGTGACTACTACAATATCGGCACTGACGGAGAGGGCAAGCTCTATATTGACTGGAACCGCGCCGACGGCGGCACTAAGAATCATGCCGAGTGGGCGCGCCTGATCGATGCCACGGCGGCCGCAGTGGAGGCCAAGGGCTACACTGTTGTGTCGGCTGCGCCGTTCAATGAGCCTGACTATCAGTATAACGGTCTGACCAAGGCCAGCTTCCTCGCCATCAACAAGGAGCTGGAGAAATTTCCCCGCTTCAACAACATACGCATCAGCGGCGGCAACACGCTCAACTGCGACGAGGCCGATCCCTGGTACGAATATCTCAAGGAAACCCTTGATGAGGGCAACACCCATCAGCTTGCAGGCGATTTCAATCATTATGCCGCATTCTTTGAGAAAGTACGCAACGATGGCAAATACGCCACAGCCGACGAGCTTCACAATGTGATGGAGGCCATGGTGGGCGTGGAGTACGGCATGCAGACCGGTATATGGTGGGGCACCGCCGAGCGTGCCCGCGGCGAATTCTGCCAGATAAGCAACAAGGGCGAGCGTCTGGCTTATGCCGAGAACCGCCCCGCATGGAGCGCCGCATCGGTCTATAAGTCGCCCGGCAAACTTCAGGCATTCGTCGGATGCTCCGAACGTCAGGCACGTCCGTCAACCTACCGCTTTGTCACCACCGGCGGCCGTGCACTCTACGCCGACGGCTATGGACCGCTGTATGATTACAACGTGGACGTTCCGGCCGACCCCAACGGCGGTTACATGACCCAACAGCAGCGCACCGCCGAAGGTGTGGTTGATTTCACCTGGGGCGAGGATGTGCAGCCCGACATCAACGGCACATACATTATTGTGAACAAGCAGAGCGGACGCGCGGTGACCTATGCCGGCGGAAACGCGAACCTGACTATCGACAATTACAGCACCACCGATGCAAATATGCAGTGGAAAGTGGGACGCATCTCACACAACGAGGGCGGCGACTTCAGCTACTGGTACATCAACTCGGCCTCCAACGAGAACAAGAGCTGGAATCTTTACAACTTCGGACTTAACGAGGATTATGACCCCAACAACAAGTATTATGTGGTTGACATCTGGGCCTGGGACAACAACAAGGCGAACGCCAGTGCCATCAACGACTACGACAAGAACATGGAATGGTTCCTTGACTACGACGGTGACGGATGGTTCCACATCCGCAGCAAGCACAGCAACTACTGTGCACGCCTGTTCAAAGGGAACAATACCCGAGGCACGAAACTGATTCAGGCTCCCTACGACAGGGACGACGAATCGCAGAAATTCCGCTTTGTGGCAGTTGAAACTGCCCCGGCCAAATTCGAGACAACAGCTCCGGCAGCTCCTACCGGACTGACTGCAACAGCTTCCGCAGGTACCGTGACGCTGGCCTGGACCGCTCCGGCTGATGCCGATGTGATCTCCTACTCGCTTCTGCGCGACAACGGCGACGGTGTGTTCAACACCATCGCACGCAATCTTACTTCCACCTCCATCGTTGACAACACTGCATTGCCGAAAGTAAACTACACCTACAAGGTTGTGGCCTATGACAATTGCGGCAACCGTTCGGAGGCCTCAGCCACCGCTCAGGCTCAGCCTGCAGGCAACATGAGCCTCTGGTGCTCGCTGCCGTTCAACGAATCTCCCGCCGATGTGACGGCCAACGGATTCCACGCTCGTGCGGCTGCCTTCTCATATGAGGACGGACATTCGGGCAAAGGTCTGCGTTTCCGTGTGTCGGCCGATGCCGTTCAGCTTCCCCCGACAGCGGCTCCCGCCGGGCAGGTGTTCACCGTGACATCATGGGTGAAGATGGGCTCGCACACTCAGGCCGGCTACTATCTGTTTGATTTCGGACTTGATGCCGACCACCATGTTGGTCTGCGCATGTCCGACGGTCCTTCCGGAAACATGGCAGTCGTGGCCTGCAACGGCGGCGAGGAGAAGAAACTGACGGCCAAAAAGGTGTCGGTTGCCGACTGGCATCATGTGGCTGTGGTGTTCAACCTCAACAACTGGCAGCTGTATGTCGACGGCGTTCTGGCCGCTGAGGCCGACGAACCGGATATCCACGCATTCGTGCCTGCCGAGGGCAAGATGTTCAACTTCATCGGCCGCGGAATGCGCACCTATAATTTCAACAATGAAAGCTCCCTGAGCCAGGTATCGGTGCCTGCGCTCAACGGTATTGTCGACGAGTTCCGCATCTATAATTTCGCGCTTTCAGCCGATGGCGTGAAAGAGGATATGAACGGCAACTCTTCGGGCGTCGGCAGTGTAATGGCTGAGACAGGCGCCGAGGTTGAATCCGTTGAATATTTCAACCTTAAGGGTCAGGCCGTGCAGCCTGCCGCAGGCTCCGAGCCGCTGGTGGTGCGCACACGCTACACCGACGGCACCGTCAAGACCACCAAAGAGGTGATCCGATAATCCCAGAAAAATAAATGATGAGAAAAGCATATTCCACTATCTTCCGCAAAAAGGCGGCAGCGGTCAGGGTAACTTTCGCGGTTGCCCTGACGATGCTGCTCTGTGTGAGCTGTATAAAGAACGACATTCCCTATCCGCGCATCCAGCCCGACATACTGGAAATCGAGGCGGAAGGGATGCTCAAACCGGCGCAGATCGATGTCACCAACCGGTTTGTTGTCATGACGTTCGACGAAACGGTGGATATGCAGAATGTCGAGATCACGCACTATCAGCTTTCGGAAGGAGCGCGGGTGGTGCGCGGTTCGCTCGAGGAGCCTATGAATCTTGAGGAATACTATATCCTCACTCTCGCTCTTTATCAGGATTACGACTGGGTGATAGAAGGTGTGCAGAACATCGAGCGATATTTCACCGTCGACGGCCAGATGGGCGCCACCATCATCGACGTGGCAGCCCGGCGTGTGGTGGTCACCTTGCCTGAGTCCGTGGGGCTGGAGCACGTGAAGGTTCTCACCATGAAGCTCGGGCCGGAGGGCTGTCTGACAACACCTTATCTTGCAGGGGAGGAAATCAGTCTTGAGCAGCCCAAGGAGGTGGAGCTGAGCATCCACGGCCGGAAGGAAACATGGACCATCTACGGCCGCACGGTGACGAGTACGGTGGAAACCACTCGGGCCGACGCCTGGAGTCAGGTGGCATGGGTCTACGGTTCGGCTATCGAGGGGCGCGACAACGGTGTGGAATACCGTCTGAAAGGCACCGAGGAGTGGACCAAGGCCCCCGCCGCATGGGTGCAGCACACCGGCGCCACATTCTGTGCGCGTCTCACCGGACTGAACCCGCTCACCTCTTATGAGGCCCGTGCTTACTCCAATGATGAGACCGGCGTCACAGTGGAGTTCACCACCGGCAGCATACCGCAGTTGCCTAACGAATCGTTCGACGAATGGAGCCAGTCAGGTAAAGTCTGGAATCCGTGGGGCGCCGACCAGACCCCTTACTGGGATACCGGCAACAAGGGTGCCACCACGCTTGGCGACAGCAATACCTATCCGACTGACGATACTTCCACAGGCACCGGACGTGCCGCGTGTCTTGAGACACGCTTTGTGGGGATAGGCGTCATCGGCAAGTTGGCGGCCGGCAACATCTTCGCCGGACGCTATGTGAAAACAGACGGCACAAACGGTATCCTCAGTTTCGGGCGTCCGTTCACCGAGCGTCCCACCCGTCTGCAAGGTTATCTGAAATACACCTCGGTACCCATCTCCCATACAACCAAGGAGTTCGAAAATCTTAAAGGAGAGCCCGACGCATGCATTGTCTGGGTGGCGCTTATCGACAGTGCCGAGCCTTTCGAAATCCGCACAAACCCTTCGAACCGGCAGCTGTTCAATCCTGATGGCCCGGAGGTGGTGGCCTATGGAAGCTTCGAGAGCGACCAGACCATACCGAACTACATCCAGTTCAACATCGATCTGGAGTATAAAGCCACCAACCGTGTGCCCACCTACATCCTCGTGGTGGCCTCCGCCAGCAAATACGGCGACTATTTCACCGGCGGCAACGGCAGCGTGCTCTGCATCGACGACCTCCAGCTCCTCTACGATTATTAAAAAAGGTCATAAACAGGTAGTGACATGCCTTCGGCATGTGAATCAGATTGATGTTACAGTTAGGAATGCATCTCTGTTCCACATGCCGAAGGCATGTCTCTACTTGCGAATGAAAGAAATTCTGATATAGCGCTTTAAAAATTACGGCATCTGTAATTCAATTATCCGGTTTTATTCTGATATCGTTTAGGATAGCAGTGTGCAGGTGGACATGTGATGGCAGAAAAGGAGAAGAGATTGGAATTATCGTTGTTTTTTTCGTTACATATTGGGATGTGACGGCAACAATTGCTAACTTTACATTTCAGATATAAGGGCGCCTCTATGGAGTGGCGCCGGAATTAAAAGTAAACCTGATTATTAGTATTCGCGCATATGAAATTAAAATTCTTAGCATTGGGATCGGTTGTGGCCGCAAGTCTGTCGGCATCGGCGGCATCCACCTATCTTTTCGATAATCCCGACAACATCGCTCATTTCGGTGCCCGCGTGTCGGTCGACATCTCATCGGCTGCCAACGGCGGCGGTTTTTACAGCAATCAGGCCGGATTCTCGGTCGGCGGCATATATAATATCCCGCTGTTCATGAATCTTTATTTCGAGCCAGGACTTAGCGTGTTTTATAACACAATAGGGGCCAATCAGTGGGATACATTCACACAGAAGGTGCCACAGCTCGACGGTGCCGGGCAGCCCGTTGTAGGTCCCGGTGGCGAGGCGGTTACCGACGATGTTGAAGTGCCTTATCAGATTGACGGTTCGATTCGTAATTTCGGCTTCCGTATTCCTCTGAATGTGGGCTATCATTTCGATTTCACTGAGGATGTGAAGGTGCATGTGTTCACCGGTCCGCAGATCAATCTCTCACTTGTGGCACGTTATCATCAGGATGCCGTGAGAGTGCCCGGCGAGGAGGAGCCTTCCTTCAGCACATCGCTTTTCGGTACAAACGGCTTCAAGCACGTTGATCTGCAGTGGAATTTCGGCGCCGGCGTGGAATATCAGAAATACTATATGAGTCTCAGCGGTGCGTGGGGAATAACTAAAATGAAATCAGGCACAATTGACCTTCAGCGCAATCTGCGCCGCAACATCTTCGCCATAACCCTCGGATACAACTTTTAATCGATGCACAATTCACGATGCATGATGCATGATGCACAATGCATGATGCACAATGCACAATGCACGATTATCGATGCACGATGAATTATTATTGATGCATGATTATTGAGGGATGTTCACAAAACGTAGGGACGCACGGCCGGTGCGTCCTTTTTTTTAATTTGTTTGTATAATAATGGTTTATGTGTGAGTTGTGAGCGGATTATATGCGGACGCACGAACCGTGCGTCCCTACACCACCATAGGCAATCGTGCATCGTGCATCGTGCATCGTGCATCGTGCATCGTGCATCGATAATTGTGCATCGTTACAGTCGTCCCTGGTCGCGGTAGCTGTAGTAGGATGACGGGCCGATGATGATGTGGTCCTGCACGGGGACGTCGATGATTTTGCAGGTTTCCACGATGCGGCGGGTGAGGTTGTCGTCCTGCGATGAGGGGTTCATGGTGCCTGCCGGATGGTTGTGCACCAGAATCAGGCCGGAGGAGAGGTGGTCGATGGCGCTTTTGGCAATGATTTTGATGTCGACGGCAGTGCTTGCAATTCCCCCTTTGCTCACACGCTCGGCAAACTGCACACGGTTGGCGCGGGTGAGATGGAGCACCCAGAACTCCTCGTAATTGAGGCGTTCCAGTTTGTCGCGCATATAATTGTAAGCATCGGTGGAGCAGCATATCTGCGGAAACGGCACGGCCATGCTTTTCTGCACACGCGAACCGAATGTCATGGCGGCCACAAGCAGGGTGGCCTTGGCATCGCCCACGCCGCGATATTTCTTTTTAAGTTCGGCAATCGACATGCGTGCCAGCACGCTCAGACGGTTGTCTACGTCGGCGAGAATCTCGCGGCTGAGGTCGAGCACCGATTTGCCCGGCAGTCCCGAGCCGAGCAGCAGGGCAAGCAGTTCCACGTCGGTCAGCGCGTCCATACCGTGTGTCATGGCTTTTTCGCGGGGCCGCTCGTCGTCGTTGAGATTGCGGATGAGGATGGACTTGCTGTCGGATTGCATGTTGCCAAATTTAATTATGAATGTGAAACGTGTGGGGATTATTTGCCTTTGCGGAGGGCTATCTCTTCGGCTTCGTTGCGGCCACGGCGGCATACGATCTTGACGAACCATGCCTTGAGGAAACCGCACCCGTAGCCTCCGAGCTGGATGAGCGATGCCGGCACAGCCTTGCAGGCAATCACCGCCGAACGGGTTGACACCAGCGCGCTGATGAAGATGGCGAGCAGATAGACGACGAGGGGGAGCAGCCACCAGGGCGACCACACTATGGCAAGAAGAATCATGGCCGCCACACCCACCACGAACACGGCCGGCAGGCAGTGCACGGCTTTAAGTGAATCGGGGTAGAGCAGTTTTAGGGTGATGCGCGACATGCCGAACACGTAGACCTGACGCAGGAATTTGCGGAAATCCACGCGCCGTTTGTGGTAGACCGGAAGGTCGGGATAAAGGGCGATGGAGAATCCGGCCTTGCGGATGCGGGTGCTCATGTCGATGTCCTCCGAGAACATCTCGCGGAAGCCCCCCACACTCTGGTACACCTGTCGGGAGAAGCCCATGTTGAATGTGCGCGGGGTGAATTTCTCAAGGCTGATTTTGCCGCCGCGGATACCGCCGGTGGTGAGAAACGACGTCATGGCGTGGTTTATGGCCTTCTGTGTGGTGGTGAACGAGGCGTCGGCGGCATCGGGACCACCGAAGCAGTCGGCAGGCGTCTCCACCTCCATGCGGTTGAGCTTCTCGAAATAGTCGGCCGGAATCACACAGTCCGAATCGAAGAAAATGAAATAGTCGCCGGTGGCGTGGTCCATGCCGTAGTTGCGGGCGATGGAGCGCCCCTCGTTCTCCTTGAAGAAATATTTTACGTCGAGCACCGGTGCATATGCCTCAGCTACGGAGCGGCATGGCTCGGTGGAGCCGTCCTCCACGATTATTACTTCGAAATTCCGTGCCGTCTGGGCGGCAAGGCTGCGCAGGAGGTCGGACACTTCGCCGATGCGGTTGTACACGGGCACTATCACAGAGTATTTCATGGCTTCCGGGTGTTGGGTGATATTTTCAGATGTTGGGTATTGGCGTATGGGTCACGACATGCGGTTCTTGTAGTCAGCATAGCTGAAATGGCGTAGCACCGACGGAGTGCCGTTGTGGTCGACAAACACGATGTCGGGATGGCTGATGCCGTTGAACATGTTGGTCTTCACGGTGGTGTAGTGGTTCATGTCCTCGAACGTCAGGCGGTCTCCGATCTGCAGCGGCCGGCTGAAATGCCAGTCGCCCATGAAGTCGCCGCTCAGGCAGGAGTTGCCGCCGAAGCGGTAGGTGTAGACGTCGGCGGGATTCATTGTGGCCACCTCCTTGTCCGAAAGGCTTTCGGTCACGGCCGGTTTGTAGGGCATCTCCAGCGTGTCGGGCATGTGGCACGCGAACGACACATCGAGAATGGCCGTGCGAACTCCCTGATTTTTCACCACATCCACAACTGAGGCCATGAGGTCGCCGGTGCGCCAAGTGAATGCGCTTCCCGGCTCGAGAATCACCTCCAGATTGGGGTGACGGTTGCGGAACGACTTCAGCAGGCCGATGAGATGGGCGGTGTCGTAGCCCTGGCGGGTCATAAGATGACCGCCGCCGAAATTCACCCATTTAAGCCGCGGAAGCAGATGTCCGAACTGCGCCTCGAAGGCCGCGAGCACCTTTTCGAGGTCGAAACTGGTGGATTCGCAGAGGGCGTGGAAGTGTAGCCCCTCGATGCCGTCGGGCAGCCCCTCGCTTAGGTCGTCAGCCACCACCCCGAAACGGCTGCCGGGAAGTGCCGGATTATAGATGTCCGTCTCAATGACCGAGCACTGTGGGTTAACCCTCAGTCCGGCCGACACGGTTGCCTCTGGATGGGCCGAATTGTGGGCCTGCAGGTCGGCCTTGAAGCGGTGCCACTGGCTGAGCGAGTTGAATGTGATGTGGCTGCTCCCTGCGAGATATGCGCCGATGGTCAGCGGAGTGTAGGCCGGGCAGTAGGAGTGCACGCGGGTGTGCAGTTCCTCCACGCCGAGCTGCAGCTCGTTGAGCGACGATGCCGTGCACCTCACGCCGTATTCGCGGAAAATGGGGAATGTGCGCCACAGCGCATTGGCCTTGAATGCCATGATGATGGTCACTCCGGCCTCACGGGCCACGGAGGTAATGAGGTCGAGGTTGGCACGCAGCCGGTCCTCGTAGACCACGTAGAACGGGGTGGGGAGCATGGCTGTTGCATCGTTGTATGCGGGGGTATTGGTGGTTGACATTTGGGGGAGGGTCAGTTGTCGATTATCTTGAATCTGGCGTATTTAAGCATTAGTTTGCGTTGTTCCACGTTGGAGAACAGAACCACGATCTTGTGGCCTGTCGGGTCGGTGTCGAGAGCTGTGATTTTTCCGTGTCCGAACCGCTCGTGCATTATCTCCATCCCTTCGCGCACCTCGTCGATGGTGTGGAGCGAGAATTCTCCGGGGGCGGAGGGCACAGGGGCATTTGCTGACGCTGGGCGTGGTGAGGGTGGAGTAGGTGGTGTGCGCCAGCGGTCGGTTGCGGCTGTGGGGCGCACTGGTTTCGGAGCCGTCGGGTTGATGGTGCCGAAAGTCGCCGCAGGTGAGTGGAACGAGCTGCGGTAGTTGTCCACCAGGTCGAATCCTTGGTTGTCGAAGCCGAGCGAAGTGCCCTGCACGAGCTTTATGTACTCAGGCGATATGTCGCGCAGGAAACGCGACGGCTGGCACATCTTGGTCTGACCGTTCTTGAATCTTGACGAGGCATAGGAGAGCATGCAGAAGCGGCGCGCACGTGTTATGGCCACATAGAGCAGGCGGCGTTCCTCCTCGATTTCGCTCACCGAGTTCTGGGACATCGACGAGGGGAAAAGCTCCTCCTCCACACCGACAACAATCACGTTGTTGAACTCCAGACCCTTGGCGGCATGGGCTGTCATGAGCGTTACGCGCTGCTGGGCGGTGTCCTTCTCGTCCTGGTCGGTGGCCAGCGACACTTCGGCAAGGAAGTGGCTCATGTCGGTCTGGTCCTGCTCGCCGGCCTCGTTGTGCTCGTCGACAAACTCCTTGACGTTCGACAGGATTTCCTGCAGGTTCTCACCCTTGGAGATGTTTTCGGGAGTGTTGTCGCTCATGAGCGAAGAGAGCAGGCGCGTCTGGCCGATGATGGCGGTGGCCAGGGTGTAGGCGTCAGCACCTTCGCTGTTCTGGCGTACGAATCCCGCTATGAGGGTGCGGAATGCATCGAGTTTTTTGAGCGTGCCTCCGTTCACGTCGAGCGAATGCGCGGCAGGGGCGTTGAGCACGCTCCACATGCTTACGCGGTCGGCAATGGCGGCAGCCGTGAGTTTCCCCACGGTAGTCTCTCCGATGCCGCGCGCGGGGTAGTTGATGATGCGGCGCATGGCCTCGTCGTCGTCCGGATTCACTGCCAGACGGAAATAGGCGATGGCGTCCTTCACCTCCTTGCGCTGATAGAACGACAGGCCGCCGTAGATGCGGTAGGAGATGTTGCGCTTGCGCAGCGACTCCTCGAGGCGTCGGCTCTGGGCGTTGGTGCGGTAGAGCACGGCAAATTCGTCGAGGCTGTCGTGTGTCTCCCGGTGGAGCCTGGCTATGCGGTTGGCCACGAGATATGCCTCCTCGTAGTCGGTGGAGCTGTTGATCACCTCGATTTTCTGCCCGGCGTCGTTGTTGGAGAACACATGCTTGTGAATCTGCTCGCGGTTCTTGTCGATGAGCGAGTTGGCCGCGTCGACGATGTTGCGCGTGGAGCGGTAGTTCTGTTCCAGCTTGAAGATGCGCAGTGTGGGGTAGGCGCGCTGCAGGTTGAGTATGTTCTTGATATTGGCGCCGCGGAAGGAGTAGATGCTCTGGGCATCGTCGCCCACCATGGTGAGACTGTTGCTGTCGCGGCAGAGCTCTGTGACAATGCAGTGCTGGGCGAAGTTGGTGTCCTGGTACTCGTCCACAAGCACGTAACGGAAAAACTCCTGATAGTGGTGGCGTACGTCGGGATTGTCGCGCAGCAGCACGTTGGTGTAGTAAAGCAGGTCGTCGAAGTCCATCGCTCCGGCCACCTTGCAGCGCTGCCGGTAGGTGCGGTAAATCTCGTGCACGAGCGGACGTTTGGCGCGCCGGTCGGCCTCCATCAGGTCGGCGTCGGCGGCATAGCGCTCGGGGCTTACCAGCGCGTTCTTGGCCATGGAGATGGCGCTCTGCACGGTGGATGCCTTGTAGACCTTGTCGTCAAGATTCATGTCCTTGATGATGGTCTTGATGAGGGCCTTGGAGTCGGCGGCATCGTAGATGGTGAACGACGGTTTGAAGCCGAGGCGGTCGGCGTTCTGGCGCAGAATACGGCCGAAAATGCTGTGGAAAGTTCCCATCCACAGCCGTTTGGCCGTGTCGTGCCCCACGAGCGCCTCGATGCGTTCGCGCATTTCGCGTGCGGCCTTGTTGGTGAAGGTGAGCGCCACTATGCGGTATGGCTCGAAACCGTGGGCCAGCAGGTGCACGATTTTATAGGTGAGCACACGCGTCTTGCCCGAGCCGGCGCCGGCTATCACAAGCTGCGGGCCGCCCATGTATTCCACGGCCTCGCGCTGCTGTGGGTTGAGTTGCGAGAGATAATGCTCCATAGGGCAGGCTCACACGAACTTGTTGAGTTTTGAATCGTAGGTGTAGCCCACGGTGAGGAGCTTTGATTCGATCTCGTTGCGCGTTACGTTAAGGTCGTCGCACAGTGCGTCGAGCGACGGATACTCGTCGCGCAGTTTCGTGTTGATGACTCCAAGCAGGATGATGGGGTCGGTGGGGAGGGTATCGAAAATCATGTGGAAAATCTATTTAATTGGCAAAGGTACGAAAAAATAGCTAACTTTGTTGGTGCAAGTCCGCCCGAATCCATGCGGCGCGGCCCGAAAAATAAATCAGACTACTAACATATGCTTACTGTTGACCAATATTCCGAGTTGATTGAGAAAGAGATTGCCTCCCTGACCTATCCGAAAGTGGCGCCCGGCCTCTATGAGCCGATACGCTACACCCTCGACGGCGGGGGCAAACGCCTGCGCCCCGTGCTGCTTATGGCGGCTGCCGAGGCGTTCGGCGGAAATGCCCAGGAGGTGATGCCGCAGGCTCTCGGAATAGAGATGTTCCATAACTTCACACTGCTTCACGACGATGTGATGGACAATGCCGACGTGCGTCGCGGACGTCCCACGGTGCACCGCCGCTGGAACAGCTCGGCGGCCATCCTTTCGGGCGACGCTATGCTGACCATGGCGTCTGTGCTGATGGGGAAGGGCGACGACAGCGCCCTGGCCTCAACCCTGGAGCTTTTCAACACCACGGCCATGGAGATATATCAGGGCCAGCAGCTTGACATGGAGTTCGAGGGCCGCACCGACGTGTCGGTGGATGAATATATGGAGATGATCAGGCTGAAAACCTCGGTGCTGCTTGCCTGTGCCTGTGCCATCGGTGCGCTCCGCGCCGGTGCCTCACGTGCCGGATGCGAGGCGATGTACCGCTACGGCGAACGCCTCGGGCTGGCTTTCCAGCTGCAGGACGATTATCTCGACACTTACGGCGACCCCACGCTTTTCGGCAAGGAGATCGGCGGCGACATAATCAACGAGAAGAAAACATGGCTGTGGATTACGGCTATGGCCGAGCGCCCCGACGACATGAAGAAAGTGCTGGCGAAAAAACTTACCGACTATCTGAAAGTGCGCGAGATAACCGCCATATACGATGAACTCGACCTTCCGGCGCGCACCCACACACTGATTGAGCGTTACGCAGCCGAAGCCGTCGAAGCCCTCGGCGAGGCAGGTCTGCAGCCCGCTGCGCTAAATTTCTTTACCGGAATTGCGCAGAAATCGGTTAACCGCAGCCATTGAAATCCGCCCGTCAACCGCAATGATTTGAAATGATTGAATTTATAGATACACATACGCATCTGAGCGACGAGGCCTATGAGAATCCGGCCGAGATGGTGGAAAAGGCCGTTGCCGCAGGTGTGAAGATGATGATTCTGCCAGGCACGTCGCTTGCGGAGCTGCCGGCGCAAAAGGCGCTTGCAGCGCAGTTTCCTGATAGCCTGCGCATGTTTGCCGGGTTGCATCCCACCGAACTCACCGACGATCCCGCCGGGGCCGTGGCGCAGATAACGCGCGAACTCGAAGAGAACCGGAGCCTGTATGTGGGAGTGGGGGAGATTGGTATCGATTTGCATGAGTCGCCCGAAAACCGCGAAACGCAGATGCGGGCGTTCGAGGAGCAGTGCCGCGTGGCCCTGCGTCTGGGATTGCCTATAAATATCCATTGCCGCGACGGCCTTGACGAGACCCTTGAGGTGCTTTCGGGGCTGCCGCAGATTCCCGCGGGAGCCTTTCATTGCTTCGGTGGAACCATCGCCGATGTGGAGCGCATACGCCGCACAGGCGATTTTTATTTCGGCATCAACGGCATCGTGACCTTCAAGAATTCCGGTCTGCGCGACACGCTTCCCGCCATCGGGCTTGAAAGAATCATCCTTGAGACCGATTCCCCTTATCTTGCGCCCGTGCCGTTCAGGGGCAAGCGCAACGACAGCAGCATGATTCCATCCATCGCCGCACAGGTGGCGGCCACCCTTGGAGTGCCGCTCGAAACGGTGGCGGAAGTGTCAACGGCATCGGCTCGCCGGCTGTATGCGTTGTGACGAAGTAATTAACCAATTTTCACAATTAGAAACGGCCGAAATTCAGTACCTTTGCGGTTGGAAAAAAGCGGTTTCCGCATTATTCAGAATCAATCAATAAACTAAAAACGTACATACATGAAAAAAAGCGCTTTGCAAAAAGCCCGCGCAGCCTATCAGCCCAAGCTGCCCATTGTACTGACCGGTGCGGTAAAAGCCGTTGAAGGCCATGCCACCGAGTCTGTTGCCGACCAGGACGCCATCAAGGCTCTTTTCCCCAACACTTACGGACTTCCCGAGCTGAAGTTTGAGAAAGCTTCTGCCGGTCAGCCCTCGAAGCCCATGAATGTGGGCGTTATCCTTTCGGGCGGCCAGGCACCCGGCGGACACAATGTAATCTGCGGTCTGTTCGACGGTATCAAGAAAATCAACCGCGACAGCCGTCTCTATGGTTTCCTCATGGGCCCCGGCGGCTTCGTTGACCACAAGTACATGGAGCTGACTTCGGCAATTATCGACGAATACCGCAATACCGGCGGTTTCGACATCATCGGTTCCGGCCGTACAAAGCTTGAAAACAAGGAGCAGTTCGACAAGGGTCTGGAAATCCTCAAGGAACTTGACATCAAGGCTCTCGTCATCATCGGCGGTGATGATTCCAACACCAATGCCGCTGTGCTTGCCGAATACTACAAGAGCATCAATGCCGGCGTTCAGGTGATCGGTTGTCCCAAGACCATCGACGGCGACCTCAAGAACGACGTGATCGAGACCTCGTTCGGTTTCGACACCGCAACCAAGGTTTATTCCGAGGTTATCGGCAACATCCAGCGCGACTGCAACTCCGCAAAGAAATATTATCACTTCATCAAACTCATGGGCCGTTCGGCCAGCCACATCGCGCTTGAGTGCGCCCTGCAGTGCCAGCCCAACGTCTGCATCATCTCGGAAGAAGTTGAGGCAAAGGACATGACACTCGGTCAGGTTGTCGACCAGATTGCCGATGTTGTTGTGCGCCGCGCCGAGAAGGGCATGAACTTCGGTATCGTGCTCATCCCCGAAGGCCTCATCGAGTTCATCCCCGCCATCAAGCGTCTCATCGCCGAGCTTAACGACCTCCTTGCCAAGAACGCCGAAGAATTCGCAGCAGTTCCCGCAGCTGAGCAGCGTCAGTACATCATCGACCACCTCAGCGCCGAAAATGCAGCAGCCTATGCAGCGCTTCCCCACGGAGTGGCACGTCAGCTCAGCCTCGACCGCGACCCCCACGGCAACGTTCAGGTTTCGCTTATCGAAACAGAGAAGCTCCTATCCGAAATGGTGGGCAAACGCCTTGCAGAGCTTAAGAAAGAGGGCAAATACAACGGCAAATTCGCTGCCCAGCACCACTTCTTCGGTTATGAAGGCCGCTGCGCAGACCCCTCGAACTTCGATGCCGACTACTGCTACGCCCTCGGTTTCAACGCCGCATGCCTCATCCGTGCCGGTGTGACAGGCTACATGTCGAGCGTGCGCAACCTCACCCGTCCTTCCGTGCAGTGGGTTGCCGGCGGTATCCCCATCACCATGATGATGAACATGGAGCGCCGTCACGGCGAAATGAAGCCCGTTATCCAGAAGGCTCTTGTAAATCTGGATGGCGCACCCTTCCTCAAGTTCGCTTCGCAGCGTCAGGAATGGGCTGAGAACACATGCTACGTATATCCCGGCCCCATCCAGTATTTCGGTCCGGCAGAAGTGTGCGACCAGCCGACCCTCACTCTGAAATACGAGCACCAGAGCAAGTGACGTTCGCCGGCTTGACGGCTTAAGGCTGTCTGGTTGTGAATTAAATCGAAATATACCGCAGGATGTCGCAGAACCCGTAATTACCCCCAAACGTAAGGGTATTCACCGGGATTCTGCAGCACCTTCAATAGGTTCTCACATTGAGGCTGTGTCAGATAAATAGGCGCAGCCTCATTTTTTCTCTTATGCAACGGTGTCGATGCCGCCGGCTGGCCCGGCACTGCAGCTTTTAAACTTAAACATAGAAAAGGCATATGGCCAACAAGCAGTTTTTCCGTTCCTTGCCTCTTAAAGGCTTCCCGTTATATTGGATTATTCTGGCGTATCTGGCAATCGGTTACTTTTATCCGGTGATCGGCTTTCTTGCCGTAATCTGTATGATTGCCCCGGTTGCATTCGCTGTGCGCAAAGGGCGCTGGTGGTGCGGCAACGCCTGTCCGCGAGGTAACTTCTACGATAATGTTCTGGCGCGGTTCTCGCCTCACCGGCCTATCCCGCCGTTTGTGCGCACAAAGGCATTCCGGGTATTCATGGTGATGTTTATCTTTACAATGTTCGGCATACAGATGTACCGGGCATGGGGTGACTGGAATGCAATGGGACGTGTGTTCTGGACCATTATTTTGATCACAACAATAGTGGGCGTGACGCTTGCATTTGTGTATGCGCCCCGCACATGGTGTTCGTTCTGTCCGATGGGTACCCTTTCGTCGTGGGTTACGCCCGGCCGTGCGAAACTCCCCGACGACTATCGGCGCATTTTTGTTGGCGAACGATGCACAACCCGCTGCAAACAGTGCTCGGCAGTGTGTCCGATGCAACTGAAGCCTTATGAGAGCAGAAATGACGCGGACGGTTTTCTTCATTCCGATTGCCTGAAATGTGGGCGCTGTGTTTTGGGCTGTCCGCTGAAAGTGCCCAAGATGAAATCTTGATGTGCACGCATGGCACCTTATTACTTGCACTCGTTAAAACACCAACCGGCCGCTGAATGCCTGCAGGCATTCAGCGGCCGGTTGGCTTGATGGCAACGTGGCTCAATCAATTTTGAGAATAAGATAATTATTTGTAGATTTGTGGATATGGAACTCTGGATTATATGGCTGATAGCAACCGCAGTGTTGCTCATCATTGAACTGCTCAGCAACGTTGTGGCCACCCTCTGCATGGCTGTCGGATGTTTTATCGCCTCGATACTGGCTCTGCTGGGATTCGGGATTGTCGCTCAAGTGATAGGGCTTGTGGCCGGCGTCATTCTGGCCTTCATATTCATTGCACCGTTGGTCAACAGATTGCATGCCCGCCGTCACCGCGACCGTGAGGCATATAACAGCAACATGAATGCGCTGATAGGGCGGATTGCCGAGGTTACCAAACCTTTCACGGGAGAAAGCGAGCCGGGAAGAGCACGCATCGACGGCGACAACTGGCAGATCCGCAGTGCCGACGGAGCGCCGCTCGCACGTGGCATGCAGGTGAAGGTGGTGGGCTACGACAGCATCATTCTGCTTGTGCGTCCATGTTGAAAATCGCTTCCGGCCGCTGAAACCGGCCGTTGTCCTGAAATCAATTATTGTCACCGGTGTCCGGCTGCTCGGACGCATTAAAAATTCAAATTATGGAAACTTACATTTTTCTGGGGGTACTTGTGCTGGTGGTGCTGATTGTGGTATCGGCCGGCGTAAAGATTGTACCGCAGTCTGAAACACGTGTGATAGAACGCCTCGGACGGTTCCACAGTGTGCTTAGCCCGGGCCTGAACATCATATGGCCTTTCATTGACAAACCCAAGGTGGTGTACACACGCCGTGTGGAGACAATGGTCAATGGCCGCACTATAGTGACTGTCACATCCTCTTCATCTATCGACTTGCGCGAGCAGGTGTATGATTTTCCCGCCCAACAGGTGATTACCAAGGACAATGTGACGACTGAAATCAACGCATTGCTCTATTTCCAGATCGTTGACGCCAAGAAGGCTGTTTATGAGATTGACAATCTGCCCAATGCGCTGGAAAAACTTACGCAGACATCGCTGCGTAACGTGATCGGCGAGCTTGAACTCGACCAGACCCTGACGTCGCGCGACACCATCAACTCGCGTCTGCAGGTGATTCTCGACGAAGTCACCAACAAATGGGGTGTGAAAGTGAACCGTGTGGAACTGCAGGACATCACACCTCCGAAAAGCGTGCGTGAGGCGATGGAAAAACAGATGCAGGCCGAGCGAAACCGTCGCGCCGAAATCCTGAATGCCGAGGGCCAGAAGACATCTGCCATATTGCTGTCGGAAGGCGACAAGCAGTCGCAGATCAATCAGGCATCCGCCATCAAGGAGGCCGAGATTCTGCGTGCCGAAGGTGAGGCACGGGCCAAGGTGCTCACAGCGCAGGCCGAAGCCGAGGCCATTGCCCGCATCGCCGAGGCGATAAAGGAAACCAAGACCGATCCCGCCACTTATATGCTCGCGGTGAAATATATCGAGACACTCCGCGAAATGACTACGGGTGCCGATAACAAGACAGTCTATATCCCTTACGAGGCATCGGGTATCCTCAGTTCTCTTGGGTCGATAAAGACGCTTTTTTCGCCCGCGCAGAACTGACAGCAGCTGATGTGCCGCTATCCACTCCGGACACGGGCTGCCGTGGCGGCGGAAAAGAAATAAACGGAGACGACACGCCGGATGGTCCGGGTGCCGTCTCCGTCCTTTTTTAAGCTTTGCGGGTGTCCCGGCCATAAAAATGTCAGGAATATGCTTGCGAAGGGATAGATAAGTTGACCTGAAAGGTGGTAATTTATGAAATTTGATTAAATTTGTAGTCTGATATATGCATGGAAATCGATGGCGGCAGGACGGCATCAGGACAACTTCGTTTTTACCGCGACACGTATTTCCACCTTACCTGAAAATTCATCAGATGTCATTTTTACGTACCTTAAAGAGAGCGTTCGGATTCGGGGGCGATGAGCTTGACGAAGAGGAACTGGAGGGTATCGACGCCACGGTGGTGCCTTTGAACCGGCATGCCGACACAGCGTCGGCTGCCCCGGCCGAGACTCCTGAACAGCATAATGCCATGCAGAACAGCCCGAAGGATCAGGCTGTGTCCGACGGTGCTGCGCCATCCGCAGCCGTGTTGCCGTCGCAGATATTCGAGACAGTGGTAAGGGTGTTCAATGAATCGCTGCCTCCATTCCTGCGCGACAGCGCCGACGAGCAGAAGCAGCGCGACATCCTGTATAATGCTCTTGATGAATCCATGAAGCAGTATCTGCAGCGTCTGGCCGATGATGCGCGCGAGCGTTGCAATGCTCACTGGGCATCTGAACGCAGCAACCTCCAGCAGCAGGTGGACGATGCCCGCGCCAAGGTGCAGAAGGAGAAGGACGAAAGCAGCGAGTCGAAAAAGCAGCAGCTCAGCGCCGAACGTCAGAAACGCGCCCTCGGAGAACGAGTGCGCGACCTCGAGACGCAGCTGGCCAAGGCGGAGGCCGAGAACGAACAGCTTTCGCTTGAGAACAAGAGCATGGCCAACAAACTCCGCGTGAGTGCGGTGCTCGGTGCCGATATTTCGCCCGACGGCGAAGCGCAGAAGCAGCTGGTGCTGAAAATAAACGAGCTTACAGCAAAGCTTGACACGGCCGATGCGGAAACCGAATCGTTGCGCCAGGCGCTGAACGAGGCCCGCACGTTGGTGGAAACCAAAGAGGCTGATCTCAAGAAAGCTTTGGATGAAAAGCAGGCCAAGGCGGATGAGGCTGATGCGTTCCATGCCTCGCTCGGCAAGGAGGAGGCTTTGCGGAACGACCTGCAGAAAGAGGTGGAGAATCTGCGCACTGCGCTTGAACAGTCGCGTGCCAAGGATAACCTCGGCGATGCCATGCTTACCGACCTAAACAGCCAGCTCGGACGTCTGCGTGCCGAGCATGAGTCGCTCCAGGAGCAGCTGCGCCTCACCCAGTCCGAACGTACGGCCATTCAGGCGGAACTTGACAAATGCCGTAACGACCTCAATGAGGCCAACGGCAATCTGGCGGTCGTGGAGGAGATGCATTTGCAGCTCACCCGTCTGGAGGATGCAAGAAAGAACAACGAGACGTTTCTGCGCAAGCAGAAGGACGAACTGCTCAAGACACGCGAACGTGTGCAGCAGCTTGAACTTGAAAATGCCGAATATGCTTCGACGTTGCAGAAAAAGGACGGCACAATCCACCATCTGGAGGAGCTGACCGACAGTCTGCGCAAGACAATCGAGAACAATGTCTACGAACATGCCCAGAGCCAGAGTGGTCTGCGGGCCGAGATAGAACGGCTCAAACGGTTCATCAAGGAGGAACCTGAAGAAGATCAGGAGCCGCCTCTGGGTGCCGGCCTCTCGGAGGAGCCTGAATTTGTGGAACCCGCACAGAAGTACGGGCGTCCTACGCCGGATGCCGAGAAGGTGAAACGGAACCGGGGCAAAGAGAAAACAACAGCAATCTCTGCCATCGACGAATCCATTGAGGACACCGACTGGCTCATAGCCACTCCGCCACCGCAGAAAACTAAGGCCGATGCCGACAATGACAATCCCGAGTTCGGCTACAAGGCACCTGTGCGGAAGCAACTGCCCGACAATCCGGCCCAGATGCTCCTCTTCGATTGATTTTCAGTTAGCATAATAACACTATGGACATGAATATATATCCTGAAATAAAACATAAATCCGCCACATGTATCGTTACCGTGGCCATGGCCATGAGCTATGCCGCTTGTATGCCCGGTTTCATCGCGTCGGCAGCCGCAAAGTCGCCGACAGTAGAGGTGAATGCCATCGCTCCCTACGTCTATCCAGGCAATGCCGAGGAGCGTCCGGCCAAAATGGTCTTTATGCCAGACGGGGAGACATACCTGCAGCTGACCGACAACGGACGAAAAATACAGAAATATTCAACTGCCGACGGCAAGCCGGTCGAGACCGTGTTCGATGCCACCCACACACGTGAGAGCAGCGTGGAGTCAGTGGAGAATTTCTCCATCAGTCCCGACGGTTCGAAGCTGCTGCTTTACACCGGATCGGAAGCTGTCTACCGCCGTTCGTTCCGCGCAGCATACTACGTGTTTGAAATCAAACGCAACATTCTGCGTCCGCTGTCGGGGAACCACAAGCTGCAGCAGGCGCCATTGTTCTCGCCCGACAGCCGTATGGTGGCATTCGTGGCCGATAACGACATCTACATAAAGAAACTCGACTACAATTCGGAGGTGCGTGTCACCACCGACGGCGCTGTAAACAGCATCATCAACGGTGTGCCCGACTGGACCTATGAGGAGGAGTTCGCCACATGCAGCTCCATGGCATGGGCGCCCGACAATTCAACGCTCTGCTATGTGCGTTACGACGAGTCGCAGGTGCCCATGTTCAGCTTCCCCCTCTACGGCGGATGGTGTAAGCCCGATGCCGAATACGAGCTTTATCCCGGCACGTTCTCTTACAAATATCCCGTGGCAGGCGAACCAAACTCGGTGGTATCGGTCCACAGCTACGATGTGGAGACCCGCAAAATCAAGGAGCTCCCGTTTGCCGACAAGCGCATAGAGTATATGCCGCGAATAGCCTTCGGCGACACTGCCGAGCGGCTTATGGTGGTGACGCTCAACCGCGCGCAGAACCGCATGGAACTGTATTCGGCCAATCCGAAGTCAACGGTGGTGAAATCGCTGCTGGTCGAGGAATCGAAGGCATGGATTTCAGGCTCCGCCTACGAAAATCTTGCTTTCGAGGCCGATGGTTTTGTCATCATGTCGGAGCGTACGGGGTGGAATCACCTTTACCGCTATTCTTATGCCGGCCAGCAGACGGCACAGATTACGTCCGGCTGTTATGATGTCACCGCATATTACGGCCGCGACGCGCAGGGGTTCACCTATTTCCAGAGTGAACCGTTGGCAGGAAATACGCCGGAAGTCACCGGTGCATTGAACCGTGTGGTCTACCGCATGGACCGTCAGGGAAAAAAGACCGAGGCGCTCACCCCTGTGGAAGGGTGGAACACCGCCTGGTTCACCCCGACCATGACGTATGCCGTGATGTCGCACAGCGACGCCAATACCCCCACTGTCTACACCGTGGTCAATGCCAAAGGGAAGACAATGCGCACGCTGGTGGATAATGCCGCCTATGGCGCGCGCTACGACGGTGCGCCCCGCAAGGAGTTCTTCACCATGCAGGCCGACGGCGTCACCCTCAACGGTTATATGTTCAAGCCTGCAGGCTTCAATCCTTCCAGGCGTTATCCTGCAATCATGTGGCAGTACAGCGGTCCCGGTTCGCAGGAGGTGCTCAACCGTTGGTCAATGGACTGGCAGCAATATGCCGCAAAAGCCGGTTTTGTTGTGGTATGTGTCGATGGCCGTGGCACCGGTGGCCGTGGCACCGCTTTCCGTGATGTGGTTTACAAACAGCTTGGCCGCTATGAGACGGCCGACCAGCTTGCCGCCGCGCGTTATGTGGCGTCGCTCCCGTTTGTGGATGCTTCGCGCATCGGAATCTGCGGATGGAGCTACGGGGGATATGAAACGCTTATGGCAGTGACAGAGGCCGACGCCCCGTTCGCGGCAGGTGTGGCCATCGCACCGGTCACCTCATGGCGTTTCTACGATACAGTCTACACCGAGCGCTTCATGCTCACACCCGGCGAGAATGCCGACGGGTATGAGGAGAGCGCGCCCATGAACCGTGCGGCAAATCTCAACTGCCCGTTGCTTATAATGGCCGGTACTGCCGATGACAACGTGCATCTGAGCAACACCATCGAGTTCGTGGGGGCATTGCAGAAGGAGCACCGTTATGCCGACATGCTGCTGTTCCCCAACATGAACCACTCCATCAACGGCTGCGATGCACGCGCCATGGTGTATGGGCGTATGATCCGGTTCTTCGCCGACAATATGTAGGAGAATGTATACCCCGGGTATGTGCGGAACTGTCTGTCGCCGCATCTTCCGGGCAGTCAGATGATGAGAAAGGGGATTGAGAACGTGTCGCGCGCGTGTCGCGGCAGTATAATAAATAGAAAGGGAGAATAAAATATGTCAAGGTCAAAAGAACGTCATAACGGAATGTCGGCTGCCATTTTCAGCCTGTGGCGAAACTGGGCAGTATCGGTGGGATTCCTGACATTGCTGACGGTGCTTGCTCCGTTGATGCCGCGCCTGTGGCTCGCTCCGATAAATATAGTGCTCTATGTTTCGCTTGAGCTGATTCGTCGGGAACTGCGCCGGAGAAAGGAGCCGGTGTGCTCGAGATTGAACAGTCAGGTGTCGATGGTGATTCTGGTTACTGCCATAGCTCTGGTGGTATTGTCGATTTATGAGCCAGGACGCGAGCTTTATGAGATAAACGGACAACCGTATGATTCCGGCAGCCCGCTGCTTACCATTCTGTTCACGGCTCCGCTGGCGTGTATCGTGACATTATGCTATCTTTTCCGCCGCACTGAGCCGTTGGTGTGCCGCCGCTGCAAGATGCGTTACGGCAATGTGATCGAGGAGGGGTTTGTAGGAGACTTGTTCCGCAAGGAATGGCGCTATCAGACACGGTTGCTCTTCTTCCTGTCGTTGGCCCTTACGTTGGTTGACTGGACATATTATCTCACACGCTACATCAATACCAACATAAGCCATGCCGACCAGTTCTTCTTCATGTGGATGCCACTGTCGATGTATGTGCTTTCACTTGTGTATCTTGGCATGCGGTATTACTCCATATGGGTGTACTATTGCCAGAACGATGAGGGGCATTACATCGAACAGCCATCCATCACCACACTCCGCTATCTGGTTATTCAGGGCGACCGTTTGCTGCTGCGTTTTCATGGCACCGGATATAAATACGGTAACGGACAGGATGTGAAGCGGTTCGATACGCCTGCCGTGGTAACGCTCGGTTATCACGGACATGACAATCTGGAGGAGGCCATCCGCTGCTTCCGGGTGCTTTCCGGCCTGACGGATGTGGAGATAAGGAAAGCCTATGATTCGCCCGACGAGGTGACTTACAGGAACATTTTCCATTATTTCGCTTTTCTTGACGGTAAAGATGAGACCGGAGAATCGAAACTCATCGGAGAATGGTTCACCTGGGGGCAGGTGCTGCTGCTTGAAGCGCAGGGACTCCTTGACCGCAAACTGGTGTCGGAACTCGGCCGCATCTACCGTATAGCCATGGCATGGAAAACCTATGATGACAAGGGTCGGCGTCTATACAGAATAAAACACTATAAACCCACCTTCAGGCTTCGCGACATTCATAACTGGAATGTTGACTATAATGATCTGCACTGGTTGCGCGTGGCCACCACAAACGAGGATAAATTCTGGTATCCCGTATTCAGGCCGTTTGTTTACCGTCGCCGCGTGCATCCAGGCACCGCCACACGTTGAGTGCGCCTCTTTATCCTATATATCATCGCCATTACGGTGGCGTGTAACATACACTGCCGATCATGTCACAGTCAACCATCATTGCAATTGTAGGTCCCACCGCATCGGGCAAGACGGCCCGTGCTGTTGATCTGGCCCGTGCCGTCGGGGGAGAAATCATAAGCGGAGACTCGCGTCAGGTGTACCGGGGTATGACTCTCGGAACCGGAAAAGATCTGGAGGAGTATGGCGAGGTGCCCTACCATCTGATCGATATAGAAGATGCCGGTACGAAATATAATCTATACGGATATCTTCGTGATGCCGCAGCGGCTCTCGACCGGATTGAAAGCCATGGGGCGGTGCCTGTGCTCTGCGGTGGTACCGGAATGTATGTCGAGGCATTTCTGCGTGGCACCGCTTTACCCGAAGTGCCTGAGAACGCCTCATTGCGTGCCCGGCTGGAGGGGAAAAGTCTTGCCGAACTGACCGACCTTCTGGCCTCGATGAAGACATTGCATAACGTGACGGATGTGGACACTCCCAAGCGGGCCATGCGTGCCATAGAGATTCAGACCTACTATCAGGAGCATCCCGATGAGGCATGTGCGGTGGAAGGAGCGCACCCGCGTCGGGCGGTTGTGATCGGGATAGATGTGCCGCGCGATGTGCGGCGCGAGCGCATAACCCGCCGGCTGGATGCGCGTCTGCATGCCGGGATGGTGCAGGAGGTGGAGGGTCTGCTTGCATCGGGCATAGACGCCGAGGCTCTGATGTACTATGGACTGGAGTATAAATATCTGACCATGCATGTGTTGGGACAGCTCAGCTACGACGAGATGTTCAGGCAGCTTGAAACCGCTATTCACCAGTTTGCCAAGCGGCAGATGACGTGGTTCCGTGGAATGGAACGCCGCGGCACGAAGATCCATTGGCTCCCATACGATATGGACCGTGATGAATTTGTAGCCGCAGTGGTGGAGTTGTGGAATTTCAAAAAATCCGAGCCATGAGGGCGGTTGTTTCAGCCATTGCGGCATGTCTGGCAGCGAGCGCATGGGGCATTTCGCCTTATGCAGTAGTGGCTGATGGGCGTGAGGAACTGGATGCTTTCAGGTTGAACCCCGGCAACGAGGCCGTGGTTCCCTCGGATGCATCCGCTTTGGAGCAGGAAGTGGAGGTGGCAGCCTCCATGCCCGGCAACCGCAACGGCAGGAATGACGCGGCGCAGTGGAGGCTGTCGGGATTATCGGCCGACGGCGCATCATGCTTCAATATTACAGTCTCATGGGGCAATGAAGGGATTGACGAGGCTTTCAGCCGGCGTTATCTGCAGGTCACGGCCGATACCGTCGCCATTGATGGCGGAAGAATGGAGATGTTCAGTAATAAGATATACGAGGACGTGGACCTTTACAGAGGCGTGAATGTGTTGACCGTGGTGGTGCGTGACGGCTCCGCCGCGGTGTGGGTAGGCAACGACCGGCAGCGTGATGCCGGCAGTTTCCGCTGCAGCGCGCCTTCTGCATTCCGTCTGCATGCAGGCAGCTCGCTTGATGTGGATTATTTCGTGTCGGCGTGGGAGGAGAATCCGGCCATTGATTTGCAGACGGGATTGTGTGAGGATGAGGTCGTGCAACTGACGTATGGCCATCCCGGCGCTGTCGGGATTTGGGATTTCCTTGACCGTGACACTGATTCGGGGTGGGCTGAGCCGGGGGGAGTGTACCGGCTGGCGGTTGTTCCTCATATCGATACAGGGAACTGTGAATATAAGGGGCGGCAGCCTGTCTACGATGTGATTTATCTCGGTGGCGCCACCGTGGAGGCTTCGCGCTGGATGCCGGGAATGGTGAAGGCCCGTCTGTATGCCACCCCGTTTGAGAACCATTATGATGTGGTGTGGTTCGATGCCCGGATGAAATGGATGGGGGCGGAGGTGTCGGCCGACTTCATTTCCCCGGCCATTCTCGCATTCCATTTCCCGCTGCACAAATCGCACATGCGTTTCGCGCGGATGGAATGAGAGGCCGCCCGGGAAGCTGGTGAATTATTAGGACAAGAGTAAAAACAGCAACGGTGTGCAGAAGCTTTCTGCACACCGTAATGATTTTATGTGGTTTCCGGAGTTGAAATCACTCAGGGAATGAGATCGTATTTGCGGAACACCTGCTGGATTTTTGTAAGGGCATATTCCACCTGTTCCTTGGTGTGGGTTGCCATCAGGGAGAAGCGGATGAGAGTGTCCTGCGGGGCTACTGCGGGGGATACCACGGGATTGACGAACAGACCTTCGTCGAAGAGGTCGCGTACCACATGGTATGTCTTGTAGTCGTCGCGTACGAACAGGGGGATGATCGGGGTGGATGTGTTGCCAATCTCGCAGCCCATGTTACGGAAGCCGTCGAGGGCGAATTTTGTGATTTCCCAAAGGTGCTCCTGACGTTCGGGTTCCTGCTCCATTATGTCGATTGCTTTGAGAGCGGCGGCAGTGGATGCCGGAGTGATGGAAGCGGTGAAGATGTAGGAGCGCGAATGGTGACGGAGGAAGTTGGTTATCTCCTTGTCGGTTGCGATGAATCCGCCGAGCGATGCGAACGATTTGGAGAATGTGCCCATGATGAGGTCTACATCCTTAGTCACGCCGAAATGGTCGCATGTGCCTCGTCCGCCTTTGCCGAACACGCCGATGCCGTGAGCCTCGTCGACCATCACTGATGCGTTATATTTTTTTGCCAGCCGGACAATCTCGGGAAGATTGGCTACGTCGCCCTCCATTGAGAACACACCGTCGGTGACGATGAGTTTCACTTTGTCGGGGTCGCATTTCTGAAGCTGCTTCTCAAGCGACTCCATGTCGTTGTGCTTGTATTTCAGTGCGGTAGAGAAGCTGAGGCGTCGTCCTTCAATGATGGATGCGTGGTCCTGTTCGTCCCAGAGAATGTAGTCTTCACGTCCTGTGAGACATGAAACTACGCCGAGGTTCACCTCAAATCCGGTGGAGTAGATCATCACATCCTCCTTGCCGATGTATTCGGCGATGCGCTGTTCCAGTTTCTTGTGGAGGTCAAGCGTACCGTTGAGGAAGGGTGAACCGGCACATCCTGTGCCGTATTTTTTTGTAGCCTCGATTGCAGCCTCTTTTATACGGGGGTCTGATACCAGTCCGGAATAGCAGTTGGAGCCGAACATGAGCACTTTTTTACCATCGATGAGCACTTCAGGCTCCTGCTCGGATGAGATGGCACGGAAATAGGGGTATACGCCTGCTGCTTTTGCCTGTTGGGGTGCGGTGTACTTGGCGAGCTTTTCTTGTAGTAGCTTCATACTTGTTTTTCTTGTTTAAATCCTCTGTCGCAGCTGAAAAAGGTCGGGGCAATGAGGTTTGTCGCATGAGTCCGGTGTCTGGCTGCTGGGGCATCCGTGCATTGGCCGCATCCTCTTTTTGTTTCGGGGGATTGCGGCTTTAGGCAAAAATGCCATGCCAACATGTGTTGACGGTTCCGATCAATCGGAGGCCTGTACCGGAATTTTAAATTCGAGTGCAAAATTAGCTAATTATTACGAAACAGACGCTATGTTGGGCTAAAAAAATGAAGAAAGCTGTTCAAAAAGCATTGAAAAAGTGTAAAATTACGGCAAAAAGTGTTTTGCGGTTGCGTATATATGTCACGGCAGCCGGCACAATCCCGGATGAAACGGGTGTGCCGGCTGCTGTGGCTCTGACAGGGGGCTGCCAGGATGTCAATGAGTTGTGCCTGTGGGGTTATTTAGCTGCCTGATCCTCCTGCACTCCCGCAATTTCGGGGTCGATGAGGATGCGGCCGCAGTATTCGCAGACGATGATTTTCTTGTGCATCTTGATTTCAAGCTGCTTCTGCGGGGGGATGCGGTTGAAGCAGCCGCCGCAGGCGTTACGCTGGATGTAGACAACGCCGAGGCCGTTGCGGGCGTTTTTGCGTATGCGCTTGAAAGCGTTGAGGGTATAGGCGTCGATTTTCGGTTCGAGGTCCTTTGCCTGCTGGCGGAGGCGCTCTTCGTCCTGACGTGTTTCCGAAACGATTTCCTCAAGTTCTGTGCGCTTTTCGGCGAGTACGTGTTCGGTGTCGTGCACCTTTTCCTGAGTGGCCTGGATTTCGTTGGTTTTGTTCTCTATCTGGCGGGAATACTCGTTGAGGTGCTTTTCGCTCAACTCGATTTCGAGGGTCTGGAATTCAACTTCCTTAGTGAGAAGGTCGAACTCGCGGTTGTTGCGCACGTTGTCAAGCTGCTCCTTGTATGTGGCGATTTTGTTCTGCGAGTCGGCGATTTTCTCTTTCTCACGGGCGAGTTTCGCTTTGAGGTCCTCGATTTCGGCAGTGTAGTTGTCGATACGGGTGTGCAGACCGGCAAGATTGTCCTCCAGGTCCTTGACCTCCAGAGGGAGTTCGCCGCGGATGGTTTTTATGCGGTCGATTTCGGTGAGTATGGTCTGAAGCTCGTAGAGCGATTTGAGGCGGCTCTCAACCGAAAGATTGTCGGTTTTATTTTTATCGTTAGCCATTTGCGCTTACAAATAAATTATGGGGTTTTGTTCGGTTTCGGATTTCCAGACTGCAAAGTTAGGAAATTTTTCTGTTAAAATATCCAAAAAAATCTGCTTGCTGCACTCTTCGGTCTCGAAATGGCCTGCATCCACGAGCAAAATCCGGTGGGAGTGGTCGAGAAAATGGTTGTGCTTGCAGTCTGCGGTGATGTAGACTTGCGCTCCGGCCGCTATGGCTTCCGGAACAAATTCGCCTGCCGAGCCGCCGCATAGCGCAACGCGGCTGATGGTGTCTGGCCTGAATCCGGCTGACACGCGGAGCACTCTGCATCCGAACGTGGATTTGATTGTCTGCAGAAACTCGTCGGTGGGAACCGGCTGGGAGAGATTGCCCACGGCGCCAAGCCCCTCGTTGCTTCCTGGCGACTGGGGCACGAGCACCTCCACGTCGCGCAGACCGAGCATAGCAGCCATGCGGCGCGAGATGCCGGCGGCGGATGAGTCCATGGCCGTGTGCGAGGAGTAGATGGTGATGCCCATGCGGATGGCCATTTCGAGCACACGCTCCGGGCGGTTGCGCCCGGCCACACATTTCACGCCGTGAAACAGGAGCGGGTGGTGCGAGATTACAAGGTTGCATCCTTTCCTCTCGGCCTCGAGCAGGATTTCCTCGGTGGCGTCCACACATAGTACGGCACCTGTGGCCTCATGATCGGGGTGACCGGTCTGCAGCCCAGAATTATCGTAGCTCTCCTGCAGGCGCAGGGGAGCTACGGTTTCAATTGCGGCGATTATTTCGCTTATTTTCATCTGTCGGTTTGTAGGTGAGGGGGCGCGTATTATTCACCTTTGGGGGCGAGAGCAAGCTCAAGTTCGTCGAGCTGTTTCTGGTCGAGCGGTGCGGGGGCCTCGAGCATCACGTCGCGTCCGGAGTTGTTTTTGGGGAAGGCTATGCAGTCGCGGATGCTGTCCAGACCTGCAAAGAGCGATACCCAGCGGTCGAGGCCGTAGGCCAGACCTCCGTGAGGGGGCGCACCGTATTTAAAGGCGTTCATCAGGAAGCCGAACTGCTCCTGTGCCTTTTCGGGAGTGAAGCCGAGAATCTCGAACATCTTGGCCTGAAGTTCGGAATCGTGGATACGGATCGAGCCGCCGCCAACTTCAACGCCGTTGACAACCATGTCGTATGCGTCGGCGCGCACCTCTTCGGGTTTGGTGTCGAGCAGGGGGATATCCTCGTCCTTGGGGTGGGTGAACGGATGGTGCATGGCCATGAGGCGCTGCTCCTCGTCGCTCCATTCAAACATGGGGAAATCCACAACCCACAGGCATGCGAACTTGTTCTTGTCGCGCAGGCCCAGACGGTTGCCCATCTCCAGACGGAGCTCGCAGAGCTGTTTGCGGGTCTTCATGGCGTCGTCGCCGCTGAGAATCAGGATAAGGTCGCCCGGTTCGGCGCCGAAAGCCTCCTTCATCTTCTGCAGCACATCCTGAGTATAGAATTTGTCGACCGATGATTTTACAGTGCCGTCAGCTTCCACGCGTGCGTAGACCATGCCTTTTGCACCGATTTGCGGACGTTTCACAAATTCGGTGAGCTGGTCAAGCTGCTTGCGGGTGTATGAGGCCGCGCCTTTGGCGCAGATACCGCCGATGTAGGCTGCATTGTCGAACACCGAGAATCCGTGGCCCTTGAGAATGTCCATCAGTTCCACAAACTTCATGTCGAAACGCAGGTCGGGCTTGTCGGAACCGTAATACTTCATTGCGTCGGCCCAGGGCATGCGCTGGAACGGTTCGGTTAGCTCCACGCCGCGCAGTTCGCGGAACAGGTGCTTGGCCATCCCTTCGAAAAGCTCGATGATGTCGTTCTGGCTGACGAAGCTCATCTCGCAGTCAATCTGCGTGAATTCAGGCTGGCGGTCGGCACGCAGGTCCTCGTCGCGGAAGCATTTCACAATCTGGAAATAGCGGTCCATGCCCGACACCATGAGCAGCTGCTTGAGGGTCTGGGGCGACTGGGGCAGGGCATAGAAGCATCCCGGGTTCATGCGCGAGGGCACCACGAAGTCGCGTGCGCCTTCGGGGGTTGAGCCCACCAGCATGGGGGTCTCGATTTCCAGGAAGCCTTTCGAGTCGAGGTAGCGGCGAGTCTCCATGGTCATGCGGTGACGCAGCTCGAGATTGCGGCGCACCGAGGGACGGCGCAGGTCGAGGTAGCGGAACTTCATGCGGAGGTCGTCGCCGCCGTCGGTGTCATCCTCGATGGTGAACGGAGGCACCTGTGAGGGGTTGAGCACCGTGAGCGAGTCGGCTATAATCTCTATGTCGCCGGTGGGGAGGTGGGGGTTCTTGCTCGAGCGCTCGGCAACGGTGCCGGTGATCTGTACCACGAATTCGCGTCCGAGGTTGTTGGCGGCGTCGTTCAGGGCGGCGTCTACTTCATTGTTGAAAACTATCTGGGTGATGCCGTAGCGGTCGCGGAGATCCACAAAGGTCATGCCTCCCATTTTGCGCACTCTCTGCACCCATCCGGCAAGGGTGGTCTTTTTGCCGGCATCGGTCAGGCGGAGTTCGCCACAGGTGTTGGTTCTGAACATTGCAGTAATATGTTGTGAATTATTGATTGCGGAATCACGGTACGGCAGCGGTGGCGCTTGTCCGAACCGTTGCGCAAAAATAATCAATTTCTGTGAAATATCGGCATTCCTGGCCGGGCTATTTGGCATCTCTAATAAGAAATGCAGGTGCCGGGATGCTTCGGCGCTGAACATAAAACATGGCTGCAGTGTTATACCAGTACAAAATTGTAGTGAGAGCATAGAACTATAATAAACACACGATAGACTGATTTATTTATGAAGAAGACGATTTCGCTGTTATGCATGGCTGCTTATGCGTGCAGCCTTCATGCCGTGGGGACGAATCCTCCCTATATCATACCTCTTGCTCCCGACGGGACATTCCATAAGGACGGAAATGATTACGTCGACAAGGTGCAGATGACGGCCGAAGCCGAGTGGTATGAATTGGATAACGTGGATCTGACGTCGGGAGGATTCATCATATTGGGAATGCATGCATCCGGCACTACCGGCACCCTTTATACACTTACGGGGTGGGCGGTTGAGCCCGCGCTGATCACATGGCCTAACCCGTTGGGGATTGCGGCTATCGATGCCGATTATATTGATGTGGAGCCCGGTGTGTACGACATAAGGTTCCATGAGAGGGATAATACCGGAAGTGGCTACAACATGGTGTCGCTTCTTCCCTCCGCCAATCCTGACGCGAAGGTATATCCGCCGTCGCTCTATCTTGTCACTGATGACACACATTATGTGGAGCTTCCGGGTACTGCTGCTCCCGGTGAATATAGTGCTGAAATGACACTTCCCGACAAATTTGTGGTGGCTTATGAGCATCACACCGGCATCGCTGCCTTTATATTCGGCCCTGAAAATGCCTCGGATGCGACGCTTGTTTCGGGTACACCTGTGCGTCTCAAATATGGCGCCAATCCTACAACGCCGTTCACATATGCTCCGAAGGATGGGGAAAGTGATGCTGCTAAACTTATTACCGTCAATCTGGTGGATGAAACACTGCTGGTCGGCAAGCAGACTCCCACCGGTCTGAACGATATTGAGACCGGATGCCCCGACGCGGGGGTACGTGTCGACGGGACAACGTTCACGTTCACCTCGGATGGTGAAAATTCGATACACGACATTTGCGGCCGGAGAATGTTTGCATGCCACGGGGCAGCATCGGTGACATTGTCGCCGGGAGTGTATATCGTCACCGCCGGCGGCCGCACAACCAAGATGCATACATTCTGAGTCGCCACTATTGGAGATATAAAAAACAAGCAGAGGCTATGACGTAATTAGGTTTTACGTCACAGCCTCGTTTTTTTACAGTGCAGGTTGTAGATGATGGAGGGTGATTGCGATGCTTAAAAACATGGGTGAGGCGGTGTGAAAATCGGAGGCTTTTTTTTACCTTTGCGAAAACTAACCTAATACAATCAGAAACCATGGAGAGAATCATTGAATGCGTGCCCAATTTCAGTGAAGGGCGCGACAAGGAAAAGATACAGGCAATTGTGTCCGCTATTGAGACGGTTGACGGGGTGAAGATGCTTGACGTCGACCCCGGCGAGGCCACAAACCGCACGGTTGTCACGTTTGTCGGCGCTCCCGAAGCCGTTGTGGAGGCAGCATTCAGAGGTGTGAAAAAAGCCCAGGAACTTATTGATATGCGCACCCATCACGGCGCACATCCGCGCATCGGCGCCACCGATGTCTTGCCGCTGATTCCGGTGGCAGGCGTTACGCTGGAGGAATGCGCCGCAATGGCACGTCAGCTTGCCGAGCGTATTGCCGGTGAACTGGAGATTCCCACTTACTGCTATGAGGCGGCAGCATTCACACCTGCCCGCAAGAATCTGGCCGTATGCCGCAAAGGAGAATATGAAGCACTGGCCGAACGTGCCGATGCGGAAGGGGAGAAGCCCGATTTCGGTGCCCGTCCGTTCGACGAGAAGATGGCACGCAGCGGTGCCACAGTGGTTGGCGCACGCGATTTTCTCATTGCGGTAAATTTCAACCTCAACACCACTTCCACCCGCCGCGCCAATGCAATCGCATTCGATGTGCGCGAAAAGGGACGTCCCATGCGTCAGGGCCCGAATGTGACCGACAAGCCTGTTGTGGACGAGAACGGCAAGACCGTCATGATTCCCGGCACGCTCAAAGGCACCAAGGCCATCGGGTGGTTCATCGATGAATACGGCATAGCCCAGGTGAGCATGAATATCACCGACATAAACAAGACTCCCCTCCATGTTGCATTCGACGAGGTTTGCCGCGCCGCTGCAGCCCGCGGCGTACGTGTCACCGGCACTGAAATCGTGGGCCTCATGCCCCGACGCACTCTGCTTGATGCCGGCCGCCATTATCTGCGCATGCAGCAGCGTTCCACCGGCGTGTCGGATGAGGAGCTTATCCGCATCGCCATCAAATCGATGGGTCTTGACGACCTCAAACCTTTCGTGGCATCCGAAAAAGTGATTGAGGATATGATTGCCCCGGCGCAGTCAAACCGCCTGATCGACATGACCTGCCGCGGTTTCGCCCTTGAGACCGCTTCGGAATCGCCTGCCCCCGGCGGAGGCTCAATCTCGGCTTACATGGGTGCGCTTGCAGCCGCACTCGGCACGATGGTAGCCAACCTTTCGTCGCACAAACCCGGCTGGGACGAGCGTTGGGAAGAATTCGGCAATCAGGCCGAGGAGGGACAGCAGCATCTCAAGACTCTGCTTGCACTTGTCGACGAGGATACCGCCGCGTTCAACCGCATAATGGATGCGTTCAAGATGCCCAAGGGCACCGAGGCTGAAAAAGCCGAACGCTCCGCAGCCATTCAGGCTGCCACCCTCTACGCCACCGAGGTGCCCCTGCGCACCATGAAGGCTGCGGCGGCTGTGTTCCCGCTGCTCAAATCGATGGCAGCCACCGGCAATCCGAATTCGGCGAGCGATGCCGGTGTCGGCGCGCTGGCAGCGCGCAGCGCGGTGCTCGGTGCATGGCTTAACGTGAAGATAAACGCCGCAGGACTCAAGGACCGCACCACCGCCGACGCGTTGCTGGCCGAGGCCGCCGCGATTGCTGCCGCTGCTCAGGTGCAGGAAACCGAGGTGCTTGACATTGTGGAGAGCAAGATAAACAAATGATAAAGGCTCCGGCCATCCGATTCAATCAATAAACCAACATCACATACGACGATGACAATAGAGGAATTTCAGAAAGATATAGTGGAAGGCATTCCTGCCAAGTTGCCGGAACCGCGCCCCTACGACCCCAATGTGAACCACGCCCCGCGGCGCAAGGATTCACTCTCTGCCGAGCAGAAACAGCTGGCGCTGCGCAATGCACTGCGTTATTTCGACCCCTCGATGCATGCTGTCCTCGCGCCTGAATTCGCCGAGGAGCTGCGCAAGTATGGCCGCATATATATGTACCGGTTCCGTCCGACCTACGACATGTATGCCCGGCCCATCGACCATTATCCCGCACGTTCGCGCAAGGCTGCCGCCATCATGATGATGATCCAGAACAACCTGGATCCCGCAGTGGCACAGCATCCCCACGAACTTATTACCTACGGCGGCAACGGAGCCGTGTTCCAGAACTGGGCGCAGTACCGCCTCACCATGCAGTATCTCTCGCAGATGACCGATGACCAGACGCTGGTGATGTATTCCGGCCACCCGCTCGGTCTGTTCCCCTCGCATCCGCGCGCTCCGCGAGTGGTGGTGACCAACGGTATGGTGATTCCCAACTACTCCAAGCCCGACGACTGGGAGCAGCTTAACGCACTTGGCGTGAGCCAGTACGGACAGATGACCGCCGGCAGCTATATGTACATAGGCCCGCAGGGCATTGTGCACGGCACGACAATCACCGTGCTCAACGCCGCCCGCAAGCGTCTCGGCCATGGCCGAGACAGCATTGCCGGGATGCTTTTCGTTACCGCCGGACTTGGCGGAATGTCGGGTGCACAGCCTAAGGCCGGCAACATTGCCGGTGTGGTGAGCATCACGGCCGAAATCAATCCGAAGGCAGTGGAGAAACGCAAGGCACAGGGATGGGTAGATGAAGTCTACACCGACCTCGACCTTCTTATGGAACGCACACGCAAGGCCACAGCCGCCGGAGAGACTGTATCCATGGCATATCAGGGCAACGTTGTTGACCTTTGGGAACGCCTTGCCGCCGAGAATATGAATGTGGATCTCGGCAGCGACCAAACCTCGCTCCACAACCCCTGGGCCGGAGGCTATTATCCCGCCGGTTACACATATGAGGAATCGCAGCGCATGATGGCCGACGAGCCTGAGCGCTTCAAGGAGGCTGTGCGCGAATCGCTCCGCCGTCAGGTGGCAGCCATAAACAAACTCACCGAGCGCGGCATGTACTTCTTCGACTACGGCAACGCATTCCTTCTGGAATCCTCGCGTGCGGGAGCCGATGTGATGCTTCCCGACGGAAGGTTCCGCTATCCGTCGTATGTGCAGGATATAATGGGTCCGCTCTTCTTCGACTACGGTTTCGGGCCGTTCCGCTGGGTTTGCTCTTCTGGCAATCCCGCCGACCTTGCCGTGACCGACCGTCTGGCGGCGGAGGTGCTCGACGATATGCTTAAAACCGCTCCCGAGGATATTCACGGTCAGCTGGCCGACAACCTGCATTGGATCCGCCGTGCCGAGGAGAACCACCTGGTGGTGGGTTCGCAGGCACGCATCCTGTATGCCGACAGCGAAGGCCGCATGCGCATTGCCCGCGCATTCAACGATGCCATCGCCCGCGGTGAGATTTCCGCACCTGTGGTGCTCGGACGTGACCACCACGATGTGTCGGGTACCGACTCCCCCTACCGTGAGACCTCGAACATCTACGACGGTTCGAACCATTGCGCCGACATGGCCGTGCACAATGTGATCGGCGATTCGTTCCGAGGCGCCACATGGGTAAGTCTCCACAACGGTGGCGGAGTAGGCTGGGGCGAAGTGGTCAACGGTGGTTTCGGAATGGTGATCGACGGATCGGCCGAAAGCGCCAAAGCCATCGACAGCATGCTCCTCTGGGACGTGAACAACGGCATTGCACGCCGCTCATGGGCGCGCAACAACGGTGCCGTAGATGCCATCAAGCGCGAAATGGAGCGCACACCGGGACTGAAGGTCACGCTGCCGAATTTCGCCGACGATGCCGTGGTGGCAGAGGCCATGAAAGTATTCAAATAAGTTGACACAAGTATAAATCAATCAATATTCACCGGAAATTTCAAAACATAAACCATCATTATGGAAGTTCACCATATCAGCCCCGAATGGATCACCATTGACCGCGTGGGCGAAATTCTTAAAAACAACATTAAGCTTGCCCTGAGCGAGGAGTCGAAACGGCGCATCGTGAAATGCCGTGAATATCTCGACAGGAAAATGGAGACCCAGAAGGAGCCGATTTATGGCATCACCACCGGCTTCGGTTCGTTGTGCAACATCTCGATAGATTCGGATAAACTCAGCGCGCTGCAGAAAAATCTGGTGATGAGCCATGCATGCAGCGTCGGCGAGCGTGTTCCCGCCGATGTGGTGAAGCTGATGCTGTTTACCAAAATTCAGTCGCTGAGCTACGGCAATTCAGGCGTACAGCTTGTCACTGTGGAACGTCTGGTCGACATGTTCAACAACAACATCCTGCCGCTGGTCTACCGTCAGGGCTCTCTCGGGGCATCGGGCGACCTTGCACCGCTTGCCAATCTGTCGCTTCCGCTGCTTGGACTTGGCGAGGTGGAGATGAACGGCGAAATTATGCTTGCTTCCGAGATGCTTGAAAAGATGGGCTGGCAGCCTATCACGTTGCAATGCAAGGAGGGACTGGCGCTGCTCAACGGCACCCAGTTCATGTCGAGCTACGGTGTGCATGCCGTGCTTGAGGCAAGGAAACTCAGCCGCTGGGCCGATAAAATCGGTGCGTTGTCGCTTGACGCCTTCGACGGCCGTATCGACCCGTTCATGCCTCAGATCCAGGCCATCCGCCCGCATCAGGGTCAGATCAAGACCGGTGAGGCATTCCGTGCGCTGCTTGCAGGCAGCGAGCTGATTGCACGCCCGAAGGTGCATGTGCAGGACCCCTATTCCTTCCGCTGCATCCCCCAGGTGCATGGAGCCGCCAAGGATACCATCGATTATGTGGCAGGAGTGCTTGAGACTGAAATAAATTCCGTTACCGACAATCCCACCGTGTTCCCCGACGAGGATGTGGTGATTTCGGCCGGCAACTTCCATGGCGAACCTATCGCGTTGCCTATGGACTTCCTTGCGGTTGCCCTCTCGGAGCTTGCCAACATTTCCGAGCGCCGCACATTCAAGCTCATAGCCGGTGTGCGCGATCTCCCGTCGTTCCTGGTGGCCAAACCCGGTGTGAACAGCGGTTTCATGATTCCGCAGTATGCCGCTGCCTCTATCGTCAGCAAAAACAAGGGGCTGTGCTGGCCTGCTTCATGCGACAGCATCCCCTCCTCGCAGGGTCAGGAGGATCATGTGTCGATGGGCTCGAATGCCGCAACAAAACTTTACGAGGTGGTGGAAAACACCCGCCGCGTGCTTGCCATCGAGCTTTTCAATGCTGCGCAGGCGCTTGAATTCCGTCGTCCGCTGAAGTCGTCGGCTGTGATTGAAGCCATGGTTGCGGAATATCGCCGCGAGGTGCCGTTCATTGAGACGGACACCGTGATGTATCCGCTCATCAACGTTTCCATCGACTTCCTGAAAGAGAATAATCCCGACTGGTGAGCCATCGGGACAATTAAGATGTATCAAGCCCGGGCTGGGAATAACCGGTCCGGGCTTTTCAGAATATGCTTGAATCTGATTTATGAAATTGCTGATAAATATAGGCGCCCTCGTAGGTGCGCGTGCCGAGGCGCCGGCGCGTCTGGCAGGTGCGGAGATGAATGATATTCCCGTGTTGGAGAATGCGTGGCTGAAGATAGACGGCGAACGCATTGCCGGATTCGGCAGCATGTGCGGGATTGACATCGCAGCTGAGGCTGCGCATGGTGTGGAAGTGACCGACATGAAAGGGGAATGGGTGTTTCCGGCCTTCTGCGATTCGCACACCCACATCGTTTATGCCGGCGAGCGTTCCGGCGAATTTCTTGATAAAATCAACGGACTGAGCTACGAGGAGATTGCACGCCGTGGTGGTGGAATCCTCAATTCGGCCGACAGACTTGCCGCCACCCCGGAAGATGAGCTGTTTGAACAGGCCATGGTCCGTGTCAACGAGATTGCGGCCAAGGGTACAGGAGCCGTTGAGATAAAAAGCGGCTACGGCCTGACCACAGCCGATGAACTGAAAATGCTGCGGGTAATAGCACGCATCCGCCAGTCCACGCCGATGTTGGTGAAATCCACCTTCCTTGGCGCCCATGCCGTGGGACGTGCATACACAGGGCGTCAAGGCGAATATGTCGACCTTATCTGCCGGGAGATGATTCCGGAAGTGGGGCGTCAGAAACTGGCCGATTATATCGATGTGTTCTGCGACAGGGGGTTCTTCACTCCGGAAGAGACGGCAAAAATGCTTGAGGCGGCAGCCAAATGGGGCATAAAGCCGAAGATACATGCAAATGAACTCGATGTGTCGGGCGGCGTGCAGGTGGGCGTGGCTCATGGTGCAGTGTCGGTGGATCATCTGGAACGGACCACCGAGGCCGAAATCGAGGTGCTCCGCGGTTCGACAACTATCCCCACCATGCTCCCCGGGGCATCGTTCTTCCTTGGGATGCCTTACGGGAATGCGCGCGGCATGATTGCCGCCGGACTTCCGCTGGCATTGGCTTCCGATTACAATCCGGGGTCGTCGCCTTCCGGCGACATGCGGTTTGTCTGTTCGCTGGGGTGCATAAAGATGAAGCTGACGCCAGCACAGGCGCTGAATGCCGCCACCTTCAACGGAGCCGCTGCAATGGAGCTGCAGGCTGAGGCCGGATCCATCACACCCGGTAAAACAGCATCATTTTTCACCACGGCTCCGCTTCCCACGCTACAGTTCCTGCTGTATGCCTACTCCACACCTCTGATTCGTTCGGTATGGCTTCGCGGCCACCGCATCTGAAAATAGGGGAGAATCATAAATTACATAAAAAACTCCGGCAGCGGCGCCGCAAGGCGCTCTGCCGGAGCTTTTTTCTATTTTAGCTAAAGTAGCTATGATAGCTATCTTAGCTATAGTAGCTTTAGGGCTGATTACTTGTTGCCGAAGTAGCGCTCGTAGAGGCCCTTGAAGCCACGGCCGTGACGTGCTTCGTCCTTAGCCATTTCATGAACGGTGTCGTGGATGGCATCGAGGTTGGCTTTCTTAGCGTTAGCAGCGATACGCATCTTGTCTTCGTTGGCACCTGCCTCGGCAAGCATACGCTTGTAGAGGTTGGTCTTGGTGTCCCAAACGCAGTCGCCCAGCAGTTCTGCGAACTTGGAAGCGTGTTCAGCCTCTTCCCAAGCGTAGCGCTTGAAGGCTTCGGCGATTTCGGGATAACCTTCGCGGTCGGCCTGACGGCTCATGGCGAGGTACATGCCCACCTCAGTGCATTCGCCCATGAAGTGAGTGTTGAGGTCCTTTATCATTTCGGCGTCGCAACCTTTGGCTACACCGATTTCGTGTTCTGTCACAAATTTAACGGCTTCTTCTTCGGTGAGTTCTTTGAATTTGCTCTTGGGTGCGCCGCAGAGGGGGCATTTTTCGGGAGCTTCGTCACCTTCGTGAACGTAACCGCAAACAGTGCAGATGAATTTCTTTTTCATAATGGTTTCTGGTAAATGAGTTTAATTGTTTTTTGTAATAAGCTTTTCTGTGTCAAGGCATGATGCAAGCCCGGATTGACCGGGCGCGTCAGCAAGTTCATACGATACAAAGATAAGAGGTTTGCTCGTTTTAACCAAATTTTTTAAACTTAATTATAGTACGGTTACAAATATAATACAACGCCCGATTCCGTATTGTGAATCAGGAAGCTGGCTGCCCGAAGGATTTGCTGTATATATCGTTGATTACCAATGAGGCGAGCCGAAGACCGAAGGTTGCCGTGATGTGGCACAGTGAGCCGTTGACTGCAACTTTCCCGAACGACATGGCTGAATCAGAGCCGTTTTGGTCGGGTATGCTACGGTTCTGCAGTCGTTCGGGCGAGTACACACATTTAAATTTGCGGCGCGGGAATGTGGAGTTGCGGCGGAAGCGGCTGCGGAGTGCTGCCGCAAGTGGACAACCATGCACTTTCCAGAATTCTGCCACCGAAATCTGCCCGGGGTCAAGTTTCAGGGCCGCGCCCATTGAAGAATACAGGGTGGGGCGGCTGGCGGCTGCTGCATTGAGCAGAAGCAGGGCCTTGTCGGACAGAGAATCTATGGCATCGATGATGTAGTCAAACTCCTCGAGGTTGAAGTCCCCGGCGGTTTCGGCGGTGTAGATTTTATTGATGGCTATGATGTCGGCTTCCGGATTGATGTCGAGCAAATGTGTGCGCATAGCCGCGGTCTTAGGCTGTCCTACGGTGGAAACGGTAGCCGGTGCCTGGCGGTTGATGTTGGAAGGCGCCACGCAGTCGGCGTCGACCAACGTTATATGGCGCAGCCCGGAGCGCACAAGTGCTTCGGCCGCCCAGCTGCCCACACCGCCGATGCCGAATACGGCCACTTTGGCCTTCGCAAGCATCTGCATGGCGTCGTCGCCGAGGATAAGGCTGGAACGGCTGAAGATGGAATCCGGAACGGTTGGGTCGGTATTTTTAGACATATGTGCGAATGCTGTTGTGGGTAATTGAAAAAGTGGATGCGCCTGCCCCCGAATGTTTTTGCAAAAGTAAGAAAAAAGGGCTAACTTTGCACGAAATAAACCGCAGTGATTTCGGCCACCTTCATCGTGACGCCTGAGCGGCCGCGGCGAAGTGCCGGCATCGATGGTCACCGCCAAGCCATTATCACAGTTATATGCGACAGACACGTGAAGCCGTTCTGCTTCTCGAAGACGGCACAACCTTCCGGGGCAAATCGTTCGGCCATGAGGCCGCAACCGCCGGCGAGGTAGTTTTCAACACCGCTATGACGGGCTATCCCGAAAGTCTCACCGACCCTTCATATGAAGGTCAGATTCTCGTCACCACTTATCCAATTCTCGGCAATTACGGCGTTCCTCCCCAGCAGGAGAAAGATCATGTGAGCCGTTATTTTGAAAGCTCGCGCATACATTGCCGCGCAATCATAGCGCAGGATTACTCCTGGGAGCCGAGCCACTGGCTTGCCAACCGTTCGCTCCATGAATGGTTGCGCGACGAAAAAATCCCCGGACTTTACGGCATCGACACCCGCGCGCTCACAAAGCATCTGCGTGAAAAAGGTTCGATGCTCGGAAAAATATATTTCGAGGATCCACAGGAAGTGGAATTCAGCGACCCCAACACCGAAAATCTCATCGCTGCAGTGAGCTGCCCTGAAGTGGAGGAACACGGAGCCGGCGACAAGACAATAGTGCTTGTGGACTGCGGCACAAAATTTAACATAATCCGTTGTCTCACCCGCCGTGGCGTAAAGGTGGTGCGTGTGCCCTGGGATTATGATTTCAACCAGCTGCAGTTCGACGGGCTGTTCATCTCCAACGGTCCCGGCAATCCAGATTTCGCCCAGGCCACAGTTGACAACATCCGCAAGGCCATGGCCACAGGCAAGCCCATCTGCGGCATCTGCATGGGTAACCAGCTGCTCGCCAAGGCTGCCGGGGCATCCACCTACAAGCTCAAATACGGCCACCGCAGCCACAATCAGCCTGTGCTCATGAAGGGCACCAACACCTGCTATATCACATCGCAGAATCATGGCTTTGCCGTGGATGACTCGACCCTGCCGTCCGACTGGGAACCGCTGTTCGTGAACATGAACGACGGCACCAACGAAGGTATCCGTCACAAGTCGCTCCCGTTCTTCTCGGCTCAGTTTCATCCCGAGGCTTCATCGGGACCGCGCGACACCGAATTCATCTTCGACCGCTTCCTTGAGCTTGTACGCAATGCCTGAAAATTGTCAGGCACTCCATGAGCCCATACAGTAAACACGAATCATAAAAAACACATCTTCCCACATCTCACAGTCAGGTATGGAAAAAATAAAGAAAGTTCTTCTGCTTGGCAGCGGCGCGCTGAAAATCGGCGAGGCCGGAGAGTTTGACTATTCCGGATCGCAGGCGTTGAAAGCCATGAAAGAGGAGGGCATCACAACGGTGCTCATCAACCCCAATATCGCCACAGTGCAGACTTCCGACGGGTTTGCCGACAAGATATACTTCCTCCCCGTCACTCCATATTTTGTGGAGCGGGTGATCGAGAAGGAACGTCCCGACGGCATCCTGCTTTCGTTCGGCGGTCAGACCGCCCTGAACTGCGGGGTTGAGCTTTACGAGTCGGGCGCGCTCGAACGCCACAATGTGCGTGTGCTCGGCACCCCCGTGCAGGCAATCAAGGACACTGAGGACCGCGAACTGTTTGTGAAAAAACTTGACGAAATAGACGTCAAGACCATCAAGAGCCAGGCAGTGGAATCCACAGCCGAGGCCCTTGAGGCAGCAGAACGCCTCGGTTATCCCGTGATTGTCCGTGCGGCCTATGCGCTGGGAGGTCTCGGCAGCGGTTTCTGCGACAATGCCGAAGAACTCGTGGCACTCACTGAAAAGGCTTTCTCATTCTCGCCGCAGGTGCTTGTGGAGAAATCGCTCAAGGGATGGAAGGAAGTGGAATATGAGGTGGTGCGCGACTGCTATGACAACTGCATAACGGTCTGCAACATGGAAAACTTCGACCCTCTGGGCATCCACACGGGCGAATCTATCGTTGTTGCGCCGTCGCAGACACTCTCGAACGACGATTACCACTATCTGCGCGAACTGGCAATAAAAATCATTCGTCACATCGGAATTGTGGGCGAATGCAACGTGCAGTATGCCTACGACCCCGATTCGATGGATTATCGCGTAATCGAGGTCAACGCACGCCTTAGCCGTTCGTCGGCACTGGCATCGAAGGCCACTGGTTATCCGCTTGCATTCGTGGCCGCGAAACTCGGACTTGGCTACGGTCTGTTCGAACTTAAAAACTCCGTGACCAAGGAGACCTCCGCATTCTTCGAACCGGCTCTCGACTATATCGTATGCAAAATCCCGCGCTGGGACCTCGGAAAATTCCATGGCGTCCGTCGCCAGATCGGTTCCTCAATGAAGTCGGTGGGCGAAGTGATGGCTATCGGCCGAACATTCGAGGAGGTGATTCAGAAAGGCCTGCGCATGATAGGGCAGGGGATGCACGGATTCGTTGGCAATCATGACCTGAATATCGACGACATCGACAGGGCGCTGATGGAGCCTACCGACAAGCGTATTTTCGTTGTCGCCAAGGCCATGCGCGAAGGCTACACCGTGGACCGCATCCACGAGCTTACCAAAATTGACCGCTGGTTCCTGCAGAAGCTGCAGCACATCATCGGCACAGAGCGTGAGCTTGAAACATATGCAGACATACAGGATATTCCCGCCGACCTGTTGCGTCTTGCCAAGCAGCAGGGTTTCAGTGATTTCCAGATAGGACGCGCAGTCAAAAAGGATGCGTTCGATTCCGTGCCTCACAGCGCCGAAGTGCGCACTCTGCGCAAACAGCTTGGCATTGTCCCGGTGGTGAAGCAGATCGATACGCTTGCCGCAGAGTATCCGGCTATGACCAACTATCTGTACCTCACATATAACGGCGATGCAAACGACGTACAGTATCTGCACGACCATCGTTCGGTGGTGGTGCTCGGGTCGGGTGCATACCGTATCGGCAGCTCGGTGGAATTCGACTGGTGCTCGGTCAACGCTCTTCTCACCGTGAAACAGCGCGGGTGGCGTTCGGTCATGATCAACTATAATCCGGAAACTGTGTCGACCGACTACGACATGTGCGACCGCCTCTATTTCGACGAGCTGACCTATGAACGTGTGATGGATATTCTGGAACTGGAGTCGCCCCACGGTGTCATCCTGTCGGTTGGCGGCCAGATTCCCAACAATCTTGCCACACGTCTTGACGATGCGGGCGTGAACATCCTCGGAACTTCCGCCACCTGCATTGACAATGCGGAGGACCGCCATAAGTTCTCGGCCATGCTCGACCGTCTGGGTATCGACCAGCCGCGCTGGCGCGAGCTCACAAGTTTTGCCGATATCGATGACTTCATCCGCGAGGTAGGATTTCCGGTGCTTGTACGTCCCAGCTACGTGCTTTCCGGTGCTGCCATGAACGTATGCTCGAATGAGGAGGAGCTTCACCGCTTCCTGCGTCTGGCTGCCAATGTGAGCAAGCAGCATCCCGTTGTGGTTTCCGAGTTCATTCAGAACGCAAAGGAGATCGAGATGGACGCTGTGGCTCAGGATGGCGAGATCAAGGCTTATGCCATATCTGAACATATCGAGTTTGCCGGCGTGCATTCCGGCGACGCCACCATACAGTTCCCGCCGCAGAAGCTCTATGTCGAGACGATGCGCCGCATCAAGAAGGTTTCGGCACAGATCGCCGCCGCGCTTAAGATTTCCGGGCCGTTCAACATCCAGTATCTTGCCAAGAACAATGATATCAAGGTTATTGAATGTAATCTGCGTGCATCGCGCAGCTTCCCCTTCGTGTCGAAAGTGCTTAAACTTAACTTCATCGACCTCGCCACACGCGTGATGCTCGGCGAAAAGGTTGAGAAACCCGGCAAGAACCTGTTCGATGTGGATTATGTGGGTATCAAGGCTTCGCAGTTCAGCTTCTCCCGCCTGCAGGGTGCCGACCCTGTGCTCGGCGTGGATATGGCTTCTACCGGCGAGGTGGGGTGTATCGGCGACGACACCGACGAGGCTCTGCTGAAGGCCATGCTTTCGGTGGGTCACCGCATTCCGCAGCGTTCGGTTCTGCTCTCAACGGGAACCCCACGTCAGAAAGCCGACATGCTGGATGCTGCCCATGAACTGCATAAGTACGGCCTGAAGATATATGCTACCGAAGGCACCTACCGCTTCCTGACCGAGAACGGAGTGCCGGCAGTGAGGGTTTACTGGCCCTCTGACCCCGAAGGACAGCCGCAGGCTCTGGACCTGCTGCATGAAAAGCTGATTGACCTTGTGGTGAATCTGCCCAAAAACCTGTCGTCGGCAGAGCTGTCGAACGGCTACAAGATCCGTCGCGCGGCCATCGACCTCAATATTCCGCTGCTGACCAACGCGCGTCTCGCCTCAACGTTTATCCATGCTTTCACCACATTGAAGCTTTCGGATATCCAGATTAAGAGCTGGGACGAGTATAAATGATAGCCGCAAAAAAGAAGCGTAACTCAAAAACAACATGGCCGGCGCTTGATTTTATTCAGGACGCCGGTCATGATTTTTTTTAGATTGAATTATGGCTGAGCATAACAGATTGGGAAACTGGGGCGAACAGGTGGTTGTGGACCATCTGGTGGCCGAAGGTTATGCAATTGTGAAGCGCAACTGGCGGATGAACCATCTGGAGATAGACATTATTGCCACCAAAGGGAAATATGTTGCGTTCGTTGAGGTCAAGACACGGCGCACGGACGGTGCCAATCCTTTTGAAGCTGTGACCCGGCGAAAGATTAACCATATGGTAGCGGCTGCCAACGTCTATCTGCGGATGGAAAGGCTGCCGCTTGAGCCGAGGTTCGATGTGGCTGCCGTGACAGGCGATCCACATGATTACAAGCTTGAATATGTGGCGGACGCTTTCCGTCCGCCGCTGCGTACTTACCGGTGAGATTTATCGGATGTCCGTGTTATTCCGCAGCATCGGTGGCCGCCGGACAGGGGGATGCTTTGCATCTGGGAGCGCGTGCTTTGGTGGTGTTACCTTTGCCGCGCCCTTTGGCATGTTCGCGGAACATTTTACGCATCATTTTGTTCTCGAGGTCGTATAATCTGAGAATCTGGCGTTGGTTCAGGAATTTGCTGTATTCCTTGTAATATTTTTCCTGAATGGCGTTGATTCTGTTGCGGTGCTCGAAACGTTCCTTGATTATTTTTTCGGCTTCGGCATCGGTTGTGACCTTGTTGCTGCGCTGTTTTCTGCCAATTTCTTTTTTGGGGCCGCAGTTCCAGATTTCCTGCTGGCATTTTGTGAATGTGGCCACGAACTGGCGTGCTGTTGATTCGTCAAGGTTGAGGTCGGTGGCTATTTCGTTTGCCTGTATCTGCACGAACTGTTCGCGGGAGGGCGCAGACTGTTTTTTTGTGCTTTTAGCCTGTGCGCCGAATCCTACGGTGAGCAGGGTCACGGCTATAGCCACGAATTTTAATGCGTGTCTCATTATATATTCTTTTTTCCGATTAATAATCTATTATCATGTCGTTCATGAAGGTGTCGAGGATATAATCCTGGTCAGCGGCACTCAGATTGCTGAAAGCTTCTTCAATGGTGGTTTCCCGCGGTGTGGCCGTGGGGTGGGGGCGCAGTGCGCTTATCGAGAATATCATGGCTGCCAGCACGGCGGCGGTGGCCACGGTGTAGAGCGCGCGGGCATAGCGACGCAGCGGAGAGATTCTTTTTGTCTGCTGAATGGCGGACGCTTTCTCTATGGTCTGTTCCACGAGCTGATCGAAGAAGCCGTCGGGAACTTTGTAGGGCATTCGTCTGCCTACATGTTCGAAATTGAATTTGTTGGTCTGCTCAGTCATGGCTGTTCATGTATTCAATTATTTTGTTTTTAGCTATGTGGTAGTTGACTTTCGCCGTGCCGGCGGTGGTGTCGGTGGCTTCGGCTATGTCTTCGTACGACATGTCGTCGTAGTATCGTAGGTTGAATGTCGCCCGCTGCTTGTATGGTAGCGAGTTGATGGCATCCTGGAGTTTCACGGCTTCAAGGTCGGAGTAGTCGAAGTATTCGTCGGCTTGCAGTGCCTTGATGTCGGGAGCGGCGTCGTCTATGCTCACGCTTGCGGCTTGGTTTTGCCGCAGATGGGTGAGTGCCTCGTTTGTGGCTATCTTGTATATCCAGGCCTTCAGCGCCGATTTGTCGCGGAGTGTGGATAGCGACTGGAACACTTTTATGAATGTTTCCTGAACGATATCCTGGGCATCATCGTGCGAACCGACAAGGCGTCTTACGTGCCAGTAGACCGGTTCGCCCCATTGCCTCATGATGTCGCGCATTTCGCTTTCGGCGGTTTGTCCGCGAGGCGGCGATGTGGCTGGCGTGTCTTGTTTCAGTTTTAAAAGCATTTGCACCGTGGGAGAGAGGGCTGTTTGTTGGGTTGTTACAATATAAGGACATGGGGAGAAGGCCGAAGTTAAATTGAGCGGAGTTAAAATTTATGAATTCATAAATGCAGCGGATTGTGAGGGGTATTTGTGTCAGGATGTTGCTAATTAATAAATTATTTGCCACCTTTGTGCGGCAGACCCGCCGATGCTGTTTGCATTGGGGATGCATTCAATTCATGTTGATGTCATTCAAGCCGTTATGAGCCATTCCGAAACAGTCGATATATACGGGCACGAAGTCGTGAAGGTAGCACGCCATGTGACATGGGTGGGCTTCTGGATTAATGCCGCACTGGGTTTGCTGAAAGTCCTGGCCGGCATTTTCGGCCGGTCATCGGCGATGGTGGCTGACGGAGTTCATTCGTTCACCGATTTTTTTACGGATATCATAGTGCTGATTTTTGTGGGGATTTCCCGCAGGAAGGCCAATTATGAGTTTCAGTACGGTCACGGTAAGTTTGAGACATTCGCTACGATGCTGCTTGCGTTGATTCTCGGCATAGTGGGGATTTTGTTTTTCGTGGATGGCGCAGAAAAGACGTGGCATGCGTTGCATGGCACGCAGTTGCCGGAACCCACGTGGCTTGCCCTTGCAATGGCGGTAGTGTCGATTGCATCGAAGGAGTGGCTTTTCAGATACACACGTGCCGCAGGCGAGCGTATACACTCGCCTGTAGTGGTGGCGAATGCCTGGCATCACCGCAGCGATGCGGTGTCGTCGCTGGCCACTTTGCTGGGCATAGCCGGGGCGATGTTTCTCGGTGCGCGGTGGCGTGTGCTTGATCCTGTTGCGGCCATGGTGGTCAGCATATTCATTGTGCTGGTATCGGTCAAGATCGGGCGCCCGGCGGTGGCCGAGCTGCTTGAGGTGTCGTTGCCGGCCGATATTGTTGAAGGGATGTACCGGGTGATCGGACACACGCCCGGGGTGGAGGCGTTTCATCATTTCGCTTCTCGCCGTAATGGCAATCGGATGATAGTGGATTGTCACATCAAGGTTAACCCCCGCATAACCGTCGACCATGCCCATCGCATAGCCACGGATGTGGAGTCGCGCCTGAAAGAGGCATACGGGCAGGATTTGCTCGTTACATTGCATATCGAGCCATATATGGGGCAGGAGGTGGATGACAATAACATGTGCAGGTAATTCCTTGTCGAAAAATTAGTGGGCATTTGTACGGCAGTTTGAACCGACAGCCTCTGTAGTTGTATATATATGTATAATGTTCGTTATATCCGGCGGGTTCGGAAAATGATGTGCCTGAAAGGCGAGTTTCAGAGCATACGTTGATTTTCGGCCGCCTGCAGACGTTTAATTTTTCAGCTACGTAATTAATATGATGGTCCGTTTGTTGCGGTGGTTGTTTGCCTTTATCATTATCGTTGTGTCGGTGTGCGGATGCACCAGGATGTCGCGCACTTCGGTGTTTGATTGTGTGCCGTCCGATGTCGTGTCGGTCAAGGCGGTTGATTTCGAGCGTATGATGTGTGCCGCCGGAATTGAGGTTCCTGCTGATTGTGTCATGTCCGATTCTTTGTACATGCGCGTGGCAGGTCTTAGTGTGCCTCTTGCTGTCAGGGATGCCTTTATGTCGGTTGTTGGGGCGGCATTCGACGATATCGATCTTAAACATGTGATTAGTTTTACCTCTGCATCGGGCGCGGATGTGCTGGCTGTGGGTGTTACAGATGAAGATGCCTTGATTGGCGCGCTGTCGAGAATGGCGTGCGTCGGATCCGACGGCGTGCATCATGAGGACGGGTTCGCGTGTGTATCGTTGCACGGATGCATGGTTGCATTGCGCGACGGAGTCTGTTTCATGTCCTCGTCTATAAATGCTGTGAATGATGCTCTGGCGGTTGCATCCTCGTCGCCTGTGGCGTCGCTTCCCGGTGTATTTGATTTTCTGAATGATGACGGGGTGGTGCGTCTGGCTGTGAATTGCGGCCGTTCGCCCATGAGCTATCTTGGCGGTGTGGCGCGCTGGCTGTGTGTCGAAACGGATGTCACCGGTGAATCGGTGCGTCTTGATGCAAAGGTTATTGACTGCAATGGGGCGATTGATTCAATCGGCGCCAATTTTGCGGAAATAGATACGTCTTTTCTGCGCTTTGTCCCTGAGGATGCGTCTGTGACGGTTGCTTTCGGCCGGTTTGACGGCAATGTCAGGGCGTTGTCAATGTTGTTGGGGCGGTTTACGCCTGTCTATATGCGTGTGGCCGATGGCACGACGGCTCTGTTCGCCATGCCCGTTGGAGATGCTGAGGCTGTTGCTGCTGATGCTCCCGGCGCATGGGATGTGGCCACAATCACTCGTGTGCCCTCGTCGGTTGTGGATTCCTGTCTGCACCAGTATGAGGAGAGCGCAGGCGCTCAGGTGTATAAGATAGGTGATTCTCTGTCAACCTATTCCGACAATGGGAATGAGCGGTGTTACTTCGGTGCATATGGCAATGACGTGGTGTTCGCTGTCAACAGGCCGATTTCCCCCGATTATGTAAACTCCGGCGGGGATGATTTCCAGGGGCGCAGGTTGGTCATGAATGTAAATATCCCTCAGGGAAGTGTGCTTCAGAGGGCGTGGCGTCTCGACAGCGGATTGACGTTCAATGTCTCACTTTATGCGTGTCGTCTTACGGCCTGCATAAGTTTCGACAATGATTCGGGGCGTCCGCTGGCCGATCTGCTCCGGCTGCCGATGTTCTACGATGCGCATGAGCGTTTCAAGGCGCATGCCGGCTTGTAGTGACGGACGGCATGTCCTTTTGGAGGGATAAATGGAATATGGTTATTTGAATGTCGGCAGGAGGCTTAATCAGTCCAGCTGCTTGATGCACCGTTCGATAGCTTCGGCCGACAGGCCTTCCTGCCGGAGGCATTCCGTGAGTTTCTGTTTACGTGAGTCCGTAAGAGTGTTGTTGTATAACATTTCTCCGAGTTGTGCGAATGCATTGGATATGCGCTGTCGTCCCTCTGGCGTGTTGATGTCTATTCCGCCGAAGGTGGAGCGGTCTTTGTGGAGCACCATAAAGTACAGCCCGGCCACTATCAGCGAGCTGATCGCCACGGCGTCGGTGTTTTCTTTGTCTTCGAATTCGTGTTGCAGCAACTCTGTGATTTGATTGAAGTCTATTTCACGTAGTTTCGCTGTCCGTTCGGTGGTGGATGTTCCTTCTGCTATTTCCCATCGCAGCAGTTCTACGATCATATGGTCGTTCAGAAGGGCTTTGAGCAACTCCTGAAGGCTTGACGAATAGCCTTCCACGTTGCTGAGGTCGGGACGCAGCTGGTGGGATAAATCGCTCACCCAATAGTCGTAACGTTTTACAAACTGGTCGTAGAATTCCTCAAGATTCTTGAAACGGTTATAGAATACGATCGGTTCGATTTTCGCTTTCTTGACAATGTCGGTCACCAAAGCTCGCACAAATCCTTTTTTACGGATTTGTGCTACCGCGGCTTTCTGTATGGCTGCTTCAATGTCGGCTTTTGATCGCCGTGGCCGACGTGCCCTGTCGTCGGTATTTTTGTCCGTGTACTTCATCGCTTTGTCCGTTTTACGTTGGAGTAGAAAGACCCTTGTATACTGTTGTTGTATGTTGGCGGCGTGCCCTCGGTGGGCACCCCTTTGTCCTATGTCTGTATCTGTGGGGGCGTGTGCCGTGATGTCTGGTAGCAAGGAGCTTGGCCTTGTTGGTTGTTATTGTGAGACCATGCTTTGTTGTTGTGGCAAAGATAATAAAAATCAGAGAAAAAACATTGTCCGTAGCCTGTTTCGGTGTGGCGGATGGCGCAACATGTTGTGTTTGAAATTTCCACAAATCATATTTTATGCGTTTGTTGTGTTTATCTGAATGAAGCGTGCTATATTTTGTTGGCTGGTGGTGTGGTTGGCTTATAGTGAGGGTTGCGATGCATGCCGGTGGATGAAGTGTAACAGATTTCTGGATGCGCACGCCTAATCTCGAAAAAATAATAGGGTGTAAAATTTTGATCAGTAGTAATATGCGCTCATAATGGCGGTGAGGTTGTGAAATTTTCCCCGAAAAAAGTTCTCGGAAAATTTGGTGGGTAAGGAGGAAAGTTGTAATTTTGCACCCGCTTTCGGGAACGAAACGGACGCCGGCGGGTGTCGGCCGCAGGCCAGGCGTGGGCGCAGATGCACCGCAGGGTATAACAGGCGGGGTTGCCGGAAGGTTCAGGGTTCTGAAAATTTTTTCGCCGGAAAATTTGGCCGGAAAGAAAAAACGCCGTAACTTTGCAGGGCTGTTCGGAAACGGACGCTGCACGGCGATTCAGGCCGGAAGGTAGAACATTGAAAGATTTGCAATAACGATGTAGTAGTACAAGAGCTAAAAGCTCTGTCAATTTTCCCAAATCTACGACACAATACTTATATGGCGAAAGCCGGGTCGGGGATCGGACAAACGAAAGCTTCAATGCTGGTAAGTTCCGCGTCAAGCCGAACAACAATTCTTGAAAAAGAAAGAAAAAAGATATCAACAACGAAGAGTTTGATC
>UQER01000013.1 GCA_900540205.1 uncultured Porphyromonadaceae bacterium | reverse complement strand
AGCACAACACTTTTAATGTTGGGGTCCTGGGTTCGAGCCCCAGGCGGATCACCAATAAAATAAGCCAAATTGCTAATCCACAGCAGCTTGGCTTATTTCTTTTCTCAAAATTGTCTGCATATTGTCTGTAAAATCAAAAATTGCGTCAACATTCTGTCAACGCCGTGGCGTGGCAGCGCATAAAAGTCGTTTATGATTTTTTGCCTCCCAGACGCTTTCTTTCGGCTTCGAAGGCTTCGAGGAAGTGGATTTCTACCGGGGATAGCTGATATTGAGTGCGCTCGCGGAATTTATCGTATTCCTCATTGGCTTTGAGTTTGGCAACTTCGGCTGACACGCTTCCGGCATGGTTCAGCAATTCTTTCCCCGACAGCTTCAAAAAGTCGTCGAGCTTCTGAATCCAGTCTTTCATATACATCGGAACATGACTCTTTGCCTGGAGTTCGGCAAAATCGAGATATAGGTTGACGATTCGGTTCAGCATATCGACTTCCTCTTCCGACAAATAATTCTTGGCAATCTCCGTCTCATGTTTGGTGGGCATGGCTCCTCGCCATGTTGTCAGTCCCATGAAGTCCTTTTCGGCATTTGCACGGTCGTAGATTACCTCTGCGGCAGTATGTCCGTGCGCGGCAAAGTGCATCTTGTTCTGCACAGTCTTGAAGAACTGTTGGGTGATGGAGGTGCGAGGGTCATAGTCGATGCTGAGGGCGTAAATCTCCAGCACCTTGCGATAAAATACTTTCTCCGAACTGCGGATGTCTCGGATTCGGGCCAGCAGCTCGTCGAAATAGTTTCCTTGTCCGGCATTTTTGAGCAAATCATCATTAAGCACAAATCCTTTAATCATGTATTCCTTCAGCACCTGCGTAGCCCACTGACGGAACTGTACGCCTCGATGCGAGTTGACACGATACCCCACGCTGATAATCATGTCAAGATTATAAATGGGAATCTTACGCTCAACCTGTCGTTTCCCTTCCGTTTGAACTTGTGCAAAAAATGCACAAGTTGAATCGGAGGTTAATTCTCCTTCATCGTAGATTCTTTTGATATGTCGCTGTATAGTTGAGCGGTCGCGCTGAAGCAGCTCCGCCATCTGGTCGGCAGTAAGCCACACGGTCTCATTGGCGAGACGAACCTCAATCTTCGTCTCGCCTCCCTGCGTCTGAAATAATATAATCTGTCCGTTATCCATTTTATATCTTTTACTTATCAAACTTTATGGTTACAATTGTGTCAGCTGCTTTCCCATAAATTTCTACGAACTGTTCTAAGTTTTGTTTTACATATATTTTCTCATTTCTAAGTCCCTGAATGGTATCTAACATTGATTGTAAATTGTTACGTAATTCATTTCGAACTTTCTTGTCTCCATTTGACTCCACAATGATGTTAATGGATGGCCGAACAAAGGAGTCTTCCAATTCAAATATATTGACATATGGCATTTGCTTATTAACCTTTTCATTATAAAGATTTTGTAGCATAGTCCCTGCGAGAGGTAATTGATTATCATCCAAACAAGCAGTCAATCTCCGATTATACTCTCGAGTAACCTCTTCAAACTGATTGATCAATTTGCTTGATCCAGACTTCATTTCAGAAATGACATCACTTAAATTATGTTGGCATGATTTAAGTGATGAGATTACCTGTATAACTTTATGGTATTCATGTGTAGCAACGTCCTCGTTTTCATGCTGTATTTGTAGAAATCTATATAAATCCTCTTTATTTAACGAATCAAATATTTCGCATTTCAATAATACCTGTGAGTTAATATATGGAATATCAAACCTATCCTTAACATCGCAATATTCCTTAATAAATTTCTTAAATACTTCTTGCTGTTGTTTTAATGGTTCTAATAAGCTTTCAATCTCTGATTTCCATCTCAGACCTTCTCTTTCTACGCGTTTATTTTCTGTATGCTTCAACAATAGACGATCGATGACAACACCTAGCAACAACATTATTATTGGGAATGCGTAATCTAAAAATAGGTTCAAGTTAGTCTTATGCTCGGCATATATAACTTGTCCTACAGGAATAGGCTTGGATATGTTTATGGTGTCATCTAAAAACTCGGATTTTATAGTGTCCGAAGTATTCAGAATATTAAAAGGTTGCGGCTCTTTGGTAGTATCGTTGATTGTGGTAGAATCAGATACAGAAGTTGCTGAAACTATCAAGGATGAAATGCCTATGCTTATCGCAAATAGGACAATCCTAATCTTTTCAAATTTCATTATATTTTGTATATTATTTGAGTGTTGTGTATTTTTATTCATAAAGTCGTATGTTTATTTATAGCATTCAGGATGCTCCTTAGACTATTTTTCTGTTTTGCTCTGCTTCTTGTTCTTTTTAGAGGATACAAATCCAAAATCTGCGAAATCAGGAAACCAATCAGTTTCATAATGTATGTGAGCTAAGTATTTAAGAAAATGATATGGTGTTCCATCCGTTTTAAGCTTAATTGGAGAATAATCCTTCTTTAAATGATTAGGAAGTTCTTTTAATTCTTTAGGTAAAGGAATACTTGTCTCTACAGCAATCTCATTGTATAGACGCTTAGAAAACAAACTTACTTCAAGATTAGACTGTTCTATAGGATGTGATATCTGTAAATTAGTATCCTCTTTAATTACAATCTCATATAATTTTTGATATAATTCCTCAGCATCAATCCAATATAATAATTCTGCTAAAATAGTTAAAAGCAGAGAAGATTCATCGTGATAATTAGGGGATTTAACAAAGGCACTCTTCGCAAGTTCTCGTCGATTGCCATACAGTTCCGGGAACATATCGCTGTCTTGCTTGCGAATTATGACATTAATAACCATACGAATAATCCAGTTGGCTATGGTTGTTCCAACTTCTTCCGTAGGAGGCTGTATGGTCATTAAAAATTTTATAACAAGCAATATTGGTATAGAATGAGTATCTAATAGTGGAATATCAAAGCCAGAGTTACAGTTTAAGATTCGTATAACTAATTCAATCCCTGATTGATCAAATTTTTTCCGTTTTTCAAAAGGCAAATATTCTCTAATTGCTAAATGATAATATATTACATCACTTATAAAATCAAAGCATCTAAGGGGATAAAAAATATTCTCAGACTGAAGACCATTAACCATATAGAGCCCCTTATATTGCGTAGCAAGAGGGATTAATTTATCCAAATACCTAGAATAGATATGCAAATGAAGTTTAACAAGCTTGCCAAATAAACTTAGAATTTTTTGATTTTTGGTTTTATTGTTTTCAAGTATCCATGCCCATGCTTTCAGAACAGCTATATCTGATGCTCTTTTAATAGGCAGAAAATTATTTATACGTTGACTTTCCTTTAATAGAATAGCCAACATGAGATTTATTGAGGAAAAGCATTTACTTAAAAGTCTTGGTTGTGACCGATTACTTGGACAATATGAGAGTTGGATATCAACAAGTTTCTCAAACTCACTGACATCCCATCCCGGAGCATCATACATGACCAAAATACGTTTTACCAACCGGTACGAATCCTCATCACGATAAAGACATTCGTCAAATAAATGCTTAGAGAAAAGATCTGTAAGCTTTTCTATTCCCCAGCGTTCGAATCCTCCATTTGGGAATTCCCGTTTAATAAATCCTTCAAAATGTGGTCTCGTATTATCTTGTAATATACCATTATGAACAAATACAATTACAGTTGGAAGAGAATTGAATCCAGGGATTGAGGAATCAGGAAATTCCACATCCTTTGCCGCCAAGATAGATTCTCTAACTCCATCTTGGCAATTAAATGTGCGATCGGTTATATCTTTTGCGGCATTTCCTTTTAACTCGAAATACCATTTGCATTTACGACCTTTTTCATCCTTTCCAATCGCTATAACATCTTTCCCATATTGAGATTGCCCTTTGGAATTTTTGGGAGTAGATACAATTTGAAAACCCATGCTTTCTAAAAGTATCGGGAATATATAATCGAGTTCGTCATCCTCCTTTAGCGATTCAAGATACTCACTTATTACTCTGTTATTCATCTTCGTTTTTGGTTATATCCCAGTCTTTTAAGAGCATATTTGAAAATTCTCGTTGTTCCAAGGGTGTTTTGGATGCAAGCATCATTGGTGCCAAAACAGAATTTGATATTTTGGCAAGGGGAGTAACTTGTCCATTTCTCCAGAATCCACCTCCTCGCCCTAGAGTAAGTGGCCTGAAAAATTCAAGCACAAAGGATTTATGCGTTTGTTCATATTTCCGTAAATGTTCTTGAATAAACTCTTGCTCGCTTCTACGTGCAATCTCAAAAACATGTGGAAAATAGTTTTCAGATGAAAGCTCAATGCATTGATTTGCTAAATCAAATCGTTCATTAAACACATTAAGCAACTCTTTATAATACTTCAATTCATCACTCTCATTAAAATGACCCTTTTCAATTATTGTTTTGAATAAGCCAAAATAGTTTAATGTATAGTCAATTATGATTTTAACAAGAATCGCTCTAACTGCCGCAGAATCCGAATTGAAGACATGACACACATGTCTTCCGCGATGTTCTGCTTCTCCATAGTCTTGAGTAAGAGAGGCTGCGAATCTGACTTGAATATCTTCATCAAAATTCAGAATATCTATACCCTCAATAGACGGTTTATAAGTATCAAATAATTTTCTGCCCAAAAACCTTTTATCTCCACTATCAGATATTATTAATCCAGTAATTAGTCCGGTTAGTGAATCTTGTATCTGTCCATATATGTCTGATACTAAGGATACAATAGTATCAATTAATGCCAAAAGTTTATGCTGTTCAGATAAACTACTGATTAAATCTTTAAGAAGATTAATTTCAAACAAATCACGAACTTCATACTTTGATAGTATCAATGAGATTTCATCCGGAGTGGTATCCGCACTAAACAAGGCTTTTTTAGCCGAATTAGCGAATTCCTCCGTAGTAACAACTTTGTCTAAGTTATTTGTGAATTTATCAAAATCTCGCATAACTCATACAGTTATATTATATCCACATTTAGCTTCATTCCTATGTAAGAGGCAATGGCGAGGATTTGTTTGCGTTTGGTGGCGGTGTCAGAGCAGGTCATCAGGAGCCATCCGTTGCCGAGGGGTTTCTGAGCTGTCTTATACTTTTTGTCTACTGTGTTGCTGACAAGCGGGATTTTGTTAGCAATTAGGCCTACTGCTCGCACTTTGTCCACCCCTACTTTAAGAACAAATTTATGCAATGACTCCCAAGCAGTACGCTCTTCGATGATTGAGCCGTCCGGCATAGTTATCCGTAGGTGAGTTCGCGGGTTGGTTACAACTTTCTTACCTCCCTTTTTATTCTCAGTATGTTCAACTACCGGATCTGGTTTGATTTCCACAGCGTCAGGGAGTACATCTGCGATATTGCGTTTACGGGAGAGACTGACCTTAAGAGGAGTTCCGGGAACATAGTCAACGACTAAAACGAGTTCGCGTTGGACTTGTGCCAAAGCCGGTTCAATCTTTTCAGTAAGAGTCGGTAGAATCTCAGTGCGAATGAGGTCCTCTTCAAGTTTGGCGGCTTCTTGTTTTAACCGTTCATCAATTGGGAGATTAAGCTTGCGCAGATTCTCCATTGTGATATATAATTCGCTTAGTGTTGACATGACTTTAGAATATTTTAATCAAGGATTTGATGCTTTTGAGAATCTTGCGCGTAATTGAGAAATTGCAATGAAAATTTAAGGTATGGTTGCAACTTTTTATTCATCAAATATACTATCTGTAACTGGATATATCGTTTTAAGGTATCTTCAGAAACCTTATGTCCGGAAAACACATAGGCATTCTGTTGAGATAATAATTCTTTAGTTTCATCCTTAATTCTGATATTATATGGCTCATATCCATATACGCTATAGGGACTATTGCTCTTTTTGTATTCCCAAGTATATGGAAAGGAATCGCCTATGCACCCTTCTTTATATTCTGATATGATGTTATTCAATCTCTTCTTAAAAATCAGATATCGGATTATTATATACATCAAATATGCGGTGAATGAGATAATCAACCAAATCCATACAGGAATATTGTAGTTCCACAACCATTTTTTAGTGAAAGAATACACTATTCCCGATGCAATTAAACTGCCAATAACTCCTATAATAATACCTTTGATGTTTTCTCTATTCATATATTATAAGTTGAATGATTCGTATTGTTCGCGGGTGATTGGAGTCTCTGGATCAACAATCAGCACCTCATCGTAAGTTAAGTCATATAAATGATATATTTTCTCATTTATGAGAGTTAAAATATCATTTATATCGATAGAGGAATCTTCTACTCTCCTTATTGTAGCTTCCTTTGCCAGTTTACCCAACAAGCGCATATCCTGAGATGACATTGGAGGAATTGGAAGACCATCTATCATATCTTTTGTGAAAGTTATTCCACCACAATAACTGCTTGACGAATATTTTGTTTTTAAATAGAATATTGCAAAAGTTGAATTTAAAATAGCTGAAATACTGTAGAGTAAGTGTATATTGTTGCTGTTTATAACAAGTGTGGTTTTACCAGGCAGGTAAATGCCATCTTCATCAACAAATGCGTCTAACAAATTCAAGCCTTTTAAAATGATTTTAGGGCCTTTAGCCTTATTAATATAGGCTTTCCCAAAGGTCTCTTCAAATTTCGCAATAGGTATATAAGGAGTAAGGGGCTTGTATCCTAATTCCTTCGTTAAGTATACAATCTCTTTTTGCCCCCAACGAGTTGAAAACTTATCTAAAGTACCGGTATTGACCAAACGATATGATGTCGTTTTCTCCTCATTTTTAATTAATGGGACCAATTTATAGGCATCTCCTGTAGAACATGCACCTTCACATTTTACATATGACGAAATGTGGGATTCTGAAATGTCATCAATCTTCTGAATCAGTGTTGCATTTTCTGAGAAAATAGAATCAATTAAATAGGGATCCTCAAGAACGCAAGTTGAGATTGTACCGCGCTTCTCAATTTTTTTGTCGGAATTGAATACAAAACCTTCTATAGAATCCGATGAAGGTATGAATATCGTGATGATGGCATCAACTGTTGCACTATCAAAAACTTTACTTCCTGCATGCACTATGCTTTTCAGCTGATTTTTCATGCAGAACTTTCTAAACTTTTTCCCGAATGGTTTAGAAAGCCATTTATCTGGAGTAATGAAACAAATTACACATTTTGACAGGGCTATCCCTTTTTCAAGAAATGCCATATACATATCCCAATTACCAGATATATATTTATATGTGCATGAGATATATTCCCGTTGGTTGGTTAAACCCAATTGAGTCATCGTCTCCGAATCAATATAGGGCGGATTACCGATTACTATGTCAAACCCACCATTGGCGAACACATCAGCGAACCAAGTATGCCACAGGAAGAATTTATCGTTTGCGGATAAATCATTAATATCCTTCATAAACTCTTCGCTCTGTGTGAGCTCAAAGATTTGGCGTCGAACATTATTGAGAATGTCATTGAAAATCTTCGCTCTCTTTCCATGATCTGATTCGCTGTAGTAATTTGCAAGGCTTGAAATCAATAATTCTGCATCATCGTTCTGAAGTCCAAGACTTCCAGGCTCCCCAATATTAACTTTGGTTAGTCGCGACAGGTCTTTGCCGTTGTAACTCTCTAATAGGGAATTACCCTGCATGATTTTGAAGTGGAGGTTCGGTAGAGGTTCGGGGTCTTTAGCATCAACAACCATCGCCAACCAAAAGCGTAGGCGGGCAATATCGACAGCTCCTTTTTCAATGTCAACTCCATAGATATTCTGCTCCATAATATGCCGTTTCATTTTTGAACGGTCACGCACAAGACCAAGAGCGAGATATATTTTCGACAAGATGTTGACAATTCCCATTGGGAAAGCACCTGAACCGATAGCCGGGTCGCAGATTTTCACGTCAACAAGTTTCTTAGCAAGATATTTGCGTTGTTCGTCGTTTAGCAAATCTGCGTCCAGCGTTTCTACGAAGTTACGAATAAGTTCGTGGGAACGCTCCGGTATGCCATTAAGAAGATATGCTATGATAGATTCACGGCACATGTATTCCACGATTTCTTTTGGGGTATAGAACGCGCCTTTATCTTTGTTGTCTTCGAGAAGATTTTCAAAGATACAACCCAACATTTCGGGGTCTATACCAACCTCTGCATCTTCGGGGTCGTTCTCGTCGATGGTGAAGTTGTATTGGTCAAAGAAGTCAAACAGACGCTTGAAATAATCAGACGGGATGATGCAAGTGCGTTCGTCGATTTCGTCCTGCTGAAACAGGCCACCGTTAAGATACGGAATTTTATCGGAATCCGGCAAGGATGCGACATCAGCTGAACGATGTTCGGAACGAGTATTCAGCACACCGAAAAAGAGCGGTTCGAGCACTCCATCAAGGAAATTGTCTTGCAATTCGGAATGATAAAACAGGTCGTGCATGTATTGTCGATTTCCGGCCAGCCATCCTTTGCGTTGAAGAAAATACAAAAATACAATACGACCAAACATCTTCTTTATGTAATCACGCACGAGTTTATCGCTACCCTCAAAAGATGTTGCAAGTTGCGGGTTTGGGGCATGGATTGTCTTTTCTACCCATTTCCCTGACTCCTTTACATAGCGTTTACCGGTAAGATATTGCACAAAATCAGCATACAGCTCGCGGTATCTGTCAAAGAACTCGTCGCTGAGGGCTTCTACTGAGAAGGCTTTTGCAAAATCTTCGTCAGTCTTAGGGCTTCGAGCAAGTGCGATGAAACGCTCAACGGCGGTGCGACTACGATAATCTTTACCGAAAACATAGGTGTAGCGTTTGGCCGTGGCGCGGGTGGCGGCAGTAGTCCGCTCCTTATATACGTAAGAGAAACGCCAGGGCCGTTGCGCTTCGTTGTCGTAATGGAACAGAATAAACGCGTGGGTAAAAGTCATCGCTTCTGAGGCAATGAACTGCTTAATCGCCACACGAGAGTGTTGTATCTTGCTGCCGGGTCTAAGAGTGACATCGTAGAGGGCTATCGGGTCAGAGTCTACACGGTCAATGTCGGCGACATGGATAGCTGAAAAGATATTCGCATTGTCTGCACGTCGGCGCTTATCAGGTGAGTCGATGATGTCAATATCAATACTTGTTATGACGTCCTCAGAAAAGATTGGCTTTAGGATTTTGTCAATAAAGACATCTGAGCCTGGATAGCTGTTTTGAAAAATATGTTGGAGTTGTTCTTTCATGGGATACAATGTGATTATTTAATGATTGCGATAGCGACATTTGACTGGCCGCGGCGCTCGTGAGCTTGTGTAGCTATGTGAGCAAACGTGGTCTGCAGCCATGAGTTAATTTCAAAATCTGCTCCAAACAGCGAAAGTTGACCGGAGGAGTCGCGTTGCTTCTGTTTCAGGAGAGTCTTGATAACAAAATTATTTTTGTTGCGTACAAGAGAGTTAACTTGTGCCAGGAGTCGCTTTGTTTCATTGGTAATGTCCTGTCGACCGCGTAGCTCTCGAACATATTCCTGAGCGTCTTTGATTCGTTCATTGCTATCACGACCGCCCAAACGATGGGTGACGTGGTTTTGGTATGCACGAAGCGCGTCTTTTAAGTCTGGTGCATCTTTGTCGATTACATGGCTTGTAAAGCGAGCTTCGGGCGCGCAATGAAGATATTGCATCGTGAGCAATGGCGAAATAATGGAGGCTTTTGGCTCGAAATCATCAGCAATTAGTACGGATACAAGTCCTTCGGTCTGATCGGTAAATATATATAGACTGTCGGAACATCCTTCAGTCGGATAGTAGCCGCCGAGACTGTCAAGCGGCAGGGATTTAATATATTCAAATTGTTCAGGCTGTTCTGCCACAAAATCTTTCAACTCGCGAATATAGATACCAAAAGGAGACTCATCTCCATCGACTGTATGAGAGAGGTCGTTCTCTCGAACTTCTTCACGTTCGGAGAACACCTTGCTGTCTTCGCCAAACATTTCATGGAATGATTGGAGTTTGGCGTAGGCTTTCTCAATAAGACGAATTTCTCTATTGCCTTCATCGGAAGGGAAAAAATTATACACGTGAACAAAATCCTCGACCGATCCGATGCGATTTACACGGCCTATGCGCTGCATCAAGCGTGTGGCATTCCATGGGGCGTCGTAATTGAGAATTACATTTGCGCGGTGGAGATTCACGCCCTCGGCCAGGACCTCGGTAGTCACGATTACGTCGTAATCATCGCGACGCTTTTCTGGAGCAAGGTTGGCATCAAAGTTTTCCGCGATGCGGCGCGCCATCTCATCGCGGTTCTCGGCTGTGATTGCCAACGGGCGGTGTCCGGCATTTTTCAGGGCGCGCTCAATGGATTTGAGGGTATCAATAGCTTCCGAGAAGATTACTACACGAGGCTTATTTTGACCACTTGGATTATTGATTTCAGGATTGAAAAGTTCGGGAATGGCCTGTTTGAAACGCTCAAATTTGGGATCGAAGTCATTTCGGTTCCAACGGTCGAGTAAGCGGCTGATGATTTTCCGGTCAGCGAGGAGAGCTTCCCTATATTCCAATCTAAAGTCGGAGGCGTGGAAAAGCCTATTATTTTCAGGCTTGTCTTGGATTTTGCGCTCCATCACATTTTGGAATACATCAAAATCTCCATCGGCATCAAGGAAAACCTTGTTAACATCAATATCGGGGCATATATAAACAGCATCATGGTCAAGCATCGAAATCATTACGTCGAGATACTTCAACTGATTGTCGAGCGAAGACTTGAATGCAATTATAGAACTTTCAAGACGCTTGACAAGCATTATCTTCATGATTTTCTGCAAACGCCTTGTGATAGACTCAACAGTCAAATTGCGTTTCTCATAAAGCCTTTCGTTTTTCTTTTCCTTGAAAAAAGTAATGGCTGCATAGCGCGAGAACTGTATAGCATCAGGATGAGTGTCCGAGACAGGATAAATGGCATTGATTGTGTCGAAGAACAGTTGCTGCAATTCTTCGTCCATGTGGTATTCGAGTTTATGTGGCCCTTTAATGGTTGGAAATTTTAGGCTTGCGCTATCCTCGGGATAAAGCCTCTTAATATCAGTTCGAGTACGACGCACGACAAGTTCATTAAGAACACGTTCTCGAATTTCCTTTGACACTTCTGCAATGATAGCTGTCGCTTCGGCACGTTGCTCTGGCGTATCTGCCGGCATATTGCGAGCGTCCTTAAATCGTCCTTTCATTGCATTGAAGAATGAATCAAGCTTACCACCGGGCACATTAGGAAGATTGCAGTTATTGGCATCGCGCAAGAAGAGAGTTATTTGATTGTATAGGTCTTCCGGTGTATTATTCTGTGGAGTCGCCGACAGCAAACAAAGATATGGCGTTGGATTGGACATGCCAATAAGTTCATCCAGTGCTTCGTATTTTTGAGTGCCGCGATTACGGAAATTATGACTCTCATCCACCATAATTAACCCATACTGCACTTTGTCGAGCTCTCCGTCAAAGTCGTCCCCTCCGTCAAGTTCATCTTCTCCACCGATAAGATTTCCAATAGATCCGGTAGTAATGAAGTCTATGCATGGTTCAATCTTGGTGGCATGTTCGAGGTCAAAGTCGCGGATTGTATCTTCCCAGCCCCTACGTATTGATGGTGGAACCACAACAAGCACCTTGCGAGGACGATTAAGTACTTCGGCTTGATCAAGGAACATACGAATCAGCAAAAGCCCAACAACAGTCTTGCCAAGTCCCACGACATCGCCGAGCAAGAAACCTCCATAGCGTTTCATAATAGAGAATCCTTGCTTTACAGCGTCAAGCTGATAGTCCAGTGGCTTGTAAGATATAGGGAGATAAGTTTTGAGGATGTTGGTGGTTTCTGCATCAATAATATCGCCAAACTGCGTCTGAAGATACTTGATATAGACATCGTAAGGAGTGAGAGGATTTTCTGCCTCATTGTCTTTCTCAATTTCTATACCAATAGGTGATGGCTTAAGGATATTCTTAATAAACTTACCGGACCATAATTCGCTATTCTGCCATAGCTCCTCAAACCAAGCTTTGTGAGATTTAGATGTCGAATACTCTGTAAACGGTGCTGCTACGCTGTTACCATTTTCTTCAAGGTAATTTAACTCGGCATTGCCCTGTAATCCTTTTAATGTAAAATTAGAGCTACCAACAATTCCAGTAGCAAGCATATGATTATTCCCGAGGAAGATGTAACATTTAGCATGGAGGAATTCTTTATGCTCTCCCTGACCATAAACGCGAATCTCAAACTTACCACCGGGATTCTCTTCGGTCAGAGCGTTATCGATAATAAGCTTACCGATGGGCTTATATTCATCCGTGAGAGAGTCCACATCTCTCTGAATATAGAAATCAGGGAATTGGCGTACTTCTTGAGATGCCTGATAATATTGAAGTTGTGGCTCTTGACCTATCAGTAAGTCAAGTTTGCCTCCTCGCGCGAAAAAGCCTTTAAGTTCTTCATAGACCAAAGCCGTGCCGGGCAAGTCCCAATAACCTGTCGCAATCATAATATGATTACAATCAGGTCGTGAGACCAACTCTTTAACATATTTAAAGAGCTTAAACTGCTCGGAATTATCAATTAAGGCATTTGCCATATCATGAAAAACAAAAAACTCCGTCGGCAGTTATCTGATGGCTGGCCGAGCCTGTAACGACTGCGTGGAAGTTTTGGAATTTGATTGGTTGTTGGCTTCGTCAGCCATTTGTGTTTAACCTTGTGGCCATTTTCAGATGTTTATAGTTTCTCCAATTACAAAGTTAATCAATTTTCGTGAAAGTTTGGCTATCAGGCATAAATAAATTTTATCGTCTACCTGGTATACCGCGTTTGGGCTGGGATGGTTTCAGCATCTTGTGAGCGTGCATCATGCATCGGTAGGCGAAACGGCGGTCATCTTCATCTTCTTTGCGCCCCCATGGGAGCGAGCTGTCGCTGCTACCGCCTCCGCATGATTGGGCGAATTGCGTCGCGCCATCGAGATAGCCGAGGAACAAATACATCGCACACTTCAATATCTCGTTGGGTCGCTCGGCGATTGCAGTCAGGAACTCGCCATCAACCCTGGCTTTCAGTTCCGACGGCATAGCGTCCAGCAGGGAACGGACATCAACAACCATCCTGGCAAAGACGGCATCAGTAAGCCTCATGCGCACCTGCTCCTGATTCTTTTCCGTGAACTCGTGGAAATTCTTTTCCGCATTATCTCGTTTCTCGCTGAGTGCGTCAAGTTCATCCTGAAGTTCGGTGAGTTGCCGGTCGGCGGTCTTTAGCTTGTCGCGCTTGTCGGCAAGTTTCTGTCCGGTAGATTCAAGCTGGTTTTCAAGTTCGGCGATGCGACGACGCAGTTCGGAAACATCTCCGGCACCATTCTCGATGTCTGACTCCAACCGGGCTATCTCGTCATTCAGCTCAGTCTCCTGTCTTTCAAGATTCGCAATCATGGTCGTTAGACCCTTCACTCGCCGCTCCGATTTCCGAATCTCATCTTCGAGCTGACGCAACTGTTCGCGGTTGTCGTCTATAAGTGTTTCGAGTCTGGCGTTCTCACGGTGAAGGTCGCGATTGTATTCAGCGGTCGAGCGATGGCGTGCGCCGGTCTCGTGAATGTCGTCGCCACGATCAAGGCCGTATTTACGGTTCACTTCGGCAAGTCGGGTATGCAGATCTCTCATGTGTTGCCGAGCTTCGACCTTGTTCTTGCCTCCGAGCACCTCCTTTGAACAGAGGCGTCCGTCGGCGGTCAACGGCACGAACACACAATGCGCATGTGGTCCCGTTTCGTCGAGATGGACTATGAACGAGGCTACGTTTTCCTCTCCGAATTCACGGCATACAAAACCGTACACATCCTTTGCCCATTGCTCGATTTCAGGTTGCCGAATCAGATGCCCGTTTGTTTCCTCATAATCGTTCAACACCTGAGAGCCGAACGCCATCTCGCGCATCCGCTCACGGTTGCCGCCGAATACGACCATGACTGCACGGTTGGAAATGGCGGTCACTCGGGCATTCGGTCGGAGATGTTTTTTGATTATCTCATCGACCTTGTCGCCGATACGCCGCGATTCGTCGATTTCGGTTATCCTGCCTCCGGGTCCGACTTGAAAATTCAAGGCGGTTCGGGAGCGGTCGTAATTGTGGTCGGGATTCTTGGCCTTTTGCTCGAAGAATTCTTTGCTCCAGTTGCGCTGATGTTCGTTGCTGACATTGGCATCGACTGATTTGACGGATTTGAAGTCCATCATCTGTTTAGGTGACGACATATAAATATTGGTGCTTTTGGTTATGGTTTGGTTGGAATTGATTATATAATAGGGGTGCTTGCACAGTCAGTCTCCGCATCGGAGCCGTCAACCTTCGCATGAAGGTATATTAGGCTATACCCTCATAGGTCTTATTGCAAGCAATCTCGCTCTGTTTTTCCGGATGCTCCCGACATCTATTCAATAGCGGCCTCGAAGTCCGGAATACGCTGTTTTGTGAAATTAAAATCGGTAGAATTTTGATGAAATGATGAAAGCGTGTGTAACTCGCAGTAATACAGCTCTATCTGATTCATCACAAGATGATAATTAATGGAAGGGAAAGAATAGGAGGCTTTTCAACGCCTGTAAAACCTTTTGATGAGAGCCTGCGGCACTATAACGTGTTGATTTTCTTCCCTTTCTTTAATTCATTCATCAATTCATCAAAATAGAGATAAATTCAAAATAAAATCTTTAGTGACTGTGTAGTATCTGCCGACTGAGGTCTTGGCGGTGTACTTGGCAGGTGGAATCCCCATCGAATAGAAGCGGTAGGTAAGAGAGTTTGATGCCGGTTTGAGGTGCCAGTAAATCTGCAACAGCCGGCGTATCTCGCTCGTCTCGGCACGGACATTGCGATAGTTGAGTAGGGTCGCAAGGTCGTTAACGACGAAGGACACAGATGTGTCGCGGGTGTAATCCATTATCTCAATCAGCAATTCGGCAACCTCAAACTCAATTTTGGAGCGGTTGGAGATTACGATGCGGTTGAGAGCTGCGGTACGCAGTCTTTCCGAACTGAACCACATTCTGTTTTCGCATTGTACCGATAGCTCTCTCTGCATAAGGAAGTGGAGAAACGCCGGAATCTGTGCCACAAGTTTCTTCATGAAGAACGGGTCGTCCGTTTCCAGAGAATTGACCTTTCGAACCCAGTAGCGTACTTCCTCTCGGTCAATTACAATAGGAAAATGCTCGTTGTTGGAACAGAGGACGAACTTGCCGAAAAAGGCAATCTCGTTTCGGTCCTTGCCTTTGGACTCCATCTTGTAGGATGTTGCCGTACTGAGGTTTTTCAGTCGCTCGGAATCCTCTCGCCGAGAAAGCAAGACTTCATCAACCATGATAAGCAGCTTGCCAGCCCAGTCGGAATTGAACTTGCTGCGGAAGTCCTCGTTGGTGTTGAAGGTCGCGTTGTCCTGAAAGATTGCCTTTAGCAGATTGAGGAAAGTGGTCTTGCCGGTGTTACGTTGCTCGGATACCAATATCAGAATCGGAAGTTTTTGAAGCGGCATCTGATATAGCAACTGGATATAGTCAAGACCATACTCATAATGCTCCTCGAAGATATGGCGAAGCAGCCCGTCAATCGCGCTCCAATCGCCCGGTTCGGGATGGTGCGTGATAGGCTCATAGAGATTGTAGGCGTTGCCGATTATCTTGCGGTAGTCGGTATGGCTCGGAACGGTGCAGAAGCAATCATACTTCGGTATATCATTCAGATAGTCCTTCCCGAAGTCAGCTTTGATGGTCGAAACCTTCCAATAGACAAGACACTTACAAGTGGTGCCGTTTGCCTGTGGTCGCAACACCTCCCGGTAATAGTCCGTACCTACGCGGATATAAGGGCACCCGCTTCCATCTTGATTCGACAGATCGTTTTGCTCAAGTGTAATGTCAGAATATTCCACATCAACCACCTGCGCTTCATCATCCGATGCCGCATAGCTATGAGTTGGCTCATCGACATAAGCCGGAAGTAACTGGATAGAATCAGTTGTCATATCGCACCCTTTATCATGCGTTCAACATCCGATAGGCGGTATCTTACCTTGTTGCCTATCTTGATTTTCTCCAGATACTTGTCGTTATCCCATCTCCATAAGGTTGATAAGGTTACGCCGAGCATCTTGGCTGCTTCCCTGGCGGTGATGTAGATTTCTTCCTGAGGCGAGTTTGCCTCAATCTGTTCCTGATTCCAGGCTTTGAAAGCCTCTCGCAGATCATCAATATTCATGATGACCATTGTAGTTTGTTTTGGACTTGAATTTTGGTCGTTGTAGAACATTAAAACTTTAAACGGTTATTGTTTTATCAGCGCAATAATGATTGCGTAATTATTTGATTTTTTCGCAAAGTTATAATGTATAAAACGGTTTGTCAATAGCTCTGCAATACTTTTAAGTATCTATAATAAAGGAGATTATATTTATATATAAATCAAAAGGCCATATTGATTTAGCAGATGTTCACATAGTATTTCCGCTCGATGGAACTTCATGGAGCAAATTGAATATGTCTCCAAGGGACTGACAGTAAATTGGGTTTCATGGCAGGTACAAATTTTATCATTCGTTAGAAAATGCTCCCGGATTTATATATTGTTGAATTAAGACTATTTAACTGCTATCTTTATGCAAATTCATTCATACAGCCACCTGTTTTTTCGCGATGACAAAAAAGAAATCCGACAATGCGAGCTATCGAATTGCCGGATTAGAGATGGAGTATCGTTAGAATTTTTGTTATTGCTGGTCGATTACCTCCCAAGAGCCGCCTTTGTCTGGCCCAATACGACGGACAAGTCCATCTGACATCAAGGATTCCAATCTGCGTTTAACGCTACTTTCATGAATCCCCAATGCTATTGATATTTCTGCTCTACTGATTGACGGATTTTCCCTCATCAATTCGATAATTTTCTTTTTCTGGTCGGTTTTCTGGTCGGTTTTCTGGTCGGTTTTCTGGTCGGTTTTGGTTCGGTTTGTATCGGTGCTCTCTGAACCTTTGAACTGTTCGATATCGGTTGTGCCGCCAAGGTTTATTGCCACGAATTTTTCTCGTGGGATAAGGACGGTAACACCTCCTTGCTCGACCGAGAAGGTAGGCGGAGTAAGACCGTCGGCCTTGAAGCCGTTGACAATCTTCTCAATGCCTCGACCCCATGCCTCGATGAATCCGGCTCGATAGAATGCTTCCGCCATTTTGGGGTTACGGGGCTGAGAGGTATGCTTGCCCATGAGCTTTTCAACTGATAAATCATCCGGCAGTTTGCCTTCATTCCAAAGTCGGATGTGGTCGCTATAAACGCTCATCTGCGTCCATGTGCCTTGATGGTCGCGGTGGACGATTGAGTTGCAGATGATTTCGCGTAATGCTTCTTCCGGTAGTTCAAGCGGCTCAATGCGCTGCAAGCCCTCATAGTGAATAGGGCGTATCAGATACTTCTCGTCCAAAACACGCATCACTCTTTCAGGCATCTGTATGAGGTTGCCGTCAACAATCTCCTGACTCAACAAGTCATAATTGGTAGAGCCGAAACGACCTATCTTGAACGCAGATGTAACGAATCGTCTTTGAGGATGCTTGCCAAAAAGCAAGATGGCGCCATTGCACGGAACACCATCCTCCATCAGTCCAAGATTAGAGATGACTTCTTCCGGCGTGGAGTTTTCTGCATCGGGTGACATTCGTTTCTCATTGATACCTTTCTTCAGAAAGTACCGAATTGCCTCCGGATCTATATCATCAATCGTAGCACCATAGCAAGGCATATCTTCCCAGCTTCTGCCGAATTTCTTCATCAGAAACTGCTGCAATGCCAGACCGCGCAACTCTTGGTTGGTCGCTCCGCTTCGCATATAGAAAACTCCTTTATAAGAGATGGGAATGTTTGACGGTTCGACACCTATCTCAATTATATCTTTCCCGTCACGCTCTATATGGCTGACAACCGGAACAATACCCAACATCGCCACTACCTTGTTGGGGATATCCTCAAGTTGTTGATGAAGATGCGTCACACCATGGACAGACATGTCATCGTCAATGCCAATATATAACTTTCCACCCTGCGCATTAGCGAAGCCGCATACCCATTTTAGGTACTCGTCTTTCCAAATCCGCTTATATTCAGTGTTATGATTCTCGTTGTTCATAATGCAAATTTAGCAAATATACGCCATTTCAATACCCCATGACATTGACAAGCTCACGCTTCATGTCCTCGTCTATCTCGCGGTATCTTGCAAAAGCCTTGCTGCCTACGGAATGTCCGCTCAAGGCACTCACAAGGTTCTGGTCTTTCACCTTCTTGTAGAGGTTGCCTACAAAGGTTCGCCGAGCCATGTGGCTGGTTGCGATGGTATTGATAGGCACCTGTTCCTCAACTCCTGTTGTCGGATTGAGGCGAGTAACAAGGCGTGTGATTCCGGCAGCTTCGAAAATTTCCTTGATTGCTTCATTATATTTCTGTTGGGATATGAACGGCAACAATCGACCATCCTTGACTTCATCACGGTGCTTGTCAATGATGAACCGCGCCCTATCTGATAACGGAACACGAATCGTTTCCGGGTGTTCCTCCGCTGTCTTAGAGGCAATGTACTCCACACCGCCATTGATTACATTAGCAGGTGTCATTTTCATCATATCACCCACGCGGCAACCGATGCAACATTGGAAAATGAATATATCCCTTTGAGTGTCAAGATGCTTATTGTATGAGAAATCGAAATCTGCAAGCTGCAACACTTCTTCATCCTTAATATAGATGGGGGTGCCGTATTTCTCCGATATAGTGGTTGTGTATTTCGTGAACGGATTATTCGACGTTATACCTTGGGCGTGGCACCAATGGAACAGAGCCTTGAAGCGTTTCGTAAAAGTCACCATATAGTTATCGCCTCTCGGTTTTGGCCTCTTGACCTTATGCGTCTTGTGGGTAATGGAAGGGAAAGACTTGTAAATATTAGGATACTGGTCATACAGTTCCGGTTCAGCCCGAAGGAAAGCCTCGAAAGCATAGATGTCCTCAGTTGTGCAAGTGTCAAAAGAGAACTTGTAAGATTTCTTACACGTCAGACGCTGATACAACTCGAAACGATGCAACGCGCGCTGAAGGACACGGTAATGCCTCTCGCGTGGTTCCGACAACTGTTTCTGCCTAAGAAACTCGTCTATAATATCATCGAATGACATCTTCTTCGCCTTTACCTCTTTAGGCGCATACTTTTCGGGATTGCGCCATCGGTCAATCTCTTTAGCGATGAAATCCTTTGTGAGCTTTTCGTGAGGTGTGGTCTCAGTCAGTTTCAACAGGAACTGTTCAAGAGCCACCAAAGAACCCTCCACCTCCCGAAGCTCTTCCAGTTCTTTTTGGTTGGCTCGTGGTTTTACAATTTCACCATTCTTAAAACGGGAGGCAGACACATATAAGCCGGTTTTAAGTCTGAGTTGGGTAGTCCGGTTAATAGTTAATCGGAAGAGGATTTCAGCTCGACCATATTGGTCGGCTTTAGCTGATAATGAGCGTACTATCTTTGCCATAAGGAGAGATTTACTATGTTTAATGCAAAGTTAATACTTTAGACCGATGCCACCAAATTTTTGTCTGCAAATTGTCTGCAAAAATAAAATCTAAGAAAACAAGAATGAAATTCTTATTTGAAACAATACGATTTCTATCAAAATATATAGCACTAAATCAGCAAATTATATATCTCATGACATTCCATACTTATTTCACTGCATTTCAAACTTCTGCTCCCAGGCGGATCACCAATAAAACAAGCCAAATTGCTAATTCATAGCAATTTGGCTTATTTATTTCTCTAAAATTGTCAACATTTTGGAATTCTACAAGTCGTCTTTTCAGCCTACTTTCTTTTTTTGCAATTAGTCCACATTTTGTCAACAAAGCTGCGCTGTCAACGGATTTTTGGAGTCAGCGGATTTTCTATGTGGGTGGCTTGGGTGGATCAATAGGATAGTCTTGTAATTGTATTCATGGCTTTGGTTGCTCAAAATTGATAATACCCACGTCGATATTGAATAAAATAGGGCTATTTTATTCAACACAGCGATTTGATTGAATAAAATTCACTATATTTGCAGTCTAAAACAGACTGTAATGAAAACAACTATACTCAATCAGCGGTCGGAGCGTGACGAACTGATGTCGCGTCCATATCAGCAACGGCATACCAAGTATGACGCTGACGAACTTTTGCAAAATCCGCTTATAAAACTTATAACCGGCCCTCGCCGCGTAGGTAAATCAGTTTTTGCCCTGCTGATGTTACAAGGCAAGAATTTTGCCTACCTAAATTTTGACGATAATCAGTTGCTTGAAAAATGGGAGGAGGATCTGGCAATGTCAGCACTTGATGATGTCTATCCCGATTATGATTTCATGCTGCTTGATGAAATTCAGAATCTTCCTGATTGGGATTTGTGGGTAAGCAAGCTTTACCGTCGGGGAAAGAATCTGATAATAACCGGCAGTAATGCAAAGATGTTGAGCAGTGAAATGGCGACGGTTCTGACGGGGCGTTATCTCCAGATTGAGATGTTGCCTTTCAGCCTTGAAGAAACCATGAGTTGGAAAAACATCAGCCCAGACCGGGAAGAGCAGGCGGCACAGGCAATAATGCTGGCTGATGATTATATGCGAAACGGCGGGTATCCTGAAACTATTCCGGCTCGTAGCATAACAAAAAGCTATCTTTCCACTCTGTTTGATTCAATCCTGCTGAAAGACGTCGCGCAACGTCATAAAGTAAGGAACACCTCTGACCTATACAACGTTGCCTCATATCTGCTGTCAAACTTCTGCAACCCGATTTCAGCCAACGAACTTGCCGGAGAACTGGGATTGTCAAGTGTGGCGACAACAAAGAAATTCTGCGACTATCTCAACGAGCCTTACCTGTTCTTCTATTTGCCGCGTTTCAACAACAAGCTGAAACTGATGAACAAGGCTCCGAAAAAAGTATATGTAGTTGACAACGGTTTTGTGCAAAGCACAGCGTTCAATCTTAGTGAGAACCTCGGCCGCCTGTTGGAAAACCAAGTATTTGTAGAACTCCTGCGCCGTGGTTATATTCCCGGTCAAACGCTGTTCTATTACCGCACCCGCAACGATAAAGAGATAGATTTTGTCACCCGTAAAGGTACAAAGGTAGAGCAACTAATCCAAGTCTGCTACGACATGACCTCCGAGAAAACCCGCAAACGCGAACTCGACGCCCTCGTCGAAGCCGCCGAAGAACTCCACTGCGACAATTTGCTTGTAATTACCAACAACCAAGAGGAAGAAATCGAGTGGAAGGATAAGGGAATAGTAGTAAAACCAGTTAGTCAATTTTAATTAAAAATGGACGCTATTTTATATGGTAATGGATTTAATCTGTTATCGGAAAATTGCCCTTCATGGCAAGAGCTTCTAACCAATATCTCTGATAAAGATCAGTCTCCAATCCTTAATGGGATTCCTCCAACACTTCAGTACGAGCAAGTATATTTGGCTCCTCATTCTTCATTTTCCAATATTTCTGATGGAGAAGATGAAACCAAATTGAAAGAAGCTGTCAAAAGAAGATTAAGTGCGATTAAATCAAATGAGTTCTATGACAGGCTATTGAAATTAGGCGTTACCTCTTTTCTAACAACCAACTACGATCATGCTATATACGATAATGTTGAGAACCGTGTCATAGATAAAAATTATGCAGAAAAGATATATAGCATTAAACGATGGAAAAAAGTTAATATCAATAATTTAGATTATACGATTTTTCAATTCCACGGCGATATAACCAATGTAAGAAGTATTATGTTGGGGTGAGACCACTATGGTGGAGCATTGGCAAGAATACAAGATTATGTAAAAGGGTATTTCACAGAGAAAATCGAAGACAAGAAGAAGCGTGTAAACTCAGAAGGAGAGTTTAGTATTGCCAAAAGATTGACAACACAAATAGAGTTCGATCCAATTAAGTACGGCTTTACGGATAATGGGACACAACTGGTTAGTTGGATAGATGCTTTTTTCTTTGCAAATTTACATATTATTGGTATTACATTAGATTTTTCCGAAATTGATATATGGTGGCTATTATCAAGGAGAGCAAGATTGCTTAAAAATGGATATATAAAGAATCAAGTCTATTATTATCCAACGTTTCCTATGTCCGAGATCCATTATCATTTGCCAAAACTTAGATTATTGGAACGAATGGGAGTTAAAGTCGTATACCACAAGCAAACTTTAGATATTGAGAAAGGATATACCGATTATCCTAAAATATATAATGAGCAAATTGATAATATGGAAAGATTGGTTAATATATTTCCATAAACTATATTTTATCAATATAAATTTGTATCTTTGTATTATCCCAATGGAAACAATGGGGAAAAACATTGAAATGGTGCCGTGTGCAATTCGTGAACAACGGATAGTGCGGCATTACAATATTCTGAAAACAACTTAGTTACGACGATATTATCCGGCTCCAGGCGGATCACTTAAAGATTTATCAAATTGCAGAAAACCTCTGAAAATCGTTGATTTTAAGAGGTTTTTGTTTTATGTCTCTACCCCAAATCGGCGCAATAATGGTGACTGGCGCAAAGGCGGGGTGAAATGTTAAAAAGGGGTCAGCTGCAAAAAGGGGTCAGCTGCAAAAAAACGGTCAGGTGCAACCCCATGTGGCCATTTCTATCCGAGCAAATTAACTGATTGTCAGGAAAGTGCGAGATGGCGTGGGTGCGAATCGTGTCCTTTGGTGGAAGTTGGAAGAAAGGCGTGGCAATCCATTTGTGATTGTTGTCTCAAGTAAGTGGTCTTTAACCATCTAAGCTTATCTGCAATACATTCCCCCCTTCCACAGGAAGGCAACGAGTGAACTACCCCACTCTCCGTACGTCAACCTTGCACCTGACTTATGACCCGCATCTCGTCTGTGTGCATGAAACCCCGTGGGCGGTGGCCAGTTACCGGAGGCACAGGCAACCGCCGGGGTTGTCTTATCCTGTTGTTCAGTATTCAATCTGCAGATATCCGCTCAAGGGGATTGCTACCCGTTGCACCCCCTTGACGATTTCAGGTGCGGCAGCCTCATGGCCATACACATCGTATGCCACGACACGCCGGGCGCCCGCGGGCATATCCAGCACCAACGACGGCGCTCCCGAGGCATTGATTATGTAGGTGCGTTTTCCGGATGTCTTCATCTCTGGCACACTCATGTCATCGTATACGGCCACTATCAGTTCATCGTCACTTTCAGCCTCGATGACCGGGTAACATTTCTCCGGATGATAAGGGCGGAATTCTGACTTGAGCAATGTCTCGCGGTGTTTTTGTGAGAAATCAAGCCAATGCCTTATCACTTTAGTATGATTTTCGGGCAGCTCTCCGAGCATCAACGAATACTGTACAACACCAAACAGAGCCGAAAGTATGTGGCGTGCGGCATTCTCCGGGGTCTCGGCCAGGTTCCATTCCAGCATATCGGAATGTACTGCACTCTCTCCCGAGGTCAGACGCAGGTTGGCTATACGCTGGCGGTTGCCTTGCATATCTGCGGGACAGTCTCCTGCACGGAACATGTTGCCATACTGACGCATTGCCGGCCCTATGTATCGCTGACGGAATTCTATCAGCACATCCGGTCTGATGGCGCTTAACCGCCTGTATATTTCTTTCATCAGGACATCAATGGCCGCAGGCAGCGATTTTATATCGCGTCCGGCATAATTGTCGGCTTCTGCTGGATCCGCGTTGTCAAAACGGAAGCTATCGATAAAATCGAGTTTGAATCCGTCAAGACCGTATTCTTTCATAGCATTCTCATAGGTGGAGCAGAGAAACTCCCTCACCTCCGGAAATCGTGGGTCGAGCACACCGACTTCTGCCGATTCAGAAAGATACTTTCCTTTGAAACGCTCGTAATTGCTGCTTTTTTTGCCAACATAAGGAACCGAATACCAGACCATATACTTCATGCCCATGTCCTGCACCCGTTTCACATGCGCAGCAAAATCCGGAAAGCGGTTAGGGCTCACCTGCCAGTCGCCGCAGAACGCATATCCGCGGTTGTTGTCATCCGTCTGCCATCCGTCGTCAAGGATAATGGTCTTCATCCCCATCTGCGATGCCTCAAGGCATTCCCGCTCTATGCGGTCGGCCGTGACATTCTGATGGAAATTATACCATGTGGAATAGAGGGGGGCAAACGCCTCTTCATGAGCTGCCACAGGTTCCAGAGCGGCCTCGGCCGTCATCCACTCCGAAGCCTCTTTAATCGCTTCGCTCCACATTACTGGGCGCGGGTCGAGCATAATTTTGGTCTCATAGCGTGTCATCTGAGTCTGTGGTCCGTTGAAATAGCTGAGTTTGCCCAACAGGGTACTCCCCTCCTCGACCAGACCGAACTGAGCATCTACATTCCGCAGCGGTTCACTGGCTGCCACTGTCAGCCGGTTGCCGTTGTTGCTGTTTATAAAGGCATAAAGAGGCATATCGAAGGCAAGATTACTCGAATAATATCCCATCCAGTCGGGGCGCAGCTGGCAGCGGTCCATATCGCCGGGACGCCATAGATGGTGAATATCAAGCTGGGGCACCGATATGATGACATCAAACCGAGGGGGCTGCCGCAGGCTGTCGGACGTCAGCACGACAGCGAGAATCTCTTTGCAGTCAATCGAGTCTACATGCAGTTCAAACTTCCAGTCGCCGGGTTGCTGACAAACAACCTTGATGTCACCGGCACATGCGGTCCTTACCTGCCATTCAGCGGCCGGTGTATTCACAATGCCAAATAACGCCGACAAGACGGCTACGAATATTTTCTTCATAAAGTTTAACGAAAACTATCAGCGCCGCACATTTTTACGCATATGTTCAAATGTACGGCGCCGAGATAACCTGAATATTGATGAAACGCCTGTCAGTCAGACATAATTGTCATTTTTATAAATTTATCACATCGCTACTTTTCTGACAGTTGATCCCTGCTTGACGATGTAAATCTGACCGGCTGCAGGAATTGTAATCCTCATTCCCTGCAGGTTATAGTATTCCACCGGAGCGTTGTCAGAATCTGCCACGACTGATGTTACAGACGTCTGGAGCATGTGGGTAAGGGTGAAGTTGTCGGCACGGAACCAGGCACCGTTGTCGGCCACGAAGTTGCCATTCTCGTCGCCACCGGTGACTCCGAGATTGAGCTTTTGAGAGGGAGCGAGCTCAAACCGTACCTCAACAGGATAGAACACACCTTCGTTTGAATCCGCCGGAATAGTCACACCCTGATGGGAGTCATTAGCAAAGATATAAATCGTGCTGTTGGCGGGAGCCGAGACTTTTACAGCCGCTGTATAAGTGCCGGCGGGAAGGCCGTCGATTGTCTGTGAAATTGCGTGTCCTTTCGCATTATCCCATGTGTTATAGAGATATTTGCCGTCGCCGCCTTCGGTTGCCTTGCCATCTTTATTTTCTGCTACGACTGTGTCACCGCCGGTATCAAATGTCCAGCCCCATGCCCCAAGCTCGAAACTTGGATTAAGGATAGCATATGTCATGTCGGCAGGTACCACACCCTGTTTTTTGCATGCGGCAGCAAGAGCCTCGTAGGTCATATGAACTTCTTCGCTGCCGTCGCCTGTGATTCTATGGTTATCCCAACGGTCCTGAACTTCGCTGTTGTTGAAACCTTTGAGCCCCAGACGTGTTGCGATAGCCTCGGCATCGGTCATGGCTTCCTTGACATTTTTGTACATGACGTTATAGGCGTCGCCACCTTTATTGCCGATATAAAGCAGATCGAAGTTGTCGAAGTAGAGCGCTGTCGGGTTGGCATCTGCCCCCTTCACAAACTTGACTTCGAGTTTGCCGTCGGTAACATTCACGGGAATTGAAACCTTGTAGCGTCCTTCGTAAACAGCCGTGCCGAAATCTATTGCACTGTAAGTGCCCCCGTCGCCAACGCGTTGATAGGTCACATCGAGGCCGTTGACGGTCATTACCGGGCTTGCCCCGTCTGAAACCACATATGCCGTCATCACATAGGCGCCGGCAGGCAGTCCTTCGGCGGAATTCGTGATTGTGTATGCGGTTGTGGCGCCATCCTCTACCTGATTGTTATAAGATTTGTAAACGCGGGTAAAACGCCATGCATCATCATTGTTGGTGGCAGAAGCCAGCTCGAAGAGAGCGTTTTCGCCGGCATCGGTGCGCACCCATCTGGCGTTTTCCGAACTGTTGGGGATGATAGATGCCCCGGGGAAAAGGAATGTGGCGTTCATCGGATTGTCAACGTCGGCGTCGGCAAGCTGTTGAATCAACTCTTCGCGGGTGAAAAGCTCCCACTGCTGGGCTGCATCTCCGGTGTTGATGGCCACATCGTTGATATACATGTCTCCATCCATGCCAACGGCCTTTTCCTGACCTTCAACTGTATATTTGAACACGAACTGCCCATTCCCGTCAGTCTCCGCAGTCCATACGCAAGACTGATCCACCGGCTTGTCGAGATACATGTCTCTTGCCTGAAAATAGCCGGCGGGGGTCATTGCGCGAAACTCGTTGGCGCCTCCGGCAGCCTCGAATGTCACAGGCAGTCCCGACTCCCCGACAATAGCGTGAGTGCCCCACCAGCCACCTGCGGTTAGAAACTTTCCGTTAGCCACGTTGCGCATGTAGTAGGGTGTGCCGGGCACAATCCCGGTAGTGGCGAAAGCCGGAAGCCCGGCCATGCAAAACAGTAGTAAAATACTTTTCTTCATAAATGATATGATAGATTTAGAGGTTAATATTAATAGATTTATAGGTTAATATTATAATAACGTCATCATCGGGAATCCCTACTCAAACTTTAGCCGGGAAATACAATCTGTCACTAAAAAAGTTCCGCAGCATTCCTCCAGAAGCCGTAGGAGATATTATTTAAGTCTCAGGGTATTCCCGGTCTCCACTATCTCAAACAGCCGCATACGTTCCGCGCCCTCCGGATTGTTGGGCTGATGCAGCGCCAGTCTCAGGACACCGCCGAAATCCCTGAAAATCATGCCGTGTCCTCCGTCGCGGGAAAATACAGGCTCGGGATCCTGAATCCAAGGGCCGGTTATGCGCCCTGTTTTCGAACGGGCCACCCCGAGCGCGTAGCCGTCAGCGCTCATTCCCGACCAGATCATGTAAAGGTTGCCCGACTGCGGCGATTTATACAGGAACACCCCGTCGGTCACATAACACATCTCATTGCCGGACAGCCATCCCGACGCCCATGCCGGGGCCGAACCGCAGAACAGTCGCACCGGAAACGTCACAGCCTTCATTTCTGCATCAAGCTCCACCATTTCTACCGTTCCGTCGGACATCTCTACCCATTCATGGCAATACACCATATAGTTGCGTCCGTCCTCCCGGTAGAAGGTGCCGTCGAGACACATCTGGCCTGCCGGGGTGGCCGGTAGTCTGTCGCCGACCGGCACGAAAGGGCCTAACGGTGAATCTGCGACAAAAATCTGGGTGCCCCTCTGCTCAAATTTCCTGCCGTTTTGCGGCGCTTTCCAGGAGATGGAGTCATTGACAGTGGCGAACATATAAAACCGCCCGTCGATTTCATGCATCTCAGGCGCCCATATAGTGCCCGTTGCCCAGTTATCAGCCGGAATTTCAAGAACCTGCACCGGTTCGGACCACGTTTTCAGGTCGCGGCTCGTCAACACCTGCACCCCACCCCTCTCGGCTGCGATGTCCCATGCAGGACTTTTGGAGCGATAGAGATAATAGGTGGAGTCCGCCCCGTTGGCGAAGATGAATGGATCGCGCACATTAATATCGTCAATGTCAAGTGCCATTGCCGTCAATCCTGCCGGTAGAGTCAGCAGCGATATAATTATTGATCTCATGTGTAGCTATGTATTAGTTATATGTGTTACATCACTTCACCACTGTCTGAACCGACAACGACCCGACACTGACCACATAAAAGCCCGCAGGCATGTCAAGAACCACGGTCTCACCCGGAGAAGTGTCGGAATATACACAGACTCCCCGCACATTGTAGATTCGGAGGGGACCGCTATGTCCGCTGAGAGATTCCACCGTCATCCTCCCGGGGATATCGGTCAGTACGCGCACTGTCGCGGGAGGAAGGACGCCCGCAATACATTTGGAGGTTCCGCCGGAAGAGATGCCGTTCTGCGGAAGTTCTATCAGCGACCATTGCCTGTGCACAGGCGCGTCCGGAGTATCGTCATACCTCCACAGTCCCACACGCGTATTGACCGAAGATGATTCTCCCTCGAGGTCAAAAGCTCTGGAGCCGTCGGCATTTGTGATGTAATAATGGACCGGATCAATACGGTTTAGCCTGAACCCCTGGCTACCGGTCTTGTAATCCTCTCTGTCGAGATAGTAATTGTTCTCATCGGTCTCTGTCAGAATCTGGCCGGAGAGGTTCGTGAACTCATACAGGTCGCCGCTGCGCGTGATTCTCCACTGCTGGGCCGGACTCATTTCCATCTGTTTCAGACGCACACCGTCGTCATCGGCCGTGACCAGCACATCTGAGGCGGTGCGAGGACAGAGCAGGTAAGATGCATCAGGGTTTATCTTGTCAGTGAGCGGCCGGGTGGTCACCGGCACAATCAGTGTTGCCACAGATGTCGGAGGCAGAGAAAACGTCAGTGTGGTGCCTCCGAGTTCATAATCACTGAACAAGGCCATATCGTGCGACGGATCGGTGATGTAAGCCGCAACCGGCGTCTGTACAGATTCGAACGCAGAGAGGTCCGCCTTATGAATTATGCCGGCCGAAGAGGTATTCAGAGCCACAATCACAAGACGGTCTCCGTCAGGGGTCAGCGCCGCGAGAGTATTGGGATTGAGCGACGTGATTACAGTCGAACCGGGCTCGATGAAACGGCTGAACTGCGAACGCACAAAATAATTCTTCGTACGCCACGCATCGCCATTGAGATAGTCATTTGTCGTCACCAATCCCCACTGATCATGATTTTCCTCGATATACTGCCAGTCAATCCAGGCCGACGGCATCATGAAACGGATATCGTCGACAAGTCGCCGGGCAAGATTCAGATTTCCACGTATTCCTGAACCGTCTGCCCCGACCTCGCTCATCCACAGACGTATGGAGGCTTCATTACATAAAGAACTGAGTTTGGCACGCGAAAAATCATCGGCGCTGTAGCTGTGTGTATTCCACTGTCCAACCATATCCAGAACGCCGGCATCGCGGTAGGCTATGAAATCAAGCACAGACTGATTAACCGCTGTCTCGTCGGATACAGCGACAGTGGTGGAAAGCCCCGACTGGCGGAGTTTCGGGGCCAGTACCTTGAGGAAGTCTATCTGCGACCCGACGTCGAAATGGCATCCTTCCTGTTCGCCGCCGGCAAACCAGTAGTCGGTCATAGGCTCGTTGAAGGGTTCAAGCGTGCGGAATTCTATGCCGTACTCATCCTTGTAATGGCGGCATACATCTATGAGGTAGTCTGCAAACTCTCCGTAACATTCCGGACGGAGATTGTCGGACTTACGGTCATGATTGCCGGCAACGCATCCGCTGTATGTCATATAGTATGGGGCGGAATTGCTGAACGCCTCGAATATGGCATCGGGACGTTTTTCCTTGATTTTGAGCATTATCTTGCGCTGCGCCTCGTCTCGGCTCCATAGGTACGGGCCGGAAGAAGAATCCTTGAATCCCTCCATCTCGGCCCGCGCCCCCTTGCCGTCGCGCATATGGTGCTCGCGGCAGTTGGCATAGGAGGGATCGTCACCCCCACCGATATTATAGCGGAAGATGTTATAGTTCAGCCCGTCAGGACTGACAAGCCAGTCTATGATTCTGTCGATTTTGTCATCGCTCCATTTTCCGCACATGTTTGCCCACCAGCAAAGCGACACTCCCCAACCTTCGAACTGATGCCGTCGCCCTCCGGGCGCGACGATATATGAACACTCGTCAAAAGCCGGAGCTTGCGCAGGGTCGCTGGACAGGTACCAATAGTCTGGCTCCTCCTTATTTGAATAAGCCCACGAGCCGGACGACGTGTTGTCTACGCCGACATACTTGCCGTTTGCCCTGCAACGCAGTGTGACATAGAAATCTGACACAGCTTCGATAGCGTACTGGGCGTTATATGACGAGGCATCGCTGAGGAAGCAGGCGTCATAGTCGCCACTGAGTGACAGCACGGAACCGTCATGAGCGAAAATATTGTAATATCCGTCGGAAGCAGAGGTAATCGTGAGCATCTGCGGACCGGTCACATCCGGGTTCTCCAGGGCTGCGTGGCCCTGCCCGTCCCTGACCATATGCAGTCCGCTCGAATGCATAAGAAAACATGTGGCCGGCAAATCCACAGCACTGGCACCGGCCGATAGCGATGTGACAGCAGCCAGTATGGCAAGAAGAACTGTTTTGGTGGTTATTATATTTGGTCGCATATCTTTATGGAGTTATTTCAGTTCAAAACGGACGGAGCTGATATGCTTTGAATCAGGGCCTGTCATCAGCTCGAATTCTCCGGGCTCCCAGAAGTATTCAAGTTCGGAATTATAGAAACGCAACATGTCGGGGGTGACAGTGAAGGTTATTTCACGGCTTTCTCCTGGTTCGAGAGTGATTCGTCTGAAACCTTTCAGCTCCTTAACCGGACGGGCAAGCGACGCATAGATGTCGCGTGTGTAGAGCTGCACTGTCTCTGTAGCCCTGCAGTGGCCCGTGTTGGTAACCTTTACCGAAGCCGTAATTGAATCGCCGGCCGTAAGTGTCGTTTTGTCGAGGCTCACGGCGCCATATTCAAATGTGGCATAGCTGAGTCCGTAGCCGAAGGGATACAGTTCTTCGTTGCTCTCGTCGATATAGTTGCTGGTGTAGCGGTTGAATACTTTCGCATCCGGATCGGGGCGGCTGGTGTTCATATGATTGTAATACAAAGGTATCTGTCCGGCATGACGCGGAAAAGTAGTAGTTAGTTTACCGGACGGACACACCCTGCCGAAGACCACGTCGCAGATGGCACCGGCTGCCTCACTGCCCCCGAACCAGACATTGAGTATGGCGTCGACATTGGCATCTTCCCAGGTGAGGACAAGCGGACGGCCTGTGAACAGGAGAAGCACCACAGGCTTGCCGGTAGCGGCCAGGCTTCGCAACAGTTTTTGCTGCACATCGGGGAGCTGTATGTCGGCACGCGATGCCGATTCACCGCTCATTTCTGCCGACTCGCCCAGAGCGGCAACGATTACATCGGCCTTTGAGGCGGCGGCCAAAGCCTGTCGCAGCAGCGTCTCATCGTCGCCACGCGCTATCGGTCTGATGCCGTTGGCATTGTTCTCCACAGTCTCATCCGCATAGATATTGCACCCTTTCGAATAGATCAGTTCTGCTTTCCCCTGAAGTTCTTCGGTCATAGCAGCGAGCAGCGACTCATGGGCAGAAGGGGTGCAGGTCATGCTCCACATGCCACACATGTTGTTGGCGGCATCGGCCATAGGCCCGATCAGCGCTATCCTCCCCTTCGGCGCCAGCGGCAGGGTCTGATTGGCATTTTTGAGCAACACAAACGTCTCTGTGGCGATTTCGCGGGCCACACGTCTGTGTTCGGGCGTGTAGATCTTTCCGGCCACCGATGCAGTGTCGCAATATTTGTAGGGGTCCTCAAACAGTCCGAGCCGGTATTTCGCCTCAAGCACGCGCCGACAGGCTTTGTCAATCATCGCCATTGTCACTGCCTTATTGTCAAGCGCCTGCTTCAGCGTCGTGAAGTATCCCGACGAAACCATATCCATGTCTGTGCCGGCCTCAAGAGCCTTCACCGAGGCCTCTGGAAGCGGGGCATAGCCGTGGGCCGACATCTCGGAAATCACATCGTAGTCGGTCACGAGCAGGCCGTCGAATCCCCACCGGTCGCGAAGCACGTCGACCATAAGCCATCTGTTGGCTGCCGCCGGAATTCCATCGACAAGATTAAATGAATTCATCACGCTGGCCGCGCCGCTGCGGATGGCTGCTTCATAAGGGGGAAAATATTCGTTGAACATGCGCTGACGGCTCATGTCTACAGTGTTATAGTCTCGTCCACCTTCCACGGCCCCGTAGAGAGCGAAATGTTTCACACAAGCCATTATCTCATCTTTTCCCGACATATCTTTACCCTGATAGCCGCGCACATATGCCGGTCCGAGAACCGAACCCAGATAAGGATCTTCGCCATTTCCTTCGGCGATGCGCCCCCAACGCGGGTCACGACAGATATCCACCATAGGGCTATACGTCCAGTTGATGCCTGATGCGCTTGCCTCAATGGCCGATATACGGGCCATTTTTTCAATCGCAACCGGATCCCAGCTGCACGACAACGCCAGAGGAATGGGAAATATGGTCTCGTAGCCGTGAATTATGTCGGCTCCGACAAGCAAAGGTATGCCGAGCTCTGTTTCCTCCACAGCGATGCGCTGCAGCTCGAGAATTTTTTCGGCACCTTTTACATTGAATACGCCGCCGATCTCCTCGCCGCGTATCAGCTTTTCAAGTTCATTGGTCATTACATGGCCCGTGACCATGTCGCCTCCGGTGACGAGGTTCATCTGTCCGAGTTTCTGCTCAATGGTCATGCGTCCCATCAGCTCGTCGATAAACCGGTCCATCCGGTTCTCGGTATCATTACCTTGCTGACCGCAAGAGCACATCAGTGCCATGCAGGCCAGAGGGATTAAAGCTCTGATCTGTTTTTTCATGATTTTAAGATTTCGAGTCTAAGTAAGTAGTCAAAATTATTTTATATCACTGACGAGAGTATTTTCGAGGGATTTTCGCTCGATGAAAAAGGAGTGTAGCGAGCTACACGACTGATGAAGAGAGTGAAAAGCACCGAAAAGACTCCGGCGGAGATATAAAGTTTTTTAAATATTCATATGCGTAATAATTTTGAATACTTACTTATTCTTTCGGGAATTAATGTTTAGTTATGCCTTTGACGATTAATGATGTCCGTGGCCGTCGAGCAGCACAGGCGTCACAACAATGGGACTCTGGTTAGTATCAATCACCAGACGGTAGGTGCCGTATTCCTGGCCGATATCGCCGACTGTACATCCGAAGTTGGCATCATTGCCCACGCCGTCCTGCCATGCGAATGAACGTCCGAAAGAACTTGTGTCGGTGATGGTGACCTCACTCGACATTATCCGCTTGTCCCAGCCGCGGTTTCCGTATAGGGTCAGCTGCGACCAGCTGCTGTGGACAAGGAACGTGGTTTCATATACTCCGGGAGCGGTCTCGGCACAGCAGAGATATTGGCGCGGATTGTCCCAGCTCCAGCCCTTGGATATATAGATCGAATTGTCGTGATATCCGACATCCCATCCGCCGGTGCGGCCGTGGCCGAAATATTGTCCGGTGATCCAGAGGCCGTCGTCTGATGTTCGCTCAGTCCAGATGTGTTCTGTGCCATCGACGTCGTAGAGCACGCGGTATTCGCCGCTCATGGCGTTGAAGGTGTAGGAACCGTCGTCGTTGCGTACAAAATATTCCGGCTGAAGCATATAGTCAATACACTGGAAGTTCTCGAAGCTGACGCGTTCGCCCTTGGTGAGACTGACGGTAGCCTCCAGAAACTCTGCATAGCGGCCGGCCTTCAGCGACACTCCGTTGACCTTATAGTCGACCGGCCGGATTTTGTCCTGAGGAGTCATCTCGGTCAGATACACTATCTTGTTATTGAAATCCACGCGGACAGTATAGCTTCCTGCGGTAAAGTCCGGGCCGGGGAGTAGATCTCCGGTGAACATACAGTAATCGGGAGTTCCTGCAACGCCTTTCGCGAGCAGATCGGCGGGTACAGGCTCGAACAGCTGGGTTGAGCGTGCGCTTCCCCAGTCGCGGGCACGATAGAATTTCACATCGAAATCGCGGGCAAGATACATCGATGTTTCATAAACGCCTTCGGCCACTTTGACCATCTGGAATGAGCCTGCAGCTTCGGTCAGCTTCCACGCTCCCACCGTTGCGCGGCCGGCCTTCGGATGACCGAATCCAGAACCGGTAACCCACATTGCGGTGCCGTCGTATTCGTTCATCGACGGGCACTCGGCATAAATGAGCATGCCTCCCGCGTCAAAATAGAGGTCATATTCTCCCGTAGGACCGATGAATTCAGCACGCCCCTCGACGTCGGAAATGACTTTGAAGAACTGAGGCTGCACCATGTCGGCGATACCCCCGAAATTGCCGAACACCACTTCCTGACCTTTTGTCAGGGTCTGACGGGTATGGAGAAACGCTCCTGAGGGCTCCATCAGCACACCGTTGACATAATAATCTTCCTGCTGGACCGGCACACGGCTCTCGATATCGAAAGTCTTTGCCGTCAGATCAACAGTGATGTCATACACTCCGGCCTGAAACAGCGGACCGGCACAGAAGTCGCCTGTACCTGTAACGAGAGTCGGCTGGTTGATGGTGAGATCTTCGGCCCATATCTCGATTTCCTCATGCGAGCCCCACCCGTGGTGGCGGAAAAACTTGAACTTGAAGCCTTGTGCAAGATACAGGCTGATCTCAAACTTGTCGGGCGCCACGCGTCGGCAGCTCTGCACATTGTCGGGAGCGTCGATTGACCAGGATGTCGATATGGCTTCTGTTGCGCCAGAGTGACCGAGTTGTTCACCGATCACATAGAGCGCTTCAGGATATTCAGCCTCTGGCTGCTCGAGATAGAGCAGGCCGTTGAGATGATCGTAAATCACGTCGTAATTGCCCGTCGCGCCTTTGAACACAGCCTGACCGGCCGATGTCACATCCCAGAAATGGCTCTGCAACGTGTATTGCAGCTTGTCAATCCCGGCGAAATCTACGGTCTGCCCCTGTGTGAGCGAGAGCTTGGTGCCGTTGAAAGTAGTGTAATAGGTGTCGGTCAGTTCAAGTCCGTTGACTTTCACCACGGCTTTTGCCGGCCATTCAGGCCACTCATCCGGACGAGTGACCTCGTCAGAGCACGAGCTTGCCAGACACATGCATGCCACCAATATGGCAGAGTATATCGTTTTGTTCATGATAGATGATTCTCAGTGTTAGCGTTTGTAAGCGTTTATGATGGCCTGGTATTCGGTTTCGTTGACACGAACCATACAACCGTGGCGGGCTTTGGGACCTGCGAAATAGCGTTCTGTCCAGGGGCCGTCGAGCGATTGGGCCTCAAACATATCGTATTGCAGGGGGTAGTTCTCCGTGAACAGGTAAAATCCTTTTCCGTCTACCGTTGGAACTACAATCGGAGCCTCATGCCAGCGGTCAAGGTCGGTGATGCGGGGACCGGGATTGGCATAGGGGCCTGTGAGAGCCGGAGCCTTTGCTATGCGTATGGTCTTGCCGGTTTCAGGCGCCACATCCTGAGTGCGTTCGTCCTTAAAGATGGCATAATATGAGTCGCCGGAATGGCGTATGATTACGTCGATGGTGGCCATGTTCTCATCGCTGCCGGTGAAGTTAAACAGCAGTTTTGGATCCGAGAAACTCTTGAAATCCTTGGTTAGGATATAGAATGTCCGTTTTGTTTCCCATTCGCCCGTGTCAGAGTCGTTGCCTGTCTTGCCGGCGTGCCAGGTTATCATATACTGGTCGCTCGGTTGGTCGTAAAACATTTTCGGGGCACCGTAATATGTCTCCTCGTTGACATGGCCATACAGCTCCTTGATTTTGTTGAATATCGATTTGGCCAGCTTGGTGTATTCCCAGTTGACCAGGTCGGTCGAATGCCACAGCAGGGGTATGCCTGAGCCTTTCTTTACGCTGATCATATAGTAGCCGTCACGCCCTTTGCAGATGTCGGGATGGCCGCAATAGGCCGGAAGAACGGTGCGCCCGTCGTTGAGTGTTTCCCAGTTATAGGCGTCGCGCGACACGCTGTAGAACAGCGAGCCATAGTTGTCATCGGTCATATGGGCGAAGAGATAACCGCCGTCGGTGGCTTCAACCGGTTTTTCTGGTACCGGTGTGGGGTCTTCATCTGAATTGCAGCCCATGGTGGCCAATCCCAGAAGAAGGCAGCCGAATATGTTCATGAGATATATTGATTTCTTCATAATCTGTTGTTTCTTTTTGAGGAGTTTTACATGCCTTGGGCCTGACTGTAGTCAACATCCCAGCCCGGACGCGAATAGAACTGGTCGAGCTTACAGCCGTCGGCTGCTGCAGCTTCAACCGCGTAGTTGGGGAGCGGCACATACTGGCGGGTGGGCACTTCTCCCTTCACTTTCGAAGTTTCGCGGGCATAGCGGTTAAACCTGATCAAGTCTATTTTACGGCAGCCTTCGTAATAAAGCTCGTGGCCGCGCTCAGCAAGGATGGCGGTGAGAAAGTTATCGGCCGACGAGGTGGCTGCGGCGTCGAGCTCACCGAGATTGGCGCGACGGCGCACCTGATTGACAGCATCAATGGCGGTGGCCGACGGGGCACTGTTGGTTTTGCGTACCGACAGCTCCGCATACATCAGCAGCGCATCGGCCCAGCGGGCGATGGGAATGTCGGTGCCCTGGAACGAACCGGAGGTCTCGATGGGGAATTTGTTGCAGATAAAGCCGTCCCAGCGTGTGCCCAGGTCGTTGGCGGTGACTTTCTCGCCGCTCTTGTTCCACCACTCGGTGACGATAAGATCGCGGCGGCGGTCGCCGGTCTCGAAACTGTCGTAGAATTTCTTGGCGACATTATAGAACGCCTGCCAGCCACCGTTCTGAGGGTAGAAGACTGTCGGATTGCCGTTGGGGTCGAGTGCGGCGGCATCCCAGGGCACGGTGCACATGGAGAGGATGTTGGCATTGCCATGCTTCGGGGAGCCGTCCGCGAGCGGATCGCAGCTAACGGCCATGATAATCTCGCTGTTGAACTTGTTGGCGTTCTTGTAAAGATCGGCACAAGGATTGTCTCCCTGGGTAAAAAGCTGGTATTTGCCCTCAAGCTCGGAGAACATCTCAAGTCCCGTGTCATAATAGCCGGGCATATGCGAACCTTCGTTCAGACAATGACGCATCAGGCAGAAACGGGCGTAATCACGCGTATAGCGCCCTTTCTCGGTCTGCACCTCCGGGGCGTGACGGGCTGCGAATAGGAGGTCATCGTAGATGTATCCGCACATTTCGTCGAGTGTCGGGCGCGTGGTGTTACGCTGTGCTTCGTCGTCAAACACCTTGTCGGGGTCTACAATTACGGGAACCGGACCGAACACATGCATGAGATAGTACATCATCATACCGCGGCACAAGCGAACCTCTCCCAGAAGGGCGTCACGGGTCTCTTCCGACAACACATTGGCCGGGGCGTTCTGCAGAACGTCCACGATATTGGTGAAACGGGTTATTTCCGCGGTCTTCATGAAATGGTTGGGATTGCTGTCATCGACCACCCAGCCACGCCAGTAGTGGATGCAGTTTTCGTAGTTGGCTTTGGAGAGCTGAAGCCATTCTCCGCCACAGCGCGTGTATCCGGGAGCCATTATATCCGAGGTGGAGTCGAAGAAACGGATGTCGCCGCCGGTGGCGATATACCAGCCGTGCATACCTGTCCCCTCGTTTATAGTGTAGGTGAAGGGCGTGGTGAACGGAAGATAGCAAATCATCATGTATGACACATATTCGCTCTCAGTCGAGGGATATTTGCCCTGAAGAAGCTCTCCGTAGATCTTGGCGTCGAAATTATCTTCACATGAAGAGGTCGTGAAGAGCATCAGCGCCGCCATTAAGGAGCATAATATTTTGGTTTTCATATAGCGATTGGCTGTAATATTTTTTTAGAAGATGATTTTTGCGCCGAACGAGTATGACCTCAACTGTGGATAGTTGCAACCCGACAGCAAGCTTGAGGCAATGACAATTTCAGGGTCATCGCCGGTGAATCCGGTGAAAGTGAACGGGTTCTGAACATCGACATAGAGCCGCAGGCTCTGCATGTAGCCCTTGAAACACTTCCATTTGCGGGCATCGAAAGTGTAGCCCAGCGTGATGTTGCGCACACGCAGAAAGTCTGCCTTCTCATAGAAGAGCTTTATGCCGGCGTTGCCGGGCATTGTCACATCTTTTGTGGCCACACCGGGAGTCGTGCCGTTGGGATTGGTCTGGGAGTTCCATGCGGTAAAGGCGTAGTCCGTAGGATTGGCTGCGCTTATGCCGCTTGAAAGATTGCCGGCCGAGCAGTTGGCCGCCTTGGTGTTGTTGTATTTCTCCACACCGAGCTGCCCGTACATGTATATGTCAAGATCCCAGTTCTTGTAGATGAACGTATTGCCGAAACCGTAATAGAGTTTTGGCAGCAGGTCGTCCATGTAGATGTCGCCTTCGTCAATCACGCCGTTGCCGTTGCGGTCATCGATGATGGGGAAACCGGGTTTCTGGGCATCAATCGGAAGAGAACGCTGTGATTCGGGCATATTGCTGCGGTCGGCGTTGATTATTCCGGTGGTGTTGTAGTAATAGTAGGCGCTCATCGGCTCGTTTTCACGCTGCTGGTAGGTCTTATAGTCGTAGTTTGGCATACGCTCCACCCAGTTGGCGCGATAGTGAGAGAGGGCGAGCGAGGTTGTCCAGGTAAAGTCAGAGGTGCGTATGTTTTCTGAGTTCAGCGAAAGTTCCACACCGGTGCGCTTGTAGTGTGCGCCGTTGACCGGACGGGTAGGATACATATTGAGCAGCGATGTGTAGGCAGTTCCGAGCATGTTGGTCACGTCGTTGCGGAAGATGTCGAAGTTACCCGACAGGCGGTTGTTGAGAACTACGAAGTCGATACCGAAGTTTTTCATTGTAGTCTTCTGCCATGTCACGTCGTCATAACTGCCTCCCAGAAGAACGAACGGCACATAAGTCACGCTGCCGTTAGAGAATTTGATGTCTTCACGCGACACACCGACGGTACCGTAGAGTGACGTCCCCAGGTTGTCGCTGCCGGTGACACCATAGCTGGCACGCACTTTGAGGAGATTGAGCCAGGTGAGGTTACGGAGGAATTTCTCCTGAGAGACTTTCCATGCACCCGACACGGAAGGGAACCAGGAGTATTTCTTATTGTCGAAAAACTTGTCAGTGCCGTCGCGGCGCACTGTCGCTGCCAGCACATATTTGTCGAAGAGAATGAACGACGCGCGTGCGAACTGTGAGCGCTTCTCGTTCTCGTATTTATACGACGAGGGGACGAAAGGGCCGTCGGCAGCGCCAAGATTTGTATCCTGAATCATGTCGTTGGCATTCTGGTAAGATACGGTCATGCCGTTACCTTTGTCCACGTAGCGGCCCATACCGACCACTGCATTGAAATCAAGGGCATTCCAGAAATTGTGGTTGAAATTGATCATCCCCTCCATAGTCTCATACTGCCGCTCTACATATCCGAGGCTGCCGCGCGACTTTTTCACAAGACCGAAGTAAACGTCTTTGGGGATATACGATGTGCGGCGGCCGGTTTCGTGGTTCAGACCGTAGACCAGACGCACCGACAGCATGTTTTTTATTATATCGACATCCATGGCGAAGTTGGCATAATAACTGCTCTGACGCGATTCGTCGATGATGTCAAGGGTGGCTACCGGGTTAGGCACACGGCCGAAGATGGTGTATTCTCCGTTTTTGTCGTAGACAGGCAGATATGTCGGGTAATGCAACGCCGAATATAACGAACCCGACGCCGAATTGCCCTGATTGCCGGTATCGCCGCCGACAAGCCCGTTCTCATATTTGTTTTTGTTGAGGTTGATGATTGTCGAGAGTCTTAGGAAAGGGAAAAGCTGTGCGGTCACATTTGTGCGCAGAGAGTAGCGTTCCATGCCGGCGTTGCGAATGATACCGTCTTCATTGAAATAATTCACGCCGAGATAATACTTGAACTTCTGCGTTCCGCCGCTGATTGTCAGGGAGTGGTTGTTGATATGGCCTGTCTTGAGCACATAATCCTGCCAGTTGGTGTCAGTGGCGTTGTCAATCTGGTCCTGTGAGAACACGGGAGTCCATTTGCCGTCGTAGGCAAGGTTGCCGTAGGGATACTGGTTGTTGTTGAGCAGATATTTTTCTTTGTCAAACACATTGACAAGATTCATATACTCGACACTGTTCAGGCGGTTGAGCCCGTAGTTATAGCGTTTCTGGATCGAGTAGCTGCCTTCATAGGTGATGGTGGGCTTCCCTTCGGCGCCTTTCTTGGTGGTGATGAGCACCACACCGTCGGCGGCTCCGATGCCGTAGATGGCAGCCGACGCGTCCTTGAGGATTTCAATCGACTCGATGTCGCCCGGGTTAAGACCTGCCAGAGCCGAGCGCTTCACATTGTCGGGCAGACCGGTCTCCCCGCTGCCGGCTTCGAGCGAAGAGTTGGGCATGATCACACCGTCGACAACATATATAGGGTTGCCACCGCCGCGGATAGAGATATTGATGTCGCCGCCTGGCTGAGTGCTGCTCACCGTGGCCTGCAGACCGGCCGCACGGCCAAGCAGCATGCTTGACACGCTGCTGTTGGCGGCTTTGGAGATTTTGTCGGTTTTTACGGTGGCGATTGATGTGGTCAGGTTTTTTCGTGTAGTGGTGCCATAGCCGACCACCACGACCTCGTCAAGCACGTTGGTGTCGGGCTTTAGGCGCACCGTCAGCTCATTTTTGTCTCCGGGCTTCACAGTTGCGGGCTGAAACCCCAGATATGAGATGTAGAGTTGCCCCTCTGCCGGCATTTCGATTGAGAAATAACCGTCGATATCAGTTACCACCCCCGGAGTGTTCTTGTCGAAAGTCACAGGAGCACCAATCAGCGGCTCGTCATTTGAGGCGTCAACCACAGTGCCGGTCACCCGGCGTTTTGCCGGCGACGCTTTGGAAGGGGCCGACGATGCGGCGGCTTCATCGGCTTTTTTCAACGCAATCTGATATCCGTCTATATCATACTTCACGTTTGTGTTCTTGAAAATCTGGTCGAGCAGAGTGGTTACAGGCTGGGTGGAAACACTTACGCTCACCTTGCGTTTGGTGTCAATCGACCCGCTGGTGTAGAAGAAAATGTATTTACTGTTGTTCTCGATGTAATCAAGAACATCTTTCACCGAAGTGTTTTGCATTTCCACGGTAAAAGTTTTGGTGTTGACGTAGCTTCCGCTCGTGGCGGCCTGTGATGATAAAGCAGCCAGACTCAGCCATAGCAACAGGATTATGCGCGACAGCTCTTTCCTCGCATTAATCATGCGGATGTATTTATCCATTACAGTGCATTGGTTTAAGGTTTTCTAATCTTGGGCTTGGTTTAGATCGCGAGTTTAAACTCAGTCCGTTATATAATTACACAATCGATTATTCGTCGGAATACGCTGAATGATCAGGGCGCAGTCCCCTCACATCCGGTTCTGAAGACATATATGCTGTCTCCGCGCTCCTCATATCTCACCGGGGCAGAGAACGCGATGGCGTGAAGCACATCTTCGATATCGTCTTTCAGATACAGCTTGCCGGTGACCTTGATGTCAGTCACATCGGATGACAGGACAAACTCCCGTCCATAGCAGATATTAAGTCTGGAGAACACATCGGCAAGTGGCTTGTCGCTGTACACCAGCAGATTGTCTTTCCAGCTCACATAAGAAGTCACATCGACACGCCTGGGTGAGCTGATTGCAGAGCCGGTGACGTCAACCAGTTGTCCGGGGCTCATAGTCACTGTCCCGTCGGAAGAATTGTCCACATCGACTTTACCGGAGACAAGCACAACCTGAGAAGGAGCACCGTTGCCGTAGGCCATAATGTTGAACGAAGTCCCGAGAACAGTCACGTTGAAATCCTTGTTCCTGACTATAAAAGGATGATTTTTGTCGGGCGCGACATCGAGATACACCTCGCCGGACACATATATTTCACGCGTGTCTCCCGAGAACTCCTGAGGATAGACCACCCTCGAATCGGAGTTAACCCAGATGCGGGTGCCGTCGGCAAACCTAATCTCGGCCCGGCGTCCTTTCGGAACCGCCAGCTGACAATATCTGTCGGCGGACGGATTGCCTGCGGCTCCGGATACAGAGTGGCCGTTGACCAGAACCGTACCATTTGCGAGACAGCTGATGCTGGCTCGGTTCTGGTCAACCTCGGTAGTATCACAGCCCGGCACCATATTGATAATGTGCCCGGATGTCATGGGCACCTCGGTGTTGAGGGCATACGTTGTAATGTCTTGTATTGCCGTCAGACCGGGAGCATCCGCATGGCCTCCACCGTCCGGCCACAGCATCAGAATCACAACCGCAGCTGCAGCTGCAGCTCCCGACCATACAGTGATTCTCCGGCGCATGGCGTTCCTGTAGGCGGCGCGTTTTATCCGCCGTTCACAGTCCTCCCATGCCTTGTCGATTTCAGAAATGGGAAATACCTTTTCTCGCTTCCTGAAGATGTCCACAACGCCATAAAGCAGTTTGCTGATATCTGTATTTCGGGGAGTCATCGCAAAAAAAAAATTGACGGGTTTACATATATATTAACGGAATCCTTCAGAATTCCTACTCACAAAATCTTACTTATGACAATAACATGCATAAATAAATCAGGAACGGAGTTGCTCCCATCTCTGACCGAAGAGATTTGAGAGCCCTGGACACAAGATTCATCGCAGACTGCGGATTCATTTCCATCACAGCGGCAATCTCCTTGTACGACAGACCGCGGACATACCTGAGGTAAACGGACACCCGCTGATTATATGTCAGAGAATTGTAAGCCATGACAAGCCGGCGTCCCAGCATACGCGAGTCATCGTCATCCTTGAAAAGCTGCTCAATTCCGGAGTCATTGTCATCAATCTCAAACAGCCGTCCGGTGATTGACACATCATCGTGTGCAGAGGCGACCCGGTCAAAAATCATGTTACGCAATGATGTCAGAAGGTAGGACCTCACATAGGGAGTTGAAGAAAGTTTCCGGCTGCTGCATATTTTGACGAATACATCCTGAATGCAGTCTTTGACAAATTCCTCATCGGAAACGAACCTCATCCCCCAGTTAAACAATAGGTTATAGTTCTGCTTATACAACAGCGACAAAGCTGTCATATCACCGCTCAAGACCTTGCTCCATAATTCAGCCTCATTCATCATTCAAAACACCTGGTTATAGATTTAAAGCGAATGGGAATTTGATATCCGGTAATATTGTACTAATCTGCATCTAAATATAACGGAACTTCTTCTAAAAACTAATCACTATATCCAAAAAAATATGCGCAGATTCCACCGCCAAATGCAAATAACGGTCCGCTACACCGGGCATTCCAATATACGCGGCTTGACCCTCCCTCCTATGTGGCAATCGGAGCCAACGACGGCATAGCAAGTCCTTCTGTGATGCGTAAGGCATTGAAAACTGAAATGATAATGTTTTGAGAAACAAGCCGGATACTACGGGGATATTGACTACCTTTGCAGCGCAAAACCTGCGAGTATGTTTGCATGTGTATAAATCCGCATCGCGCCAACCCATGTCCCAACGGCTACGGACATTTTGCTTAAAATAATTTAATGCCTAATTTTACAGCAACAATTTGTTTCATTACCAATATTCCGGCATGAATCCATTTAAACTGAAATATATGTCCGGCAAAGCGTTTGCTTTGTGGCTGGCTGTGATATGCATTGTCGTCCAGATTCCACCACTGTTCATGGGAGTGGAATTGTGCGACTCCGGATTCTATCTGACATTCTACGACAACATCTATTCCCATCCCGAATGTGTTGAGTACAATTTCATGTACTATCTCAGCGGCCTGACGGGAGGTGCGCTTCTGAAGATTATGCATACAGCGTTGGGAATGCGCATAGTTGGTGCAACGGTCAATCTGTTGTGTGCTCTATGCCTTGCGGCTGCATTTCCGGCACGCCGGTTCCGCAGCGCCGTGGCCGGCTCATCCCTGCTTATGATTGTCGGAAGCTGGTGGCTCCCGCTCACATTCTCCTACGACCATCTCACATCGCTGCTGACATGTGTGGGACTTTTGCTCATCATGAGAAGCGTTACAGCCCGCAACCGCACAGACGCCGTATGTCTGGCCCTCGCCTCCGGCCTTGTGCTTGGCATGAATACCTTCGCCCGCATCCCCAATGTCCTCGGCTTCGCTTACATCCTGCTCATTCCCATCGGCGCTGCCATTTACCGCCGGAAACACATGTGGCAATCTGTAACCGCATCTTTTGCAGCAGGATGGATTGCCGGAGTGGCACTTGTACTGGCTGCCATGCTGGCACTCAAGCATTTCAGCATTTTCGCCAGCAACATGTCCGACCTGTTCGGGATAGCCTCGTCAGCCGACGGGGAGGCCTCACACGGAATCAGCCACCTGATCCGTGCCCAGATTGATTCCTATCTCATTACAGGCAGAGTGGCAGCCAAACTGCTTGCCATAGGGATAATGCTATGGTGTACCTACAAGTTCGTGCCACACAGCCGCCTCATCAGGAGCGCTGCATGGATAATGGCATTCTGCGGCATGGGATACTTGGTGGCCCGTACCGGCAGCACATATTTACTCGATGCATTTTTTCTCGTTGGCTCAACGGGGAGCATACTTAGCGGCTCGCGGCGCATGCGCCTTGCCGGATGGGCCGGGCTTGCCATGCTGCTGATATTTCCGTTGGGAAGCGACAACGGCATCTCCAACAACGGGCCTGCGGCCATGTGGATGGCCGGTGTGCCTGCTCTGGTGTTCTACACGCTTTTTTTGCAACGCAGCATGCATCTGTCGCTGCGGCACGCCTCATTGGCCGTGGCTGTCGTCGTGCTGCTTGTGCTGGCCAATTGCTGCCGGTTGGCCGTGCGATGCGGTCTCTACTTCGATGCCACCGCACCCGCCAACTGCACCATGCAACTTAAAAGCCCTTTGATGCGCTGCATCCTCACATCGCCGGAACGGGCTCATATAATCGACGCCACTGCCGACGGGGTGCAGACCATCGCTCCTGCCGGCAGCGAAGTGCTGATCTACGGCAGCGCACCAATGCTGCATTACCTCACATCCACCCGGCCTGCACTGGGTAATTCCTGGCCGGAACAGCTTTCGACCGAAAGCCTCCTTCGCAAACTCGACCTACATCTGAACGGCGCACCGGTGATAATCCTTAAATACAATACCATCGGAAACGATTTCGGCACCCCCTCGGAAGCGTTCATGCTCGGCACCGAGGCCGAAACCGCCAACATCTACCACAACGCCGAAAAAAGCGGCGCACTGCTCAGCTATCTGCATTCCAAAGGCTACAAGTGCACAAAAGCTACCGCCCTCTACAACGTCTACGAGTTGCCTCCCAGTCCGGCCGGTGCCCTCAGTCAATGTGCAGCAGGGTCTTGAAGCAGGCCACGGTTGCGGCATCGCCGGTATATTTTCCCTTGTCCTCGCTCAGTTTGCAAGTCTGGCAATAGAACGGCCACGACTCTGTGATTTTCACCGAGGTAAGCTTTATGACTATGTTCATCGGCTCCACATCGGCGAAATCGTTGGTGAAGTGCGTGCCGATGCCGAACGACGGCAGGCATTTCCCCTCGGCATAGCGCTGAATCCGTATGGCCCGGTCCACGTCGAGCCCGTTGCTGAACACCACCTGCTTGGTGGCAGGGTCAATGTTGAGCGAACGATATTTCTCCACAATCAGGTCGAGCTGCTCGAAATTGTCGCCGCTGTCCACCCTAAGCCCCTTGAACATGTTGGCGTAATCCTCCGAAAAGTTCAGGCTGAAAATGCGCCACCCGTATGTATCGTAAAGAAACGTGCCCAGCGCGCCGCGATAGGTGTGCGACCACGTGCGCATGGCCAGATAATTGGCCATCTGCGGCCCGTACATCCCCGCTATGGCGCACACCAGTTCGTGCGCCATTGTTCCCACGGGTGTAAGGTCATATTTCATTGCGAAATACACATTGCTTGTGCCGATGAAGCGCCCCGGGGCACAGGCATGGTCCCGTCCGCATGCCGTCATGGCGCGCATCACGGTGTCCTGCGCGGCAAACGAGGCACGCCGCCGGGTGCCGAAATCGCTGAACACGCATCCGGCCTCTATGAGCCGGCGCGCCTTCTCATACGATGCGGCATAATACTCGTCCAGGCCATGTTCAATGCGCTGCGCCTGCCCCGTCATCTCATAATAAAGCTCTGAGATTATGGCAAGCACTTTCACCTCAAGCAGAATGGTGTCGCACCAATACCCCTCGAACTCCACCGACAGGTGACCCTCAGCGTCCTGAGTGGCCGTCACCCATCGCCGGTCGTAGCGGAACCCTCGCAGAAAGCTGTAGAACCACAGTGGGATGTAGCGGCACCGCCGCTGCATGAACTCCACCTCCTCATCGGTGATCACCACCTCCTCGAGCATGGCGATCTGCCGCATCAGCTCGTCGGCGAACCCCGGAGGATAGACCGTGTTGTTGCGGTCGAAAAAACGGTATTTCACCCGCGTGCGCGGATAATTCTCTATCACAGCGCAGCACATGGTGAATTTATACAGGTCATCGTCGGTGAAGTGTGTTATTATAGGGTGCATGATTCCAACTAATTGCATTCTGTTAAACAATGGTTAAATAAACAACGGACCGGCAGCCTCGATGGTTCGTTGCTACCGGTCCGTTTTAGATGATAGTCCGAGCTGGACCTGATTTTAATCGGTCAGGTTCAACAGGCGGTCTTGTGCGTCACTGGGCTATGAGCGAGAGGGCGAAACCGCCGCCGCGCGCCATCTTCACGGGAAGTTTAGAATCCGAAGTGGCGTCGAACGTTGTGATAACGTAAGCCTCCGGATTGTCGTAGCAGTCGGCATCGGGAGCGTCGGCATAAAGGGTTGCCTTGTAGGTGCGTCCCGGCTCAAGGAAATCGAGCGAAATCTCGCTTTCGCGGGCCTCGTTGGCCACACCGCCCACAAACCAGTTGTCAGTGCCCTTGCCCTGACGTGCGGCAATGATGAATTCACCCGGTTCGGCGTCGAGATAGACCGAACGGCTCCAGTCGGCGGGAACATCCTTGATGAACTGGAATGCATCGGCCTTCTCGGCATAATGCTCGGGCATGTCGGCTGCCATCTGCAGCGGCGAGTACATGGTGACATACAGGGCAAGCTGATTGCCCACCGTGGCTTTCTTGTGGTCCTTGCTTCCGGGCACGAATTTGCTCATGTCCATGCAGAAAATGCCGGGAGTGAAATCCATCGGGCCGCCGATGAGGCGGATGAACGGAAGGATGGTCACATGCTGGGGCGACATTTCGCGGTACTCCGTGCCCATCGCGCTCTCGTTGCCCACAAGATTGGGATATGTACGGCACAGACCGGTGGGACGCACAGCCTCGTGGCCGTTGACCATGATGTGATGGTCGGCGGCACGCCTCACCGCGTCAAGATAGTGGTTCACCATGCGCTGGCTGTAGTGGGTGTCGCCCTTGGGGAGGATATGGCCTACATAGCCGCTCTTCACGGCATCGTAGCCGTAGCGGTTCATCAGGTCGTAGGCGGCCTCCATGTGCTTTTCGTAGTTGCCTACGGAGCCGGAGGTCTCGTGGTGCATCATCAGCTTGATGCCCTTGCTGTGGGCATAGTCGTTGAGCGCCTTGATGTCGAAATCGGGATAGGGGGTGACGAAGTCGAACACGAAGTCCTTCTCCTTGCCGAACCAGTCCTCCCAGCCCACGTTCCAGCCTTCGATGAGCAGCTGGTCGAAGCCGTTCTCGGCTGCGAAATCTATGTAGCGGCGCACATTCTCGTTGTTGGCGCCATGCTGTCCGTGGGGCTTGGCCTTGGAATAGTCGAAGGTGGCCAGATCGAAGTTCTCGGCGTTTGTGTAGCTCCACTGCGATTTGCCGGTGATCATCTCCCACCACACGCCCATGTACTTCGTGGGATGTATCCACGATGTGTCGTCGAGTGCGCAGGGGTCGTTGAGGTTGAGCACCATTGCCGACGCGAGGATGTCGGTGGCCTTGTCGCCGAGCATGATCACACGCCAGGGTGTGGCGCGCGGCAGTGCCAGCGTGGCCTTTGCCTCGGGGATGCCCGGGGTGAGATGGCTCACAAACGTCATGGTGGTGTCGTTGAGGTTGAGGTGCATGGCCGGATAATCCACCAGCGCGGCCTCGTGGAGATTGATGTACACGCCGTCGTCGTTCTTGAGCATCAGCGATGTCTGCACCCCCGTGGGTGAGAAGCCTGTCTGGGCGGCATTGCCTATGCGCATCCCCTCGCTGAGGTTGCGTATCTCGCTCAGGCGCGATTTGGTGTACTCATATTCCTGGGTGTCATAGTCGCCCGAAATCCACCAGGCCGTCAGGTTCTCGCCCATGGCGAACTCCGAAAGCTCCTCGGCCACAAGCAGCGTGTCCACAGCCTGCTCGGGGAACACATAGCGGAAGCCCACACCGTCGTTGAACGCGCGGAACTCCACATTCATCCGTCCCGAAGCGTTCGACAGATAAACCGTAAGGTCGTTGTAGGTGTTGTCGATCGAATCGTTCTCGCCCCACACCGGCGCCCACACCTCGTGGAACGAACCGGCCACAACCGAGTCAACCTTGAAGCCGCTGCGGAAGTTGAGCGAATCGTTGAGAGTGGCGAAACCGAGGCGCGATTTCTCCACAATGTCCTTTCCATGGAATTTTACTGCATAAGTGGGTGTGCCTTCGCCGTCGAGGGCGAACTCCACCTTGATTTCGCCGTCGGGCGAGGCAAGCGTCTCGCCGCCCCTATGCGAACAGCTTCCGAGCGCTATGGCGGCAACGGGAAGCCAGCACAATGTTGAAATTTTCATGATGAGATAGATGTATGAGGGTAAATAAGATACATGCAAATATACGCAAATCCCCTCAATCCGGCAAATCTCCCCGCAAACCGAGATGCCGATACTTTGAAAGCAACAGTTCTGAATGACAATGCTCCCCCCAAACTTGTAGGGTCGCGACCTGTCGCGACTGCAGGCGGGATGTTGCAAATGAATGCCTGATGCTCAAATATGTTACGCAGGATTGCAGTCGCGACAGGTCGCGACCCTACAAGTTGATGGATGCGATCTCTCGCCCCCTTCACCGGCCGAACATCCCCAGCACGTGGCCCAGCGTGCCGTCCTTGAGCTGCACGCGGCCCTCGGCGTCAAGGAGGTAGAACGACGGCGTCAGCCCTATGTTGTACAGCTCACGGCGGTCCACCGCCCGTTCGGCATCAATTCCCACAAGCCATTCCTGCGGCAACGTGGCGGCATGCTCCTCCCACAGCTTGCGGTCCTCGCCCACATACACGGCCAGCATCTGCAGCTCGCCCTCGGCAATGGCGCGCCCAAGCTCAGGCACAACGCGCAGCGCCCTCTCAGCCTCATGGCATTGCGAGCAGTCCGGCTCATAGAACATCAGCAGCACCGGCGTGCCGCGAAGCGCCTTCAGCGCCGACCGCCCCCCTCCGCGCAGTTCGAAGGCAAAATCGCCGGCCACGGTGCCCACACGGTTCTTCATTATGTCGGCACGCCGCTCCTGCGCCACATCGGCGTAATATCCGCGGGCTATGGCCCAGTCGGCAAACGGCAGAAACGTCTCCTGATTGTACATCGGCGACTCCGGATTGTACAGATAGTTCACCGCCACGGCATAGAGGAAATCGATCTGCTCCTCCCCCGCCTTGCGGGCGGCATCGAGCAGCAACGCCACCCCGTCCTCACGCCCCGTGGGGGTGGCATAAGGGAGCACCGAGGCGAAATTGGCGAAATTCTGCTCCACGAAAGCCGAATCGAGCGCACGGCTGCGGTCCGTGAAATCCATCCCGTCCCAGAAGTGCGCCACCACGAAGTCCGCACGCTCCGCAGGCTCGCGCAGCGTTTCAGGCACCGCAGGCAGCGGAAGCTCCTCCACCCCCTCAGCGGCACTCCCCTTTTCGCCGTTGCCCTGCACGGCGGCCGCAGCCTCACCGTCCGAAGCCACCGACGTCCCACTCTCCCCTTTTGAATGACCGCAGGCGACGAGGCCAAGCCCCGCCGCCAGCGCAAAAACCAATATTCTCATTCTTTTCAAGTTATCTCATTCTATATCCTTAATCCACATCGCGCACACACCGGATATTAGCATTTCCAAGTGCCCCTACAGCTTGCTGAGTAAGTGCAAAATCATATCTTGGAACCATCACAAAACGATTTGTATAATCAAGGTTCCCGGTAACATCCGGATTCATACCAAATGCATACCCCTGTTGATCATAGAAAGAAAAAGTTGCTGATAGACCAAAATATCTATTAGTAGTACCATCAGTAGGTTGAATGCCTAGCGATGTCATGATAGCAATTTCTTTCTGATTGGGAACTCGCCATCCATCTCCATCTAGATATTTACCCAAACTATCAGAGTTATCATCGGTAACTTGACATGGATTCATTGCCGTTAACCAGTAACTCCAATCGCCAATACCATAAATTTTATAGCCATTCAACAAGTCTACCGTCAACAAATCACTATATTCAAATGCCTTGTAACAACGATTATAATCCTGATTCGCTATATGATGAGGATACATATGTGTAATCTTTTCCTGACGAATGGATTGTTGATCGTAATATTTGAGTTCTATGATATTTTTAGAACGTTCCACATACGCAGGTTTAACAGTCTCATTCGAAGTCACTCCAGACATGTCCACTCCCAGATTTCTCACGCAACGCACATTCCATGGATCCATCACATATGTGCGGTTAGTGGACGTTGACAAACCCTCCATCGCCCAGACGATATTGTTCTTATTGTTAGAACCATAAATCAGTAACGATGTCACAAGACCATTATTTTCAGCCACATTGTTATTCCCCAATACAACTTTATCACCCTCAAAATACGGTATGCGTGTCAACCTCGAATAATCCATTATAGGAGTCGAAAGGGATCTGCGGCCTAAAATTATACGGGCATATTGATTTGCGGTCGGTACATACCACCGCAACTCTCCTGCATCTATATAACCGTCTCCATTTAAATCCCGGTTTCTGTTCATACATGCATTTATCGCCTCTATAACTCTTGCATTGTCCGTCAAATCAGGGTCATATTTGGTATGTTCCGACTTAAGCTGAATCAACGCAGGCAAAGCGTGCGGATTATTCTTATCAAAAGCCGGCTGAACTACATCCTGTGTATTGATTGCATTTACATACTGAGGTTCTTCGACATTTACGAACGAACTCCAGAGATACGTCCCGTTAGTCCAGTTCTTAGGATTCCAACCACTACTTCCACCGGCGACATACATAGCTGTATTGTACCGTCCGTTGTTATCATTGTCACCCTGCCGAAAATTGCTTCGGAGATTCAGGCCATAGCTTTCGTTCACATGCTCAACACCAAGTGCGTTCTCGGTTTCAGCGTTTGTATTGTAATATGTCTGGATTGATCGCTGCGAGAAAGCATATTTGGAATTATAATAGCAGCTTTCGCCGTCGGTCGACTGGTCGACAAGCACGCGGATCCACACCGTGCGGTTATGTTTGTTCACATAATCGTGCCAGGCAGTGCTGCCCTCTTCATCGCCGTCAGTTGCTGTCTCGTAGACATACTCGTTGAAAAACACCGTATAGTAACCGGCTTTGATGGTTCTTGCATCTTTGTTTTCATTTCCAGCGCTGACCTTCTCCCAGAATTCATGGATGGTCATTGTGGGATTAGCGGAATCTGCATGCGGCCCCGTACGCGGCTTATACTCCGCCAATTTTGTGGCATTGTCGGCGCGGCGTATCTCCACCCAATCGAGATATTTACGCCTTTCCGAATTCTCAGACGGCACAGTCCCCGGCTCGCGGCTGTCAATATCCACCGGTTGGTTATTCTCGTCGTAACAACGTATCATATAGTCGAACGATCGGTTAGCTATCGTGGGATACAAATCTTCATCGGAAAGATAGATGTTATAGACGCCGTAATGTGCGTCAAGTTCCACATATTTCTCGGTCACGTCTGACACCATACCCTCGCCGCCGGGCGTAGGCTCGCCCTCCTTGCGCGCTTCCACAAGGATGTCGTTAACGTTGTTGATGGTAACGTCGTAGGTGTATTTGCTGTTGCGGCGGCAGTTGAAATCCTGTGCTTTCGATTTTCCGGAGCCTTCACAATAACCTAAATGCACGGTGTAGACACCATCGACCACACGTGCGCCGTTTATCTTATCTCCTTTCTCGTCCACCTTCAGGGTCATGCGCACCCTCAGCTCCACAAAAGTGGCGTTGTTGTTGGCATCGGCAGCATCCGCCGAGCCGACCAGCGATTTGTATTTACCGGTGTTTAGGCCGGCATCCGTCTTGAACTCCTCCTCGCGGTAGCTGTAATAGTCGCCATTCTTGTTGTGCGATTCAGGCGGCTCAAGGCCGGTGCGTTTGTTCTCAACCTGCCACCAGTCAAAACTGTATGTATTGCCGTTGTGCGTCACCACGTTGGTGGTCGGGGTATGCTGATATGAGCCTTTCGTACCTACCGTGCGGAGGTCGCCGGCATTCAGGGTTCCCGCTGTATGTTCATACAACCAGCTCTGATTAGGCACATTATGCACCGTCCATCCCACAACCTCGAAATCCTCGATGTTGTCGGCGTTATAGGTGACGTTGAAGCGCACCTGCGAGATGGTTCTGCGCAGATGTATTGCCCCGAGCAGCGCACCTGTGGCGGGAATCGTTACGGCCTCTATCTGCGTATGGTCGCCGTTGGCATGTGTACCGTCAATATAATGGCCGCTCATGAGCAGCACGTTCAGGGGAACATCGGCATTGATGTCACCATCGGTGTCGAACATTGTTGAAAGGTTGTTGAACTTTTCCCAGGTGTCGGCGTCGGAAAGTGCCTGCTCCAGACTCACCACTTCTGTTCCATTGTGGGCGCTTCTCCCCTCGAAGTTGGCCACCGCCACGATGTAGCTGCGGCCGGTCTCGGCATTGATCTTTACTGACTCCGGATAATCATGCGTCGGCGATGCATTAAGCCTCGTCTCGCTGTACACGCCGGTTCTTTGTTGTGAGGAGGCACTGTATACACCGATCCACAGCGATTCCACTCGGCCGTCAAGTCCGGCAGCCATGTCAGAGCGCGAGATTGGAGTCATTTCCGGCAGTCTTACGTTCACACTCAATGTGACGGGGCGGCCTGCGCCCTCATCATCCGGATACTCTATCTCATCGGTACACCCCGCCAACGCCACAACCAACAGGGCGGCTATCCACAGGGCTGATTTATATATGTTTCTGAAACTCTTCATTATTTTTGTTCCTGAAATCTGGCACTTTTTCTACGGCATTACACCGACATTTTCAAACCTCAAATCAATTGAACGGAGGGATAACAGTGGTATGTATGGACCACGGACACACGGCATACTTCACCTGAATCTCGGCAGGCTGTGTGGGATCTTCCTCTTTTACACCCGTAACCACCACCTGATAGATGTGATTGCGGGCAAAATCCGCATCCACCGTCTTGCCGTCGGCATCCTGCCGTTCCGCAGGAAATTTGTAATCGTAAGTCCGCGTTGTGTGTTTGTATTTGTCAAACACTTCAATATGAAGGGTCGGTCCCTGCACACCTGCGTCGAGCACTGCCCAATCGAATTCAGGCACATAAACATTGTACGCTTCATACTCCATGTCAGCGCCAAAACCCACGTAGTCCTGCTTGTCTGTATATGGTACTGCAGCCGACGGAAGTTCAATCGTTGCATTCCACCATTCCTTCAATGCCGTGCCGTATTCCACCACGGATGTTTCTTTTGCCCACGGCGAAACATCAGTAAGCAGAGGCAGATAGGCACCACTGCTGTTGAATCCGGTCAGAGTTACTTTCTCTATTTTATGCTTGTTGTCTCCATTTTTCGCAAGAGCGTCGACAAGCCGCACCTTCGCCATGGAGCGCTGAATGTAAATGTCTGGAAGATTAAGGGCTTTATCCTTGGTCGAAGCGTCATTCAGCTCCGAGCGTTTCACACTCATTGCCGCCACCCCGGCCATAGGTATCAGGCGATTATTTGTGCCGAGCGAAGGTTGCCACGGCGAATTATTGCCCATAAGCCCCGTGTATGGGAATCCACGGTAGCTCTTCGAAAGCTCCTGAATGGTATTGAAGAGATAATTCTCGCCGAAAGCCCCGTCGGCTCCGGATATGCCGTTGAGATTCGCGATAAAAAGCAGCGAGAAATCCACCATGTCGGTCGGCTCCTTACCTGCGTAAGCGAAATAATCTGTATGTATTTTCAGGGTGAGACTGTACTTGCCGTCCGCTCCCGTCACTTCATAATCCTCGCTGCCGAATGTGCGGATCACCCGCCGGTTGTGGTCAAGCAGCATTATGTTGAGGTCGGAAGTGTCCACATAATTTTCTGCCTGAGTTGCATCCTCTTCGGGATGCTTGTCGCCGTCGTCCGGCTCAGAGGCACGCGAGGACACATTGCGCCCCGACACCTCCATGTTACGGAGATCGACCGACAGCCACATGTCACCGCTGCGCGCAGGCACAACAGGCGCTACAGGCTGTGGCTCATCGGCGCACGGGTCGGCATCGTTGATGCACGACACTGCAACCATGCCTGCCGCGGCCACCACGACCGCAACAACCATCCTGCGACAAATCCGGTTAAAATCCATTTGTTTCATTTCCAATATCCAGTGATGTTGCCACTACTCCACAGGGGTGACCACCCGCACTATGCGCCAGTCGTTGATCACAATCACGGTGCTTACCCATTCGTTATCCTTGTCGAGGAAGAACGTCATGTTATACTCGTCCTGACGGTCGAGATATTCCTGAGGACCCATCGCCTTGTTGTGCATCCCCATCACGAGCAGCGCGTAATCGCGCACGTTCACTTTGAGCACCGTGCTGCCGTCCTGACGGGTGATGTGCAGGATGGGGTCGGTCTCGGTGGTGAGGCGCGACACGGTGAATTCAGCCAGCGCGGCGCCAAGCACATTGTCGGAGGGCATTTCGGCGGGAACCATGTTTCCCGGCATGTCGGTGGGGTTTGAATTGACATCGACAACGCCCGAGAACTGATGCCAGGGATGGTAGACAACCTCCTCGTGCGAACGCAGCGTGTTGTCGTGGTTGAGCCAGCCGTTGCCGTCGGTGATGGTCATGTTGAAGTTGGCTATGTCCACCGGATTGCCCGACATCTGCTGAAGCACCACGCGCACCACATTAGTGTCCTTTTTCAGCGGCACCGTGATGTAGTTCGGCACCGAAGGCGAGGCATAGGGAAGCTCGGCATGAATCATGCCGTGGAACAGCGGCGCCAGGTCGTCGCGGCTGTGTCCCGTCCCACCCTCAATGGTGCGGTGCAGATAGGCATGAAACTCCTCGAGAGTCGACTCGCCGATCTTTCCGGCAGCAATGTCGAACGATTTTGAATGCTCACCGCCCCACACAAGCAGGTCGTAGCTGCCCGGCTCCACATCGAGCACCATCTCGTTGTTGGGCGTAAGCTCCGACTGCGTGACGTCGATGCGCTTCACGAGCCGTCCGGTCTTGCTGTTGAATGCCAGCAGCGTCACCTGCTTCACTTCAGGGGTGAATGCATCCGCAAACTTCATGTTGTAGTCGTATGTGAAACGCACGAGGTTGTAGCTCGCCACGCAGTCGCTCTCATCCTTTATCATGTCGCAGCTTGAAAGCGCGCAGCATGCCGCCACAATGGCAAGCACATACGGTGTTATGCGATGTTTGATAGCGTTAAGCATATTTGCCTGTATATTGTTTGATTATTTATTCGAGGTTAAAGATTCCGGAGTGCCCGGAACCGGGGGAAGATATGTTAACGCCGCAAGCGGCTGTTATAGTCAGAATTAAAAAGTTGATGCCGTTTCGGTGGCATCGGGGCTTTTCCGGCCGTTTTTGAGTTTCCGATCCCGGAGCGGCCGCCTCCGTATCGTAAATAGAGAATAAACTGTCACTCACAGCCGCGACCTCTCCGAGGTGCGCTTCACCCTTGCTACCGTCCACCCCATGATGCGCTGCGCTTTCATGGGGTTAACCACGGTATATCGCCTCCGGCGATAACGCATACATTGTGATGATGGCTCGGTGTCAAAGAGATAGCCGGAGCTTCAGTAAACCGGGATTGCATCATGTTGTAGGGTCGCGACCTGTCGCGACTGCTACCCGCGAAACAAATCCGGCAATTCATCTATCTGTCACTGATAATACCCTGTTGGCAGTCGCGACAGGTCGCGACCCTACAGCAGGCATTACTTAAAAATAGGAACTGCGGTGCGGACATCTCCGCCTGGTGCGTTCACTCCGCACCGCAGTGTTATGTGATTACAAAGGACTCTTATTCAAGAACAGTCTGGTTGCTGACTACATTCCACTTCAGACAGTAAACAACAGCTGCAAGGTAGCTTGCCTCAGGATCTTTGGGATTCTCCTGTTCATTGCCGGGAACACCGAGACCAATTACATTGGTGAATTCATAGTCATATATATGATTGCGGACAACGCCGAACTTACCGCCCATATGCTTGATGTTCACGTAATACGATGTCACGCCATCCTTCCACAGTGAGATATTGTCGAAACGGTCGAAATCATCAGTCAGGACATGAGCTTTCCAGGTGTTGGGGTTAGTTCCTTTAACAAAGCTCACATCATTCACCGTGGCAGTTTTGGTGGGATTACTACCGTTCCAGGCCGCAACAATTTCTTCCTTGAGGGTGGAGGTGAGGTAATAGTCACCAGCCCAATTGGCAAGGTTTAGTCCGTCGGTTTTTCCGGGAAGCTTCACTACACCCTTTACCAGAATTGCAGTGGCATTTTTAGTGCGGTCTGTGGCACTTGCAGGCTCATGACGAGTGTTTCCGTAGCAGTACACTCCCGGGGCGTCAGCAGTGTAATTTCCTAATGAGAAGTCATCATTATAGATGTCATAGGTTTTGACATAAAAATCCTCTGCTGCGGCACAAGCTGTCCATGCCCAGTAACTGCGGTGACGTGTTTCATCGTTCCAGTCAGTAAACGGAGGGGTCTTGATGCAATCGTCGATATTTTTGATAGCATATGTCTTATTAGCATTCTTGATAAGCTTCCATCCTACAAGTTCCATCTCAAGGGTGGTCTTGTCACTGGTATATCCGTCAAGCGAAGAGAGTCCCCTTATGGTGAATTCTGCGGCATCCGTACTTGGCTTACCATCGTCTGTTTTCTTTTTCACTGAGTAAGTATTAAGTCCGCTTACACGTACTTTTGCAGCAAGACGCTCCACGAAAATTTTAGCCGGGTTATTTCTGGCAGCATCTGCAGTAGTCTCGATATGCTCGGTCACATCCGTATAACACACGGATTTGCCGTTAGACATATAAGTGGAGCTGGTCATAGTGAACTTCGAAAATTCATTTGGGACATTCGCAGCCTCTTGACGCAGAGCACCCAGTGTCTTATTAGCATAATATTCAAACGGATGGACTTCTTCATGCGGATTGATTATGCACACCACCTTTGCCGGTTTGTTGCCAAGATATTTATCAGGCTCACCAAGAACAAGCACACCCTCAATATCCGAAGGATTACCTGAAGTATTGGGATCATCGCTTGGTTTGAGGACGTGCGGAGCTACCATGTTTGTGTTAGATACAGTTCCATTCACACCGTGCTGCGCCATGATAAACGGGCGGTCATCGGCAGTGAAGAAATAGAAGCGCACATCATCCTTAGTGAAAGCGCTCTCCTTATCATCTGCCGGGCCTTCAAAATCATCCTCAATGGGAAGCGCTCGGCCACTCGAACCGATGTTGGTGATACGGACGGCCATGTAGCTTTCACCTACGGTGGGGCCATCGGGATCAACGGGACCGTTGATCGGTTCGTCGCTGGAGCAGGAGGCGAAGCCTAATGCGAGGGCAGCGAACGCGCCGAAATAGAATTTTGTTTTCATAGGAAAATTATAATTGGTTAATATTGTTTATTTATGATTGGTTATGGTGTTGTAAATCTCAAAGTGTTTTGTTCAGGTATCCGCGGCTTGTCGCGGCTGCAAACAAGGGGTCAGCGGTTGCGGAGCGACTGGTATTCGCGCAGGGCGCCGATCTGGTCGAGCAGGCCGCGCGAACGGGCGATGCCTGCGGCAAGCGAGCTTTCAAGCAGCTGTTGGGCGCGGTCGTAGTCGCCCTGCATCAGTGCGAGTGCTCCGCGGGCATGTGTGGCCTCGGGCGAATCGCCGGCCTTGGCCAGATAGCCCTCGGCGGCGGCATAGTCGCCACGGCTCATGGCAGTGTTGGCGGCGTTGAGGTTGGCCACGGGGTTGTCGGGGTACATGCGCACGGCAATGTCGAACACCTCGTTGAACTCGGGCGAGCCGGGCTCGAGGCTCTGGGCGGCCACAAAGAATTCATCGAGCGAGAGGTTGCCCGGGCGCTTCTTCATGATGGCCAGAATCTCGGCGGGGTCGCTGTAGGAGCGCACCACGTAGCTTATGCGGTAGTCGGTGTGACGCAGCGAGGGGTACACGTTGGCCAGCAGGAAGGCATAGTCGGCGGGATAGCGGCGGCGTATCTCCTGGTCGCGCGGGTCGGGCGCGAGCGAGGTGTCGTCGATGATGGCGAGGATGCCGTCGCGGTTCTCCAGGTTGGATGCTGCCACCCACTCGCGCAGACCGGCCCAGTCCTCAGGCTCCGAGGAGGTCTCGATCAGCCCCTTGGGGAATGCATAGAGGTTCTCCACATATGCCTTGAGGGCGTCGGTACGGCCCTGTGCCAGGCGCACGTTGTTCTTGTAGGGGCCTTCGGGCGATGCAAAGCCCTTGATGCTCATTGATTTGATGGTGACGTCGGCATCGTTGCGCACGGAATCCACACTGGCGCGCACCACGGCCAGCTCGGCGTAGTTGCCGCGGAAGTCGGGGAGCAGCACGGTCTGGTTGACGGGGAACTCCACGTTGGCACGGCCGGAGATGGCGCGCTCCTTCACCCCCTCCACCACCGGAGCGGTGTAGGCGAAACAGTCGGAGGTGTCGAGGCGCGGCGCACGCCAGAGCGAGAGGTCGGTGGTCTCGGTCACCTCCCCTTCGGGACATGAGGCGCAGCCGTAGGTGCGGGTGCGGATGGAGAGTGTGGCGCCGTCGATCCAGTCGGCATAGGGCACCATGGTGTGGTAGCGGTAGTCGGCGGGAGCCTTCGATGCCTTGAAAGTCACCTCGGGGACGGCCATGCCGTTGTCGTTGCCGCGCAGATGCTGTATGTAGCGGTTGCGGCCGTAGACGCCCACGCCGGGGAGATAAAGTGTGTCGGCCTGATTGACCAGATAGGGGGTGAGCACCACCACCTGGTTGGATTTCACGGGGATGGCCTTGAGGTCGAGGTTCATGTCAACATTGATCAGCCCCTCCACCATCGAGATGGCGGAACTGGTGGCCGCAGTGTCGGCCTTGGCTGTGAATGCCGCTGCGGCGATGAGCAGCGACGGGAGCAGGATATGTCGTTTCATGTGCGGAGTCCGGTTAGAAAACATAAACTAAGTTGACTGCGGCCTTGGTGGGGCCGAAATAGTTGTGATGGCGCTTCGTCTCGGTCTTGCGGCCGCAACCGGCGCATTCGTAGACGTCGAACCGGGTGTACACGTAGCCTATGCCGATCTCGGCCTCCAGATTCCAGTGCTTGCCAAGCAGCCAGGAGTAGCCGTAGGCCACGCCCACGCCGGCAAACCATCCCTGGTAGCGGTGGTCCTTGAGGTTCTTGAAGTTGGTGCCGAGGAAGTCGACCGGCACATCGATGTTGCCAACGTTGTACTCGCCGCCAAGCAGATGTGCGCCCACAAAATGGCCGCCCAGTGCCTCGCAGAACCAGTAGCGCGCCTCGGGCTGCACAAGCCAGTGCTTCCACTTGCGGTCGTGCGAGAGGTTCCAGGCGTTGAGCTGCCCGGTAAGCTCGGCCGACCACCGCGGTGCGAGGCGTATCTCGCCGCCTATGTTGGCGTTGAGAAAGGCATCGTAGAGCAGATTGGTTTTCAGTGCCACATCCTGCCCGCGCATTGTGGAGCAGATTGCCGCAAACATCACCATGAATAATACTAATGTCTTTTTCATCATGCGTATGTTGTGATAATTTTTTCGACGACTGTTTTTCAGACCGTACACTTCTTTTTGCTTTTGCCGTCTCACTCTCCGGTGGGATGAATAACATGGTGCCCCCGTGCGGAATCTGTGCCGCACGGGGTTGTCCGTTTGGATGCGCTACCTTAGCAGCCGCATTAAAATGCTGTGATACTTTACTTCATGCACCATGTATCAAAACAAATCGTGTGTGTCAGGTTATAGAGATTATTTAACAAGAGTATAGTTCAAGTACCCCAAAGCATGCTGATGCAGTGGGGAAGGGATAGTTCAACAATAATGCGGAATGCAGAGGCCGGAGAACAGAACGATTGATTCGCATTGACGGATTATGAGGCCGGCGTACAGCCGACATGAGTTCACGTATAAAAAAACGTATCGTCTGCCGGTGGGCAACCCCGGCTTGTTCTGCCCGGACTGCTTTCTGATTCCGATGCAAAGTTAGGCATATTTTACAAATTGACAAATTTTTGGCCGGAAATTACAAAATTTATCAACATCGCACTCAAAAAAAAAAAAAAAAAAAAACAGATTTTCGGTTTATTTCCTTTCATTTTGACAATAGCAAATCTTATTTTGAAAAACTATTTACATTCCGTCGGTTTTGAAAAATATTTTTAACCAAAAATATCCGATTCAGCTAAAAATAAAACCGCCCGTCCCTACAGAGCCTGTACGGCCTGTCCACCTTTAAGGGAGTAGGCGGGTGAATTACCACAAAACGTAGGGACGCACGGTCTGTGCGTCCGCGAAACACATATTGTCTATCAGTCAATTGCCGGACGCACCGACCGTGCGTCCCTACATCGCTGACCGGAATTCAGCAGTTCTGCAACGTCTCACTTCCTGGTAAACAAAACACCGTCTTTCAGTCGTTGCCTGCATGGCAACATTGACTGAAAGACGGTGCGTTTAACTTTATTTAACTACGGCTCGATTTATCCCGCCATAAAAGATGTGAATTTTATCAGTTCACCTGCCACTCAAACAGGCCGGTGGCGTTGTCGGCGGGGAGCTGAATCTCCAGCTTCAGGGCGTCGGTGGTGACGGGGTCGAAAGAAGCCTTGCAGGGCGCGCCTTTCACCACGGGATAGGTGGTGGCGCCGGGATTGGCCATAAGCTCGTTGCGGAAAGTGACTGGCTGCCAGTCGCCCTTGTCGTCGCGGTAGTAGAGCTTCCACTGGCGCGGCACACGGCAACCGCCCCAGGGGCCGTCGTCGTACCAGTAGACGGTGGAGCTTTGCACGGTCTCGGCCTTGGGGAATTCATAGACGAGCCATTCGCTGGTGTCCTGCTTAGGCCAGTAGTGGAAATAAGGCACGGAGCGGTCGTTCTCATCCTTGGGCACGAGGCCGTCGTTGATGGCCGAGAGGGCCGCCATCTTGTGCGAGCTGCTCACCTTGGCTGCCGAGGCCAGCGTGGCAGGCTGAGCCGGACGCGAAGCCGACAGATCCTGCGGCAGCCATACGGCCATCTTGCCCGGCCCGCGGTGGTTCCATGCATAGTAGGGAATCAGTGTGAGGCGCACATCCTTGGCCTCAAGCGCACCCTTGTCGTTGAACGAGAGCACCTGGCCGTCGGTCACCAGCTCTGTGATGCCGTGCAGCATGTCGGGGCGCACCTCCTCCTTGAATTCAGGTTTCTGGTTCACAAGCACCGAGAGCACATCAAAATCGTTGTCGGGCCATTCGGCACAGTAAACTATGGGGCCGCGCTCCACGGCCACACGTCCGCGGTCGGCCTCAACCTTGGCGTTGGCCTTGACAGTGCGCGGAAGCATGTCGAAGTGCACCGACACGCGGTCGCCCTTCTTCCAGCGGCGGGTTATATCGAAATAGCCCTTGTTGAGGGTGGCCTCCACAGGCTGGCCGTTCACTTTCACGGAGTAGGTGGGGCGCAGATTGTCGGAATAGCTGTAGAGGTCGGAGGGCACAGGCATGTTGCGCACCCATCCGGGCACACGCACTTTCATGGTGAACTCCCCTATCTTGTTCTTGTCGACTGCGATGTCGATATCGCCGTTCCACGGGTAGGATGTGGACTGCGACAGCTCGACGGCATCACGCTTGCCGTCCACGTCGAGCTTGGCGGTGTTGCTCATGAAGAGGTTGACGTAGAGGTCGCGGCCATTCACGGCATATACATAGCCGGGAAGCGAGGGGATGAAACGGCAGATGTTGGAGGGGCAGCAGGCGCAGCCGAACCAGGGCTGACGCTGATGCTGGCCCATCGACTCAAGCGGATTGGGATAGAAAAAGCCTCCGCCGTCGAGCGACACGCCCGAGATAAGACCGTTGTAGAGCGTGCGTTCCAGCACGTCGTAGTATTTCGAATCGCCGTGCAGCAGGAACAGGCGGTGATTGACGTAGACATTCCCGATGGCGGCGCATGTCTCGCAGTACGCGCTCATGTTCGGCAGCTCGTAGTTCTTGCCGAATGCCTCGCCGTTGCTTGTGGCGCCGATGCCGCCGGTGATGTAGTATTTCTTACCCACGATATTGTCCCAGATGCGGTCGATGGCATGGATGTAGGCGCTGTCGCCCGTAAGGGCTGCCACATCGGCCATTCCGGCATACATGTATGCGGCACGCACGACGTGGCCCACGGCCTCATCCTGCTCAACGACAGGTTTGTGGGCCTGGGAATACTCGTCGGTGCGCGAGGTGTGGCCGCGCTTGTCGAGGAAGAACTTGGCCTGGTCGATGTATTTTTTGTCGCCGGTGACAAGATAGAGCTTGGCAAGCGCCATCTCGGCTATCTGATGGCCCGGCACACGCACCACCTGACCGGGATTGTCGCCAATTTCACGACACACACAGTCGGCATATTTGATGGCTATGTCAAGGAAATTGCGTTTGCCTGTGGCCTGATAATGGGCTATGGCGCCCTCCACCATGTGGCCGAGATTGTAGAACTCGTGACTCAGGTCCTCCACGGCCTCCCAACGCTTGGAGCCTGCCCATTCGTGTGGATGCTTGGGATTCATGGTGCGCGATGTGTAGAGATAGCCGTCCGGTTCCTGCGCGGCAGCCACAATCACCAGCACGCTGTCGATGTAGGCGTCAAGTTTGGGGTCGGGATAGGTCTGCATCAGGTAGGATGCGCCCTCGATGGTCTTGTACACGTCGGTGTCGTCGAACGACAGACCGCCAACTGTGATTGTGTCGGACGGATGTGCGGCCTTGACGAAATTGTCGTATCGCCCCGTCTCCTCGCATTTGCTGAAAGCCAGAGGGATGGTGACGTCGCGGCTCGCCTTGAGCCTCTGGCCCCAGAAATTGTCGGTCACTTTCACCGACGTGAAAGGCACCTGCCCTATCGGATAGCCGCCGTTGGCCTTGGCCGAAGCGAAGCACGGCAGAACGATGGCCGCCGTCAACGCCATAAAGAGTTTTTTCATGGAATGTGGCATGTCGGTATATGATTGGTTGTTAACTAAGCGCTTATAACGCAGTAAAATATGTCTTTCAAGTCTAATTTTTCGGTATGTATTCGTCCCAGAGGGTAATGGAGCCGACAAGGCCGGTGAAGGGCCAGTCGCCCTCGGCATTACGGCCCAAAGTTACGAATTGCGACGGTTTTACCAGCAACTGAATGTCCTTTTCGCTCACGAGACGGTCGTTGATGTACACCCGTTCCATCCTCCCGTCGAAGGTCACATAGACTGTGAGCCAGCGGTTTTCAAAGTCGGCCTGAGCAGTCTTTGAGCCTGCATCCTCGTACCATCCGTAATGCTGCATCAGGCCGCAGCGGGGCTCGGTGCCGTTGACAAGCATGATTTTCTCCAGTTCGTCGTGCGATGAGGTGAAATCGGCCACACATTCGTTGAGTTCCATCGTAGGGTTGAAAATCTCGGCGCGGAGGGTGTACGGGGCGTTGTCGCGCAATGTGGCGGGAAGTGCGAACGACGAGCGGTAGCGCGTGCGGCCGTCGAAGCGTAGGGCCCTGCGGCCTTCCACCTCCTCGATCACACCTGCCGAGTCCACAGCGGCGAAATATCCGGCAATCCCCTCTCCGTTATCGAAATATGGCACAGTGTCGCCGGGATTGAAACGGGAGAAATCGATGTCAACCACCTTACCTGTCTGATTCATTTCGGCTGCGGGGAGACGCACAACGGGACTCTCCACGTCGAACGCCACCTCGGCCGGAGTCTTTTCCCAATTGGAATAGCGCAGCTGGGCTATCACCAGCGTATCGGCGCCCGACGCCACCTCTATCTCGCCGTCACGCAGCATTCCGTGGGTGTCGGCGGCCACCCAACGGCCGTCGCGAAGCACCGTGGCTGTGAGTGTATGCGGTTTAGAGGGGGATATCATCGGACTGCGGAATGTGAGCGTGGTGTTTGGTTCGAGCATCACGGCGCGGCGTCCAGAGGTGCGCACGGCGCGTGCGCGGCCGGAGGTCAGATCGAAGCCACCCCCGAGCTGCCCTTCGCTGTTGGCCCAGCGACGCCCGTCGAAGTCGGCGCCCGTCACCCCAACCCACTGCTGCGGAGCGTAATCCTCAATTTCAGGGAACACCTTCACATTCCAGATGGCACCGGGAAATCCGGCTTTCTGGCCTCCGGTAAATGTGATGCGCACATAACGAGCGCGTGTGTCGCCGAAATCGCTCATGGGCGAGCCGGCCAGACGGTTGGCACGCTTGTCGGCAAACACCTCCCAGATTTTGCCGTCGGCAGATGTCTCGATAAGATACTGGTAGAACTGGGTGCCGTACTCCCACTGTGTCAGCACGGTGCGGATGCGCTCGGGTTTGCCGAGGTCGATGGTGAGCCACTCCTGCCCCATTGTGGCCGGACGCCACAGGGTGCCGTTGTTGTTGTCGACGGCGTATTCCGGACGGAAATCGGCATCGTAGGCCGAGGACGCCTCCACCTTTTTGCCGAAAGCAAGGTCCTTGGATTTAAGCACAGATGTGCGCACCGGACGGCTGCCCGCATGTGTGGCGTTCACCTTGGCGATGGAGCCGTCGGGGAGGAACTCCAGGCGGTCCATGGCAAGCTGACGGTGAAAACCTCGGTTGCTGTGCGGATTGTCGTGACGGTGATAAAGTATGTAATAATCATCCCCGTCCTGAAGCACACTGTGATGGCCCGGCCCGTGGATAGTGCCGTCGTCGTTGGTCTCGAGGATGCACCCTTTGTATTCATACGGACCGAGCGGGGCATCGGCCACGGCATACTGCACGCGGTAGGTGTGGTCCTCGCAATGTCCGGAGGAGTACATGAAGTAGTATCTGCCGTTCCGTTTCAGCACGAACGGCGCCTCGAAGAAGTCGGTGACCTCGGTGTTCGGAATCAGGCGCGTCTCGGTGAACGTTTTCATATCGGGTGCCAGACGCCCGGCACCACACCCGAAGCCCTTGTAGATGCCCCACGTGCCCCAGTACATGTAGATGGAGCCGTCGTCGTCCACAAACGTCTGCCCGTCGAGGGTGATGGCGTTGGTTACGAAACGGTCGGGCACCAGCACAGCCTCGCTCTCGCCCAGGATGTTTGTCCACGGGCCGCGCGGTGTGGCGCTGCTGCCCACATGTATCTGACATGGCTGGCAGTATATGTAATAATACAGCGAATCGGCGGGATTATACATCACGTCGGGCGCCCAGATCCAGTGGCTGTCGGGCCAGTTCATCGGGAGTAGCGTCCAGTTGGTGAGGTCGCGGCTCTGCCACAGCTGGGCGGGGCCGAATCCGGCGCCGGAGCCGTCGGTGGTGGCATAAATGTAGTAAGTGTCGCCGAACTTCTTTATCGTCGGGTCGGCAAAATAGCCCGGGAGGATAGGATTACCCGCGCCGGGAGCGTTATAGGCCACATCGGCCGCGCTACTGCACACAGCTGCAGCAGCAACGAAAACTGAAGTAGCAAAAAATCTCATTGTCGGCATAGACTAAGGAATGCAAAATTAATACTGGAGAATTTCGAGAATCTCGAGATTCTCGAAATTCACGAGATTCTCGAAATTCACGAGAATAGAATGAAAAAATCCTAACGAACCAATCGTGCATCGTGCATCATGCATTGTGCATCGTGCATTGTGCATCATGCATCGTGCATCGTGCATCATGCATCGTGCATCGTGCATCGTGCATCAATTACAACGTCGGCCTCAGCTTCATGGCGAAACCGCCGCCCGAAGCCATCGGCACATCCATACGCGAAGTGCTGTTAACCCTCGTTTTAGTGATTTTATGGTCGGAAGCGATGCGGTTGGCGTTGGGCCCGTCGGCAAACAGTTCCACCTCGAATGTCACACCAGCCGGCAGGAAGTCGAACGAGACAGGCACGGTGCGTTCATCCCAGTTGGTCAGGCCACCGATATACCACCGGCTGCCTGCACGGCGCGCGGTGACAATCGACTCGCCCATAGTGCCGGAGAGGATGCGGGTCTCGTCGAACACTGTGGGGATGGAGGATATGAACTCAAGCGTGGGGCGGTTGTCGCGGTAGTTCGAGGGCGAATCGGCCAGCATGGTGAACGGCGAATCGTGCACCACATAAAGCGCCACCTGATGCGCACGCGTACCCATGCTCATAGGTTCGGTATAGATGGCCTTCCATGCATTTTTGGCAGCGTTGCGCATGGCTCCGGGGGTGAAATCCACCGGACCGGCCATCATGCGGAGATACGGGAAGGCAACATCATAGAGCGGCATGTTCTTTTCAAGATCGGTCCAGCGCACCTCCTCCATACCGAACACACCTTCGAAATTGAGGATGTTGGGATAAGTGCGGTTGATGCCGGTGGGCTTGAAATATCCGTGATAGTCGAGAATCAGATGATTGGCGGCAGCCTCGCGTGCTATGCGGTAGGCCATCTCCACGGCCTGCTGGTCATCGCGGTCAAGAAAATCGACCTTGAAACCGGCAATGCCCATGTCGGCATACCGGCGGCAGGCCTCGGCAAGCTGTTCGTCAAGCACATTGAACACCGTCCACAGCACCAGATCGACGCCACGCTCCTTCCCGTAGGCCACAAGCCCGGGGAGGTCAATCTCCGGAATCACGGTAAGCATGTCGCCACTGCGCGGGTCATACCACCCTTCGTCAAGCACCACATATTCCAGCCCGTTCTCCGCGGCGAAATCTATGAAATGGCGGTAAGTCTCGGTGTTGATTCCAGCCTTGAAGTCCACCCCACGCAGACCCCAGTCGTTCCACCAGTCCCATGCCACTTTGCCGGGACGGATCCAGTCGGTCTGCCCTATTGCATTGGGGCGTGCAAGGGCGTAGACAAGGTTGTTGACCGGCAACTGACGGTCGTCGGTGGTGACGGCAAGTACGCGCCACGGCAGTGTGCGCGGCACATCGGTACGGGCTATAAAGTTTTCCCTTTCGGTGACATACAGTTGCTGACGCCAGGGATAGCGGTCGTATGCCTTAGGGTATCCTGCAAAAACAGCGCTCAACCGTCCGGCCACGGAATCGGCCTGCAGGAACATGCCCGGATAGGCCTCCAGGTCACTTTCGGTGATGGTGAGTTTAAGTCCGTCCGAATAATCGACGCAGGCGGGGAGGAACGCTAACTGCGGAGAAGCGCTCCCCACAGGTGTGCAGGAATAGGTGTTCTGAAACGCCATCGCCATGGGTTCCTTGTCGTTGGTGGAGTGCGACAGATAGAGGCGCACATCGGCGGGAAGATTGTAATCGGCTGTCTCGTCGGTGATGCATGCAGCCCCGTCGAGTGCGAACCGGTAGGCCATACCGTCGTTGAACACACGCAGTTCCATCGACTGGCCGTTTTTCAGGTTCACGTTCATGCGGTTGTATGTAACCGAGAAGCTGTTCTGCCGGTAGAATGGCGCCACCACTGTCTCGCTTACATTTTTCCGCACCGAAGTCTTTCCGATGCGCGGCGGTTTAGCGCCGTCAATCTCCAGCCCTACGGGCGAGGGATTCAGCAAAACCTTATCGGCATAACGCAATGACAGCGCAAGCGAGCCACCGTCGTCGGAAAGTGTGGCACACAGTTTGCCGTCGGGCGAGGAGATTGTGCGCTCGGCGGCGTGCATCCCTGTGAAAAAGAGTGCAACAGCCGCCACAGCAACAATCAGATTGATTTTCATGGTTCCAAACATGTAGATTGGTTAAAAGGAGCTTATTGTTATTTCTTTAATTCAGACTTATCCGACATTCACCGTTTGTCGGAGCCACCGTCGGCAACCGCCTTCGGCGCGCCGGTCGGGAAGGTGAGCGTATAGGGCCACTGGGCGTCGCCGGGATTTTCAGGACCGTCGACATTTCGCCAGTGCTCGGTGGGCGCACCCATCACCATTAGCCACAGATGCTGCAGGGGCGCACCTTCCGGAGCAGTGTAACTCAGGCGCCCTGAACGGCCGCTATGCATAGGGCCGTAGACGGTGTTGCCGTCGGCATCCACAGCTATGAAGCCGTAGCGCCATCCGGCTTTGGAGGGATTCACATTGTTGTACCCTTTCAGAGCCGTCTCCCCCTTGAAATCCACCGTCACACCGGTGCCGGGAGCTGGCGTTGTGAGTTCTATGAAATTGAATCCGTAGTTTTCCGGAGCCACGGCAGCCGGCACGCGATAGCGGTTACGTCCAACCGGTTCAAGCGGAGTAGACCACAGATTGGCATAGGGGCGCATGTTGGCGCGTGTGCGGTCGAAGTCCCAGTTGACAAACCGGCTCTGCTGGCGGAACATCTCGTCGTTGAACTGCTCCTGCCCCATGTTGCACATCCGCTTGTAGGTCATCACCGGATCCTCGTCCGTGCGGCCCTGGCGGAAAAGCTCGGCAATGAAGCCCGGACCGTGAAGCTCGCCCCAGCATTCAAGCACATAGGGCGAATGATAGATGTTGTCGATATGCAGGAAGGCCTTGTGGGTGAGATTGCGGAAAGCATCGAGGTGATATTTCTCGTCGGTGGGCCAGTCGGGGTTTACCTGCCACAGCATCCACTGCGAGGCCATCTCGAAAATGCCGTGGCCTCCCCAGGCCATCCCCTCGCCGTCGCAGGTGATCTGTGACTGGAAAGAGTGCCCCAGTTCGTGGGCTATGCAGTTGAGTTTGTCGTCCTGCACCCGGTTGGGCGTTATCCACAGGGCACCTATCTGGCCGTCGTAATCGCCCCCGTAGGCGGTTCCCTCAAGCGAATAGTCGAGCATTGCCATCATTTTCAGCGAATCAGCCTTGCTGCCGGGCTTGACCCATGTTAGGTCGTTATAGAAAAAGCGGTAGAACTGCTCGAGCCGGGCAAGCAGATTGTTTATATCCACCTTCATGTTGTGGCCGTCGAGGTCGGGTGCCTTGGCGGGATTGGCGCCGAACCCGTCGGCCCAGAAGAGCACTACATTCTCGGTCTGCGCCATGCGGGCAAAGCTCCATTTGGATGCCGGATCGGCGAAATCGTTCGAGGCAAAATCAGCGGGAAGGTAAACGGATTTACCATTATATATGCGCGAGCCTTCGGGACGCGGCGACGGCGACACGGCACCGGCCGCAAACTGCGACAAAGCCGTGACGATTACCAGTGCAATCAATGAGATTCGACGTGACATGGAGTGAAGATTTAGAGGTGATGCGCCCCCATTTGGAATGGCACGCTGCAAAATTAACTGAAAAAGCATGAAGCCGATAGCAATCGCGTCCAAATCAATAAAAAAATCGGTTAAATCGGCGGCAGAATTAACATCTGGAAAATTTTGTTATTAAAATTGAACAATTTTTATACCACCGGCCGTTCTCAGCAATTAACTTTGCAACATCATGAAAGCGAACCTGTAATAAAGTGGAGTTTCGCCGCCCTCCGGGGCGGCATTACTTATTACACAATCTGCTCTATATAGCACAGGCCGCGTCAGGATATAAATCAATCATTCTGCCATGCCCGGCTTGCCGGCGCCGACAAATGTTTGCAACCAGAAACGGAAATAATATCTTTTACCTTAAATAATAAACCATACCCACCCGACTGATGAAAAATTTCCACCATCTGCAACTCGCCCTGGCCGGCGCCGCCATTGCATCGGCATGCGCTTCGGCGTGTTTGTCGGGATGCACCAATGCAGAAGCCTACACTGCACCCGATGCACCCATAAAAGAGGTGCCCTTCACTCAGGTTCATTTCACCGACTCTTTCTGGGCTCCGCGTATCGAAACCAACCGCACCGTATCCATTCCCTCCGCATTCCGCGAATGCGAGAAAAACGGCCGCTTCGACAACTTCGCCATTGCCGGAGGGCTGAAAAAGGGTGAACACCGCGGCGATTTTTCATTCGACGATACCGACCCCTACAAGGTAATCGAGGGTGCGAGCTATTCGCTGGCCGTGAAATATGACCCGCAGCTCGACGCCTATCTTGACAGTGTGATAGGGCTGATTGCCGCAGCACAGGAACCCGACGGCTATCTCACCACCTGCGTCACCAACAAATGCACCCGTCTGTCGGGCTGGTGGGGCACACACCGCTGGGAAAAGCTCAACAGCCACGAACTCTACAACAGCGGCCACATGTATGAGGCTGCCGTGGCCCATCACCTTGCCACCGGCAAACGCAACTTCCTTGACGTGGCGCTGAAAAACGCCGACCTCGTATGCGAGGTGTTCGGTCCTGGCGAGAAACAGAAACACGTGCCCTCCGGTCATCCCATCGTGGAGATGGCCCTGGCCAAGCTCTATAAGCTCACAGGCAACGAAAAATATCTCAACACGGCAAAATATTTCGTTGAGGAGACAGGCCGTGGCACCGACGGCCACCGCCTGAGCGAATACTCGCAGGACCACAAGCCCATTCTGGAGCAGGATGAGATTGTGGGTCACGCCGTGCGTGCCGGCTACCTCTACAGCGGTGTAGCCGATGTGGCATCACTCACCAACGATTCCGCATACTTCAACGCCCTCAGCCGCATCTGGAACAACATGGCCTCGAAGAAGCTGTTCATCACCGGCGGAATCGGCTCGCGTCCGCAGGGCGAAGGTTTCGGCCCGAACTACGAGCTTCACAACCACACTGCCTATTGCGAGACCTGCGCGGCAATCGCCAACGTGTACTGGAACCACCGAATGTTCCTCGCCACAGGCGATTCCAAATATGCCGACGTGGTGGAACGCGCCCTCTACAACGGCGTGATTTCAGGCGTATCGCTCTCGGGCGACCGCTTTTTCTACGACAATCCCCTGGAATCCATGGGACAGCATGAACGCGCCCCCTGGTTCGGATGCGCATGCTGCCCGGGCAACGTGACCCGCTTCATGGCCTCCGTTCCCCTCTATATGTATGCCACCCAGGCCAACGATATCCTCGTCAACCTGTTCGCCCAAAGCGATGCCAACATCGAGACCGCCGACAACACGGTGACCCTGCGTCAGGAGACGAACTATCCCTGGGACGGCAAAATCACATTCACCGTCGAACCGGAAAAAGAGATGCAGTGGGCATTGCGTCTGAGAGTGCCCGGATGGGCGGGTGAGAATCCCGTGCCGACCGACCTCTACACCTTCACCGAGACGGCTTCGGCTAAACCCTCATTCAAAATCAACGGCAAATCAGTCACACCGATGCACGGCAACGGCTACGCCACCTTCAACCGCGTGTGGAAACCCGGCGACAAGGTGGAAGTGGAGTTCCCGATGGACATCCGCCGCATCCGCGCCCATGAAAACGCCGAGGACGACCGCGGCAAGCTCGCCATAGAGCGCGGTCCGGTGGTCTACTGCCTCGAAGGCATCGACCAGGCCGAGACTACGGTGTTCAACAAATACATCCCTGCCGACGCAAAGCTGGCAACATCGTTCGAACCCGGCCTGCTCGGCGGCGTACAGACCATAACCGGCACTGCCACGCAGGTTGACCTCGACGGCAACGAGACCCAGGTGCCGTTCAAGGCAATCCCCTACTCCACATGGAACAACCGCGGCAACCATCAGATGGCCGTATGGATTCCGGAGAAAAAGGAGACCACCCGCCCCACCCCGCTCCCGACTATCGCTTCCGAGGCCACCACACTCATGATTCAGGCACCCATACAGAAGGATGCGCCGGAATCGGCATCAGTGGAAACTTATGCATGGGGTGTGAACGACCAGTGGGAACCCAAATCGAGCGCCGACAACTCCAAGCCCTACCATTACTGGTGGCTCAAGCAGGGCACAGAGGAGAGTCTGGCCTATGCATTCGCCAAACCGGTGAAAGTGAGCAGCGTGGATGTCTACTGGCTCGAATTCGACCACTACGACGGCAACTACCGCGTGCCCCGTTCGTGGAAGCTGATGTACAAGGACACTGCCGGACGCTGGCAGCCTGTTGAGAACCCCTCGGGCTTCGGCGTGGAGAAGGACCGCTACAACCATATTGACTTCACCCCCGTGGAAACCACCGGCCTGCGCATCATGGCCCAGCTTCAGGAGGGACAGAGCGGCGGCGTGATAGAATGGAAGGTCAACTGACAGACATCCAGCTCCACCGCATCATCCTCAGCGCGGCTTTGGCCGGCGTTATATACTCCATGACCAATCATACAAACCAACGGAATAACTAACTTAAATCTTTAACCATAATTACTCAGCATGAAACCGCATGTAAATCTAAGCAACTTCAGCAAAAATCTGCTGGGAGTTGCCGCCTGCATCGGGCTTGGAGCCGGCCTCGGCTCACCTGCCGCATATGCAGATCCACAGGCGGCCACCACGCAGCAACAGGCTGCCACCGTTTTCGGTCAGCTTGTCGACTCGCAAGGCGAGCCCCTCGTAGGTGCGACTGTAATCGTAAAAGGTTCAAAACAGGGCGTGGCCACCGACCTCGACGGTAAATTCACCGTCCGTGCCGCCCGCGGCGAGACTCTTCTGCTCTCGTCGATCGGCTTCAAGCCGATGCAGGTGGCAGTGACCGGACCCAATGTGGGCACCATCACCATGGAAGACGACTCCAAACTGCTTTCCGACGTTGTGGTCATCGGTTACGGCACACAGAAAAAAGGCGATGTCACCTCGGCTGTGTCACGTGTGAAATCCGAGGACTTCACCATGGGTAACGCCAACAACGCCGGCGACCTCATCAAGGGTAAAGTGGCCGGTCTGACCATCACCAAACCTTCGGGCGACCCCGGTTCGTCGGCCGAAATCTCCCTCCGCGGTATCGTTTCGGTGAGCGGCAACGCAGCTCCCCTCATCCTTATCGACGGTGTGCCCGGCGACCTCCAGACCGTGCAGCCCGAGAACATCGAATCGATCGATGTGCTCAAGGATGCATCCGCAGCCGCCATCTACGGTACGCGCGGTGCTGCCGGTGTGATCCTCATCACCACCAAGACCGGTAAGCGCGAACAGAAAGCCACCGTGACCTACAGCGGCTATGTCAGCTTCTCCAAATGGAGCAAGAAAGCCGACTTCATGACACCTGACGACATCCGTTCAGGCATCGGCGCATTCTCCGACGAAGGGTACGACACCGACTGGCTCAAGGCCATCAGCCGCACGGCCGTGACCACCGACCACAATGTGGGCATCTCCGGCGGTTCGCAGTCCACAAGCTACTACGGCTCTGTAAGCTACCGCCACGCCGAAGGTGTGATGAAGAAAACCGGTAACGAGAAGATTGCCATGAACTTCGACATCTCCCACTGGATGCTGAACGACATGCTCAAAGTCAACCTCAACCTTGTGGCCGAGAACTACAAATATGAGGTGAACGACGCTACCGCCATCTACCGTCAGGCCGTGATACGCAACCCGACCGCCCCCATCTGGAACGAGGACGGTTCATACGCCACCGGCGACCGTCTGCAATACTACAACCCCGTGGCTATGCAGGCCGAACAGACCGGCGAAAACCGTACCACAACCACCCGTATGACCGGTAACATCACCTTCGAGCCTATCAAGGGCTGGCAGACAAACCTCATGCTCGCCAACAACCGCTCTATGACCCGCTACGGTGATTACACCACCGACACCCGTCCGGAGAACGAACTCAACGGCTACAAGGGACGCGCAAGCATCAGCTCTAACGAGTACCGTGAGAATTATCTGGAACTCACCTCGAAATACAACAACACATGGGGCAAGCACCGCTTCGACGCCCTTGCCGGTTACAGCTGGAGCCGCGAGACATATGAAGAAGCCGGCATGAGCAACTCCGACTTCCAGACCAACTACTTCCTCTGGCACAACATCGGCGCCGGCGAACGCCTCAAGGAGGGTCAGGCATGGATGGGCAGCGAAAAGTCTGAATCCACCCTTGTGGGCTGGTTCGCCCGCGTAAGCTACGGCTTCGACAACCGCTACAACATCCTCGCATCCATCCGCTACGAAGGCTCCTCGAAGTTCGGTAAGGACCACAAATGGGGCGCATTCCCCTCGGTATCGCTCGGCTGGAACATCAACAACGAGGAGTGGTTCAAGGACCTCACATGGATGAACCTTCTGAAACTGCGCGCAGGCTTCGGTATCACCGGTGTGATTCCCGGCACCCCCTACATGTCGCTGGTTCGCTATGCACTTTCCGACGACTACAATGAAGGTGTCTACTACCGCGACGGCGCATGGCACAAAGGCTTCGTGCCCGTGTCGAACGCAAACCCCGACCTCAAATGGGAGAAAGCACGCGAATTCAACGTAGGTATCGACTTCGGATTCTTCGACGACCGCCTCAGCGGTAGCATCGATGTCTACACCAAGAAAACATCCGACATGCTCTTCGACTATGCAGTTCCTTCGCCGCCAAACCTCTTCCCCTACACCACCGCAAACGTAGGCGAGATGCGCAACAACGGTGTGGAAGTGATGATCAAGGCCATCCCCGTGCAGACCCGCGATTTCCGCTGGGCCACCACATTCACCCTGCAGCACAACGCCAACAAACTCCTCAGCCTCTCCAACGACCTCTACCAGACCGAAAACGTACTCTGGCAGGTTGGTACAGGCGACCCCGTGACACAGTGGACACACAAGGTAGAAGTGGGCAAGCCCCTCGGCGAAATCTGGACACTCAAGGCTGTGGGTGTATCTGAGGCCACAGGTCTCTGGCTCATCGAGAATCCCGAGAACGGCATGGCAGCCGAGTTCTATCAGGACATGCGTTCGGACGAGGACTGGTACCAGCGCGTGGGCAACGGTATCCCCAAAGTGACCATCGGATGGGGCAACCAGTTCTTCTATAAGGACTTCGACCTCTCCATGCAGTGCATGGGCCAGTTCGGCTTCAAGATCGTGAACCAGCAGCGCGTGTTCTTCGAGAACAACAACACCATGTACAACCGTCTGCGCTCGGCCAGCGACGTGATAGGCGGAATCCGCTCACTCTCACCCCAGCAGGCAGCCATGGTCAACAGCTACTACATCGAGAACGGTGACTACTTCAAGATGAGCAACCTTACCCTTGGTTACACCTACAAATTAAAGAACACCCGCTGGATGCAGAGCGTACGCGGATACTTCTCGGTCGACAACGTGTTCACCATCACCAAGTACAAAGGCATCGACCCCGAGCTTGGCACAGGCAACATCTGGACACCCGGTATCGACGACCGCGACAAATATCCCACCACCCGTTCCTACACTATCGGTGTGAGCCTCACCTTCTAAAACATCAAATCCATGAAACTCAAGAATATAACAACAAAATTCTCGGCAGCCGCAATGACGGCGGCACTGGCTCTGGGTTCGGTGTGCTGCACCGATCTCGACGAGACTCTGTACAGCGAGATTCCCGGCGACGGTTCCTATGAAATGTCGCCCGAGGAGGTACAGTCGATGTACGGCAAAATCTACGACCGCGTACGCGACATGTATAACGGCTGGGAAAGCTATCAGGACATCTCCGATGAAACCGGCGATGTGCTCATGACCCCCTTCCGCTATGAGACCAACGCTTTCGGCGCACAATACTGTGCCCTGCACAAACACGAATTCTACGCAACGCTCAACCACCTCTACCGTCCGTGGTACAGCTGCTATCAGGGCATCAACACCTGCAACCAGCTGCTCGACGAGGAGAGCATCTCGCAGAACGAACAGATCAAAGCCGAACTGCGCACCTACCGCGCCCTGTTCTATTATGTTCTGTTCGACATCTACCGCAACATCCCGCTGGAAACCACTCTGAAAGTGCCCGCAGGCTACATGCCCGAACAGGCCAAACCGGAGGATACGTTCAACTTCATCGTCACAGAACTGAAGGAGGCCAAGCCGCACCTGTCGAAAGAGGTTGAATTCGGACAGATCAACTACTACGGCGCATGCATGCTCCTGGCCAAGATGTATCTGAACCACAATGCGTGGATTGACAAGAACGCAAGCTCCGACATGCACTACTACGAACTGGCCTGCGACGAGGTAAACGAGGTGATCAACGACCGCAAGTACAGCCTTGCCGCCAACTACACCGAACCCTTCGGCAACGACACCTTCAGCAACGAGGTGATTCTGGCCATCATGTACGACTACACCTACGCCGGCTCGGGAACAAACATCTTCTCGAAATGGTATCCCGCCGGAACATCGGCCATCTTCGGCGTGACACGCGAAGGATGGAACGGCTCGTGCGCAATCCCCCAGTTCATGGAGACCTACGATCCCGCCGACACCCGCAAGACCGACACATGGCGCTGGGGTCCGCAGACCGACACCAAGGGCAACCCCCTCTACGTGAACGGTCAGCTCTGCGACTTCACTATCGACTGCTACTCGATTGACCGTCCCGGCTGCTCCACCTATCAGGGTGCCCGCATGAACAAGTTCGAGATGGTGGCAGGCAAAATCAACTGCGCCAACAACGATGTGCCCTTCTTCCGTCTGGCCGACGCCATGTTCATCAAGGCCGAGTGTCTGCTCCGCCTGGGCAGCTACAAGGGTGAGGACGAGCAGGTGGCAGCCGACCTCGTCACCGAAGTGCGCCAGCGCGCGTTCAAGAACAATCCCGAGAAGGCCGTGCGCACAGTGGCACAGCTCAAGGGCGGTTCGGTCTACGACTACGGCCGCCGCGACATCGAAGGTGACATCGACGCCAACGGCGACCTTGTCAACATCGTCAACAACGAGACACACGAGGGTGGTGCCGACATCATCCTGGGCGGTTTGCTCGACGATCTGGCTTGGGAGTTCGTCTACGAACATCACCGCCGTCAGGACCTCATCCGCTTCGAGATGACCAACGGCAACAACGTGTACAACGGTAAATCCTGGTTCAGCAAAAAGGCTGTGGGCACACGCAAATGCGACCTCATGCCGATTTTCCAGGACAACCTCCAGGCCAACCCCAACCTCAAACAGAATCCTTATTAACAGCATCCCTTAAACCGGAAATACAATGAAACTCAAGATATTCATTCCGCTTTTCGCCGCAATAGGGCTGGTGATGTTCCCCTCATGCGAGGAGGACTACACCGAGGCCACAGCGCCTCACGAATATGGCGAATTCGACAATCCGCCCCTCAAAGGCTCCGACGCATCGAACTATACGGATGCAGTGACTCTGAAGCAGGGCAACACCGACTGGGTGTACATGGACCTCAACAATGCCAAGAGCAACATCGAGAGCCAGCTGGGCGCCACAATCGACGAGGTGTTCGCCGGTATCGGCAACGGCACCTACCGCTTCCTGATGGTCAACAACGCACGCCGCCTGTGGGACAAGACCCCGGCCGATGCCGACGGCATCTGGTATGTGTCGCAGACCGGTATCTGCTGCGCGCCTGAAAACGCCGCAGCCAAAGTGAAATTCGACGCAGCCAGCCGCACCGTAGGCTTTGCGCTGACACCCAACGCCCCCGGCGGCGCGATGATTCCCGTGACATTCGGCATCGCACGCACCGACAATTCGGCACTGCCCGTCAACGTGCGTTTCCAGCAGCGCATCACCGTGAGCGACCTCTCGCTCTGCGAAGTTGAAGGCATCATGCCTGCAGGCGACTACAACGGCTTCGAACTGCTGTTCGCCGACATCATGCCCAACCTCGAGTTCGCACTCGGCCTGAAATCGCTCGACGGCTTCGCCGAGGCCATCGATCCCAACGGCAAGGCTCTCTACGACCTCTATGTCATCAACGACAACGGCGAACGCACCAGCGGCTACACCGCCAACGGCATGGGCTACTGGCTCAACGCTGCAGGTCAGATCTGCACATGGGGCGCCGACGGCTTCTCGTTCTTCGTGGAAGCAATGACACAGGATGAGAACGGCTACGTAGGTCCCGAAGGCGTAGGCTTCATGGTGGGACGCGCACCCGGCATCGAACCCGGCACTGTGTTCACCACCACAATGCAGCTTGTGTCGAAACGTGAACCGCAGAAGTGCCTCACCCTCGTAATCAAGGCAACCGCCGAATAACAACGACACGGTCAACCGACCTCAACAACAATCCAAAATGTCAAAACGAAACAGGTGATTTAGATTAGGATAGCCAAAACGACCCGGGCGCGTAAGCCCGGCGGAACACTGACGCCGAGCCACAGTTTTATATTCGCATTACGCTCAGCTCTTGTCACGCCCGGGTCGTCACGGCTAAAACTCAAGTTCCGCTCACCGTTTCATCATAAGTAACTGGTCGAAATTATTTTAAATTCTGAACGGTTTCGTCTAACCGTTTGATGAATAAACATTTAACG
>UQER01000012.1 GCA_900540205.1 uncultured Porphyromonadaceae bacterium | reverse complement strand
TCGCCCAGCGCACCCACGTTTTTTGTGGGGTAGAAGCTCAGGCCTGCGGCATGACCGAGTCCGCCGGTGGCGTGTGTCCCGTAGAGGCCTGCAATGCAGGATGTCGCTCCGATGGCCTGGGCGTTGTCCTCGATTACAAGCAGGTTGTGCCGGGTGGCCATGTCGGCCAGCTCCTCGTTGAAGCATACGCGGCCGTAAAGATGCACGGGCATGATGGCGCGGGTACGGCTTCCTACGAGGCGCGCTGCCTTATGGATGTCGAGGTTGGAGGTCAGGGCATCGGGTTCGGCGAGCACGGGGATAAGGCCGGCGTCGGAGATGGCAAGCACGGACGCGATGTAGGTGTTGGCAGGGACAATCACCTCGTCGCCGGGCTTCAGGCGTCCCATTTCGATGTAGGCACGCAGAATGAGGCGGAGAGCGTCAAGCCCGTTGCTAACGGCTACGGCATGCGGGGTGTGTGCTATGTCGGCGATCCGTCGCTCAAGTGCGTCGACCTCTTCGCCGCCGATGTAGCGCCCGGAGCGCACCACACGGAGGGCTGCCTGCTCGAGTTCGTCGAGGTAGGGAGCGTTGACTGTGGCAAGGTCGAGAAACGGGTATTTCTTGGGTGCGGTCATTGGGTTAAGGATGGCTCCTGAATTGGATATTGCGGTCAGAAAATAGGCTCGTGCGAACGCGAAAGCTCCTTGAAGCGGTCGAAGTCGTAGATGTAGTCGGCTTCATCGTAATCGTTCGAGACAAGCGACAGGCACACTGTGCCCGACGAAAAGTTGTCGAGCGTACGCCAGATGCCCGGGGGGATGAACAGCCCCTGAAACGGACGGTTGAGAGTGAAAGTGCGCCAGGAATAGCCGTCACACAGGTTGACGTTGAGGCTGCCGCTGAGAGCAACCAGCAGCTGCGACATGTCGAGGTGCGAATGGCCGCCGCGTTCGCTGCCGGCGGGGACATCGTAAATCCAGTATGCACGCCTGATGGCGAACGGGATATGCTCGTTGTTCTGTACCACAGTGAGGTTGCCGCGCGGATCGTGGATGCGTGGCAGGTTGATTATGCGTGGAGTCTCGGGTTTCATATAACCCAAAGTTAGACATTTTTCCTGAAATGACAAATTCGGGATACGAGCAAGCCGTGATGCCGCCGGATGCCACGGTATGAGGACAGTATAAAAACAAGCAGTGTGTCATGACCTGGAATCATAACACACTGCCGTTAGAATTCAAATTATAGGACCGGTTATAACGTATATCCCAGCGACACAAGGAAATGGCCTGCGCCGAGGTTCTTGTGCAGCTTGACAAAGTCGGTTCCGTAGGTGAGGCCGAGGTTCACGTGGCGGTACTCGAAGTTGAGCCCGGCATGCCATCCCATCTGGAAGCGGCGCAGATGCTCGTCGCCCATCTGGTCCTTGCTCATCAGGTTCACGCCGCGGCTGCCTTCCTGAAATTCGCCTGCCACGTTGCCGATGACGCCGTCAATGTCGGTGTCAATCTGGCTGTGCGCGTAGAGCTGGAGGCTGAAATCAAGGCCGACCTCCGGGGTGAGGTAGAAGCTGTCGGCCACCGGCACACGGTAGCTCACGTTGAGAGGCACGTTGAGGTTGATGAACGTGTTGTGGGCCTCGACGTCCACAAGGTCGTAGACCTCGTCGTCAAGAATCTCCTTCTCGTTGAAGAGGAAGCGTGCGTTAAGGCCGGTGCCTACGTACAGAGGCATGGTGCGCGACACGCGGAAATCGATGTTGTATCCTACGCCGAAGCCGTTGAAGTATACATTATCGGCACCTTTGGGATATAGGGTGGTGAGGTCGTAGAATGCTGAAACCTTGTTGATGCGTGCGGGAGCATCTTCGCTCTGTGCCATTGCCGGCATGACGCCCAGTGCGAGAACGCCGATTACGGCCATAATAAGTTTTTTCATAACAGTAGCTTTAGTTGTTGTTTAGCTTTAGTCTGCTTTAGTTGTAGTTTCCGTAAATGCTTTATCAATATAAAAACGCCCCGGGGCGGCATTTGTTCAATTGAAAAAATTTGTGTGGCGTTGTATCGGCCGAGGGGGTACCGTGAAAATTTGCTACCTTTGCAGACGATTGAGATGCCGCTGCATAAGCACCGTCCCGATTGGCAGATAAAACGATTTGACCCCATTCCCGCCCCCCCCAGATTATGAAAGATTTACAGCCAGTTATATTTCCGGACATGGATGCCACAGGGCCAGTGATTATTGCCGGCCCCTGCAGTGCCGAAACCGAGACGCAGGTGCTTGAGGCTGCGCATGCGCTTGCGGCCATGGGCGTCCGCATTTTCCGTGCGGGCATATGGAAGCCGCGCACCAAACCGGGTGGATTCGAGGGAGTAGGCGCTCCCGGCCTGAAATGGCTGCAGAAGGTGAAGGAAACCACCGGGATGCACATTGCCACCGAGGTGGCCACCAAGGCGCATGTGGAGCAGGCTCTGGATGCCGGTGTCGACATGCTCTGGATTGGTGCACGCACCTCGGCCAACCCCTTTGCCATGCAGGAGATTGCCGACACGCTCGGAGAGCGGGGCGCCGATGTGCCCGTTCTGGTCAAGAATCCAGTGAATCCGGATCTGGAGCTGTGGATCGGTGCGCTGGAGCGGCTTTACAATGCCGGATTGCGGCGTCTGGGCGCCATCCACCGCGGATTCAGCACCGACGGATGCCACATCTACCGCAACATGCCCCAATGGCACATCCCCACGGAGCTTCGTCTTAGGTTTCCTGCTCTCCCCATACTGTGTGACCCATCGCACATCGGGGGGCGGCGCGACCTGATAGCGCCATTGTCGCAGACGGCATTCGACATGGGGTTCGACGGCCTCGTAATCGAGAGCCACTGCCATCCCGACGAGGCGTGGAGCGACGCCGCACAGCAGGTGACACCATGTCAGCTCGACAGTATTCTCGGATCTCTCAAGGTGCGCGGACAGCATATGCCTTCGGAAAGGCTTGAAGTGCTCCGGCGTCAGATTGACGGCATCGACAATGAACTGCTCGATGTACTTGCCCGCCGCATGGAGGTGGCGCGTGAGATAGGCCGTTACAAAAAGGAGAGCAGCATGCCGGTGGTTCAGGCCGGACGCTATAACGATGTGCTCCGCTCACGCATCGATGCCGGTGTGCAGTTGGGAATGTCGGCCGAGTTTATGCGCACATTCCTGCTTGCCCTCCACGACGAGTCGGTGCGCCAGCAGCTCGACATCATCAACGATTGATACAATATCATCAACGACGAATAAAACAGCGCCATGCAGTTGTGTGTGTCACATGCATGGCGCTGTTGTGTGCTGACTGAGCTGTATGTGTGTTACCTATTGAAAAGTTCCGGATATCAGAGTTTTGCCAGAACCGGAGTGCCCTCCTCAAGTTTCTTGAGGCGGAGGAGCGCCTCGAGGTAATAATAGTCGGCGTAGATAATCGAGGCGTCGATCTCCGAGCCGGCGGGATGATGGCCGGTGGAGTGGTCGAGGAATGAGCTGCGGTTGTCGGCCGAGCGGTATTTGTCGGAGCTGAGGCTTGCGAGCATCTGTGTGGCCATGTCGCGATAGTGCTTCCCTTTATCCTTTTCAACATATTCCTGCAGTTCGAGCAGGGCGGAGGCCACAACGCAGGCTGCGGATGCATCGCGCGGGGTTGATGCGCTTTCCGGTGCATCGAAATCCCAGTAGGGAACGAGGTCGGAGGGGAGGCGTTCGAGATACACGTCGGTGACCTGCTGTGCGAAGTTGAGGAACCGAAGGTCCTGAGTCTCGCGGTAGACCATGGTGTATCCGTAGATGGCCCATGCCTGACCGCGCGCCCACATTGAATCGTCGTTCAGGCCCTGATGTGTCATACCTTTGATGAATTCACCTGTTGTGGGGTTATAGACGGCCACATGGTAGCAGGTGTTGTCGGGGCGGAACTGATTGTTCATCGTGGTCTCGGCATGTTTCACTGCAATGTCGTAGAGGTCGCGGCTGCCGCCGTTTTTTGATGCCCAGAACAGCATCTCCAGATTTATCATGTTGTCCATGATGGTGTTGTGTCCGCCAAGCATCTCTACGTTGCGAGGCCACGAAAGGATGGTGCCCACAGCGGGGTTGAACAGTGTGGCGAGTGAATCGGCCGAAGCCAGAAGCACCTGCTTGAATTTCGGATTGTGGGTGAGACGGTAGCCGTTGCCGTAGCTGCAAAGCATCAGGAATCCGAGGTCGTGGTCGAATATCGGACGCTGCGAAAGATACTCGAGCGCTTCGGTGAAGCGTTCGGCCTGGCAGCGGGTGTCCTCGTTGCGGTTCAGCTCATAGTCCATCCAGAGCACTCCGGGCCAGAATCCCGCGCACCATTCGTCGGGAGTGGCCTTGCGGCAATGCCAGATGGTATCGGCTCCCTCGATGTTTCGCGGCATCATGGTGTAGTCGATTGTGTCGCCTCCATGGCGCAGGTCAGTAAGGGTCTTTTTCACTTTGCCGTCGCAGTATCCGAGCGCTTTGGTCACGTCAAACTGTGCGACGGTTTCTGTGCGGGAGCTGCATGCTCCTATCATGGTGATTGCAGCAGCAAAAATTCCTATTTTCAACAGTTGCATGGCTATGGTATTCTTCTTATATCTGTTGCCGGGGGAGCCGGCAAGGTTTTATATTAGGTAAGCGTTTGAGTTTGTTATCGTTTGTGGTCAGGAGTGGTGATGGTGACGTCGAGTACGTCTATCCATCCGCGTTCGGGCATGCCGGCAGGCGCGATGCTGTAGAATCCGGCCTTTGCTCCGATCCATTTGCCTGCACGCGCCTTGAACGAAGCGGGTGCGGATATGAATTTTTTGCCGTCGGTGCTGTAGGCGAAGCGGCACATGGCGCCTTCAGTCACCTCCAGACGCAGCCACAGGTCAAGTTCCATGTTGGCTATAAGACCGGCAGTGTAGGTGCGCGTGGGGGAGAGGGTGGCTATTTCAGAAGTCTTTTCGACGCCTTTCTGTTCGGCATCGGTGCACTGGGCCATGGTCAGGGTGAAGCTGTCGGCGGTTTTGACGGCGCCGAATGTGCAGTAGTCCCATCCCATCACCACCAGACCGGAGGCCACGCCCTCGGCATTCTGTTTGGCCGAAATGCGCACTTTGGCCGTCATGGTGAATTTTTCGGCCGGGAATTTCTGCAGCCACAGGTTCGACACATCCCACAGATTGGTGTATGTGCTGTCGCAGCGCTGGCTGTAGATGCGCATCATCCCGTCGTAGGTGGGATAGCCGAAATTGTCGGGCGCATAATTGGCATGCCATTCGTAGAGCATGGGCGACTGGTGAGTATCCAGTGTCAGCGAGCGGTCGGCGGGAGCGGGGCGGGAGAATGTTTTCACCGGTTCGCCGCATCCGTCGCCGTCAGGGTCGGCTCCGATCACAGGCCATCCGTCTTTCCATTCCATTGGGTTGAGGTGGATGATGCGGCCATAGGCTCCGCGGTCCTGGAAGTGCAGGAACCAGCTGCGTCCGTCGGGGGTGTCGACCCATGCGCCCTGATGCGGGCCGTTGATGTCGGTTTTGCCTTGCGCCATTACTATGCGCGGCTCATAGGGACCGTATACGTTTCTGGAGCGCATGGCCAGCTGCCATCCCTCAACCACGCCGCCGGCCGGAGCGAAAATCCAGTAGTATCCGTCCTTTTTATAGAATTTCGGGCCTTCCACGGTGTGGTTCACGCCATCGTTGCCGTCGAACACTATTCGCGGGTTGGAGATTATCTTTGTGCCGTCGGGCGAAAGCTCGCTCACGGTGATGATGCTGTTGAATCCGCTGCGCGATGCCGCCCAGGCGTTCACAAGATACACGCGTCCGTCCTCGTCCCACAGCGGGGTGGTGTCGATGATGCCGCGTCCGGAAAGCACGCACACCGGTTTGCTCCATTCACCCTCCGGATCAGAGGTCTTGGTCATGAAGATGCCGAGATCGGGGTCGCCCCAGTAGATGTAGTATTCGCCGTTGTGGAAGCGGATGGAGGGCGCCCACACGCCTTTGCCGTGCTGCACGCGGTCATAGCGGCTGTCGGGGAGTTCGGGTAGCGCGTAGTTCACAAGTTCCCAGTTCACGAGGTCGGTGGATTTGAGAATCGGCAGTCCAGGAGTGCACTGGAAGCTTGATGCGGTGAGATAGAACGTGCGTCCGTCGGCCGATGCTGTGACATCGGGGTCGGAATAGTCGGAGAATATGATGGGGTTGGTGTAGTTCTTAGAGGAAAGATTGACTGGATTTGACACAAGTTGCCCTCCGGCAGCCGTCGCGGCCACCGGAAAGCCAACTGTTGTCAACAGTGCTAACAAACAATTTAAAATCGATGCGATTTTGTTGCGTTTCATAAGCGTTTGTGTTAGCTGGATTTAATTAATACCTAACTTATCTTTACCTTACATGAAAAAATCATTCATATTAATATACGCCCGTGGTGCGCTGTGCGCTTAATGCTTTCAGCTCTTTTTTGCAGGCTCGATGCGTATTGCAGCACCTCCGCGAGGCATGAGGTTGAATTTCAGACGCTCGGATGCCGACACTTTTTTGCTGTCGATCCTGACGTGTGTGGCCGTCTTGACTTCTTCGCCTCCGTCGGTATAGATGGTGGCGTTGTAGGAAGTGCCGGGATTGAGGAACGAGAGGTCGATTTCCACGTTGTCACCATCGTTGTTGGCCATCGCGCCCACGAACCATGTGTCGCCGTTACGGCGCGCCATCACAATCCCTTTGCCGGGATAACCGCTGAGCACACGCGATTCGTCAAAGACTGTGGCAAGGTTCTCGAACCACGAGATTTCAGGCTCGCCGTGATAGCGGTCGGGGGTGTCGTACCACAGGATGGTCTGCAGGGGCGAGTAGAACACCAGCGAGGCGGCAAGCTGATGCGCGTGAGTGTTGCGCAGGCGCTTGTCGAAGTAGCATATGGTATAGTCGGCGGCGCCGTTGAGCATGCGTGTGAAGGGGAGGGTGGTGTTGTGCGTGGCATCCGGGAACTCCTCGTTGCCGCATATCCCCTCCTGAGTGAGGAGGTTGGGATATGTGCGCGAGAATCCGGAGGGGCGGAATTCATCGTGGATGTTCATCATCAGGTGGTTGTCGGCGGCCGAGCGCACCATGTCGTGCAGCCATGTGGCCCAGCGGTGCGAGGCGTATTGCACGAACCCCGATTTCACGCCTACAATTCCCCACTTGTTGAGCAGGGGGAACAGTTCGTCCATCTGCTTCATGAGTGCATGCTGATTGACATAGAGCCATATTCCTACGCCTTTCTCCTTGCCATAGTCTACGACGCGCTGCATGTCGAGCTTGTCGACCACCTTGGTGGCATCGCCGTCGTGGCTTGTGCATGGGAGATACCACAGCCAGTCGAACAGCATGTAGGGGATGTTGTGCTCGGCGCAGAAATCGATGTTCTTCAGGCCTGCCTCGGTGGAGATTGAGGTGCAGCGCATGATTGTGCCCGGTTTCACCCAGTCGAAATCTCCCTTACGTTCGGGGTTGAGGTTGAGAACGATATCGTTGTTCTCTATGAGTTGTCCGGGGGTGTCGGCAGTCATTATTATTTTCCAGGGGGTGGCATAATAGGTCACTATGTCCACAGGGGAGTACATCACCGACGACAGCGTGCCGGGATGTCCCTCGCGGGCAATGAGTTTGGTAAGGCACCAGTCGTCAACATCTGCATCGAGCAGTGCAACCCACTGTTTCGAGGGGAGTTCGAGCGTCAGGGCGCGTTCCACCGGGCGTTTGATGCTGTCAACCGGCGTATGGTCGAAGAACGCCTGCGCCCATTGTTCGCTCCATGCCATTGTGCCTTCGGGGATGGTGTAGTCGGTGAGGTCGTCAACCACTTTGTGGAAAATCGCTGCTGGATGTTCGGGGAAAAAGTAGCGGAAGGCGATACCTTCGTTGTAGGCGCGCACCTCCACATCAAGCCGGTAGTCGCTCTTGTCCTTGCGGCTCATGTGCAGTGTGGCCGAATTGAAATTGTCGCGCACGGTGGAACGCTCGCCGTAGAGCGGATGCCATACGGAATCGACGGCTGCATGCACCGTGACGCTGTCGGTGGTGAGGAGGTCCATCCAGCACTCGGGCTGTGCGAGGTCGCGTTTGCCAAGGGCCATCTCCCACACGCGGTTGTCAACGTGCAGGCCAGCGCGCGAGGGGCGGATAAGCTCCTGTCCGTCGCGTTTCACCTCATAGATGAGTTCTTTGCCCGGTTTGGAGAAATTCACCCGGTTACGTCCGTCGGGCGAGGATATGGTGAGCGTGTCGGCGGCTCCTGCTGTGAGCATAGCCAGTGCGGCAGCGGCTGTAATCAATGTATTTTGCATGGCGTTTGGGGGAATTGGAAGGATTATAAGTGTGGTGGGGATTTATTTGAATGTCACGTTGTCGACATGCTCGCCGATGAATATGCGTGCGAAATCGGAGGTCTTGTACCATTTCGGTTTGCCCGGCATGTCGTCGTGTATTTTCTGTCCGTTGATCACAAGGTTGTCGAATGTTATGTCCGACACTTTGCGGGTGTCGTCGTATCCGGCAATCACCGACATTTCAGCATGGTTGCCGTTGTAGGTGATGTCCTTGAACAGGACGTTGCTTACGCTGGTGCCGGGGGCGGCACAGTATTTTTTGTTGAAGAAGATGCGGATGTTCACAAGCTGGCCGCGGCGGAAATCCTCCACGCGGATGTTGTCGAATGTGACGTCGCGCACCACATTGTTGTCGCCGCAGCTGATGCCGAAGCATCCCTGATAGTCAATCTGCTGCTCATGGTGATCGAGGATGTCGAGATTGCGGTAAACGATATTGCAGATGGTGTCGGCCGGTGCGTCAGGCCCGATTTCAGTGGCGCTGCCGTGCAGACCGATCATTATAGGGTGTGCCACGTCGGCCCACAGGGTGGAGTTCTCCATAAGGATGTTGCGGCATCCTCCTTTGAAGCCTTTGCGTGTGGCGTAGACGGTGGAGCAGTCGTCGCTGTTGCGGCAGAAGACGTTGCGGTATGTCACATTGTTCGAGGCGAACACGTTCATGCCGTCGCCCCAGCCGTAGGACGAGATGGATTTCACGTTGTTGATGCTGATTGAATCGCTTTGGCCTACAGGAATCTGCGTGAGGATGATACCGTCTACATCGATGTTGCGCGAACGCTTGATGTAGACACCCTCGCCGCGTCCCTGCGGATGCACTTCGCCACGCCCGTAGATGCGCACGTCGCGCACGCTGTCGGCAATGAGACGGCCGTTGACACGTGCACCCCCGTCGATGTAGACTGTCGTGCCGGAGGCGAGGCGCAGGCTGTCGCCGGGCAGATTGTGCACGCCGGGAGCGAAGTATATGAGGTTTTTCTGCTTTTTGAGGTTCTTGATCTGTCCGGTTGTAGGCCGGTGAGAGTCGATGGGGTTGGCGAAAAGATGGAGATTGTGGAAAATGTCGCCGTTCACTTCCACCGAGAGGTTGTCGGGGCGGTCGATGGTGAATGTCACCTCGTTGCCGTCGGTTTGCGGCCGGATGCCGCGTGAGAGCGGGCGCACACGAACGGAATCGACGGGCACCGAGCTATTTGAGGTCACTTTCACTTCAACGGCACCGCCGTCGAAATCGAAGTAGGCCATCGACGCCATGCGTACATTGTGCCGGGCGTTTAGCACCTCGTCAACCTTTACGGGATAGGTGCACACCGGTTGCCACGGGCCGTCGGACTGACGCACTTCCACTGTGAAGTCGTTGTTGGTTTCAACTCCCTGGCCTGCAGGGTAGGTGATTATCTCGGCCTGAGATGCCAGTGCTGCCGTGAGCGCTATGGCTGCGCAGAAATGTTTCATGGAGTCGGGTGGTATGATTGGATTGTTGGTTAAAGAGAAACGGGGAGGCAGGGTGAGGGGTTGGTTCATCGTGCCTCCCCGTTGTGAGAGTCAGAGTGTTTTTATTATTCGGTGTAGAGCATCAGTGTGCCCCAGCCGAGCTGGTCGTAGCCACCGGAGTTGAGAGAGTAGCGGGTGTCGCCTGAACCGCATTCGGGGCGCATCTTGTCGGCCATCTGTTTGATGTACTTATAGCCGGAACCGAGGTTTTTCACCTTTGCATAGTGGTGGAGATAGATTTCGCATCCGGGACGTACACCTCCGCGGCCGCCGTCGTCGGCGAATGTTTCCTGCACTGCACCGTGGTCGTGGGGACGTCCGCCGTTGCATGCGCAGTCGATGCAGTAGTTGTAGGTGGTGAAAGGAATCTTGTCGGCCGAGATTACCCACAGGCCGTTCTTGTTGGCATTGTCCGAACCGTCGCGAAGGTTGGTGAGAGCCACATATTCAGCCATCTTCATCAGTGCGTTGTCGTTGGCGGCGAAGAAGTCGAGTTCCTTGATCTGGGTGTTGTCCTTGTAGAGGGTGTAGGCCATCTGGGCCAGTGTGCCTGCCACCATGCACGACATCATGGCGTGTCCCTGGTCACGTCCGCTCTCCTGATTCTGACCGATGGTTTCGGTGGGGTCGAGCGGGTTCACATGGAATGCGTTCACAAGGTTCTTCACGGCGCCGTTGCCTTTGCCGTTGTTGAAGTAGTTCACAACGTAGTTGACCATGGTGTTGTCCTCGGTGAGGATACCGATGGCCAGATATGCGTTGAGGGTAACCAGATCCCAGTTAGACCAGTAGTGGGTGTCGCAGGTGTTGTATTTGGTTTCGAGGAAGTCGAGGCAGACGGAAGCCCATACATCCTTCATCCACTGCTTGTATTTGTTGAAGTCATCGGCAGCCCAGCCGCTGTATTTGCGCACAATTTCGCCTGCGGCAGCGAATGTGTAGCCCTGTGCGCCTGCGGCGAGAGCCTTGTTGGTGTTACCGGTGACGAGGGTGCAGGTGTTGGCCCACGCGTTGAGGATGCGGACCACTGCATCGGCATACTCGTTCTCGCCGGTCACCTGCCACAGCAGAGCCATCTGGTAGGCGGCGGCTGCGTCGCGCATGGCGATGGTGTAGTTCTCATCGCCTGAAATGCCGCGTCGCACGTCGGTGGTGGGGTTGGGGGTGTAGTTCTTGTCGACATGACGGCTGGACTTGAGGGCGGCCAGTTCGTCCTTGACGGCCTGAGGTGCGGAACCATCGGCGAGCGAGTTCTTCACGCGGTCGAAATCGGCCTGGTTGTAGAGCACGCAGGGGTGGTTGTAGGTGTACTGTCCGTCGACCGGAGTGTAGCGTTCTACGGGGGTGAGGTCGACCACACCATACTCGTTTTCCTGGCAGGAGGTCATGCCGGCGGCAATGGCAGCGGCGGTCAGGAAAGATAATATCTGGATTTTCATTGTTGTATGATTCGTTTTAATCGGAGCGCCCCGTGGGGGGAGCCATGCGGCGCTCCGGTGGAAAACTGTGTCGGAATTTTATTTGATTTTATTCTCGATGGTGCGGCCTTCGGAAGCGATGTAGTTCTCCACATCCTCGAGGGTCCTGAAGGTCTGTACCCAGTGTACTTCGTAGTCAAGCGGAGTTGTGGCCGGTTTGATGTCGGTATACTTGAACTGGAATGTTCCGAATGTAGCCACTGCTGTGGTGGGCAGTTTGCCGCCGGTCTGGAAGTTCTGGGTGGCCAGGTCGTAGATGAACACGTGTGTGCCGTCGTCAATCTTCCAGTCGTGCGCCCATTTGTTGTTGGTGCCGTTCAGACCGCCCTTGAAGTCCTTGCCTTCGCATTTGCCGGATGTGTCGAGGGTGATGTTGCGGGCAGTCACTTCGGGAACATCCATGAGGTCGTGCATGCGGATGGCGATGATAGGATAGTTGCCTGCGTGCAGATAGACGCTTTCGAAGCACTTGAAGTCCTGACGGAGCTTGTCGGAACCGGTGGCGGTGATGGTGATGTAGCCGGGGTGCCATACGGTCTTGCTGCCGCCGGTGTTGTCCTTCCATACGTAGTCGTCCTCATTGAGGAAGAGTTCGCGGTGCAGACCGGCCGGGAGGGTCATCTCGATGGTGGCTGTGTTGCCGGTCTCGGGACATCTGGCGGTGATGGTGAAGTCGCCGAACATGCCGTTCTTGTTGAATGTCACGACGCCGTCGGCCACGGTGGCGATAGATTCGTCGGACGAGGTCCATTCGATGAGGTTGGTTGTGGCCTGTGCGGGCACTGTCGTGAAGTCAAGAGCCACTTTGTGCTCGTTGATTGCACATTCGTAGTTGCCCTTGGCGAACGCCTGGTCGATGGTGATCTGCTGGGGCTGCACAATCTGCATGATTGTGATGGCCTTCGAGCCGCTCACGCCCGAACCGTCGATGGCGGTGGCGGTGATGGTGACCTGGGCGAGAATTGCATCCGTAACCATACCGGTCACGACACCGTTCTCATCCACGGTGGCGATAGATTCGTCCGACGAGGTCCAGCGCACGGTGCGGTAGGTGGCGTCGGCGGGGAGGATGCTGGCTTTCATCTGCATGGTCTGCGATGCGTAGATGGCATCGTTGTCGGAGCTTACCACAATCTGGGTGGCAGGAACAAGGGCATCGCTCACACGCACACGGATGGAGGCGCTGATGCCGGAGCCGGAGATGTATGGGTCCGGTGCCACGGTGATCATCGAGTAGCCGTCGCCTTCGGAGGAGAGGGCGGTGATGTTACCGTCGGCATCCACAGCCACGTTCTGGGGGTTGGAAGTCATCCATAGTTTGTCCTGGAAAGTAACATTGTCGGGATGGAGCAGAGCCGACAGGCGGTAGGTCTCACCCTTGATCATGGGGAGCACCTGGATGCCGCTCTCGTCGTTGTAGACGATGTGCTTGACTTCATCGGGGAAGGTGAGCTCGACCGACGAGGGGTAGATGGCCTCGGTGAGCTGGGCCGGCTCGTCGTCATCGCAGGCACAGAGCGAAACCGCCATGGCCGCTGTTGCGAGAACACCTGCTATATTTCGGAATTTTAAGAATTTCATGTTATTCTGTGATTCTGATGTTGTGTTTGAAAGTTATTGCCGGTTTACCAGCCCGGGTTCTGCTCGAGTGCGGGGTTGAGCTGAAGTTGGTCGCTGGGGATGGGATAGAGGTAGAGCTTGGAGGTCTGCTTCCACGCACCGCGGTCGGTGTAGAGGATGATGCAGCCGTCGGCATCGAGGGGACGGCCTGCGTGGTCGGCCCAGCCTGTCTCGTACCATGTGCCGGTGATCTGAACGCCTGTGAGGTCCTTCGACATCTCTTCGGGAGCGGTGGCCCAGCGTTTGAGGTCGTCGATGCGGAAGCCTTCGAGGAAGAGTTCCACGGTGCGTTCGCGGCGGATTTCATCGCGCATGCTAAGGCCGTTGGCGCTTACCAGTTCGTTGCTCAACTCGGTCATGTTGGGGTTGACGCGTTTGCGCACCTCGTTGAGCCATTTGAGGTCGGCGTTGTCGATGCGGTTGTTGAGCTCGAACATGGCTTCGGCATAGTTCAGATAAACCTCGGCCAGACGGATCACGGGGTAATCGTAGCTTTCGTACTGGTCGGCTACGCGGCGCTCTGTGGCCCATTTGCGGGGTGCATAACCCGATGCATTGGTGGGTGCGCCAGCGGTGAAGTATTTTTTGGAATCGTCGAAATCGGTGTCGTTCCATGCTGTGCGCGAGCGCTCGTTGTCGAAGAATTTTGTGCCGGGCATGAGCAGGGTGTTGTTCATGCGGTTGTCGCGGTTCTGATATTCGGCGGCGGCGCTGCTGACGTCGTTGCCCTTGAACTGAGGGTTTACGGTGCCGTTGTACTTGATGGGGAGGCCGTTCTGGCACACATACATCTCGGCGAGTTTGCGGGTTGCCCAGAAGTTGTAGGTGGTGGTGAGGGCGTGGGTGATGTTCATCACGCATTTGTCCTCGGTGCGCTGGCGGCGTGCCAGGATGTACTCGTGGTTGTCGGCTTTCACCAGGCCGGCGGGGTTGCACTGCTCATCCTCGAGAATGAACATGTAGCGGTAGGCTTCGGTGCCGAGGGCTGCAGGTTTGAACAGCGAGTAGCGTGCTCCGCTTATGACGCGCTTGGCGGCATCGGCGGCGATTTTCAGCAGGGAAGCCGCACGGGCGTTGGTCGAGGTGGCGTTGGCGCCGTCGGTGTGGAATTTCTGCCATGTGCCTTCGTAGAGGGCCACACGGCTCAGAAGGCCACGGGCTGCGTCCTTGCAGAGGCGTCCGTTCTCGGTGGGCTGCTCAGGCAGGGCTGCTTCAGCATCGAGGAGATCCTGTACGCACAGGTCGATCACCTGAGAGCGGTCGGTGCGGGGGCCATAGAGGGCTTCGGAGTCGATGTCGAGCGGTTCGGTGAGCAGGGTCACGTTGCCGAATGTCTGCACCAGCTCGAAGTAGTTCATGGCGCGGAAGAACTTGGCTTCGGCCACGGGAACCTTGATGGCTTCCTGGTCGCTGAAATCGGGAGCGTTTTTCAGCAGCAGGTTGCAGTAGTAGATGTTCTTGAAGTTGCCGTTGTAGAGACCGTCGCCGGTGGGGATGGTGTTGGTGCCCTGGCTGCAGGGGTTCACGTTGGTGGTGCAGAGGAGGTCGCTGCGGAAGTCGCTGTGGACGTTGTCCTGCACGCCGCGTCCCAGGTTGGGGAGCCATCCGTAGAACTGGTTGGCGAAGAGCTGGAAGTTCTCGGCCGTGCTCCACACATGGTTGTCGGACATTTCAGCCTTGGGCTCCAGGTCCATGCATGAGGGCAGGAGGGTGGCCATGGCTGCGAGGCATCCGGCGGTTATATATTTTTTGATTTTCATTTGAATCTTGTTTTTCTTTGTTTTATCGGCGCGGAGGCCGATGTTGATTTTTGTTAAGGTTCAGCAGTGGATCAGAATGTGAGATTCAGACCGAATGTCCAGTTGCGGGTGAAGGGGTAGCGGCTGAAACCGGAATCGGCCGAGCGTCCGGCTTCGGGGTCGTAGCCGTCCTGCATCTTGGTGGTTTCCCAGAGGTCCTCGCCGGTGATGTACACGCGGGCGTTGGTGAGGCAGTGGGTGGCTTTCATCCATTTTGCGGGGAAGGTGTAGCCTACGGTCACGTTCTTCAGACGCAGGTAGCGGCCGTCCTGGGCTGTGAGCGACGATGCCTGATAGTTGTAGTTGTTGATGGCATTGTCCACGATGTAGGGCGAGAAGTATGCGTCGGGGTTGGATGGTGACCACACGTTGCCTACAGATGCGTTGGCAGTGTTGGTGTACCAGTTGCGCATGGGCACTGTGAGGTTGTTGATGCCGCGGTAGATGAAGCGGTTGGCCGCACCCTGGAACACGAAGTTCACGTCGATGCCCTTCCAGTTCACGCCGAAGTTGAACGAGTAGCTGATTTCGGGGGTGTCGGAGCCGAGGAAGATGTAGTCGTTGTAGTCGAGCACACCGTCGCCGTTCTCGTCGCAGAACATGTTGTCGCCCACACGGAGGTTGTCGGGCATGCCCACGCCGTTGTTGGGGAAGAATTTGTCGACATAGGCTTTCAGCTGCTCCTCGTTCTGGATCTTGCCGCCGTAACGGAGACCGAAGAGCGAGTTGATGGGATAACCCTGACGTACGCTGGTGAATCCGGATGTGAGCAGAGTGGAGCCCTGGATGTCCTGAATCTTGTTGCGTGCGAAGGTGAATGTTCCGCCCACGTGGTAGTTCCAGTCGCCCACGCGGCCATTGTAGGTGATCTGGCCGTCAAAACCCCAGTCCTTGAATTTACCGGAGTTGGACGAGGGAGCCTTGTCGCCAAGGAGAGCGGGGTAGGTCACGCCGATGAGCATGTTGTTGTTGTGCTTCTCGAAGTAGTCCACCGAACCGGAGATGGCTCCGTTGAGGAATCCGAAGTCGAGACCGACGTTGAAGTTCTTGATGCGTTCCCACGAGCGGCTGTTCGATGCGAAGGTGCCGTTGGTGGTGATGGTGCTGAGTTTGTCGTTGCCTACATATGCGCCGTTGTTGCTGTTGATCACGTAGAGCTGGTAGCCGTCGTAGTTGCTGATGCCGCTCTGGTTACCCATCTCGGCGTAGCTGAGGCGGACTTTCAGGTTGGAGATCCAGTCAACGTCGCGCAGGAATTTCTCCTGGTTGATGCGCCATGCGCCCGACACGCCGTAGAAGAATTCCCAGCGGTTCTTGCTCTGGAATTTTGAGGAGCCGTCGTAACGTCCGTTGAATTCGAGGAGATAACGGCCGTCGAAGTCGTAGTTGAAGCGGAAGAAGTAGCTGAGGTTGGAGAACTGCCAGCGGTTGGCCAGTTTCTTCTTGTCACCGTCGAGGTCGTTGATGGACACTTCACCTGTACCGTTGATGATGTCGAGGGCGGTGTTCGGGTCGCGCACGGCCACACCGAACACGCGGTAGTCCTTGAACTCATACTGCACACCGGCAGTGAGGCTCAGGTTGTGCTGCTTGGCGAAGGTATGATGGCCGTGGAGATAGCCGGTGAGCGAATAGAAGTCGGTGCGGCTGCTGGTGGAACGCGAGTAGGGGAAACGCATCTCGTCCTTGCCTGCAGGCACGTCGAGATAGGTGTAGGTGTCGTAGGTTTTGCGCACCATGTCGCGCCATGCGGCCGACGAGTTGTAACCCACGTTCACGTTGGCGTCGAGCCAGGGGGCGATGTCGGCCGAAAGCGTCTCGCTGATGTTGATGGCCGATACGGTGAGCTTGTTCTCGCCGCCCTCTTCGATACGTGCCACAGGCGACACCCATGTACCCCATTTATAGGGCTTGCCGGAGATGGAGGTCAGCGGCAGACAGGGCTGCGGCATCTGGCCTACGGAGATGGCTTCGCCGATAAGGGTAGGTGCAACCTGCTCCTGACGGTTGTAGGCAATCATCGACTCCAGGCGGAAGCGCTTGGAGAGCTGCCAAGTGTCGTTGAGACGGATGTTGTAGCGCTGGTTGTTGTTTTTGCCATACTTCAGCGGGGATCCGTCGTACATGTAGCCGAGCGACAGGCGGTATTTGTTGGCTTCAGAGCCGCCCGAGATGCTGAGATTCTGCGAGGTTGACCATGCGTTGCCGAACAGCGAGTCGACCCAGTCGACATCGTCGGCAAACACGAAGTCGCCCACGTCCTTGAAGCCCATGTCGCCCCAGGGGTTGGCCGACGGACCGTTGAAGCCCATGGCCGGGTTGTTGATGTTGATCACCTGGCCGGCATATTTCTTCACCATCTGGGCATACATGAGCCAGACGGCGTTGCCGTTGCCGGGATTCTCGTTGGCGGCAATGATCATGTCGGCCCATTCGGTGGGGCTCATCAGTCGGGCCATCAGACCGGGATGGCGCATGGTGGCCGAACCGCTGTACTCTACCTTCACACGGCCTTCCTGACCGCGCTTTGTGGTGATGAGCACAACACCGCCGGCTGCGCGCGAGCCGTAGATGGCGGCGGCACCGTCCTTGAGGAAGTTGATGCTTTCAATATCGTTGGAGTTAATGAGGCGCAGGTCGTTGACGCTTTCCGAGGCCACACCGTCGATGATGATAAGGGGCTCGGTGGAGTTGATTGACGATGCACCGCGCAAGTTCATCGACCATCCTTCGTCGCCGGGAGCCGACGAGCCACGGGTGATGTTTACACCGGCCACCTGGCCCTGCAGAGCCTGAAGGGGGCTGGAGAGGTTACCTTTCTCCTGGAATGCCTTGGCATCCACAACTGTCACGGCACCTGAGAGCGATTCTTTCTTGGCTGTACCGAAGCCGACAACCACAACCTCGTCGAGCATGGTGTTGTCCTCCTCGAGCACGATGTCAAGATGGCTGCCTGAGACTTTGACCTGCTGGGGCTTGTAGCCTACATACGACACGGTGAGTGTTGAGCCCTGTGCGGCGCGCAACGAGAAGTTGCCGTCGATGTCGCACGAGGTGGCGTTAGTGGTTCCCTTGACGGCCACTGTGGCGCCGATGAGGGGTTCGCCCGCAGAGTCGGTCACTGTACCTGTGATGGTTGCCGCTGCGGCTTCAGTGGCCGCCTGGGCATGTGCCTTCTGGGGCACGCCAACCAACACCAGTGCCGTAGCGAACATTCCGCACGCGAGTATGCCGCGCATCGAAATTTTGAGGAATCTCTTTCGCATAAATGAGACTTGTTTGGATTTAGATATTAAGATTAAAAAGATAGAAATGTTATCAGGGTAATTTCCGGGCAACATCCCCGCGATGTGGGCGGTGGAGTTGCCGCGTGCCATAAGGTGGGCGTCTTCTGCCATGTAAGGGCGCCTTTGGTATGGCGTCCTTATGCAATGGCGACGATGTATTGGCGTACGTCCCTGCGGCCCATGCGCAGATGGTTCTCGATGGTGCGTCCCGAAAGGTTGGTGGCTTCCGAGATTTCGTCGATCGACAGCCCGTCGTACCGGCTCATGCGGTAGACAAGCTGACGCTGCGTGGGGAGCAGGCATACGCGTTCCAGTTCCTTTGCTGCCAGGTCGCGTGCCGACACTTCCGATTCCACGTCGGTGGCGTAGATGCTGCCTGAATTCATCAGGTCGGCATGCACGTTTTCCGCTATATATATGTGGCGGAGGTAATCGTTGATTGTGTTGCGGGCGATGGTGAACATGAATCCCTTCACGCTTTCGGCATTGAGGGGCTTTTCGCATTCAAGCATCTTCATCCACACGTCGTGCGCCAGATTTTCTGCATCGGCCATGCAGTTCACGCGTTGCGCGATGAAGCGCAGCAGTGTGGCTGAGTGCCGGGTGTAGAGGTCGGCGACGAGTTCGGCGTTCTGACAGGTTGAGTTGTTCATGGCATGTTGATTTTGATTAGTCCATAATCTTCGGATGCAAAATTAGAGGCTAAATCAACCCTGTACAACATTTTTACCTGCGGGAATATCCCGTTTGTTGCAGTTAGACAAATTGTGCTATATCATATTGAAGTGTAGTTATTTAAGAATTTGAGACGAGTAGTTTCATAAAAGTTTGAGACTAAAAATTTCTTTATTTTGTCTGCATTTGTTGCTTTTGCCAAGATGGAATCCGGGAATCATCCGGACTGGGTCGAAGCACTGACGGGATTGCAGGGATATGCCTTTGGCATGTGAAATCATTTTCACAGAATATTTGCACTCGCCGTTTCCAAAGCCAAAGGCAGGTTCCCCACAAATAAATGGCGGTAACTCGGTGTGCGTTTCAGGCAGCGCGCCGAAATTCCTTTCTGGCCGCCGCACCATCAATTGGAAGATTTCTGTTTTTTGAGAAAGTCGGCGGGAGTGATGCCGGTGAGGTTCTTGAAGTGGCGGAAGAAAGAGGCGCGTGAGGAGAATCCGCATTTCTGGCTCATGGCGGTGAGCGTGTATTTCGATGCATCGGGCTGACTGACCAGACGCTTGAATTCCGCCACACGGTATTCGTTTACATAGTCGTAATAGTTTTTGTGCAGGAACTGATTGAACAGGAATGAGAGCGCGTGAGCCGACGAGCCGATCATTTCGGCGAGATCCGAGCTTTTGAGGTCGGGGTTGGTGTAGGGCTTTTCCTGCTTCATCAGAGTTTCGAGCTTGCGGTGGAGGCGGCGGCATTCCTCGTCGGAAAGGCGTGTGGTGCGGTAGCGTTTCAGCTGTTCGTCGAGAGCTGCCTGTTCGGCCGCATGGCGGTCGGTCTCTTCCTGACGGATGCGGAGAAGGTTTTCGGCCCTGGCGCGCATGCGCAGCCGGATTAGTAAAAATGCAAGCACAGAGGCAAGGAGGATGAGAATGATGCTCGCCACAATGGCCCAGTTGACGCCCCGGCGCACTGTGATGTCGATGGAGGTTTCGCTTGTGGGGTCGCCGGCCTGGCGTATGCGGAACAGGTAGGAGCCTTGCGGTAGGTTGAAATACTGGATTTTCTCATGTCCGTTTTTCATGCGCCATGAGGGGTCGACCCCCTCGAGCATGAATTCCACACGCTGGTTGCCCGGTTCGATGTAATCGAAGTTGGCATGAGAGATGGTGAAGTTGTTCTCATTGTCGGCCAGATCGAGCCGCATCCTTTTGTTGCCCCGGCGCAGCCGGTGCATCACGCTGCGGCCGTTCGAGGTGATGTCGGTGATGTCGGGCAGGCGCATCGCCGTGGCCTGCTGGCGGAAGTTGTCGTAGTTGAGCTGCACCAGACCGCGTGTGGTTCCCATCCATATGTCGCTGTTTTCGTCGCGGATGGGGCTGCAAAGGGTGAACACCTTGCTTGGCAGTCCGTCCGACTCGCTGAAATACCGGAGTGTCTCGCGGCCGTCGTAGCGCACCAACCCCATTTCCGATCCGATCCAGAGCATGCCGTCGGCATCGTCGGTGATGAATGTGGCCGCGCGGTTGGTTGCAGGCGCCACTTCGGTGAGCGGCCGGTAATCGGTGAGGTCGAGGTTGCTGGTGAAGATGTCGCCACGGTCGGGCACGAAGTAAAGGCGCTTGTTCTTGTCCTCGAACACGTCGCGGATTTTCTGGTTATTTATGAATCCGGTGGGGAATCCTTCGGTACTCAGGCCGGTTCCGCTCCACACGGCGATGCCGTTCTCCGTGCACATCCATCCGCGCCCGGTGCTGTCGAAGAAAATTTCGTAGACGTTACCCTGGGGGAGATGTGAGTTCTTTGAGCTGAAGTGCAGGTTGTCGCCGGCCGACGGACGGTTGGAGAGGCGGTATATGCCGTCGGATGTGCCTATCCACAGATAGTTGTAGTGGTCGGGCGTGATGACGAACACCGTTTCGTTGTTGTTGAAGCCGGGAGCGGGACTGAACGACTTCAGTGCGAGAGTGGCAGGATTGAAGGTGTACATGCCGCCGTTGTAGGTGCCTATATAGAAAAGGTCGCCCCACTTGGCTATGCAGAAAATCATATTGGAGCGCAGCTGCGGCATGGTGAAGGATGCTGAGCGGCCGGTGGATTCGTCGAAATAGAACAGGCCGTCGCGTGTTCCGATCAGTTTTCGCGGCCCTTCCACGGCCACGGCACGCACTGCCATGTGGCGTGTGTCGGTTGTGTTGGCGGGATGGTAGGCTGTGAAGATGTCGCGGCGCAAGGGGGTGTACTGCACACCGTCCTGATAATATCCAACCCAAAGCAGCCCCATGTCGTCGGCAAGAACCGAGTAGACGGAATTCGATCGGAGCACATCGTCGGTCTTGCCATTGAATTGCAGATGGTGAAGTGCGTTGCCTGTGGCGGGATGATGAACACACCGGTGCCGTCGGTCGACGCAATCAGAAGCCCTTCGCACACCGACATGGCCGTGACAATGTTGTTGCCCAGATTAATGAGTGGCAGGCGAGTGCCTTTGCTCATGATGAAAGGGAGGATGCCGCCTCCGCGCGAGGCTACGAACAGTGTGTCGCCGATTGAGACGATGTCCGACGGGCTGAAAACGCCGTTGAACGGGAAGTGCTGGAACTCACCTTTGTCTGTGAGGAAATGGTGGAGACCGCGTGCCGATGCACCCCACACGTCGCCTGACGGGGTGATGTGCAGTGCGGTAAGGTTGTTGGCGCTCGACATCACATCGGGGTTCAGGAGATAGCGCTGCATGCGGTTCTTTGTGAAGTCGATGGCGAACAGCCCTGTGTTGGTGGCGGCGAAAAGGGTGCTGTTGACGTAACCGAGGGCATTGACGGATGTGTTGATGCGGTCGGGGAACATGGGCTCGAGCTCGTCGGTGAGTCCGGTCTGACGGTAGAGTCCCGACGCGTTGCCCATGAATATCTCGCCGCGCTCCCCTTCGGTAATGGCCTTGACGCGTTTGATGTTGAGATTCTCGCCCGGAATGGGGTAGCTTTTTATGCTGTTGCCGTCGAAACGGTCGAGACCCAGACCCGTGCCGAACCAAACGAAGCCGCGCGAATCCTTGAAAATCCGGTTTACAACGTGGTCGCTCAGACCATCGTTGATGTTGACCGATTCCAGCGGTTTCGCGGATAAAGATAGTGTGGCTGCCAATAAGGCTGAAAAGAATATGCAGAGTTTTCGGAGATTCACAGTTCAAATAAGGCCGTAGATAAGAAGCTTTGGTATCGATTTTAATGCAAAATTAACTCATTTCGGAAATTCCAGTCACCTTCCGGAGGTTAAAATTTCTTAATTGTTGCGATACAGAGGTCTCCAGAGGCCTTTTCTGATCAGCGGGCGATGGGGGTGAGGGTGTCGGCGGCGGGGAGCTTGTGGCGCTTTTTGCCGATGGTGATGGTGGCCGGAGCTGTGGCGCGGTAAGCGTACGTGCCGTCGGGCCGGAGGGTCACGAGCACATCGGCAGGAGTGGCGGTGGTCACGGAAATCTGCGGGGTCACAAGCGATGTGCCTCCGGTGAGGAGCCATTTGCCGGCTGATGCCAGGACGAACGAGCCTTTGGCCGAGATGCCGGGTATGCTCACTGTGGCGTCGGGATTATCGGACGACAGGATGAGGTCGTGCGTGCCGTCGGTGAGTGCGACATCTATGGCCACATGGCTGCCCTCTGCGTCGGCCTTCACCTCAGGATAGCTTACAGATACGATGCGCGAGGGTGATGCGGTTCTGGTCGGTTCGAACACGGCCACGAAGGGGCGGTTCCATGCCTCGCCGTTCTGGCGTGCCACAAAGGTAAGGGTGGGCTGTGCCTTGATGTCGTAAGGCATGCCGGGTATGCGCGAGAGGCCTTCGGTCATGGGGCTGAGTGCCGAGAACACCGTGCGGTCGGGGGCACCTTGCATCCACATGTTCATCTCCACCCTGGAGCTGTCGGGCATATCCACGGTGTAGAGGGCGCGGATATCGGCGGGGGTGACGGCTTCCTGCTGGTTATAGATATAGGAGTAGGCACCGAGGTGTGCACCTGCGAAGGCAAGCTGCTGCGAGGGTGAGAGTTGCAACTGTGTGCCGTCGGCGTTGGCAAGCGTCATGTGCTGGCCCATATTGTGGTAGAAATAGTCGTGAAATTTGTCGCGGCCGTTCTGACGACGGGAGCGGAAGATGTCCACATAGTAGCCCGTGGAGTCTGAGGTCTCGACGATGGCGTTGATGCGGCGCTGGTCGGCCTGCGATTCAGGTTCGAGGAAATAGATGTTGCTGACGCTCACCGGGGTGTACTCCGGAGTGGATGCCGCAGGGAACAGACCATCCACGCGGAAGGGGTGATTGCTTTTCATCACGGGGTAGGAGGAGATGCCGTCGACGCATACGGTGTTGTGCGCCGGGAACTGGCTGTAGTATTCCTTATAGTCCAGCCCGGAATAGAGCGTAAGGCCTATGCCGCCGTCAGGAGCGAGGCGCAGCCCATGGCCGTAGAGTTCCATGCTTATGCCGTTGGCATGCATGTGGTTGCCTTCGCTGCCGTTGAGGGCTATCATGAGCGAACGCTGGGGATCCATGCCTGTGCGCTGCACCAGCCATGAGGCGTTGGGGGCATGGAAGGTTGGGGTGACGTAGGGGAGGAGCGAGTCGGCCTGCACGGCGGCGAGCATGCGGCGGAAGCGGGCTTCCTGCTGCGGTTTGCCGAAACGCACGGCGTTGTCGATGAGGCGCTGATAGATGCGCGGGCTCACGCGCGAGGGGTGGGTGTCGCCGAACCCGATGGTGAGGGCGTCGGGCATCATGTACTGTGGGTAAGCCTCGGCAGCCTTGGCAATGACGGGAATCTGCTCCACGAGGTCGATGCCGAGTTCACGGCCCACGATGTCGGCTATGTCGGTGAAGTCGTTGAGCACCACCATGGAATATCCGGCACATTCGGCCCAGACGCCTGTGGCGGGATCATAGCCGTAGGCGGCAAGCTTGGGTACGCTCCATTGGCGTATGGAAGAGTTGTGGAGCACACGGTCGATGTAGTGCCGGCGTCCTTTGCCGTCGGCATATGCCTCGTCGGGCTGCAGCAGCAGGGCCACTTTCAGGATGTAGCGCGCCTGCATGAAGTTCCAGTTGTTGTGGGGCACGCCGTTGGCCTCGATCACATCTGCCCATTTCTTGAAAGCGGCGTCGTAGACGGTGCTTTTGCCGGGAAAGTTCTTTTCCAGATAAGGCCTTAGGATGGGATAGATGGCGGCCATCTGGTCGAGCGCATCCTCATGGATCACCTCAAACGACTGCAGTCCCACCAGTGTCTGCTGGTGGCCGTTCTCAAGGTCGTGGGGCATCTCTTTCCAGTAGATGCCGGTCATGTAGGTGTCGAACACGTTGGCAGCCGCCTGTGCGTATTTCTCTTCGCCGGTGGCCTGCCACAGGAGGGCAGCTGTCTTTGCCAGGCCTCCTATCTCGTTGTTGATGCTGTTTATAATGCATCCGGTGGCACCGATGGGTGCCCATTCCTTCGGCTTGCCGGGGAGAGTGTTGTTGGCAAGATACATGCCTCGCGGGTCATCGCTGCCATAGGGTGGCAGTTCGGCAATTGACGGGCGGGCATAGTTGGTGGCATGGCTGCGTGCGCCGCTGAGGTGCACCGTGGGGGCTTCGGCGGGAACGCCTTCGGCAACTCCGGCATAGTTTTCGCCTTTGATGTATTCCTGACGTGCACGGGTGTTCCAGTGCATCTGCAGGCGCGATTCAAGCCAGTGGGGGCCGCTGTCGACCATGGCTTCCACCTTCTGTTTCCATTTCTCTACTTCTCGGGGTGTTGTGCCATCGGCAATGGCACACTGGCAGCGCATGCCCCACAGGGCGGCTGCTACGAATGCAGGGAGTAGTTTACGGGTCTTCATACTATGAAAATATACGCCTGTGGCCCACTGTTCACTCAACGTCGGATTGCAGTGAAATATTATGGATGCCATCCGGAACAGATGTAAATGTAGCTGCTGTGAGCTATTTGTCTAACGGAAATCCGGGCGGTGCGCTTGCCATGAGGGTGCGCATCGCCCGGATAAAATGAGTACAGGGATTGAAGCCTGACGGTGTTGTATCTGAATCAGAGAACTACTTTCTCAACTTTGCTGCCCTGACGGCGGATGTAGATGCCGTTTTCAGGATTGGCAACGCGGATGCCCTGGAGGTTGAACCACTCGACGGGTGCATCGGCATCCTCAACCATAACGTCCTCAACGCCACTCTGAACTTTTGTTTTCAGAATGAGACCGGTCTTATCAGCGTTCGGTTCCAGTTTGTAGCCCAAATCCTCCGGCAGAGAGAACATGTTTATATCTATTGTTCCTGTGATAAACGGTTTATCCAAATCGGCGATACTTTCTGCATTGTCAAAGGTCAATTCAATAGGAGTGGTAACAGCTTTGGCTTCGGCTGCTTCTACAATGATCTGAGGATATTGTGACCCCGAAGCTGCACATATGTTAGCTGTGATTTGGTTGTCACCGCTGAGATATAATTTAGCATTGGCGTTAACATTCACAATGCGGAATTGAGAATCCTCAATATGTGCGTTGCCTCCACCTTTGATATTAATGTGTTGGGCCGTGGTTGCAAATTGTTCCGAGCAATTAACAAAGTACATATTACCTTTTGAAATGTTGAACAACGGGCCTGTGACACTCCCATTTTCATTGACAAAGTTGATGTTTTCAAAACGCAACATAGCATTATTTGCGCCATTTTGCAATTCAATCAATACATTGTTGTTAGTGAAGGTTCCGCGAATGATGTCGACAGGTTCGTCAGTCGCAGATTTAAATGTTGCATTGAAGTTTGCAGTCCCGATGAGCCAGCGGCTTGGAATTGTGAGATCCTCATTGAGCGATACTGTGTTTTCAGTCTCTGTGAGGGCAGCCAATAAAGCTTCCCATGATTTCACGCCGTTATTATTTACATTCGCAATATAAGATTGGGCGAGATATTGCAGGTTGTTTCCATTAATCTCAACAGCAAACCCTGTTGGGCAATTGAATGCAAATTTATCAAGGTCAGTGCAATTATAAACAGCCGTTGATCCCGATGTGTAAGAAGCATCGAAATAAACAGGCATTTTGGTTGCATTTGAAATGCCGGCATCAGTTACTTTTATTCCTTTACCGCCATATAAGAAAAAGCTTGCAGTGGAGTTGTCCCCTTCAATTTGAAGGGCGGTAGATGCATCAGAAACATCACTATTGTTGCTGATGAAGCCTCGGCCTTCCTGCTGCATTTCGCAATCTGCAAATGCCACGTTTTTGATTATGGCTTTTCCTTGACTTTTGAGATGAATGATGCCATCAGTTGTGCCATTATTTTTGCGCAACATTTTTATGTTTTTGAATGTCACATTGTCAAAAATGAAAGTTCCAGTAGCACCGGCTTCAATGAAAACTGTTGTGTCCCAGATTTTACCGTTACCATCGAAACTTATGTTCTTGAATGTGAAATTTGCGCCATTACCCATGTTGAATGCAATTTTACCGCGGTTTGTCATTCTTATAGCAGCTTCGGCATCAACTCCTTCGATTGTGGCTTTGGTACTTATGGTTATGCGGTCGGAGATTTCAACCAATCCGGATATTTTAATGACATCAGTTTCGTTAGTCGCAGCTGTAATGGCATCACTCAGGGTGTTGTATGGGGTATCGCCGATTTTGATGTCGGCGAGGAGAGTGCTTGTGCAGAGAGCGGCGCAAGCGGCGAGAGTAAGGATTTTTTTCATTGTATTGTTGTTTTAGTGTTAAAGTTTTTCAGAGGGTATGGGAGGGTGCGTGTGCAGGCACTCCGTCTGAATTATTGTTCGCATAAATGGGCAATGGCACTCAATGCCAGTGCAAAAAAATCCGGACGATGCTGCCGGTGAATCGGCGCATCGCCCGGATGAGGGGAATCAGAAACTATATGTGTGTTTGCCTATCGGATATTACTGATTTCAGGAGTGGAATCAGAGCACTACTTTTTCTACCTTGTTGCCCTGACGACGTATGTAAACACCGTTGTCGGGGTTGGCAACGCGTACGCCCTGGAGGTTGAAGTATTCAACGGGAGCGTCGGTGTCTTCAGCCATCACGCTCTCTACGCCCGACTGGTTGTCGGAGAACATGAGGCCGTCGTTTGCCTCGTTCGCAACGAGTTCATATTCCAGACCTTCGGGGAGTGTGAATTTGGTGGCGTCGGTTGTGCCGGAGATGAGGGTCTTGCCGAGAACTGCTGTCATGTCGGTAACATCGCCGAAGGTAAGGGCAACGGCGTTGAAAGCGTCACCTACGAAGATGCAGGGATAAACGCCGGCTTCGTTGATCTCGATATTGATGGTCTCGATTTCGCAGCCGGCACCGAGAGTGAGAGAGCCTTTCTTAGCTACGGATACTTTGGGGAGTGCGGTTGCAGTGGCGGTAACCTTGCCGTTATCCTTGATGTAAAGCTGGTTCTGAGCGGTGCTGTAGAATGCCATGTCGCAGTGGTCGAAAACGAGGGTTGCCTGTGCGGTGATACCGTTCTGGGTGCGCTCGTCTTCGCTGACAAACTTGATGTTCTTGAATGCCGTGGCGCCGCTGTTGGCCTCGAACATGGTCTGACCCTTGTTGCCGTTGGTGTTTGTGAGGGCGATGCCTTCGCCTGCACCGGTGAAAGCCACGTTTGAGTTCTTGACGTTATTTATGTAACGGGCAGCAACTTCGGTATCTTTAAGGAGATTGACAGTGATGGGCTCTTCTGTGGCAACTACTGCGGCATCCCATGCACCCTGCCAGGACATGTAGCCGGTTTCTCCGATTGTGGCGAGATAGTCGGGAGTGTATGAAGCATCGCGGCAAACAATGTCGGCATCGCCGGCTACAGCCTTGAGACCCTCGGCGCATACGATGTCGAATTTAGAGAGGTCGGTTGTGCCGGAAACAAGCACATTCCCGTCGGTTGCAGCCAAGGCGTAGATTTTGATGGCGGGAGTGGCTTCGGCAAGGTCGGATGCCACGATAGCGTGGTTGTTCTTCTCAATCATAAGCGAGAAGCCATTGATATCGCCCGAAAGTGTGAGTGCCTTGTTGCCGCCCATTTTGCAGAGACCGACATTGTCCACGCCGGAGCAATTGCTGAAAGTACAGTTGTCGAGGGTGACTTTACCGCTGCCTTTGATCTGGATGATGCCGTTGGCGGCTGTGGTGTTGATGTTGTTGAATGTTACGTTGGTCAGTGAATTTGTTCCGCCGCCAAATTCAAACAGGGCTGTGGAGGGATTGCCTTCGCCGTCAACTTCAAATGTCACATCGCTGACAGCCAGACCTTGTTTTGCAACAACAAAGGGCACTGAAAGGCCGGCGGCATAGTTGATTATGGCTCCGGGTTCGCCTTTGATGGTGACAACGGCATTGTCGTTACGGAGGCGTTTGTCGATGGTAACGGTTCCTGAAACGGTGATGACCTGATCGGCGGTGACAGCTGCCACGGCGTCGCTCATTTTTTCGTAGGATGTGTCGCCGATTTTGATGTCGGCCCACATTGAGCTTGTGCAGAGGGCTGCGCAAGCGGCGAGAGTAAAGATTTTTTTCATGTTGTGTTATTTAGTTTGAGGTTATGATATATCGGTAGCGGAAGTGCGGATGTAAGTCCGGAAGCTCCCTTTTCGATATATTGTTCGGCCAATCAGGCCGTGACACTCAATGCCAACATGAAAAAAATCCACAGCCTATCGCTTCCGGCGAAAGGCTGCTACCTGTAACACCGTCAGGGGAGTGTCAGAGTTGTAGGGTCGCGACCTGTCGCGACTGCAGCCCGGTGGAATTCGGCAGGCTCACGGATTGATAATCCAGTGTTGCAGTCGCGACAGGTCGCGACCCTACGTCATGTGTGGTGTGATGTAGGGATGTGTCAGAAGAAATAGGTGGCGCGGACGGTCCAGCCTTTCAGGCGGGCTGAGTAGTCGATGAGCTGCGATGCCTTGGTGGCGTAGGTGAGGCCCCACATGTAGGAGCCCTGCACCTGCCAGCGTTTGAAAATCTCGAACCCGAGACCGGCCTGCAGGCCGAAGGAGCTGGCATATTCAAATGCCTTGCAGTTGCTGTGGGCGAGGGTGATGTTGACCACCGGGCCGCCGAAGATGTAGGGCGCGGCATAATCCTCCCAGCCGTTCATGCGCGTCCATTTGAAACGCAGGTTCACGGGAATCTGCAGTGTGTGGAGGTTGATATGCTCCTTTCCGTAGCCCTGAAGATTCCAAAGCGGCCAGCGGCCAAGGTCGAGAGTGGCCCCCTGCATGGCATACATGGCGCCGAGGTCGATGCCGAAACCGATGCCTGGGAACATCATTTCACCTTGCACACCCACCACGGGGCCGAAGCCGTTGGAGGTCTGCACAAGGTCCTGCTTGAAGTTGAAGTTGGTGATGGTGACGCCTGCGGTGGGACCCCAGCGGAATTCGGCTTTGGAGGCCTGCGAACCCGCAGCGGCGCATATCAGGATTATAGCGAGAGTCTTTAGAATCTGTTTCATCGGTGGATGGGTGTTGGGGAGGGAAAATGTCTGTGGATGTGACGGTGTTCAGGCTTTGGCGCCGACAATGGCTGCTGCCTCGTCGGCGGTGACCATCTGCTGCTCGCCTGTGGCCATGTTCTTGAGGGTGAGTTTGCCCTGGGCCATCTCCTCGTCGCCCACCATGGCCACGTAGGGAACATTCAGGGCGTTGGCGTAGGCCATCTGTTTCTTGATTTTTGCGGCATCAGGGTAAAGCTCCACGCTAACGCCATTGGCGCGCAGCTGCTTCATGAGCGCAAGCGAGGCCGCTGCCTCCTTCGGGCCGAAATTCACCATCATAATCTGAGTGGAGGCCGAGGTGGAGGCAGGGTAGAGGTCGAGGGCATTGAGCACGTCGTAGATGCGGTCGGCGCCGAACGAGATGCCCACGCCCGAGATGCCGGGCATGCCGAACACTCCGGTGAGGTTATCGTAACGGCCGCCACCGGTGATGCTGCCTATCTGCACATCGTTGGCTTTCACTTCGATGATGGTGCCCGTGTAGTAATTGAGACCACGGGCGAGCGATACGTCAAGGTCGAGTGTGGCCGAAAGTCCCAGCGGTGTAACGCCGTTTATCACCTCGCGAAGCTCCTTCACGCCGAGCGAGCCGGTTTCGGACGATGCCAGGAGCGATTCGAGGCGGTCGAGCCGCTCTTCCACCGTGCCTGAAATCTGAAGCAGGGGCTGCAGGGCCTGCACGGCTTCCTCGGAAAGGCCGCGTTCAATCAGCTCGGCGTTCACGTTGTCGATGCCTATCTTGTCGATCTTATCGATAGCTACTGTGATGTCGACGATTTTTTCGGGAGCGCCTATCAGTTCGGCTATCCCGGCAAGCACCTTGCGGTTGTTGAGCTTGAGGGTAATGCTGATTTTGAGGCGGCGGAACACTTCGTCGATGAGTGTGAGCAGCTCAATCTCGTTGATGAGCGAATCTGAGCCCACCACATCGGCATCGCACTGATAGAATTCGCGGTAACGGCCTTTCTGCGGACGGTCGGCACGCCACACTGGCTGAATCTGATAGCGCTTGAACGGGAGCTGCAGCTCGTTGCGGTGCTGCACCACGTAGCGTGCGAACGGCACGGTGAGGTCGTAGCGCAACCCCTTCTCGCACATTTTGGCGGCAAGAGCCGGACAGTTGTCGGAGTTGATGTCGGCGGGGTCGATGCCGCGCAGGAAATCGCCCGAGTTCAGAATCTTGAACAGCAGCTTGTCACCTTCCTCTCCATATTTTCCCATAAGGGTGGAGAGATTCTCCATGGCGGGAGTCTCGATAGGGTTGTAGCCGAACAGGGCGAACACCTCGCGGATGGTGGAGAAGATATAGTTGCGTTTTGCCATTTCGGCAGGCGAGAAATCGCGGGTGCCTTTGGGTATGGAGGGTTTCATGGGAAATGTGTGAAGGGGGATTTACTGTTTGTTGGCGCGTTTGCGTTCGAGTTCGTCAAGGATGATTTTGCGTATGCGCAGGTGGTTGGGGGTCACCTCCACGTATTCGTCGTCCTTGATATATTCAAGCGCTTCCTCGAGGCTGAACACAACGGGGGGCACGATCTTTGCTTTCTCGTCGGCTCCGGAGGCGCGCATGTTGGTGAGTTTCTTCGATTTGGTGACGTTGATGACAATGTCCTTGTCCTTGGCGCTCTCGCCCACCACCTGACCGGCGTAGACCTCTTCCTGGGGGAAGATGAAGAAGCGGCCGCGGTCCTGCAGCTTGTCAATGGCGTAGGCGTAGGCTGTACCTGCCTCCATGGCGATGAGCGAACCGTTGGTGCGGCGCTCTATGTCGCCCTTCCACGGCTGATATTCGAGGAAGCGGTGGGCCATGATGGCCTCGCCTGCCGAGCCGGTGAGCACGTTGTTGCGCAGGCCGATGATGCCTCGCGAGGGGATCTGGAACTCCATGTGCACGCGGTCGGCCTGAGTGGTCATTGAGAGCATGTCGCCTTTGCGGCGGGTCACCATGTCGATCATTTTCGAGGCGTATTCCTCGGTGACGTTGATTGTGAGAAGTTCCACAGGCTCGCATTTCACACCGTCGATTTCCTTGATGATAACCTGGGGCTGACCCACCTGAAGTTCGTAGCCTTCGCGGCGCATGGTCTCGATGAGCACCGACAGGTGGAGCACACCGCGGCCGTACACAATCCATGCATCCTCGTTGCCTGTTTTTTCCACACGGAGGGCGAGGTTCTTGTCGAGTTCGCGGGTAAGGCGGTCCTGAATGTGGCGCGAGGTGACGTATTTGCCGTCCTTACCGAAGAACGGTGAGTCGTTGATGGTGAAGGTCATCGACATTGTAGGCTCGTCGATGGCGATGCGCGGCAGGGGTTCGGGTTTGTCGACGAGTGTTACGGTGTCGCCGATTTCGAAGTTCTCCAGACCCACGATGGCGCAGATGTCGCCGGAGGATACTTCCTGCACCTTTTTGCGTCCCATACCCTCAAAGGTGTGCAGCTCCTTGATGCGCTGGCGCACTACGGAGCCGTCGCGCTTGCACAGACCGATCTCCATCCCTTCGCGCATGGTGCCGCGGTGAACACGTCCCACGGCGATACGCCCCACATAGCTGGAGTAATCGAGCGATGTGATGAGCATCTGTGGGTCGCCCTCATAGGTGGTGGGAGCGGGGATATGTTCGAGGATGGTGTCGAGCAGCGGGGTTATGTTGTCGGTGGGCTGACGCCAGTCGGTGCTCATCCACCCGTTTTTGGCCGAGCCGTAGATGGTGGGGAAGTCGAGCTGGTCCTCGGTGGCGTCGAGGTTGAACATGAGGTCGAACACCATCTCCTGCACCTCGTCGGGGCGGCAGTTCGGCTTGTCAACCTTGTTGATGACCACCACAGGCTTCAGACCCATCTGTATGGCTTTCTGCAGCACGAAGCGGGTCTGTGGCATGGGGCCTTCGAATGCATCGACAAGGAGCAGGCAGCCGTCGGCCATGTTGAGCACACGCTCCACCTCGCCGCCGAAGTCGGCGTGTCCCGGGGTGTCGATGATGTTGATTTTGGTGCCTTTATAATTTATGGAAACGTTCTTGGAGAGGATTGTGATGCCTCGCTCACGTTCCAGGTCGTTGTTGTCGAGAATGAGTTCGCCGGCGTTTTGGTTCTCACGAAAAAGGTTGCCGGCCAGTAGCATCTTGTCGACCAGAGTGGTTTTTCCGTGGTCAACGTGGGCAATGATTGCAATGTTGCGGATGTTCTGCATTTCTGTTTGCTAAATCGTCGTTGTTTTCAACGTGCAAAGTTAAGAAAAATTCTGCTAACCGCGCATTCGTGCAGATATAAAGTGTGTCAACTATATAAATAAGGTGTAGTAAGCTGTGATGTGTGCCCCGGGGGAGTAAACCATAACCCCGTGCCGCGTGTTTTATCTGTAGTGATTCAAAAGCATACTGAAAACACACAAAAAACATATTGAAGATATGGAAAGAAAAATTTCTTTGGACGACGTCCGCAGGGCTGTCGAGGAAGCCTATGAGGCAGTGAAATCTATAAAGGAGGGTACAATCGACCCCCGCAACACCCGGGCAAAGGCCGGCCAGTTCGGCATCACGCTGACTTTGGCCGACGGCACAATCATAAGCAAGGGCGACACCGATGTGAAATCGCCTATGGCCGATATCAGCAAGGTGCCTCTGCATTCGTTGCTGTTCACACAGAACACTCCCGAGGAACTTGTGAAGAAATCAGGCATGTGCCCCAAGGACAAGGTGGAGAAGAAGCCTCATGGAGTGGGCGCCCACGGCATCAGGGCGTTCTCTGCGGTTGAGCCTACAGGCGATCCGGATTCCAAGTGGGATCTCTACGTAGGGCGTGTGATCGACCTCATGGGTTCGGCTCCCGAACTCGACGACCAGCTTTATGAGTCGGAGAAACGTCGTGCGGCCGATGACAAGGTGGTTGACACTCTCGCCGATGCAGGATATTATCTGTATGACGATGCCGCCATGTCGGTGGATCTCTACACTCGTGCGCGTTCCATGACTGCCTCCACCGGACAGCTGGCCATGATGGGTGCCACAATCGCCGCCGACGGTGTGAATCCCGTGACCGGAAAGATTGTCTATGACGGAGCCATCACACAGAACATCGTAGGCCTTATGGCCGCAAAAGGTCCGCACAAGATGAATGCGCCCTGGCTGGTGCTTTCCGGTCTGCCTGCAAAACGCTCGTGGGGCGGTGCCATCCTCGGCATCTATCCCGGTGTGTTCGCAATCGCGGCCTATGCGCCCGAACTTAATGCCGCCGGCGTGAGCATCAAGGCCGCGCGTGCCATTATCGAGGTGATGCGTCGTCTGGACATGAGTCTGTTCGCCTCAGCCCGCGTAACCATCGTTAAGTAAATGATGAGGGCGTGTCATAACGGCTCATCTGGGTCGTCGCCCAAGGGATTCTTCTCAAGCGAAGCGGCTAAAGCCGATAACGGGTTCGGTCATTGACCTTAGTCAACTCCCTTCACCCTCACCCTTTGGCTCCTACCATCTGAACCATTCTTTGCAAAGCAAAGCGACCAAAGGTCGATAACTGACAGCACCCTCGCCATCCGGCTTAAAAATTAGGCGCTGTGTCAAAATTCCGAATTTTGACACAGCGCTTTTTTGTTGGGAGTGATGCCTGACCGGACGGCCGGGCGTGAAGGAGCTGTTTTTAAGCTTCCTTCTTCACTACGCGGCGCTCTTTGATACGGGCTTTCTTGCCTGTGAGGCCACGGAGATAATAAAGTTTTGCACGGCGAACTTTACCGTATTTGTTCACCACGATCGAGTCGATAAACGGCGATTCGAGGGGGAAGATACGCTCAACGCCGATGTTGTCGCTCATTTTGCGTACGGTAAAACGTTTCTTTGCGCCTTCACCGGAGATTTTGATAACCACACCGCGGTACTGCTGGATACGCTCCTTGTTACCTTCCTTGATGCGGTAAGCCACGGTGATGGTGTCGCCGGGACCGAATTCCGGATGCTGTTTGCCTGTTGCAAAAGCCTCTTCGGCTACCTTAATTAAGTCCATTTTTCTTTTAAAGCTTTAAAATTAACAATGCTCGCAACATTCACGGGCAGCCTTGTCCCGCCAGCGGTTACGAAATTCCGGCGCAAAGTTAGCATTTTTTCCTGATTCACGCAAATAATACGAAAAGATGCCCATTTTGTAGAGTCAATGCCCATTTCAAGATGTATGGTTCCCATCTTGAAATGGGCATCATGGCAATTAATCAGTGTGGCCTTTTAGTTGCCAACCACAACTTTGGTGCTGCGGTTGCCGACGGTTACGATATAAATGCCGGCGCTAAGCTGCAGGCTTACGCTGTCGGAAGCCGGATCGCTGTATACGGCACGTCCGTCAACGCCAAAGATGCCGACAGGCTGTCCCTGTGCGTTGGCAATTGTCAGGATTGAGCCACTTACGCTGACCGAGGCCTTGACATCGGCGTTGATATTTTCGACACCACTGTATAGTGTCACCCATATATGGTTTGATGGATCGCTGAGCACCTCGGGAATCTGGCGTACGACACCTTCTTCGTGTTTCACGGCCCATGAGCCGACAACATAGTAGGCCACACGGTCATCGGCCTGGACGCCAAGGTTGTCGACGACGGCTGATGTCCCCTCGATGTTGTAGGTGCGTACAGGCAATATGATTGACTTCTCGGCCGGAAGCTCGATGGTGACTTTCAGGTCATCAATAAAAAGCATGCCGCCGTCCTGGGTGCTTGTGATGACGATTTTGCTTGCAGTGTTGCCGTTCTCGAGTGTAAAGCTGTATTCATCCAGAGTTTCTGTGACTGTGAAATTACGTGTGTCGACAAAGGTGATGCCTGTGCTGTTGCTGTTCGCCAGATGAATTGTGCCGTCCGTGAGCCCTTTGCGTCCAAAGGCTTTGAACGAAACGGTGACTTTGCCGTCACTATTGCTGAGGTCAAGTACCGGCGACTGCAGATAAGCCTGCCCAAAGAAATTGATATCCTGATTATTCAAACCTATGATACCATCGGCCATAACGGGCATATTGGCAAACCAGTCGCCATCAAAAGTCCATTCAAGTTCCTTCTGGGGGGTGTCTATGGTACCTTCGCTGTGAATTTCCGAAAAGTCTGTGTCAATGACGGGGTATGTCTCGTCGGTTGTCGCAACATGGTGCTTTAGCACATGGAGGTAATAGCAGGTTGCGATATCGGAAGTCTGCCAGTTTGCGGTAAAGCCGCCGGAGGTAATATCGGTTGCAGCGGTTGCGGTGGGTGTTGAAACAGTCTGGGGAGACACCGTCATGATAGCAGACTCGCCCGACACAACATCGCCTGCTTTTGAGCAAACGGTATAATACAGCGGGAGGTCAAACTCAGCTTCGGTAACGGTATATTCTGTTCCGGACACTTCTTTGTCCTGCAGCAAATAGCGGCGTTCGAATATAGTGGTGGTCTTGTTGTAATCCAGAGTAAAGACATTGAGCAGATAGCTCTGTGCATTGAGGCCGGCTTCCCATCTTGCCTTGAAGCTTTCGCGGCCGAACTCGGCTGCAGGAAGCGGTTGCGGGATACCCAGACCGCTGTCATCAACAACTATATCGTCGATATAAAAATCAGCATACATCGCAGAAAACGACACTTGCGTATTTGCCGCTCCGGCAGATATTCCTGAGCCGGTATTGAGCGTTATGGTGTAGAATTGCCATTCCGGGGTAAGCATTGCAATGTTGTATCCGGCATTAGAGTCCATGACAAACATCATGCCGCCTGGTGTTTCCGATTTAGCGCGGAAACTGACGCTGTAGTTGCCGGAATTGGCACTCAAGTCCACAGCGGGTGTTGTCAGCAAACCGGTGCCGATGGCTAAATACGCGGAACCACCGGCTTGATATACAGTAGCTCCAGTCCAGCCTTCCGCTTGGGTTAGGGTGTTGAAGTCAGTTACTTCGGCGCTCATATCAGCAGAGGTGTCGGTTCCGGAAGTGAATTTTTGGAAATTTTCGGATACAGCGACTTTGGCTTGTGAGAATGTAGCACCTAACAAAGACACGAAACATGTAATGACTATTCTTTTCATGTGGTTACGATAAATGTGATGTTAAAGAATACTATTATAGACAGTTGGAAACGATTGTTAATTGAAGCGGGGCTGCGGCATGGAACTTCTGATAGCAAAAGCCAGCCGCTGACAACGCGCCTGCCGGGAGGAATGGCAGCTGCCACAAGGATAAGTCTTTTCTCATAAATGTAATAATGCTTTTATAATGGTTAAGTAAATTGTTTAGCCGAAGCGTGATAATCTTTAAGTTGTGACAATCTTTAAGTGAGGATGATTCGCGAATAAAAATACTTATTCAAAAAATATCCTTAATGAATATTTTTTCATTTTAGGTGTTTTATGGAAATAGGGAATATAAAAACGACTAAAATGCCAATGTCAGACGTTGCCGAGAACCTATGTTATGCCTACACGCGTGGGTGTTACATACAAACCCAAATGAATCTAATTTAAACTGTTTCTTAGATGGCAAAAAACGCATCGGTTCAGACGGTCGCAATTGTGTTCTCTTTTTGGCGTTATGCCGTAGAAAATCCATCGTTTTCGGTGTGTGGAATAAACTATTGGAAGGCGACCAAAGTTATAAAATAAAGAATGGCATGCAATCCGGAAGATGCACTCGTAATGGTGTAGCCCGAATGGTGCCATGCCATAAGAGGTTTGAACGTATACACTTTACACACACTGCTTTCAAACAGTTCTCAAAGTCTTTTCAAACAGTTCTCACAATACGCTTATGCCCTTCTCACAATCTGCCATAATGCTGCGCTGCCTGCGGGCAAAAATCTCGGGGCGCCACATGCTGATGCTGTCGGCGGTGGTTACAGGCGTGATTGTGGGGTTGTGTGCATTCATCCTCAAGCGGCTTATAGGGGGAGTGTCGCATCTGCTCACCGATTATTTCAACCCGGATTCGTTCAATCTGACCATCCTGATATGGCCCCTCGTCGGCATTCTCCTCACGGGCATATATCAGCGCTATATCCTCCGGCATGAAATCTATCACGGGGTGGACCGTCTGGGTATGGCCGTAAACAAGCGCCACTACAATCTGCCGTTCTACCTGTGCTATGCACCGATACTGGCGAGCACCCTCACACTGGGGTTCGGAGGTTCGGCCGGTTCGGAAGGCCCGATCGCCTACACCGGTGCTGCCATCGGAAGCAACATAGGCCGCAAACTGCGGCTCGACAGCCGCGGGATGCGTTTCATCATCGCATGCGGCGCGGCCGCGGGCATCGCCGGCATCTTCAAGGCTCCCGTAGGGGGTGCCCTGTTTGCCATTGAAGTGCTTAGCATCGAACTGTCGGTCCCTGCGATACTCGCCATTTTCGTAGCCTCCATCGCATCATGGCTCATGGCATTTGTGTGCTCCGGATGCACCATCGACCTTGCATTCCATCACATGGAATCGCTCGACGGCAGTCTGCTGCCATGGGTAATACTGCTCGGGGTGTTCTGCGGACTCTATTCCATCTACTATTCTGCCGTGATGCACCGCATGGTTTGCCTTTACGGAAACATGAAAAATCCGTGGATAAAAAACATTCTTTCGGGCAGCATCGTAGCCGTGTGCGTGTTCCTTTTCCCACCGCTATGGGGCGAGGGCTACGGTTTCATTGCCGAAGTGCTCAACGGCAAAGCTTCAATGATCACCGGCTACAGTCTTTTCTCATCGATGCACGACGGCCAGACATTGTTCATCATACTTGCGGCGGCTATAATGCTGGTGAAACCTTTCGCCACTTCATCATCGAACAGCGGCGGCGGTGTGGCAGGAGATTTCGCCCCCACATTGTTTGCAGGCTGCATCACAGGCTATCTCTTCGCTGCTGCCAGCAATGCTTTCTGCGGCACGCATCTGCCGGTGGGTGATTTTGCCCTCATGGGGATGGGAGCGGTAATGGCCGGAGCACTCCGCGCCCCGCTCATGGCCATATTTCTGGCCATAGAGATGTCGGGGGCATATCTGCTTATGCTCCCGGTGGTGATCACCGCCGCAATCAGTTACGTTATGGTTCATCTGCCGCACGACATGAGCCGGCTTGTCTGGTTCTACCGCAACCGTCAGCAGCCGTAGAGCATCGAATCGAGCAGCAGCGGCACAAGCTCAGGTGCAACTCCGCGCTGCGTCAGCACAGCCATGTCATGCTGCAAATCGGTCTGCAGACGGGTGAAGGCATCACGCTCAGTGAGTTTATCGTCCTTCTGCCGCAACATATCAATATATGTGCGGTAATAGTTGCGCGCCTCGAGCATCTTCCCCTCCACAAGCGCCAGATGACCTGCATTCAGGCAGTCGGACGGGAGGATATTGCCGCTCGTGAAAATCCGTTCATAATATTTTCCGCTTTTTTCATAATCGCCGGAAACAAACAGGCTCCACGCCAGCGGACGCAACGCCTTGCCGGATTTTTCATCGAGATATTCCGCTTTGAAAAACGCTGCCACAGCCTCGTCATGACGCCCCAGTTCAAGCAGACAGCGCCCCATGTTCAATGCCACCGACGGCTTGCCTGAAGTGCGGCGGTCGAGTGCCTGCCAGCGCTCAAGAGCCTCTTCATAACGGCCAAGCGCCATCAGCGTTCGTGCCAGACGTGTCAATGTCCAGTCGCTGCCGGAGTTGAGCATCTCTGCCTTACTGAAATACCCGGCAGCCGCCTCGTAGTTTCCAAGCTTCTCGTTGGCATATCCCATTTTCTGGCACAACTGGTCGTTGCCTGCGGCATCCCCCTCCTCTTCAAGGATGGCGAAAACTTTCAGCGCCGGTTCATAATACCCGTGACTGAAATAGAATTCGCCCACTAGCGGCAGAATCTCCATGTTTCCGATAAGTTTCCGCAACGGCTCTATCTCCACCAGATTCATGCCGGTGGCAAACGGGTTGTAGAACTCCCCCTTGCGGCGGAACAGCCGGAAGAACCGGTAAAGATTCTGCACCTGCTTGGTAAACATATCCTTGCGGGCGGCATTCACCGTCAGCGATGCCGCCTGCAGTTGTGCAATCTGGTCGCCATGCTCACGGAACTGCTGCATCATAAGGTCGCGCTGTGCTGCAGGCACATGCCTGAGGGTAAACATGAACGAATATTTGTCGCTGTCGCAGAACATCGGCGCATTGGCCATGAGGTCGGCCACCGGCTGCATGAGGGCAGAGTTGTCGCCCGTGAACTCGGAATAATCGCTATGGAACGGCAGGAACCAGTTGGCAGGCTCGTCGAAGAACGGAAAACTTTTCAGATGCGAGAAGGTTCCCATCATCACGTCGCCTCCGGCCTCCTGAATCTCACTCATCTCCTTGAGTTTGTCGGCCAGACCGGATTTCGAAAGCATCTCTACCCATTCGGGATTCTCCTCGAATTCCTCGGGGTCGAACTTGTCGCCATCCATGTTGAGCCGTTTGCTTATGTCGGGACGCAGTTTCAGCATCTCCGGCACAATCTCGTCGCGTATCTTGCGGGCTATGCGCTCGGTGTCGATGGTCTTGGCCAGTTCGAGATAGGCGAAACGCAGGTCCTTTGCGAAATCAAGCCGTTCGGTAAGGGCGGCCAGACGGTTGAGGAGTTTTTTCGAATAGCTGCGTCTGCGTCCGCGGTGCAGCAACAGCAGCAGCCCGATCATGGCCGCTGCCGAAACGGTGTCATTCTTGTCGTCATAAGCCAATGCAAGCAGCTGCACACGGTTTTCATCAAGAAATTCAAAACCGCCGAGAGTGAGCGCCCACACCACGTGCGCACGGAAATATGCCGGCAGCGCAGTCGACGTAAGCGCCTGCGTGATGGCGTCGGAATCGGCCGCCGAAAGCGGATGCGTGGTCCATATTCGGTTGAAAATCCGGCGTTCAAGCGCCTCGCGCTCAGTCAGATTTTCCTGATATTTGGTGGAATGCGCATTGTTAAGGGCAAATCCGAACATTGAGCCGTCGGCAAAAATCCGGCCATAGGCCTGCAGGAGTGAAGCTATAGTGTCGGATTTCTGCAACTGCTCGTATCTCAGGGTATTGTAATAGATTGTGGGGGTGTCCGGACGCTTCATGTCGCGTTCGAGGCGGTCCACCCGATCGAGCACATCTCGCCCGAAGGCATGCATCATGTCGGCACGCGAGGGGTCGTCGGCACCCTGCACCACATAATGCAGCATGCGCTTGTAGCCCTCCTCAGCCTGTTCAAGTTCAGCGGCAATGGCATGGTTGCCCATCCCCACAGCCAGCGAACGGGCCTGAGTGAAAGCATCGTAAAGTTGTCCGGATTCAACCGAACCATATATTTTGCGCCTCGTCTGGGCGAATGTTTTCGTATCCATGAAAAATGTTTATAGGTATATAACACCTGTTACCATACAAAAATCTTGCCAAAAAGCATTAAAATTGCATGAAAATGCCCCGTTCACCGGCATTTATATAGAAAAACATGGGGAACATCATGCAAATCTCAATTCAGCATGACGTTCCCCACGCTTATTCTTACAGGGACTGCCTGAACGGCTGTATCATCAGTCTTTCTTTACAGGCACCGAGGAAGTGGTGTGCTGCTTGATGCCGTCGCGTTCGAGAAGGGCATCGATTGTGGCATCCTTGCCGCGGAAGGCACGGTAGAGTTCTGCCGGATGGCGTGTGCCGCCGCGCTCCAGGATGTTGGTGCGGAACTTGTCGGCCGTAGCCTTGTCGAAAATGCCATGTTCCTTGAACTCGGCGAAAGCATCGGCGTCAAGCACTTCTGCCCACTTATATGAATAATAGCCTGCGGCATAGCCTCCGGAGAATATGTGGCTGAAGGTTGTGCCGGTCATAGAGCCTTCCTGCGGCGGGAACAGCTGCACACCGGCCATGGCCTGATTCTCAAAATCCACGGCATCGTCAACCGGCGCTGTCACAGTGTGCCATGCCATGTCGAGATATCCGAAGCCCAACTGGCGCAGGCATGCATACCCGGCTCCGAACTGCGACGATTTGATGATTTTGTCCACAAGTTCCTGCGGAATCTTCTCGCCGGTCTGGTAGTGCTTCGCAAACGAATCGAGGAATTCCTTTTCAGTCAGATAATTCTCATTGAACTGCGACGGGAGTTCCACAAAGTCGCGATACACATTCGTGCCCGAAAGTGATGCATATTTGCAGCGGGTGAGCAGACCGTGGAGAGCATGGCCGAATTCATGCAGGAATGTCTCAACCTCGTAGGGTGTGAGCAGCGAGGGGGTGTCGGCAGTAGGCTTGGTAAAGTTCATCACAATCGACACCAGCGGACGCTCGTCAGTACCGTCGGCAGTGACCCACTGGTCCTTGAACCCAGTCATCCATGCGCCGGGGCGCTTGGTCTCCCTGGGGAAGAAGTCGGTGTAGATAATCCCCACAAAGTTTCCGTCGGCATCGGTCACGTCGAAAGCCTTCACATCGGCATGATAGCCCTCCACCGATTCGTTGCGGGTGAACTGCAACCCGTAAAGCTTCGTGGCGAGACCGAACACACCGTCAATCACGTTGTCAAGTTCGAAATACGGACGGAGCTGCTCTTCGTCGTAGCTGTACTTCTCGTTTTTGAGTTTGTTGGCATAATAGCTGTAATCCCATGCGTTGATGGTGACGGGCTTCCCTTCGAGCTTCGATGCAAATTCGGTAAGTTCGGCAATCTCGCGCTTGTAGGCAGGAGTGTAGGCGTCGCGCAGCTGGTCGAGGAGCTTGTACACATTTTCAGGCGTCTCGGCCATGGTGCGTTTCAGCGACTGCTCAGCATGGGTCTTTGCCCCGAGCAACCCGGCTATCTGACGGCGCAGCTCGGCAATGCGCTTCATGTTCTCAACGTTTGAATATTCCCCCTTGATGTTGCGACCTGTGTAGAGACGGTAGAAACGCTCGCGCAGGTCGGGGCGCTCGGAATACTTCATGAAAGCCATGTAGGTGGGCTGAGCCAGGGTGAACAGGAACTCCCCTTTGCGGCCTTTGGCCTCGGCAAGCTGGGCTGCCTCGTCGACGATACCTTTCGGCAGACCGGCCAGATCGGCCGACGTAAGCCAGATTTCATAAGTGTTGAGCTCCTTGAGCACATTCTGACCGAATTTGTTGGTAAGTTCCGAAAGCTCGGCGTTCAGTTTCTTGTACGCCTCGCGGTCGGCGCCCTGCAGTTCGGCACCCGAAAGGGCGAATGAATCGTAGGTGCGCTGGAGCAGCATGGCGTCCTCGGCATCCAGATTGAGCTGTGCGCGGTTGTTGTAAACCGTCTTCACGCGGTCCCACAACGCAGAGTTAAGAGTGATTGATGTGGAATAATCGCTCAGCTTGGGAGCCACGCGCATGGAGATTTCCATCATCTCATTGTCGGCATCGGCCGACAGGAGCGGGTAGAACACGTTGAGCACCCGGTTGAGGTCGGCACCTGCGCGCTCAAGCGCCACGATGGTGTTGTCGAATGTCGGTGCCTCCGGGTTCGAGGTTATCGCATCGATCTCCTTCTGGGCCAAAGCTATGCCGCGGTCGATGGCGGGTTCATAGTCGGCATTTGTTATTTTGCTGAAAGGCACTGTCTGATGCACGGTGGCAAACGGTGCTTCAAGCGGATTCTGTGCTGATGTCATAATGCTTGCGGCTGCTATTGTCAAGCCTGTTAGAAATGTTTTCATTATCGGTTTATTTGTATTTTTTTCGCGCTGAAACCGAATCCGGCACTTTGCGCCATGATTCCGGCATTGAGAACCGCAAATTGTCCCTCAGGATAATCCACACCGATTCTCCACCCTACAAATTTAGGACAAATTGCCGGCGAATTCAACATTATTGACAAAAAATAACAAGGCAAGCCCTGCAATGCATTCGCACCGCAGGGCTATATCAATTTAAGTCACAAACGAAACAATCAGTGCACAATAACATATACAATCAGTGCACAATTATTTTTTCGGCAACAGAGCCGCACCGGCGGATGTAGATGCCGGTGCTGAGATTGGCCTCAGCCACACGGCGCCCAGAAAGGTCATAATATTCCCAAGGCCCTTCCACCTGTGAAGCCTCTACAGAACTGACGCCGCTGGAAGTGGTGAGGACGATTCTGTATTCGCCGTCCTTCACGGTGGGGAAGGTTATCTTATCCTTTCCGTCGGCTGTAAAGGTAACCTTATTGCCTGTGCCATCGGTCACTTCGGCATCGGCTATTCCTTTATAGCAAACCGACACATCTTTGCCGGAACCGGATTTCAGCACGGCCTCCGTGAGGGCGCCTTTCTGCCACTGCTGATCCACCTCAAAATTACCTTCGGCACGCAGACCGTTGGCGTGACCCTCGTTCCATGCATCGGGCAGAGCGGGCAGCAGGCGGATATTGCCGCCGTAGCTCTGAAGGAGCATTTCAGCCACACCTGCGGAGAAACCGAAATTGCCGTCTATCTGGAACGGAGCGTGCGAGTCGAGCAGGTTGTAATAGATGCCGCCCTTGTTTTCCTCGATGGCATAGCTTGTGGAATGTTTGAGGGCGTTGCGCATCACCTTGAGTGCGTGATTGCCGTCGAGGGCACGTGCCCAGAGGTTTACACGCCATGCGAGCGACCATCCTGTCGACTTGTCGCCGCGCAGGGTCAGTGAATTCACTGCCGGGAGGAAGTAGGGGCTTTCGGGTGTGATTGTGCCGAAGGGATACATGGCCATGAGATGCGACTGATGGCGGTGTCCGTTCTGACCGCGGGAATAATCGCTGTACTTCCATTCACGGAGAATCTCTGTTCCGGAAGCAATTCCGTTGAGGCTGCTGCCCCATGACCCTGTATATGTCTCCACGGCCAGTCCTTTATCAAGTTTATCATATTTTTCGGCGAGGGAGGTGCGGAAATCGGCTGGATATGCATCACCCGCAATGTCGAGAGCGGCAAGCGTCGATTCGAAAAGCTCCGCTATAATCTGCTGGGCGTGTGCGGTTCCGTACTCACGGTCAGGACCATGCTCGGGCGACCACTCATCGGGTGCCACCAAGGTGCCGTCGGAGGCTGTTTTCAGGCGCTCCATCCAGAACTTGCAGCAGCTCACCATCACCGGGAGCGCCTTGTCACGCAGGAATTCCTCATCGAGCGTGTAGCGGTAGTGCTGCCACAGATGCGAGGTGTACCAGGCGTTGGCTATCACATAGTTTTCGGCATAGTCCGAGTGGCCGAAGATATTGTTCTGTGTAAAGCAGGTCCAACCTTCCGTCTGACCGGATTTTTGTGCATACGACGGCCATTGTTCATGCTCCATGGCCATGCTGTGAACATAGTTCAGATAGGGCATGTGAAGTTCCGAAAGATTGGTGTTCTCGGCCAGCCAGTAGTTCATCTGCACGTTGATGTTGGAGTGGATGTCGCTCTGCCATGCAGGATTGTCGCTGTTGTTCCAGATACCCTGGAGATTGGCGGGCGAGTCCATGCCGCGCGACGAGCTGATGAGCAGGTAGCGGCCATAGTCGAAATACAATTTCTCGAGCAGGCGCTCCATTTCGGGAGCGTTGCCGGCGGCATAGCTGTCCACAAGACTTTCTGTTGTCATATTGTTGGAGGCTTTGCCAAGCGAGAGGTCAACACGGTCAAAGTATGAATTGAAGTCGAGACAGTGTGCGGCCTTGAGGACATCCCACGATTGCGAGCAGGCGTTGTCGATGCGGGTGTCCACCATGGTGCGCATGGCTGTGGCATCGGAGATGTACGACGGGCTGTGCTGATCGAAGTTGGTGGCTCCGGCCAGGATGATGAGCACTTCGTCGGCATCCTTGATTTCAATGTTGTCGCTGTTGGTCACCATCGTGCCGCCGGTAGGCACGGCCTTGAAAGCGGCCTTGAAGTCCACGAGGTCGAGTTTGCCCTCGAAAGAGCCGACGCCGTCGGCATACACAGGCGTTACGAAACCGGAACGCACATTGTTGCGCAGGCGCAGACGCACGCTGATTTTTCCGTTCCTGTCGGCGGCAAGACGCACGGCAATCACTTTGTCAGGGAAACTGCTGAGATACTCGCGGGTGTAGCTGACACCTGCGCCGGAGTAACGCACGCCGGCAATGGCGTTGCGCATGTCAAGATAGCGTACATAATTCTCCACGGGGGCGGATTCAAACACTCCTGAAATATCTTCGATAAAGAGATCGCCGAAATTCTGATACGAGCCACGGCGGTTTGATGTTCCGGTCCATACCGATTTGTCGTTGAACTGGAGCTGTTCGCAGTGAATGCCGCCGTACACCATGGCACCGAACTCGCCGTTACCGATCGGCAGGGCATATTCCATCCAGGGGTTGTCCACTTTCGCGGTTGTCACAGGGCTTGTGTACCACAGGGTGGAACGGTTCTCGGGAGCAAACGCCGTTGCACCGTTGACGGTGAATTCCGCGATGCCGCTCATGTCGAGAGGTTTCTTCACCTGGTCGTACGGGATGAACGTGACGTTGTTGTTCGAGTCGGTGGAATCATTCCAGTAACCGTTTATTTCACCATTGCCGTAGGGATTCATGCAACCCCAACCGTCGCCCGGATAATTGATAACCCAGCATCCCTTGAATTCAGGATTCGGCGAGGGGAGCAGTTGCAGGGAGTGAGCCTTGCCCATATCGGAAGAAGCACGGAACGGACCGTCCTTGTAGACGGCACGGCCGTCGGAGCTCACAAGGTGGAAATTTTGGTAATCGCCCACAAGCTTCCACTTCTGGGCATTGCTGCCGAAGGCAATGGATTTATGGGTCAGGGCTTGGCCTTCGCCGTTCTCCGTGAACACACGCGACACGTTCTCGTAGTATACGTAGTACCAGTGTTCCTCCGTGTCGTTGCTGAAGAGCGGAAGCCCTTCGGGAACATCGGATTCGGAAACGCTCGTTTTGAAGCAGATGGCGTTGTTGGCGTCATTGGCATCGTCCCAGTAGCCATCGATGGTGCCGTTGCCGTACTGGTTCATGCAACCCCAGTCATCTGCGGGATACTTCACCATCCAGCTGTCGGCCACATTGGAGGCAAGCAGTTTGAAAGAGTTACCCTTTGAGCTGTCGGTGGCGGTGCGGAAGGCCCCGGATTTGTAAACATAGCCGCCTGCGGCGCTTATCAGTGTGAAGTTGTTCTCATCGCCCACAAGTTTCCACTTCTGCGATGATTTGTTCTCTTCGGGAGCAGCGGCGGTAAGGGTTTCGCCATCGCCATTGTCCTGGATCACCTTCCCGGTGTTGTTGTACGTAAGATAATACCAGTGTTCAGTTGTGCCGTTGCTGAACTGAGGCTTTGCATTCTCGCTTTTGGCCGGTAAAGCCAAAAGGCTTAGAAAAAGAATCAGGAAAATTCGTGATATTTTCATGGATTAAAAATTTAGTTTCGCTGCAAAATTATCGGATAGATTGGCGCACAGACGGTAAAATAATGTTCAGAATGGGTGAAAAAATGTTCGTTGCAAGGATTTTTCCTGTGATTGAACTATTTTTCATACCCGCTTGCACCGGTTTTAAACTTATTCGTATCTTTGGCTGCCGCCTTAGATACTCCCGCTCGGCAAAAGCAAATTAATTTGCTTTTACTCTCGACTTATTCGTATCTTTGCATATACCCAATATTATCACGGCTATGCGGTCAGTCATCATTTCGTTCTTCCTGCTTTTTTCTGTTGCAGTAGGCAGCGGGAAGATAAACAGTGTCACTGACCGTCTGGGCTTGCGCGATGGTCTGTCAAATAATTTTGTCACGGACATTGCTCATGACGGTTTCGGCTTTCTGTGGATTGCCACGGACAACGGACTGAACCGTTTCGACGGCGAACGCTTCATTGTTTTCAGCGAAAAGGACGGCACGCTCAAAGGGAATTCCGTAAACTCGCTTTTTTACGACGAGGTAACCGGATACATGTGGGTGGGGACGAAAAAAGGCGTTGATCTTATCGACTGCCGCACTCTCCGGAAAGTTGATTTACTGATACCTACCGATGTGGCCGAGTTCCCCGTCACCGATTTTGCCCCTGACGGCGACAAGGGGATATACATTCTTGGCAGATATACCTTCATCGGATATTTCGACCGCGAAGCTGATTCATGCCGGGTTTACCATGAGGCAGATTTCAACGGACTTATCATGTCGATGTACTGTGCCGGCGCCACAGCTGATGGCCGCCTCGTGGCAGGTCAGGAGAACTACGGCCTGAGCATTGTGGATTTAAAGAACATGAAGTTCGAGAACTTCATGCACACTTCGTGGGACGTCAACCCATTGCCGGGAAACAACGTAAGAAGCGTGCTGGTAAGCCGTCGCGGCGACTTGTATGCCGGCACTGACCATGGCGCATGTCGATTTGACAGCTCAACACGGCAGTTTGAACCTGTCGACTTAGCCGACCCACATGGCTTTACCTCCGGCAGCGGCAATGTTGTCTCTATGACAGAACTGGCCGACGGGACCATACTTGCATCCTGTAACGACGTGCTGTTTCAGGATTCATTCGGCAACCTGTGGATCGGCACCGCCGGCAACGGTCTTGAGTTCATCCCCGCCAATCCGCCAGTTTTTGAGAAAGTAAGTCCAGATCATGGATATGCCGGGCCTGGTGTTATGGCTAAAGACGGAGTCCCGGCTGAAATCCGGTCTCTCATTGGTGATAAGAACGCACGCGTAGCCGCCATGGCTCGGGTTGGCAATGAACTACTTGTCAGTGTGTCGGGCGACGGTATATACTCTGTAAACGAAAGCAGCCGGAATGCGTCCCGTATCATTACTCCATATGACAAGGATTTTGCAAATACAATAGTTAATCTCAACGATACCGCGGCATTGCTCGGCACTCAGCGCGGCCTCTATGAATACCGTAAAGGAACGATGCGGAGAAATGAGAAAATTTCGTCCGCGATAGGCTATCTCGTTCCAAATGGAATTCTGAGTGACGGACACGGGCATCTCTGGATCGGCACTTACGGCAACGGCATCTTTGTGTTTGACATCGGAGATAATCTTGTAGCCCACATCAACACATCAAACGGTCTGGCTTCAAATGCCGTGAAACAGCTGCTTCTCGACTCGCGCCGCCGGGTGTGGGTGGGAGCCCAGGACGGAGTCTCGCTTATCCGGGACATGGAGCATCCTGACAATATCGAAATATTCAATTACGACAACGGGCTGCCCGACATATCCATCCGCTCGCTTGTGGAGGATTCGGCAGGAAACATCTGGATGGCGGGCAACAATCTGCTCTGCCGTTATAACGTGAGCACAGGCACCATAGAATCGTTCGGCGACCGCCTTAAGCTGACCGAAAGCACGTTCGCAGACCGTGCAGCCGCCCGGGGCAATGACGGCACGTTATATTTCGGTACTCTTGATGGCATTTATGCCTTCCGGCCGCATGATTTCGACAGGCAAAGGTCACGGCAGTCGCTAAGAATTGTAGGATACAGCATACCCGGTGAAACTGAACCGGGTCAGGAAGCCGACATAACACACTACAACCCCGGCGCATCCATAGAACTGCCGCGTGGACGACATGCAGTGAAAATTCTGTTTTCGGTTCCGGACTTTTCGATGCGAGGCAAAGACACGTATGTCTACTGCGTCGATGGTGATTCGGAACAGTGGCTGCCGTTGCCTGAATCTCATGAACTTGTGCTCGGCAACCTTTCCGGCGGCAACCATGTGCTCAAGGTGCGGGCAGTCGGCACGACCGGCGGCGAAGATGAGTTGCGTCTGGAAATCTCCGTGCCGCGTCCATGGTGGCTCATGTGGTGGGCTATCGCTGTATACGTGTTGCTCGGAACCGGCATTGTGCTCATGATTTTACGTTATGGCAGCAACCGGCACAAACAACCGGAAGGAACTCAGTTTGCCGAAGATGTAACAGCCGAAGAAACAGGCGCTGAAGGAGCACCATCTGCCGAACTAAGCCTTGTTGACAAGGAATTCCTGGAGCGCTTCACAGCGTTGGTGGAGGAGAATTTGGGACGTCCCGACCTCGATATGGAATTCCTGCAGGCAGCCCTTGGCATGAGCCACTCCACTCTCTACCGACGCCTAAAGAACCTCACCGGCATGTCGGGTAATGAATTCATAAAGAAATGCCGACTTAAAAAAGGCCATGAAATGCTGCTTCAGGGCTTCAGCGTGTCGGAAACAGCCTATGCCTGCGGCTTCAGCGATCCGGGCTATTTCCGCACATGTTTCAAAAGTGAATACGGCAAGGCTCCCTCGGAGATGAGAAAAAAGCAGAAGGAGTAAAGCCGAATGTCAGGTGTATTTGCACGGCATCGGCACAAGTGTAATCATTTAAATTGTAGGACATGCCTTGGGCATGTGAATCATGCGGGTGCTGACATTCAGTGTTTCATTTCATGAAAACCAGGTAGACGGCACCGACGAGGAGTGCCATCGCTGCATAATGGTTCCATTTCAACGTGAAGCTGTCGAAAGCTATAACACTGAATATCACAAATATCACCAGCGTTATCACCTCCTGCATCACTTTGAGCTGCATGAGGGAATACGGGCCGCCGTTCCCCTCGAAACCGATGCGGTTGGCAGGCACCTGAAAGGAATACTCCAGCAGGGCGATTCCCCACGAGAAAAGCACTACAGCATACAGAGGCCAGTTGGTCGACACTCCGGCCGACTGCAATTTCAGATGCCCGTACCAGGCGCATGTCATAAAGATGTTGGAGATCACCAACATTATAATTGTGGTAACTGCAGGACTCATGTTATCTATGTTTCAGTAAGATTGTTTATTTGTCAGTTTTTGCCTCCTCGCGGGTTGAACCGGTGCGCTTTTCGCGGCGCAGACGCCCTTTGCGGTAATTTTCTTCAGAAAGCTTGCGCTCTGTCTGCATAAGCGGCCGGAGATAATCCATATTGAACAGCCACTTGCCGCGCTTATTCTTGCGGGTGAACGTCCTGTCGCGCCGTCGGTTCACTTCGGTTGAGAACGGCGAACGGAATTCCTTCCCCTCCGGGCGCAACATGGCCGGAATGGAATCGAGCGTTACCGCCTCTACATGCGAAGCCGCCGGAAACCCCAACGCCACCCACATCACCGTGGCCTCTGCGGGATTTTCACCGGGACGGCACCCTTCTATCACCACCGATGCCGACGATGACCGCCGCGGAATCATGTTCCCCTCGTCGGCGGGATGCCGCTCATTGCCTTCCATCCGGTCAATCCCGGCACCGGAATCGTAGAACGACCGGCTCAGATTCTCCGTGAATGTCTCGGGGCTGATATTTCTCTCCTTCACCGGAGTTGCAAGGAGTTTCACAGCGTTGTCATGGCGGCAAACGCCGAGCTTGCCTTCATCGCCGCCGGAGTAGGAATAATTGGAGCGCACGAGTAGCCCGTCGGGAGCATCAGCCAGCGGAAACACTTTGTAGGCATGGTCGGTAGCCTCTATATATGCACCTGCACCGGAGGCATCCACCACGCCGAAATTGGCCTGAACACCCATTGTGCCGCAGGAGATGGCCGAATCGAGCATTGAGGTGAAATCGGCCACCGAACGGCAGGTGGCAAGCGCACGCGCCATTATCACCCCCTCGCGGTCGCGCACACGGGCCGTGTCGGGAGCAAGATTATAACTTGCCGTGTTCATTACTGCGAATCCCGCCTCATTGAAACCTACCCAGGCTTCCTGCAGCCTCACATCGCCGGCGTTGAATAAGGCCACGAATGCAAGGGTGGAATCGGTTTTCTCCACCCGTTCCACAAAATTATGCGCATGCCCTGTGTCGCGGTGTTTCCACAGCAGTGTGCGGCCGTCGCGCGTGGCGTCGGCACGGACAATGGCCGAGGTGCACGCCCGCACATACGGCATTGTCTGCACTACAAAGAGACACAGCACAGTCACAGCCGGCAACAAACGGACAAAGTATCGGTTTATCGGTTTCACACTGCAAATTTAACCATTTGTTTGGTGAATCAGGTGGATTTTACTAATTTTACACTGCACCGTCAGTGCATACTCTTTCACGTTTCAAACACAAGGGAACCTCACACGCAATGAACCAGCCTCAGCCATACATATTTGAAATGCCGCTGAAAGTACGCGACTACGAGATAGACTCGCAGGGCATTGTGAACAACGCCAACTATCTGCACTACCTCGAGCACACCCGTCATGAATTCTGCGAAAGCCGCGGATTCACCTTCCGCGACATGCAGCGTCAGGACATCGACCCGGTAGTGAGCAAGATAGAGATAGAATATCACACACCGCTGCGGTTGGCCGAGACAATGCGCTCATGTCTGTGGCTTGAGCGGAAAGGGCCGCGCTTCATCTTTCATCAGGACATCTACAAACCTTCCGGTCAGCTCGCTGTCCGGGCCAAGGTGCAGGTTGTGGCGCTGGAGAACGGGCGCCTGTCGCGCGGCGAACAGCTTGCCAAAGCATTCAACATCTGATTGCGCATGAACCGGTTCGTCTATAAAATAGCATTTTCAATGGTGCGCGGCATGAAACCGGCCGTGGCCAACGAAATAATCAACCGTCTGGGGTCCGAACAGGAATTTTTCACCCTCCCCCGTACGGCGCTGCAGTCGCGGCTTGATTTCAACGGTTCGATTATCGACAACGATTATCGCGCGGAGCTGCTTGAAAAAGCCCGCTCGGAGATGGAATTCATCGAAAGCAACCATATTGAATGCCGGTACTTCACCGACAGCGATTACCCGGCACGCCTGCTTGAATGCGAGGACGCTCCGCTGATGCTTTACGGTACGGGCGCCACAGATTTGAACGCGGCTCACATGGTGAGCATCGTGGGCACACGCAACGCCACGGCCTATGGGGTGAACTTCATAAACACTCTGGTTGACGAGCTTGCCCGCAAAATCGACGGGCTGGTGATTGTTAGCGGACTGGCCACCGGATGCGACATCACGGCTCACCGACGGGCCATGCAGGCCGGAGTGCCGACAATCGGCATTGTGGCGCATGGGCTCGACACGCTCTATCCTGCCGAACACCGCAACTATGCGGCCCAGATGGTGCGCTCTGGGGGCATGATACTCACTGACTATCCGCACGGGACACGCCCGCACCGGGGCAATTTCCTTGCCCGCAACCGCATCGTGGCCGGCATCTCCGATTGCGTGGTGGTGGCCGAATCGGCCGCACAGCGGGGTGGGGCGCTCCACACTGCCAAGGTGGCCATGCTCTACAACCGCGATGTGTTCGCTCTGCCGGGACGCACCTCCGACCTCTACAGCGGCGGATGCAATGCTCTGATACGCAGCAATACGGCTCATCTCATCGAGAACGCCGACGACCTAATCCACGCCATGTGCTGGACACCGCGTCCCGCCGAAGGCCAGCAGGCCACAATGTTTCCTGAACTCACCGGAATACAGCAGGACGTTGTGGATTATCTTAGGCAGAACGGCGAGGCACAGACAAACCGTATGGCCATCGACCTCGGCATCCCCGTGGGACAACTCATGGCCACACTGGTGGAGCTTGAATTCAACGGGATGCTGCTCTCTCTGCCAGGCGCCCGCTACCGCCTGGCCTGACATTCCCCCACAGGCTCTCCGGTCTTTTTCCACCGCCGTGAAGCGCACCAGCTTCCTGCAACTGAACTTTCAAAGCCTTAAAAGCTTTATAATAATAGACTAAATGCGGCCATCTGCGCCGTATCTTAAATAACGAACCGTTTAAACCCATGGAAAAGAAAATTATCGCACCTTCCGAACTCATAATCAATTCCGACGGATCGGTGTTCCATCTGCATCTGCTTCCCGAGCAGCTCACTGACCGCATAATTCTCGTTGGCGACCCCGCACGCGTAAATATCGTGGCCGAACATTTCGACACCCGCACATTCGAGGTTTCCTCACGCGAGTTCCACACAATCGGAGGTACTTATAAGGGCAAGCCCATCATGTGTCTCAGCCACGGCATCGGCCCGGACAACATCGACATAGTAATCAACGAACTGGATGCCCTTGCCAATATCGACTTCGCCACCCGCGAGGTAAAGGACACTCACCGCACACTCACCATGGTGCGCATCGGCACCTCCGGCGCACTCCAGCCCGAACTCATCGTAGGCACCCCGGTAGTGGCGGAGAAAGCCATCGGATTCGACGGAGTGCTCAATTATTACGCCGGCCGAAACGAAGTGGCCGACCTCGAGTTCGAGAAAGCCTTCTGCGACCACACCGGCTGGAATCCACTTTGGGCAAAGCCTTACGTGGTTGATGCCGACAGTGAACTTGTCAACATGATTGCACGCGACGACATGGTGCGCGGCAACACCATCTCTGCCGTAGGATTCTACGGCCCGCAGGGACGTGAACTGCGCCTGCCGCTGGCCAACCCCGACCTCAACCGCCGCATTGAGGAGTTCCGCTTCAACGGTCGCAAGGTCACCAATTATGAAATGGAGAGCGCGCCGTTGCAGGGCCTGTCGAAACTCATGGGCCACAAGGCAATGACCGTATGCTCCATCATAGCCAACCGCATGCGTCACGATGTGACACCCAACTACAAGACAGCCGTGCGCGACCTCATTACTACCGTGCTCGACCGCATCTGAGACTAATCATCTATATCCCCCTGCCAATCAACATGACCATTGCAATAAAAGGGATGGTGTGCCGCCATTGCATCGAGGCCGTGGAAGCCATTCTGGCTTCGCTCGGCCTCGGCGAGGCGCATGTCAGCCTTGGAGAAGCCGATATTCCAGACACTGCAACAGCCGATCCGAATCTCATGGCGGCCCTCGACCGCGAACTGAAAGCCCACGGTTTCAGCCGCATCCTCGACCGCGAGAGCCAGCTGGTGGAACGCACCAAGCAGACCATAATAGACCATGTGCGCAACCACGATTGCCGTTTCAATCTCTCGGCTTGCCTGCACGACCGGCTCGGCACCGACTATATAGCCCTGAGCAAACTCTTCTCTGCCCATGAAGGGCGCACTATAGAAAAATACGCCATCGCCCAACGCGTGGAGTATGCCAAAGAGCTGCTGAGCTACGGCGAGCTGAACATCTCGGAAGTGGCATTCAAGGCGGGATATTCCAGTGTTCCACACCTGTCGCGGCAATTCAAGACCGTAACCGGCATGACCCCGTCGGCCTACCAGAAACTGCGCCCGCAGCGGATTCCGCTCAACGAAGTGTGACACCCTCCGGCCACACAGACTGTACGGCTGCCAATAAGCCATTCCAAAATTTTACAACCGGCAACCCAGGATGATGTAACATTTTTCCGTATATGATAATGTAACTTTGTATTGCGAAAAAAACATTTCGGATATGAACTTACAACATCTCCTGTATACACTTGCGAACATCCTCAACGAGATGTCGCCCTACATACTGCTCGGTTTCCTGCTGGCAGGACTTCTGCACACTTTCGTGCGCCCGGAAGTGATGAGCCGTCACCTTTCGGGCCATGGCTGGAAACCGGTGGTGAAAGCCGCCCTGTTCGGCATTCCCCTCCCTCTCTGTTCATGCGGAGTGCTCCCCACGGCTGTCGCCTTGCAACGTCAGGGCGCATCGCGCGGAGCCACCACCTCGTTCCTCATAGCCACTCCGCAGACAGGCGTCGACTCCATCGCCGCCACCTATGCCCTGCTCGGACTGCCGTTTGCCATAGTGCGCCCGCTGGCCGCACTTGTAGGCTCGTTTGCAGGTGGAATGGCAGTTGACCGTTCCGATCGTGTCCGAAATGTGGAAACACCCGCAGCCGAATCTCAGGCATCTTGTGAGACAGGAACATGCGGCATCCCTGCCACAACAGAAGCTCCGCAGACAGTAATGCATAAACTGTGGGGAGCCGTCCGCTACGGATTTGTCGACATGGTGGCCTCCGTTGGGAAATGGCTCGTCATAGGCCTGATTGTTGCCGCCATAATCACGGTGGCCGTACCCGACGAACTTTTCCTTTCGCTCGCACAGCATCCGTTGCTGGCCATGCTCGTCATGGTAGCGGTGGCAGTACCTATGTACGTCTGTGCCACAGGCTCCATCCCCATCGCACTGTCGCTCATACTTAAAGGATTGACCCCCGGCGTAGGCTTTGTGCTGCTGATGGCCGGCCCGGCCGCCAATTTCGCCTCGGTAATGGTGCTGAAACGCTCTTTGGGCACCCGCGCTACCGCATTGTATGTAGGCTCTGTAGTAGTCACCGCTATCATGTTCGGCATAGTCATAGACTACCTGTTGCCGGCATCATGGTTCAACCCGGCCAGCGCCGCCACACCCATGGCCAACTGCCATCTGCACCTCAACTGGTTCTCCACCACTTGCTCGGTGCTCCTGCTCGCACTCCTTGCCAACGCTTTTGTGCGCAGCCGCCGCGAACGTAAACAATACATCAACCAAACCCAAAACAATAACACAACCATGCAGACCATTTATAAAGTAAAAGGCATGTCGTGCCCCCACTGCAAAGCAACAGTTGAAAAAGCCGTAGGCGCCCTTCCCGGAGCCATTTCGGTAAAAGTAGATCTCCACACAGGCAATGTCGCCGTCGACGGGGCCGTTCCTGCCGTTGAAGTGCAGCGCGCCGTCACTGAAGCCGGCTTCGACTTCCTCGGCAAAGCCTGAAAACGCAACGCCCAACTGGCATCACAACCTCGTCATGCGACTCCATTTTGCGACGCACCCACGTGCATAGCTCAGCGTTTAGGCAAAATTAACATAATTTTATCGCGATAAATTTTGAGGTTTCGCAAATAACTCCTACCTTTGCACTCACAAAACATCGCGGGATGGAGCAGTGGTAGCTCGTTGGGCTCATAACCCAAAGGTCGGAGGTTCGAGTCCTCCTCCCGCCACCAGGTTAGAAAGGCGATTTGTCAAAACGGCATATCGCCTTTTTCGTATCACCGCTCCCCGGCACCAGAACCCGTTACGCAGCGACGCTCGGCCCGAGTATCCGACATAACATTCCGCAACAATCCGCTATGAATCTTACACCACCCTCCGTCAACCTCACTCCGATAAAAACAAATCATTCAGCCTACTCCTTTGTCGAGAAGCTGTTTGTGGATGCATTTCCGCCTGACGAACGGCGGCCGCTTGCCGCTCAACGCAACAACACCGACAATAACGGCAGATTCAGGTGCCTGCTGGCCACCGACGGAAACCGGACGCCCACCGGATTTATCACCTGCTGGGATCTCGGGATGTGCCTGTACGTAGAGCATTTTGCCACAGATCCGCATATGCGCGGTGCCGGCATCGGTTCCGCCATCCTACAGACATTTCTCACGCAAAGCGATAAACCTGTATTACTCGAGGTGGAGCATCCCGATACCGATATTGCGCGTCGACGTATCGGATTCTACCGGCGTAACGGCTTTGAACTGTGGGATGATGTGGACTACATGCAACCGCCGTACGCACCCGGTCAGTCGGCGGTGCCATTGCTATTGATGGCCACATACGGAATATCGCGGGCGGACGCATCCGGCATTATTGACGCTCTCCACGCCCAAGTCTACGGCGTAAGGCTCTGACTTTATCTGTATGTTTGCATATTCCGCCGGCCGATAACGAACTTTGGGGGAATTGGGTTGTTGATAATAATAGAATAATCCAAACCACAGAAGCTATGATTACAGATCGCATAAACTGGCCGCCGAAACATGCTCCCGAGAACGCTGATGCGCACATCACATCGCGCATCGTGACAGACAAAGTCACCCCTGAGCAAGTATGGCCTTATCTCACGAATTTGTCAGACTGGCCGCGGTTCACCCGTGACATTGCCGACACTCAGTTTACCGACATAACTATTGCCGACCCGCACCTGTTTCACAAGGCGCAGTTCATCGTCAACACCGATCGCTTCTCGCTCGTGGCCAATGTGCTTGAGGCCGTTCCGCCCAAGGCCGACCGTCCGGGGCGAATTTCCTTCGAAGGTGAGGCTACCGGCAAAGGACAGCTGGAAGGAATTCGTTTCACATTCGTACAAGCGTGTCTGCTGTGCGAATTGCACGACCATTCTCTGCAGGCTACAAGTGAGATTGTACTTTTCGGGGACGATGTGAAGAAATTCATGACCATGAATCCTGCCACCATCGATAATTTCAACACAGAATGGCTGCATGGCCTGATAGGGTATGTGACGGATCACGAGGCTCACACCAATCACCCGCGCAACCCGTCGTCAGGCGCCATGGTGCCGTAAACGTCGTCAGGGAAAAGCGGATTTCAGGATTTTGAAGATAAAGTGAATTAGAAGAATACGCGATAGGGCGGTGGCTCTTCGCTCGAATAAACAGGCAGCCGTGGCACGTCTCCGGCTGCCTGTTTTTCTTGCGTGCAGAAAATGCGGGTCGCTGTTCCGCCGAGACTGAAACGGGGATTATAATTTGGGATAAGGGGATTATAGGCCGGTATAAGCGCAGGGGTGAAAAACTTTTTGGAAAAAGTTTCGGGCTATCTCTAAATTTACTTAAATTTGCATGTAATGCGAGCCGGATGCGCGTAGGCGTGATGGCGGCTTGCAAAATACTGAAAGTCAATACCATTTCTTGCTATGAATAAAATCCTCGAGAAAAAACATTTTTCCGAAAAGGTTGTGCAGCTTGTGGTGGAAGCACCGCTGATTGCCCATTCGCGCCGTCCCGGTCATTTCGTGATCGTGATCTGCGACGAAAAAGGGGAGCGCATACCTCTCACCATTGCCGATGCCGATGAACGACGCGGTACGATAACCCTTGTGGTGCAGGCTGTGGGCGATTCCACCGCGGCAATCTGCGCCAAGGAGCCGGGCGAGTATCTTCATGACGTGGTCGGCCCGTTGGGTCGTGCCACTGCCATAGCTTCCTACGGCACTGTTGTATGCTGTGGCGGCGGTGTCGGTGTGGCTCCGCTGCTTCCGATACTCAAGGCCATGAAAGCAGCCGGCAACAAGGTGATTTCCATTCTTGCGGCACGCACAAAGGATCTGATTATTCTCGAGGATGAGGTTCGCAAACATTCGGACGAGGTTATCATTATGACCGACGACGGTTCATACGGCGAGAAAGGTCTGGTAACCAACGGCCTTGAAAAAGTGATAGCCCGCGAGAAGGTTGACCTTGTATGCACCATCGGGCCGGCCGTGATGATGAAATTCGTGTCGTTGCTCACAAAGAAATACGATGTCCCCACCATCTGTTCGCTCAACACCATCATGGTTGACGGAACCGGAATGTGCGGGGCCTGTCGTGTCACGGTGGGCGGCAAGATGCGCTTCGTGTGTGTGGATGGACCGGAATTCGATGCCCATCAGGTTGATTTTGACGAAATGATAATGCGTCTGCGTCCGTGAGGCGTGGCTCTAACAATAAAACGATAAATAGAGATGTCTACCATATCACCCCGTGATGCCGCCTGGCGTGAAGAACTCCGGAAGGCTCACACAGCAAAAGAGCGCTCGGCAATTCCGCGTGCGAAAATGACAGAGCTGGCGCCTGATTATCGCGTGACATGCAATGAGGAAGTCAATCAGGGGCTCAGCCGTGAGCAGGCTGTGCTCGAGGCCACACGTTGCCTCGATTGCCCCGATCCGCAGTGTGTCACCGGATGTCCGGTCGGAATCAATATCCCCGGCTTCATAAAGAACATAGAACGTGAAAACTTCGGGGATGCAGCCATTGTGCTGAAAGAGACGAGCGCGCTTCCGGCCGTATGCGGCCGAGTTTGTCCGCAGGAACGTCAGTGCGAGTCGAAGTGCATCTACAACAAGATGAAGAAGGAGCCGGTGGCCATAGGTTACCTCGAGCGATTCGCCGCCGACACCGAAAGGCTGTCAGGCAATGCGGCTTTGCCGGCACGTGAGGCAGCCAACGGTATCAAAGTGGCTGTGGTGGGTTCCGGTCCTGCCTCTCTCTCATTTGCCGGCGATATGGCCAAACGCGGTTTTGAAGTGCACGTCTACGAGGCTCTGCATGAGATTGGTGGGGTGCTCAAATACGGTATCCCCGAATTCCGTCTGCCCAACGAGGTGGTGGATGTGGAGATTCGTGCCCTCGAACAGATGGGTGTGAAATTCATGACCGACTGCGTGGTGGGAAAGACCATAAGCTACGATGACCTTCTCGCCCGCGATTTTAAGGGTGTGTTTGTGGCATCGGGAGCCGGATTGCCCCGCTTCATGGGGATTCCAGGCGAAAATTACGTGGGTGTGATGTCGAGCAACGAATATCTCACGCGCGTCAACCTTATGGGCGCCGGCCGTCCCGGCTGGTCAACCCCGGTGATCCGCGGACACCGAGTGGCAGTGATTGGCGGCGGCAATACCGCCATGGATTCATGCCGCACGGCACGCCGCATGGGTGCCGAGGAGGTTTATATAGTCTACCGCCGCAGCGAGGCCGAGATGCCTGCGCGTGTGGAGGAGGTGCGTCATGCCAAGGAGGAGGGTGTTACTTTCCTTACGCTCCACAATCCGGTGGAATACTTTGCCGACGAGCGGGGGCACGTGAAGGCCATGCGCCTGCAGCGCATGGAACTTGGCGAGCCTGATGCTTCAGGGCGCCGTTCGCCTGTGCCGGTAGAGGGGGATGTAGTGACGCTCGACGTGGATGAAGTTATTGTGAGCGTGGGTGTGTCGCCCAATCCGCTCATTCCAAACTCAATCGAGGGGCTGGAAGTGACCCGCCGCGGCACGTTGGCCGTGAATGAGGATACTCTGCAGACCTCGTTGCCGCTGCTTTATGCCGGAGGCGACATTGTGCGCGGAGGTGCCACAGTGATTCTGGCCATGGGCGACGGACGCAAGGCTGCGGCCGCAATGGCGGATGCCCTGCTGAACAAATAATGCATAATCAGAAGTAACAATAAGTTGCCCTTACAATTTAAACATAAACATATTTATGTCAGAACTTAATATCGGCGAGGTTTACCGCGCCCAGATGGTGCTCAAGGATGTGGCGCGCCATCCGAAAATTGTTGGTCCGACTTCGCTTTCACCGACGTGCCGGATATATCTGAAACCGGAGAATCTGCAGCACACAGGCTCGTTCAAGCTCCGCGGTGCGTATTACAAGATTTCGCAGCTGAGCGACGAGGAGAAGAAACGCGGTGTGATAGCCTGCTCTGCCGGCAATCATGCCCAGGGAGTGGCGCTCGGTGCCACTCACAACGGCATCAAATCGCTTATCTGCCTGCCTGCCGGCGCACCCATTTCGAAAATCGAGGCGACTAAGAGACTTGGAGCCGAGGTGTGCCTCGTGCCCGGTGTCTATGATGACGCTTATAACAAGGCGCTGGAGTTGCGCGACAAGCACGGCTATACGTTTGTGCATCCGTTCGATGACCCGCTGGTGATTGCCGGACAGGGTACAATCGGACTTGAGATTCTCGAGGAGATGCCCGATGTTGAGGCGATAGTAGTGCCTGTAGGTGGCGGCGGTCTGATTTCCGGTGTGGCTTTCGCCGTGAAGACCCTTCGCCCTGACATAAAGGTGTATGGCGTTCAGGCCGAAGGTGCGCCTTCAATGGTAAAATCGTTGTGCACAAAGAATCGCGAGCGGCTTGCGAGCGTGTCGACCATCGCCGACGGTATCGCAGTGAAGGAACCGGGTGAAAATACATTTGAATTCTGCCAGAAGTATGTCGACGAGATTGTGACAGTGAGCGATGACGAGATTGCCGCTGCAATCCTTGCCCTGCTTGAGAAGCAGAAACTTGTGTCGGAAGGCGCAGGTGCCACCGCTGTTGCTGCCGCCATGTTCAACAAGCTGCCGCTTGAAGGGAAGAAGGTGGTTTGCCTGGTTTCCGGTGGTAACATAGATGTTAACATTCTCAACCGCATCATTACCCGCGGCCTTGCAAAGACCGGCCGTGTGTGTCAGCTTGAAATGGAGCTGCGCGACAAACCGGGCGAACTGTCGGCCGTGCTGAAAATCGTGGGCGACACAGGCGGAAATATACTTGGCGTAAACCACGAGCGTGTGGCCGCAGCAACCGAAATCAATTCGTGCATGCTGCATCTCGAGCTTGAAACCCTCAATGAGGAGCATATCGCACAGATAAAGAATGCCCTGACCTCTGCCGGATACAAGGTGCTGAACTGAAGGCATCGGTCATAAACGTACAAATAAGCGCTGCCGCATGAAGGCCGGAATCCGATGCGATTCCGCTTTCATGCGGCAGCGTTTATTGTGTGTAGGGTTTACTTGTCAGGGGCGCGCCTCATAGCCTGGAACATCCATCAGACGCATGTTGAACCGAAGGGCGGAATAGGGAGGGATGCTTCCGCTTCCGCTTTGTCCGTAGGCAAGGTCGTAGGGAACGATAATCTGCACTGTGTCGCCCACATGCATGTTCTGGAGAGCAATCTGCCAACCGGCAATGAACTGGTTGACACGGCCGGTGAAAAGGTCATCGGCGGTTTTGCCTTTCGATTCGTCGAACAGCGTGCCGTCATAGAGATAGCCCTCATAGTGTGTGCTAACCCATGAGGTCTCGAACGGGGTGACGTTTCCTGCCGTAGCGGCGCGGTCGTTGAACCAGTGGACGTAGATTTTCTGTCCTACAGCCCATGCCGGAGTGACGGGCTGGTAGAAGGAGGTGCCGTCAGGATTGGTACGCTGCAGCTCGGAGTTGATCCATGCCACATTGGAATCGTGCCATGCCTGATATTGCTGGAGCGTGTCGTCATTGTCGTCGCTGGTGCACGAAGAGAGGGCAAAGGCGGCAATGCCGAGCATGAAGAGGATTTTTTTCACTTTAGGTTACTGAGGTTTTAAATTCAAACGCACTCTTAGAATTCCACTTTGGGGGCACGCTGTGCGCCTTCCTCGGCCTTGAACATCTCTTTGGAGTCGAAGCCGAACAGTTTGGCGAAGATGTTGCCGGGGAAACGGAGCACCTTGCGGTTATAGACTTCCACAGCTTCGTTGTAGCGCTGGCGCTCTGTGCTCACACGGTTCTCGGTGCCTTCCAGCTGTGCCTGCAGGTTGAGGAAGTTTTCGTTGGCCTTGAGGTCAGGGTATGCCTCGCGGACGGCGTTCACATAGATGTCGAGAGCGCCTTTGAGATTGCTCTGCGCCTGCTGGTATGCCTCGATGTTGGCCTGTGCCTGCTCGGGGGTGATGGCCTGTGCGTCGTTGTATGCCTTTGTAAGTCCGGCACGTGCATCGGTCACATTCTGGAGCGTGGAGCTTTCATGTGCAGCGTAACCCTTTACGGTGTTCACGAGGTTAGGTATGAGGTCGGCACGGCGCTGGTACTGGTTCTCAACCTGTCCCCATTGCTTCTGTACAGCCTGGTCGGCGTCGACCATTCCGTTGTAGGACGAGCAGCCGCCTCCGAAGAGGATGAGGATTACGACGGCCACTATTACGGTGGTGATTAATTTCTTGTTCATTTTGTAAGTAGTTTTTATTGTTGAAGAGAGTGAGGAGAGGGAGGGGCTGGATTAGGCCAGTTTGCGCAGCAGTGAATTGAGGCTTACACGGTCGTGGATGAGGGCGTGGAGGTCGGCGATGTTCACGCGTTTCTGCTCCATTGAGTCGCGCTCGCGGAGTGTGACGGTGTTGTCCTCCAGTGTCTGATGGTCCACGGTGATGCAGAAGGGGGTGCCGATGGCATCCTGACGGCGGTAGCGCTTGCCGATGGAGTCCTTCTCCTCGTAGTGGGTGTTGAAATCGAATTTAAGGTCGTTGACAATCTCGCGGGCCTTTTCGGGCAGTCCGTCCTTACGAACGAGGGGCATGACGGCGCATTTCACAGGTGCAAGAGCCTCGGGGAGATGGAGCACCACGCGGGTGTCGCCGCCTTCAAGGGCCTGTTCCTCGTAGCTTGAGCAGAGCACGCTCAGGAACATGCGGTCCACGCCGATTGAGGTCTCGATCACGTAAGGCACGTAGCTTTCGTTGAGCTCGGGGTCGAAATACTGGATTTTCTTGCCTGAGAATTTCTCATGCTGCGAGAGGTCAAAGTTTGTGCGGGAGTGGATTCCCTCAACTTCCTTGAATCCGAAGGGCATCTGGAACTCGATGTCGGTGGCGGCGTTGGCATAGTGGGCGAGTTTCTCGTGGTCGTGGTAACGATATTTCGCATCGCCCAGACCGAGGGCCTTGTGCCATTTCAGGCGGGTTTCCTTCCATTTGTTGAACCACTCCAGTTCGGATCCGGGGCGTACGAAGAACTGCATTTCCATCTGTTCGAACTCGCGCATGCGGAAGATGAACTGACGGGCCACGATTTCGTTGCGGAACGCCTTGCCGATCTGTGCGATGCCGAAGGGGATGCGCATGCGGCCGGTTTTCTGCACGTTGAGGTAGTTGACGAAGATGCCCTGGGCTGTTTCGGGGCGCAGAAACACGGTCATGGCGCCGTCGGCTGTGGAACCCATCTCGGTTTTGAACATGAGGTTGAACTGGCGCACGTCGGTCCAGTTCTTTGTGCCGCTGATGGGGTCGACAATCTCCTCGTCGATGATGATCTGGCGGAGTTCGTCGAGGTCGTTGGCGTTCATGGCGTCGGAGAAGCGCTGATGCAGTGCGTCGCGTTTTGCCAGATGTTCAAGGACGCGAGGGTTTGTCTGGCGGAACATGGCTTCGTCAAAGCTCTCGCCGAAACGTTTTGCGGCTTTGGCCACTTCCTTTTCAATCTTATCGTCGATTTTTGCAATCTGCTCTTCGATGAGCACGTCGGCGCGGTAGCGTTTCTTAGAGTCGCGGTTGTCTATGAGGGGATCGTTGAAGGCATCGACGTGACCTGATGCTTTCCAGATGGTCGGGTGCATAAAAATGGCCGAGTCGATTCCGACAATGTTCTCGTGGAGCAGAGTCATTGCTTCCCACCAGTAGCGTTTGATGTTGTTCTTGAGTTCAACGCCGTTCTGGCCGTAATCGTAAACGGCCGATAGGCCATCGTAGATTTCACTCGAGGGAAAAACGAACCCATACTCCTTGGCATGGGATACTATCTTTTTAAACACATCTTCTTGTTGTGCCATGGTTGTGTCAGAGGGGATGTTATGATTTTTAGTTTGTTGTTGGTTGAATCACAGCAAAAGCGCCTGCCACAGCAGGCGATGCCTTTAAGCCACAAAGTTACAAATTTTTCTTGATTTGGGCAACCGCAAGTTTTATGTCGGCGAACGATGCTTCGGGGATGAAGAGGCGTATGTCAGTCATCGTGGCGCCCTCGCCTGCAAGTTCGATGGCCGAGACGATGGCATTGTATAGCGCAGGGGTAAGTATGTCGGCTGCGGTCAGATGTCCTGAAAGAATGTAGTTTTCGAGATGGGTGCTGATGGTTGAGATGGCGAGGCCGCGCTGCTGTGCAATCTCCTCGCGTGTCATGCCGAGCTGGAACATGCGGTAGGTCTGTTCGTGGGATGGCACACGCTCGGCACGAGCCTTTGCGCGGGCTTCTTTCTCGGCTTGTTTTCTGGCTTCTCGTTCGGCCTTCCTCTGCTCGGCTGCCTGACGGCGCGCGGTGGATTTTTGCGGCACGTCGGCCTGCCCGAGCGATGCCTGAAGTTTCAGTTTGAGATATGCCGGTACGGAGAAGTCGGTGACCGACATGTGCGACAGCAGCGAGAGGTGGAACTGAAGCCGGGTGCGGAGGTCGGCTGTCAGCTCGGCCATGCGCTGGGTGGCTTTCTTATCGCCGGTGCGCACCGAGGCGAGGTCTTTAAGCGATGTGCCGAAAATGTCCAGAAGTGTGTCGCTGAAATATTTGGCGCTTTTTTTCACGCGTTCGAGCAGGGGGGCGGAGACAAGTGCGTGGAAATCCGTGCCGGCAAGTTGCTGGATCCATTTGTCGGCGATGTCGAGGATGTCTGATCGCAGGCGGTCGTTGATCTGCTGCTGGTCCGCAAGCGTCGAGGGGAATGAATGGGCGAATGTCTGTGCGAGCAGTCCGGTGATTGATGTCTGGATGGTCAGTAGCCGGCTGAACGAAAACAGATCCTGGAGCATGGCGCGGTGGTAGTCCTGCTTTATGCGGTCGAGGGTGCCGATGCTCCGCGCCGCCTCTTCGTCCTGACGTTCGATATAGGTGGACACCGTAGGGTCGGAGCTGAGAGTGGATGCGCTGATGGGGGTGGCGAGAACGATGCCTTCGAGCGTCTTGCATCGTGAGAGGGCCACATACACCTGTCCGGGAGCGAATGATGCTCCTGCGTCGATAACCACGTGCTCGAAGGTAAGGCCCTGGCTTTTATGTATTGTGATGGCCCACGCCAGCCGAAGCGGCATCTGCTCGAAGGTGCCGAGAATCTCGGTGGAAATCTGTCGGGTGACGTCGTCTACGGTATAACGGGCGTTTTCCCATGTCTGCGGACTGACTTCGATGGGTTCGCTTTCGCCCGGGCACAGCACGCTGACGCTGTGGGGTGTTACCGCTACCACATGGCCGATCTTGCCGTTGAAATACTGGCGGTTGCCCGAGGGGTCGTTGCGTACGAACATCACCTGAGCGCCGACTTTCAGACGGAGTGTCTGCGCGGTGGGGTAGGAGTATTCAGGGAACGCGCCTGAAATCTTGGCATTGAAAGTGACTTCTGGTTGGTGTAGCGCATTGAGCCTGCTGGCATTGTAGCTGTCGGCCGAATGGTTATGGGTGGTGAGGCGGATGAAATCGCTGTCGGGGGGCGGTATGAATCCGGGTGAAAGACGGGAGGTGAGCAACGATAAGTCTGCCGGCTGCAGTGTGTTGTTGCGAACGTTGTTGAGCAGTTCGATGAACCGCTGGTTCTGTTGCCTGTAGACTTTCTGCAGGGCGATGGTAACGTAGGGGGTCTGGGCCAGTGCCTTCGATCCGAAAAAATAGTTGGTGGCGTAGTGCGGCCTGAGCAAAGCCTCGTCGGCCGGAGTCACCACCGGGGCGAGCTGCTGGAGGTCGCCGATCATGAGCAGCTGTACGCCTCCGAATGGGGCCGGGTTGCGGCGGTATTTGCGGAGTGCATTGTCGATGGCGTCGAGGAGATCTGCCCGCACCATCGATATCTCATCGATTACGAGGAGGTCGAGCGCACGGATGATGCGCAGTTTGTCGCGAGAGAAGTTGAATTTGTCGCGGTATTCGCTGCCTGGCACGTAGGGCGACAACGGCAGCTGGAAAAATGAATGTATTGTGGCGCCACCGGCATTGATGGCTGCCACGCCCGTGGGCGCAACCACAATCATGGCTTTGGCGCTTTTCTGGCGGAGGGTGCGCAGGAAGGTGGTTTTGCCTGTTCCGGCTTTTCCGGTGAGGAATATGCTTATGCCGGTGTGTTCAACGTATTCCCAAGCCAGTTCGAGTTCGCGGTTGTGCTCCATTTACCGAAGATAGGGAGACTCGTTACTGGTCGAAGGTCATTTCGTCGAATCCTTCCATGTCGAATTCGTCGTCGTTGAACGATTCGGAGCCGTAAAAGTCTTCGTCGATGTCGTCGGCTGCCGACACGGCTGCCGCTTTGGCCTTGGCGTCGGTCTTTGCCTCGAATTCGTCAAGATCGACAGACTGTGCGGGAGCTTTGCCGAGTGCCAGCGAGCATACAGGATCCTTGAGGTTCTTGCCGGGGACAAGTTCCTTCATCTCCATGTAGAAAGAGCGGTCGGTCATGTAGTCGAAGGTGAACAGCAGGCGCTGGCCTTCATCGTCGATGAGGTCGGACAGAAGGGTGTCCTCCATCAGATAGACGTCCTCCGAGGAGTCGCTGCCCATGTCCTCAAGGGTGATTTCTTTCTCTTTTTCCCAGTTGTCGGAACAGATGAAGAATGAGCACATTTCGTTTTTGTCATAATCCACGCTGTCGCAAATTGCATTTTTGAGGTCGAGGAACGATGCGTCGGCGTCAATTTTGATTTCACGTTTGAAGTTGTCTACTTCGTCGGAAACAATTCTGAAATTGAATATCATGGGGTGTTTGTCTTTAAAAATCAATGTGGAGAGCGGTTGCGGTGGCACAGGCGTTGCAGGGGCTTGTCTGTACAGCATCGCAAAGGTAAAATTAATGATTACAACCGCCAAATTTTTAACCCCAAATTTGCCTGAAAGTTTGGGCCGGATGTGGATTTTGTGTTTATGCGGCGAGGGGGTGCGGTGCAGATGTCAGACTGGCAGGGCTGCCAGTCTGCTAAATATCCGGATAAAATAATGGCGGCGAGCCATAGAATGATGGTACGCCGCTTTATGGGTGAGAGATGTAACGGGTGATTGAGAAATGATGTCAGGACAGTCTATAGTGCCGGGGCGATGTCAGGAGGGGTCGGTGCTGACAGGAAGGGCGCGAGAGAACACTTCGCGGAACGACACAAGGGTTTCGGTGCGCAGTATGCCGAGCGGTTGCAGCCTTTCGTGAATCAGGTGCAGCAGGTGCTCATTGTCGTGGGCATACATTTTAATCAGCATGTCGTACTGTCCGGTGGTGAAATGGCATTCCACAACTTCAGGTACGTTTTTCAGGTTTTCTACAAATTCATTAAATTTGTCGGGCTCTTTCAGAAACACACCTACAAATGCGCATGTGTCGTAGCCTAATGTGGTGGGTTTGATGAGGGCGCGAGACCCTTCAAGAATGTTGGTTGCCTGCAATTTGGCTATACGCTGGTGGATAGCTGCCCCGGAAACGCCGCACTCGCGTGCTATCTCAAGAAATGGCTTGCGGCCATTGTCGACCAACATCTGCAGGATTTTGGTGTCGAGATTGTCGATGTTCAATCGTGCCATAATTCAGTGGTATTAATTGTTGGGACCCTTTAGTTACCGTCCGGATTTGGGTTGATGCCGGAGAATATACAATGCAAAGATATAAAATAGTGTTGATATATAAAATAGATTTTAGTCACAATTTTATATTGCATTGATTACAAAATGGTGCCATATATTAAATTTGTTGTTAAATTTGTGTGTGTGGCTCGCCGAAATTAAAAATATTGCGCCTGACATCGGGTGTACGGAAGTAAGGTGCACGTTATAAAAATGACAGAAAAAGTGATATGAAACTTAGGATAAAGGCAATGGTAATAGCAGTCTGCCGTGTAGTTTTACCGGCAGTGGTTGGTGCCGTGACGCTTGCCGGATGTAATGGGGGGAGGACTGATTTATCCGATGGCGGGGAGCGGTTGAACGTGGCGGTGAGCATTGAGCCGCTGCGTTATTTTGTAAGTGCTGTCGGCGGGGATTCGGTGGATATTTCTGTGGTGATGCCTCGCGGCGCCGATCCCGAGACATTCGAGCCGGGCGTTACGGCCATGAAAAAGATGCACTCTGCAGATGTGTTGCTGACAACCGGGCTGCTCCCGTTTGAAAAACGGATTGAGAGCGCCGGCTCCGAGAGTACACTCCGCTTTGGTGTCTCGGATGGAGTGAGGTTGATTTATGGTACTCACGATGCCGCCCACCACGGTCACGGGGCAGCCTCCGGGGATGAAAGGCATGCGCACGGCGAGGCTGATCCGCATGTGTGGTCGTCGGTTGAAAACGCCCGTATAATAGCCGGGAATGTGGTTGATGCTCTTGTTTCGGCCGATCCTGAACATGGTGGCTACTATCGTGAACGCGGACGGGTGCTCCAGGCGCGGCTCGATTCGCTTGCAGGGGTATGGCATCAGCGCGTGGCGCCCAAGGCCGGGGACGCTTTTGTGGTGTGGCATCCGGCGTTGAGCTATTTTGCTCGGGAAAACGGCTTGCGTCAGATTGCCCTGAACGTGGACAATAAGGAAAATTCTTCGCTCAGGCTACGCGATGTTATCGAGGAGGCCCGCAGTCAGGGCGCCCGGGCGCTGTTTGTGGCAAAAGGGGTGAACCCGGCACAGACAGTGACGGTGGCGGCTGAACTGGGTGTGCGTCCTGTTGAAATAGATGTGATGAGTTCGGACTGGGAGGGAGAAATGAACAAAGTAGTGAATGCCATCGCTGAGCCGAGGCGTTGACCCGGGGTTCGTGATTGTTTTGTCCGATTAGTTGTAAAAAACATTATGAATGACGCCATTATCAGACTGGAAGGCATCGGCATGATGCGCCAGGGCAAGGATATTCTCAATGATGTGTCGCTTGCGGTGAACCGCGGTGATTTCATGGCTATCACCGGTCCCAACGGGGGTGGAAAGACCACGTTGCTGCGCATCATACTTAAATTATTGAAGCCTACTTCGGGGTGGGTGAAATATTACGACGCCGGAGCCGAATGCCAGCGGTTGCCCATCGGCTACCTGCCGCAGAAGAACATGATAGATGCCCGTTTCCCTATATCAGTGAAGGATGTGGTGGAATCCGGACTGATGGCGCAGGCGGCATTGTCTGAGTCAGAGACACGCCGGCGTGTGGAAGAGATTCTCCGCATGGTGGAACTTCAGGAGAAGGCCAGCGCTTCGATCGGAGAACTGTCGGGCGGCCAGCTGCAACGGGCGCTGCTGGGACGTGCATTGATTTCACGCCCCGGGGTGCTGGTGCTCGACGAGCCGCTGAGCTATCTTGACAAACATTTCGAGGATCGCATCTACGGCATTCTGGAAGAAGTTGCGCCGAGTACCACCATTCTGCTTGTGAGCCATGAACTGAGCGTGATTTCCACAATGGCCAACCGGCATCTTATCGTTGACAGAACCCTGCACGAATGCGGCACGCACCACCACCATTTTGTGGCGCCTGACTGTTGCTGACGCTATGTCAGGGACGCCGTCTGCCAAATTTGTCACCCTTACGGGCCATGCAACTGCCAAAACTGACACGTGCGGCAGTCTGCATGGCTCATACCATAATTTGGAGCGCCTCCCAACCTTTTTGGCATAACATTTGTTTTCTATTTGAATTCGAAGGGCAACGTCCGGCCCACCGGCGTGCCGTTCAGTAGAGTATTTCAAGAATACACAAATCAACCGAATAATAGAAAACAACAAATAAAAACTTTATATCATTATGGGAAAAATCATAGGTATCGACTTAGGTACAACCAACTCGTGCGTTGCAGTGCTTGAAGGTAAGGATCCCGTTGTCATCCCCAACAGCGAGGGCAGAAACACCACTCCGAGCGTGGTGGCTTTCGTTGACGGTGGTGAACGTAAAGTGGGCGATCCCGCAAAACGTCAGGCCATTACCAACCCCGGCCGTACAGTCTATTCAATCAAACGCTTCATGGGCGAGACATTCGACCAGGTTCAGAAAGAAATTGAGCGCGTGCCTTACAAAGTGGTGCGCAGCAGCAACAATACTCCGCGTGTCGACATCGACGGCCGCGAATACACACCTCAGGAAATTTCGGCGATGATTCTTCAGAAGATGAAGAAAACCGCCGAAGATTATCTGGGTCAGGAAGTGAAGGAAGCAGTTATCACGGTGCCTGCCTACTTCAACGATTCTCAGCGTCAGGCCACCAAGGAAGCCGGCGAAATTGCAGGTCTTACTGTTCGACGCATCGTGAACGAGCCTACAGCAGCCGCATTGGCCTACGGTCTTGACAAGAGCAACAAGGACCAGAAAATCGCGGTGTTCGACCTCGGTGGCGGTACATTCGATATCTCCATCCTCGAACTTGGCGACGGCGTGTTTGAAGTGAAGTCGACCAATGGTGACACACACCTTGGCGGCGACGATTTCGACCACGTAATCATCGACTGGCTTGCCGACGAGTTCATCAAGGACGAAGGCGTTGACCTCCGTCAGGACCCCATGGCTCTCCAGCGTCTGAAAGAGGCTGCCGAAAAAGCCAAGATCGAGCTTTCGTCGACCACCTCGACCGAAATCAACCTTCCTTACATCATGCCGGTGAACGGTGTGCCCAAGCACCTTGTAAAGACCCTCACCCGCGCAAAATTCGAACAGCTTGCCGACAAGCTTATCAATGCCACCATCGCTCCCTGCGAGCAGGCTCTGAAGGATGCCGGTCTGAAAGCATCGGATATCGATGAGGTTATTCTCGTGGGTGGTTCGACACGTATCCCCGCCATTCAGGCCATTGTGGAGAAATTCTTCGGCAAGGCTCCTTCGAAGGGCGTGAACCCCGACGAGGTTGTGGCCGTAGGTGCCGCCATCCAGGGCGGTGTGCTTTCGGGCGACGTGAAGGATGTGCTTCTGCTCGACGTTGTGCCTCTGTCGGTAGGTATCGAGACCCTCGGTGGCGTGATGACCAAACTTATCGAGGCCAATACAACCATTCCTACCCGCAAGAGCGAGACTTTCTCGACCGCTGCCGACAATCAGCCTTCGGTTGAAATCCACGTGCTTCAGGGCGAACGCCCCATGGCAAAGGATGACAAGACCCTCGGCAAATTCCACCTCGACGGCATCGCTCCCGCACCCCGCGGCATACCTCAGATTGAGGTTACATTTGAAATCGATGCCAACGGTATCCTCAACGTTTCGGCCAAGGACAAGGCAACCGGCAAGGAACAGAGCATCCGTATCGAGGCTTCAAGCGGTCTGACCGACGCAGAAATCAAGCGTATGAAGGATGAGGCCGAGGCCAATGCCGCTGCCGATGCCAAGGAGAAAGAGCGTATCGACAAACTCAATCAGGCTGATGCCATCGTCTTCCAGACCGAGAAGCAGCTCGCCGACCTCGGCGACAAGATTCCCGCCGACAAGAAAGCTGCCATCGAGGCTGCAGTGGCCAAGCTGAAAGAGGCTCACAAGGCTCAGGATCTCGCTGCCATCGATGCTGCCATCAAGGAGATCGAGACCACATTCGGTGCAGCCCAGCAGGATATCCTCAACGCACAGGCCCAGGCCCAGGGCGGTGCAGCCGGCCAGCAGGGCGCTCCCTTTCAGGGTGGTGCTCAGGGCGGCGCAGCCGGCCACGGCCCAGCCGACGACGGTGTCACCGACGTAGACTTCGAGGAAGTGAAATAAATTGATGTCTGACAGATAATCAAGATAAACACGGGCAGCCGGCTGCGGAGAAAGTGGCCGGCTGTCTTTATCCCGAACCGTTTTGTCAGGAACAAAAAAAGTGCTATTTTTACGAAACAATCAAAAAACAGATAGAATTATGGACGAGAAAAATGTAGTTCTTGAAGCAATGCGCAAGGCCGGCGAACCTGTGAATGCCGGCAAAGTGGCCGAGCTCACCGGTCTGGACCGCAAGGTGGTAGACAAAGTGTTCGCACAGCTCAAAAAGGAAGGTGCCATCGTGTCGCCCGTCCGCTGCAAATGGACTCCGGCGTGATACGCCGCCCATCACCTCCGGTATGATGCGTCACTGAAACTTCGGCCGCAAAACAGCCGTGGCTGAAACTCTTATAGAACACATCCGGGGAAGAGAGTCCTGTCCGCCAGGATTCTCTTCCCCGGATTGTTGTTGTTTCGTAGCGCAGTGATTGTTACCTAAGATACCCAACACTTATGATGTTTCATTTTAATCAGTCTTGCCGGGGCTTTGGCTCGGAAATTTTCGTAACTTTGGCGTTGAATAAGAAAAGATTATCCTATGTCGGAAGAGCAGATGAACAGTTATCGGCTGACGTCGATGGAGGAGCCTGGCGATGAGCGCATGGCTCAGATTATGCGGGAGGTTGCCTTCCGGAAGGGAAAGCTACAAAACAACAAAAAATGAAAGATTTAGTATCTGAAATACGCTCGATTATTGAATCGGCAAGAACAAACGCTGTACGTTCTGTCGATTTCTGCCGTGTACAAATGTACTGGCAAATAGGACGACGCATTGTCGAGGAAGAACAGGGCGGGAGTGCGCGTGCTGAGTATGGTAAAGGTCTTATAAAGACTCTTGCTCAAGAGATAGAACCCGAATACGGAAGTGGTTTTGGACAGCGCCAATTAGAACGTGCAAGACAATTTTATATTGAATTTCCAATTGCGTCCACACTGCGGACGCAATTCAACTGGAGTCAATATAAGTTACTTATAGCAATCTCTGACAAAGACAAACGTGAATATTACGAGCTTGAAGCGGCAAGTAATTGCTGGACTGCACGCCAGATGCAACGTCAGATTAATTCGATGCTATATGAACGCTTGCTTCTTAGCAATGATAAAGAATCTGTGCTCGCAATGGCACGGAAAGAGAGAGCACCCGAAGCACCGCAGGAAATTGTCAAGGATCCTATGGTTTTGGAATTCCTGGGTTTGGAAAAGAAAGCACATTACTACGAGAGTGACCTTGAAACAGAGTTAATCAATCATTTACAAGAATTTATACTTGAATTGGGCAATGGCTTTACTTTCGTCGCCAGGCAAAAAAGGATATTACTCGAAGATGACGAGTTTTTCATCGACTTAGTCTTTTACAACCGTCTTGCTCGCCGGTTCGTGATTTTTGAGTTAAAGACAGGCGAGGTAACTCATCAGGATCTGGGACAATTGCAGATGTACGTCAATTACTACGACCGTACTGAGAAACTACCGGAGGAGAATCCCACAATCGGCATATTACTATGCACTGCCAAAAACGACACATTGGTTAAGATGACCCTTCCCTCGGACAATAACACTATTGTTGCATCAAAATATCAACTCTATCTTCCCACAGAGCAGCAGTTGATAGCGGAAGTCGAGCGAGTTAAAAAGGAATGGGAAGAAACAAGATGAGACTCACAACGACAAAGTAACCGATGTCATTCCTATATTATCGGCGAAACTGCTTTGCTCCATATATAATTATCGATCGCAAAGAATTTGAATATCCATATTTGTATCATGATACACTAAAGCATTGATACTCATGTATGGTTAGATTTGAGGAAGTGAAATAAATTGATATTGACAGATAATCAAGATAAACACGGGCATCCGGCTGCGTACAAACGTGGCCGGCTGTCTTTATCCCGAACCATTTTTCAGGAACAAAAAAGTGTACTATGGTAAAATTTCAGGTAGAAAATCCTATACAATAGGATTAAGCTCCGAAAATTTTACTATTTCATGTCGTTTATCCGTAATCAGAAGGAACTTGACCTGTGGTCAAACGACTTCTTTTTACAAGTTGCTGATTTGATTAAGTTTTTATAATCTTGCGATAGATTCAATTGCCTTCGGCATCGCGAACCGGCCATTGGCCGACATTCGCTATTGACCTATCGAGAGCTAAAGGTTGGCGTTGAATAATAAAAGATTATACTATGTCGGAAGCTGTAACCGCGAAAGCGCTCTCGCAGAAAGAAATGAATAGTTATCGACTGACGTCGATGGAGGAGCCGGGCGACGAACGCATGGCTCAGATTATGAGGGATACTAATTAATGTAGATTAAAAATTGGATGGGGATAAGGGTGGAAGTGGCAGCAAAATGATATAAATTTGAGGGCTATATGTGATTTATGTGTTGCAAAATGTGTCGGAAATGAAAAAAGTGCTATTTTTGCAGGTGGACATAAATACATTAACATAAATTTCTTTAACCTCATGAATGTAAGAAAGCTGACGCTTGCGGCGATGATCGCCGTGGCGATGGCCTCGGCGACGGGTGCACCTCGTGGTGTCGCGCCGCTTATGGGTGCCAAAAGAGTGACGGCCGACATAACCGAAGCGGCCGATTTTTCCCGAGGGGTGACGATGAAACACCGTGCCGTGGTCCGCAATGGTGTCCACAGTAATGATGTGGCAGCCAAGGGGCTTGTGGGCAATGCGCCTTTTCGGCTGGTGAAACCTGTGGCTCCCGCGCGCCGTTCGGCTGCGCCGATGCGTGCCAGTGCGATAACCGAAGGACTGGAGCTCAGGGCCAGCGTAATCTCTTCGCAGAATTTCATGCTTGATCTCGGTCTTTATAAAGTGCCTACCACCGAAGGTGGCGCTTTTGAGCTTATCGGCTATAATGTGATGGCCGAATATGGCGGGTACGACGACGGTAACGGCAAGTTTTATCTCGCCGGAATGGTGAACTGGGGTATGGGTTATGTGATACCCTATCTTGATGTCTACAACACCGACACCTGGGAGCTTGCAGATCCGGTGGACGAAGCTGATTTCTCGATTCTCTGCACCGACAATGCCGTAGATCCCACTTCGGGAATTGTCTATGGCTGTTATTATGACGCCGACGGCGCCACTCTGAACTGGGCTACAGCCAATTACGCTGCCGGAGTTTCAACTTCCATCAAGGTGCTTTCCGAGGATGAAAAGATGTGGGGCGTGGCCTGCGATGACAGCGGCCAGTTCTATGCCATTCTTGAAAACGGAAATCTTGTGAAGATAAACAAGACCACCGGCGACATGGAGGTGGTGGGCGACACCGGACTGCGTCCGTACTACACCACCAGTGCAACTTTCGACAACAAGGCCGGTAAAATCATTTTCGCTTATTCGCCTGTGACCGGCACCGGTGCTCTCTGGACCATTGACCCGGCCACCGCCGCAGCCGAGTTAGCCCTGAATTTCCCCGATTGCGAGCAGCTCACGTGCCTTACGGTGACGAGCACCGGAGCGGAACCCCTCGCACCGGCTGCACCTCAGCTTTCGGTTGAAGCTCCGAACGGAAGCATGACTGCGGCCTATACCCTTACGATGCCTACGGAAAATGTCGATGGTTCGGAAGCAGAAGGCACAATGAGCTATACACTTATGGTCGACGGCGTCACCGAGGCTCAGGGCACTGCTGCCAAAGGAGCGGAGGTGAAGGGGACGGTCACACTCACCACTGAAGGGATGCATGCGTTCACGGCTTTCGCCACCAACGATGTCGGCAACGGAGCACGCAAGCAGGTGGATCTTTTCGTTGGTAAAGGTGTGCCTGTCGCACCTGCGTCCGTGGCGGCAAAAGTCAACAGCGACGGGACGGTGACGCTTTCGTGGGATGCTGTAACGGCATCGGCCGACGGCGGCTATATCTCGCCCGCTGATGTCACATACAACATCACTTGCAACGGCAAGACGGTTGCCACCGGCGTTACCGGCACATCGTACACTGACACTCCCGCCACACCTGACACATATGTGAAACTCACGTACTCCGTGACAGCCGTGTATGATGGAAAAGAGTCTGCCGTGGCTGAATGCGTGGCCGGCATCGGCGCAATCACACCTCCCTATGCCTGCACATTCGACACTGACAAGCCCGACAGCGACCTTTATTCCACATTCAACCTCAATGATGACAATTCGTACTGGTATTACACCTCGTACTATAAATGCTTCAAGGTTGACTTTGTGAATGAGGGCGCCAACAACGACTGGCTCATAACTCCGGCGTTCCATTTCGAGGCCGGAAAGATATATGAATTCTCGTTCCGCATCTGCGCGGGAAGCACCATGTACAAGGAGCGCTATGCTTTGGCCATGGGTAAAGCAGCCGATCCTGCAGCGATGACAACCACCCTCATTGCCGAGGAAGAGCTTGCCAACGACCCGGCCACAGCTACCGTAAAGACCGTAACCATCAAACCCACGGAAAGCGGAAACTACTTTATCGGCTGGCATGCTGTGAGCCCCGCTCCCTGTTTCATGATCCGTGTGGATGAGGTGACAATGAGCGCTCCGCTCACCGCCGGTTCGCCTGCCGAAGTTACCTCTATCGAGCTTACACCCGATGCCGACGGACATCTCACACTTCAGGGCGCATTCAATGTCCCGGCTGTCAATGTGTCGGGCACCGCACTCGAAGGCGCATGCAAGGTGACGGTGACACGTGCCGGAAAGGATGAACCCGTGAAGGTGTTTGCCTCCGAGCAGCCCGGCGCACGCCTTACGTTCACAGACAATGACATACCGGAAGCCGGAACCTACACATATGAATTCCAGACCGAGAGCGCTGACGGAAACTCCGCAGGGCGTAAGGTCAAGGCGAGTGTATATGTCGGCCCGGTGGCTCCTGAACCAGTAAGCAATATCAAGGTTGTGGAAACCGACGTGCCGGGCACTGTGCAGCTTAGCTGGACAGCCCCTGCCAAGACCGTTGAAGGTAAGGAAATCAAGCCTGAGAACCTTACCTACATGGTTTATACACGTGGTAGCGGCAACAGCGCCGTCGAGGTGCTCGACGCCCCTGTTTCGACCACCCAGGCCACAATAAAAGTTTGCGAACCCACCGAGGCAGCTTTCGCCATCCTCTATGTCGAGGCCCTGAATCTCGGACTGCCGTCGGAGGAGATGCCACGTTGCGAGATGACTCCCGTAGGACGCAGCGCAGCAGTGCCGTATGCCCAGAGTTACACCGATGAGCAGCGTGCCGCCAACATTGTCGGTATCCTCGCTCCCGAAGGAAGCTATTCGGAATGGACGGTAGGCAAATTCGAGACAGCAGGCATAAACGCCCAGGACGGCGACGATGCGTTCCTCTACCTCTATTGCCCCACCCAGTATGCCATGCCGGCGTTCTATACCGGTAAGGTGAACCTTGAGGGTGTGGAGAATCCGGTGCTCTCATTCTACCATTATGTGTTGTCCTCGAACGAGACCAACCGCTTCCAGGTGCTTGCAGTAACGCCCGACGGTAAACAGACCAGCCTCGGGCTGGTGGATCATGCCGACGGTTATGCCGACGGATGGAATCTGGCTCACTTCCCGCTCACACAGGTGAAAGGGCAGACTGTCTACTTCATAGTGCGCACTTATATCAACAGCCACTACAACATGGCATTTGACAATCTGCGCATAGGCAACATGCCCGATACCGATCTTACAGCTACGCGCCTTACCGCTCCCGCACGTGTTGAGATCGATACTCCGTTCAAGCTCAACGCCACGGTGGCCAATTTCGGCAGCAAACCAGCCGAAGGTTACTCCGTAAGCTTCAAGCTCAACGGCGAGACCGTTGCAACCGTCACTCCCGAAGGTCAGCTCGCATCAGGTGCTGAGACAATCGTGCCGTTCAGCTGCACGCTCAGCCCGCTCACCGGCGAGAATCCGGCGTTCACGGCCGAGGTGAACATCGCCAACGATGCCGATGCTTCCAACAACGTCACTCCCGCTGCGCTGCCTGAACTCAAGCTGCCGCGTTGGCCTGCTGTGGCCGATCTCAAGGCTGAACGTTCCGGCGCAGGTGTTGAACTGACATGGAGTGCACCCTCCACCGCCGGTTTCGATGCCAAGGAGACCGAGGATTTCGAGGATGCAACGCCCTGGACCGACGAGGTGGAAGGCTGGACCATGATTGACCGCGACGACCAGCAGATAGGTAATCTTGATGCCGTGGGTATGCCCGATGCCGTGGGTATGCGTACACGCCATTCGTTCTTCGTGTTCGACAATGAGGACGAGGAGATAATTTACTACAATCCTGCTCTGCAGCCTTTGTTCGGCGCACATTCAGGAAGCCGGAGCATGGCAGCGGTGTTCATCCTGAGCTACTCCGCTCAGCAGGATGACTGGGCCATTTCGCCCGAACTTAACGGGGAGGCACAGACAGTGTCGTTCTATGCGCGCAGCTATCATCCAGATTTTCCTGACAAAATGGAGGTTCTTTATTCCTTGAAGAATTCCACAGACCCGGCCGATTTCGTGACCCTCTGTGCCGACGGTCCGATTGAAGTGCCGCAGAAGGTTGACGCTCTCGGAAATGCCGAGTACACTTTCTACGACTTCCAGCTGCCGGCCGGAGCAAAACGTCTTGCCATCCGTGCATGCAACGCAGGGGGCGACGGATACATGCTCATGTTCGACGACGTGAAGATGAAGGTTGCCAACGCCACTCTCGAGATTGCCGGATATGACGTTTATCGCGACGGCGTGAAGCTGAACACCGCTCTGCTTACGGCTCCCGCGTTTACCGATGCCACTGCAGGAAACGGAGCGCATACGTATCATGTGGTCGTGAACTACAACCGAGGCCTTTCAGCAGCATCGAACGCTGCCGGTGTTGCCACCTCAGGAATCGGTTCGGTATTCGCCGATGGCAACGGACTGGCAATCAAGGTTGAGAAGCACTGCATCATGGTGACCGGTGCCAAAGCCACCGACCATGTGACTGTGAATGCGGCCGACGGACGCGTGCTTTATGCAGCCGACGGCGATGCCACTGTGACACTTCCTGCAGGAATCTATGTGGTAACTGCCGGAAACCTTACCGCAAAGGTTGTGGTGCCCTGACATACATCCCAGACTTAAACAAAAGCAGCCGGTAGCCCGCAGGGGCTATCGGCTGCTGCCTATATGAAAGGACTGATGTCTGAGTTTATGAGCACTCAGGGCAGTTCGTGCTCGGGGATGGCTGTAGCTCAGGGAAGTTTGCTGTACTCGGCGTCGCTGACGGGCTCGAGCCATTGGGTAGAGGCTTCTTCTCCGGGAACCGAGAATGCGAGATGGGCGAACCAGCTGTCCTTGGCAGCTCCGTGCCAGTGCTTCACGTTGGCAGGTATGTTGATTACCGTACCGGGAAGAATCTCTACCGCAGGTTTGCCTTCTTCCTGATACCATCCGCGTCCGGCCACGCCTACAAGCATCTGGCCACCGCCTTTTTCAGCTTTGTGGATGTGCCAGTTGTTGCGGCATCCGGGCTCGAAGGTCACGTTGGCGAAGGGTATCTGCTGGGAAGATACAGGAGCGAGGTAGCTGTTGCCGGTGAAATATTTTGCGTATGCCATGTTCGGCTCGCCGATGGGGAAGATCATCTCCTGCTGGAAGCGCTCTTTTTCGGTTGCGGCATCGTTGTCGGCCCATACCTCTTTGGCAATCCGGAAGCCTGCCCATGCGTTGGGCCATCCGGCATAGAATGCAGCCTGGGTGAGCAGGGCGGCAATCTCCTTGCGAGTGATGCCGTGCTTCTTGCCAAGCTCGAGGTGTGAGCGGAATGAGGAGTCGATCATCCCTTTGCCCAGGAGGATGGAAATGGTTATCATGCTGTGGTCGTGGAGGCTGAGGGTGGTGTCGTTCCATACGGCCTCGCCGAACAGCACGTCGTCGTTAATCTCTGCAAATTTGGGGGCGAATTCGCCGAGAGCGGTGCGTCCGGCGGTCTGGGTAATCTTGTTCTGTGCCATGATGTTGTAGTTCAATGCAATGAGCATTATGAGCGGAATAAATGTCTTTATGTTCATGTTGCGGACTTGATAAATAGGTTCACGGTGCAAATTTATGGTTATAAAGTGAACTGCAGGTTATCCAAACTACAGAAGTGCCAACCAATTTTACCTTAAAGGATTGATAAATATTACTGTCCGCTAAACCATAACGCAGTGAGTCCAACTTTCTGATAATTAGAAGTTGGGCTTACTTTTTGTTTCGGCCAAGCCCCTCTTAGTCAAATTCAGGCTATAGAGGAGGTGATTCAGAAGCCTCGGCAAGCATGAT
>UQER01000011.1 GCA_900540205.1 uncultured Porphyromonadaceae bacterium | reverse complement strand
AATCATTATCATGGAGAAATGCTGATTTCATGCACCGATATTTCGGCTTGACCCGTTTTGTCCTCGTTTTGTCGGGCCGTGACGAAATATCGGTGCATTTGTCGTTTGTCCCTAAGTACGGGTAATCAGAGCAGTCGGCTTTCGGAAAATATTTCAGGCAGCAGGTTGGTGCGGGGCCGAAACAATACCGCAATGAATGTGTTATGTGATTAAAGGGAACTCCTTTTAACAGGGGTTTACGTTTCAACCTTTAATGTTTCATCGGATTATGCAGCCCCGTCTTCTTTCCATCCGGAAAATCGCCAACATCGTTTTTGCCGCAGCCGTGGTGGTCGTGGTGGTGTGGGTGGTGGACATACTGAAAAATGTGCTGTTGCCCTTCTGCCTTGCCTGCCTCATAGCCTATTTCATGGAACCTCTCGTGCAACTCAACCGCAAGTGGTTCAAAATGAAGGGGAGGGTGCTGGCGGCATTTCTCACCATTCTGGAGACAACCATCGTGGTCGGGGCGCTGGTGTATTTTCTTGTGCCCTCCGTGGTGAACGAGATTGACAGCATGCGGCAGATGTATGAAAAGGCAAGCGCCTCGCGCGACGGGCTGCTCCGGTTGCCTCCGGCGCTAAGCGAATGGGTGAATCACACGTTCAAAACCGATGGCAACGGCAGTATGCTGCAGTTCAAGCAGATAGAGCAGATGCTAAATTCCGGGGCATCCATTGTGAGCGAATCGGTGGGATTCCTGTTCCACACGTTGCAGTGGCTCATAGCGTTTATCTATGTGATTTTCATCCTTATCGACTATCCGCAGCTGATGGGCGGGTTCCGGAAACTTGTGCCTCCCCGCTACAGGACTGTGGCCTACAAGCTTTTCGATGATATTAAAGTGAACATGAACCACTATTTCCGTTGTCAGGCGCTGATCGCAGCGTGTGCGGCGGTGTTCTATTGCATCGGATTCTCCATAGTCGGAATCCCTCTGGCCATTGTGCTCGGACTGCTTGTGGGGGTGTTGTATATGATACCTTATTTCCAATATGTCACCCTCATCCCGGTGGCCGCCGTGTGCCTGCTGTCGTCGCTCGACGGCACGGCATCATTCTGGCAGCTGATGGGGGAGTGCCTGCTGGTTTATGTGGTGAGCCAGAGCGTGTGCGACTACATCCTCACACCTAAAATCATGGGTAAGGCCATGGGGCTGAATCCGGCCATCATTCTGTTGGCATTGTCGGTATGGGGCACCCTGATGGGGTTGATCGGTATGATTATAGCGCTCCCTCTCACCACATTGTTACTGAGCTATTATCAGACTTACGTAATCAACCGCGCTCCCGTGCAGGCTGCTGCGCATGACGAGCCGCCTGCATCGTGATATTTAGACAGTTGCATCGGCGCCGATGCGACATGGAGGCACAAAGAGGATAAAGGGGTGTCAGAACGGTTTGCGGTATTTATCGGGATCGGCATCCTGAAGGATGCTGAGATAAGAGTTGTAGCGCGAAGGGGCGATGCGCTGCTCGTCGAGCGCTTGGCGCACGGCGCATTGCGGCTCGTGGGTGTGGGTGCAGTCGCCGTAACGGCAATTTTTTCCGATGGCGAAGATTTCCGGAAAGAAGTGCGACACCTCGTTGCGGTCGAATTCTATTGTACCGAAACCGCGTACCCCCGGGGTGTCGATTATCCAGCCACCAGACGGCAGTGGGAACATCTCGGAAAACGTGGTGGTGTGCATACCGGTGTCGTGCACATCGGAGATGGCCGCAGTGCGCAGGTCAAGACCCGGAATCAGCCGGTTGATGAGCGTGGATTTGCCTACCCCGGAATTTCCTGCCACAAGCGAGATTTTCCCGGCAAGCACTTGCCGCAGTTCATCAATGCCGCTGCCGTCCAGCGCTGATACGTGGAGCACCTTGTAGCCGATGGAACGGTAAAGATATGTCACTGCGTCGAGCAGTTCATGCTCGGTGAACTCCCCGGTCAGGAGATTGGCGGTACTGTCAGATTCGTCAGTATCAGCCGCGATACAGTCAGGCGCCGCTAGGGCGTCGCTGTCGAGCAGGTCAACCTTGTTTATCACAATGATTGCCGGCACACGGTAAGCCTCGGCTGTGGCGAGAAAGCGGTCGATGAAAGTAGTGGATGTGCTGGGATGTGTGAGAGTGACCACCAGGCAGGCCTGGTCGATGTTGGCGGCAAGTATGCTCGCCTCTTTTGAAAGATTGCTGGCGCGGCGTATGATGTAGTTCTTGCGCTGATGGATTCCTGTGATGTAAGCCGACCCGTCGGGATTCACGGCTACATCCACATTGTCGCCGACTGCCACAGGATTGGTGGTGCGTATCCCTTTGAGGCGGAATGACCCTTTTATGCGCGAATCTATCTCGCGTCCGTCGGGCAGCAATACGGTGAATGCACTCCCGGTGTTACGGATGACCACTCCTGAGGCGCGTTCAGCATCCTGTGTCTGGACTTCAGCGGTCCGTGCAGTTTTTTTTCTGTTTTTTTTCTTGTCGGTCATTGCCAGTGTGTGGTTTCCTTTCAGTCCATGAAGCGGTCGGCAAAAATTGAGTCGACCTTCTGGTTGATTATCCTGTCAAGCATATCGAGTGCGCTCGGGGTAGGGGCTTCTGCTGTTGCCGCGGCATCAGGCAGATTCCTTACAGAAACGCTTTGGTCGGCATTTAGTTCGGGAGTGGCAGGCGGGATGCGGTTATAGGCTATTTCCGCCACCGGCACGGGGCGGCCTGTCGATGCAATCTGTATCTCCTGTATGTCGTTCAGACGTGGCTGCGGGGTGGGCTCATCGGCAGGACGTTCCTTTCCGTTCTTCCCCTTGCCGGCCTTGGCCCAGCTTTCCTGTGCGCCGCCCACGCGGCCTGCGCCCAACAGGCGCTGGCCCCAGTAGCCTGTATCCACATTGCTGATCATTACACCACGCGACGAGGATGCATGAATCATTTCGCCGTTTCCGATGTACAGTCCGACGTGCGACACCTTGCCGGAGCCTCCGAAGAACATGAGGTCGCCCATACGGGCCTTGTTGCGCGCCACTTCTGTGCAGTAGGACATCTGACTTGATGAAGAACGCGGAAGCTTGACGGCGCATACCTCGCGGTACACCTCCATCACCAGTCCGGAGCAGTCTGTGCCCGAGCGGTCCTGTCCGCCATAGCGGTAAGGAGTGCCGAGCCAGCGGCGCGCCTCTGCGGCCAGATCGCGTCCCATGGCATCTGACGGCTCGTCGGCATAACTAATTTTGCCTGAACCGCCACGCTGGGTTGTAGCGCTTCCATAGCCTTGCGCTCCCGTGGATGCATGCTTCTTTGAGGAGCAACCTGTCAGAACCGCCAAAACAATGGCAGCCATACAGAACGATATGATCTTCGCAAACCTCATATGAGCAGAAAAACAAAAAATGATTATTTGCAAATTTAAATAATAGGCCCAAAATTTGCAAATGCAAACTGTGTAAACCCGTCAAAAAACACCCATAAAAGAAAAAAAATACCCCATAATGTAACTTTACGGCGAAAAACACGATAAATGATAATGTCGGAATTACTTAATTAATGTAATTTTGACACCGCATTATCACAGATTATTTACTTGCACATTACAAACAGCACGGTCGCACGCCATAGAGGAAATGCCAGCGGCCACAACAATCAGACCATTTAAAATATGGACATTATCAGAGCTGAACACGTCAGCAAACAATTCACCAATCACAAGGCTCTTGACGATGTGAGCATCAGTATCCCGGAAGGGAAAATCTACGGCTTGCTCGGTCCGAACGGAGCAGGAAAGACAACCCTTATCCGCATCATCAACCACATTACAGCTCCCGACAGCGGAGAGGTTTGGTTCGGCGACCACCGGCTGTGTGCCGACGACGTGGCGCACATAGGCTATCTGCCCGAAGAACGCGGTCTGTACAAAAAGATGCGAGTGGGCGATCAGGCGCTCTTTTTCGCGCGTCTCAAAGGGCTCAAACGTTCCGAGGCCATTACAGAACTGAAAGCCTGGTTCGAACGCTTCGGCATAATGGACTGGTGGGGGAAAAAGGTCGAGGAACTTTCAAAAGGTATGGCGCAGAAAGTACAGTTTATAGTCACTGTGCTTCATCGCCCCAAACTACTCATCTTCGACGAACCTTTCTCCGGTTTCGACCCCATAAACGCCAATCTGCTGAAAACCGAAATTCTGCGTCTGCGCGACGAGGGTGCCACCGTGGTGTTCTCCACCCACAACATGGAGAGCGTGGAGGAACTCTGCGAGAATATAACGCTGATAAACCGTTCACGCAACATCCTGTCGGGTAATGTGGCTGAAATCAGGGCAAGAATGGGTGCCAATCATTACCGCATGGCATTTACCGGCGATGCTGCCGCCTTGCATGAGCGCCTTGGGAATATGGTGACCGAGACACTTTTGACCGACACCCCTGTGCCGGGATGCCCCGACGCCATAAGCGCCAACTTCCATCTGCGTCAGGGTGTGGCCATGCGCGAGTTCCTTGCCGTTGCCAACGATACGGTGGATATTGTGAACTTCGACCGTGCGCTGCCGTCGATGAACGAGATTTTCATTCGCTGCGTTGAGAATGCCGACGCCGCCACAAATGCCAACCCTAAAGAAAACAACTGAAATGTCGTCGAATATAGGAATAATCATAGCGCGTGAGTTCAACGAGCGCGTAGGGAAAAAGAGTTTTGTAATCACAACCCTGCTCATGCCGGTGCTGATGCTGCTCCTGATGGCAGCTCCGGCAGCCATAATGATGCTGTCGACCCCTGATGACACTGAGATTGCAGTGGTGGACCAGAGCGGGATAATGATGCCCGAACTGGCTGCGCGTGCGGCCGACCTGGATTTTGTGACACTTACCGCCACCGACCAGCCGCTTGATTCGGTTATTGCCGATGACCGGTATGATGCCGTGATTTTCATCGGTCAGGATATTGTGGAGAATCCGTCGAACGCGGCACTCTACAACCGCGACGCCGGAAGCATGGAGGTGGAGATGCTCGCATCAAACGCCATAAAGAAAGTGGTAGAGGATGAACGCCTGAAGGCCTACAGCATAGAGAACCTTTCGAAAATCCTTGACGAGGTGAATGTGGATGTGCATCTGTCCACCCTCCGCATCGACGAATCAGGAAATCAGGAAAGCTTCTCGTCGGGAGTGTCCTATGGCATGGGGATGGTGATGACGTTCGTGCTCTACATGTTCCTGCTGCTTTACGGACAGATGGTTATGACCTCCATTATCGAGGAGAAGAACAACCGCGTGCTTGAGCTTGTGGTGTCGTCTGTGAAACCTATGCAGCTTATGATGGGTAAAATCATAGGTGTGGGTCTGGTGGCAGTGGTGCAGGTGGTGATATGGGGAGTGCTCCTCTGTCTGATGTCGGCATTCCTGCTTCCCGCCATCCTTCCTGCCGACCTGAGCGCGCAGGTTGCCATGGCTTCTGCCGGCGACATGGACCTTTCGTCGAGCTTTGACCCCGATATGATCAATGCCCTGGCCACATTCACCTCGGTGGGCTATATAGCGACCATGATGGGATATATGCTTATGTTCCTCGTGGGCGGTTTCCTGTTTTATGCATCGATATTCGCTGCCATCGGATCGGCAGTGGACAACATACAGGATGCCTCGCAGCTTCAGACGTTCGCCGTGCTCCCCATCATTCTGGCACTTGTGTTTTCGTTGGCTGTGGTCAGTGATCCCAACGGCACCATGTCGGTGTGGATGTCGATGATTCCCTTCACATCGCCCATGGTGATGCTTGCCCGTATTCCGTTCGGCATCCCGGCATGGCAGATATGGGTGTCCGCGGCCATACTTTTCGCATCGTTTGTGGCGATGGCATGGATAGCAGGCAAGATTTACCGTATAGGTATCTTCATGTACGGCAAGAAACCCAGCATTGCCGACCTTGTGCGCTGGGCACGTTATAAATGACGCGCGACTTTCGATCTGTCGAATAATTGAACTCTACATACATTCTGCCCCGCAGCCGAAATGGCAACAGGGCAGTTTCTTTAATATACCTTCACCCTTCGTTTCATTGTCACATTTCAGATGTCTGTTTACAGATTCTTTTCAGTGGCAAACATAACAGATAAATTTGCAAAAAAGGAATATATTGTACATGTATCAATAATCCGGTTCATGTCAGGCGTGAAGCGTTGCAATTTTTTTGTATGCAGTGGCGTTGAACATTTAATGCCGGACCCGTGTTGGAATTTTAATAAATTCATCACAATTGGCAGTATGTCACACTTGCAGGGGGGTAACACCGCTTATATAAGTCTAACATGCTGCGCTACATCGTTTTTTAATAATGAATAAAACATCAGATAGGGTAAAGCGGCACTCCGGGATTTTCAGATTTGGAGGCCTGAGACACAAACGTCTATTAACTGTAATTATCATTGTGGCAGTGTTGCTCGCGGGTGGCGCGGCCGTGTGGATGCTTACGCGCAAAAAGGCTGTCCCGACATCATATCCGGTTGTCGCTGTCGAGCCTGTGAATACCTCGGATGTGAACATTTACGGCGAATATGTGGGCAGAATCAGGGCCCAGCAGTTCGTGGAAGTCCGCGCGCGTGTGGAGGGCTATCTGCAGAAAATGTTTTTTGAGGAGGGCACGCGTATCAAAAAAGGGCAGACGCTGTTTGTGATTGATCCAAGTCTCTACAGGGCTCGGGTTGAGAAAGCCCGTGCGCAGCTTAACAAGGCCAAGGCGCAGGAACAGAAAGCCGACCGCGACCTGAAACGCATGCGGCCGCTGTATGAGCAGAATGCCGCCTCACAGCTTGATCTTGACAATGCCGAGGCCGCCTATGAGAGTGCCAAGGCTGAGGTTATGGTGGCAGCCGCCGACCTGAAACAGGCCGAGATGACGCTTGGCTATACCACGGTGACATCGCCTGCCGACGGGTATATCTCTGAGCGCAGTGCCGATATAGGTACGCTTGTAGGGCCTAACGGCAAGTCGCTGCTGGCTACGATTGTTAACAGCGATACGGTGAGGGTGGATTTTGCCATGACCTCGCTGGAATATCTGCGCAGCCGTTCACGCAATGTGCGTCTGGGCGAGCGTGATTCCAAAAGGCAGTGGGATCCATATGTAACAATCACGATGGCCGATGGGACGGTTTATCCCTACCGAGGTCTGGTGGACTTTGCCTCACCTCAGGTGAATCCCACCACCGGCACATTCTCAGTGCGTGCCGAAATGCCCAACCCCGATCACATACTGCTTCCGGGCGAGTTTACCAAGGTAAAGCTGTTGATGGATGTACGCAAAGATGCCATTCAGGTTCCGGCAAAAGCCCTTGATATAGAAAAGGGTGGGGCGTATGTGTATGTGGTCCGGCCCGACAGTGTGGTTGAGCGCCGGTTTGTGGAGACGGGGCCAGAGGTTGACAACAACATGATAGTGGAGCGCGGTCTGGCTGCCGGCGAATGGATTGTGACAGAAGGCTACCACAAACTGCATCATGGCATGAAAGTAGCTCCGGTGGCACCCCATGCGGATGCCAAAACGGCTGAATAATATTTACTGCAAGGGATAAGGTATGAAGAATAATTTTTTCCTTACGCATCCGGTTTTCTCGATTGTGCTCTCCATTGTCATCGTGATAGTGGGGGCAATCGGGCTTGTACTGCTCCCGGTGGACCAGTACCCGCGTATCGTGCCGCCCGTGGTGAAGGTGTCTGCTTCTTATCCGGGTGCCGACGCCCTGACAGTGACGCAGGCCGTGGCCACGCCCATCGAACAGGAACTTAACGGTACTCCCGGTATGATCTACATGTCGTCGAGCAGTTCGAATTCCGGCGGCTTCTCGGCTCTGGTGACATTCGATATAGGCGTGGATCCGGAACTGGCTGCCGTGGACGTGCAGAATCGAGTGAAGAAGGCTGAATCGCGTCTGCCTGCCGAGGTGGTGCAGAACGGTATAAGCGTGGAAAAGGAGACTGCCAACAAGCTGATGACAATCACCCTCCTTTCCAACGATTCGAAATTCGACGAGATATATCTCAGCAACTACGCCACGCTCAATGTGCTCGACCTTTTGAGACGTGTGCCGGGGGTGGGCAGCATCCGCAATGTGGGCAGCCGATATTACGCCATGCAGATTCTCGTGTCGCCCGACAAGCTCGCCGACTTGGGCCTGACGGTGCAGGATCTTACGGCTGTGCTCAAGGACCAGAACCGCGAGTCGGCAGCCGGAGTGCTCGGGCAGGCCCCGATGGAGGGGGTTGACCTCACCGTACCCATCACGGCACGCGGACGTCTCTCGTCGGTGGAGGAGTTCGAGAATGTTGTGATACGCGCCAATGCCGACGGTTCCATCATCAGGCTGCGCGATGTGGCGGATGTGAAACTCGAGGCGTCCTCCTATTCCACCGAGAGCAGCATCAACGGAAGTAATGCTGCCGTGCTCGACATAAACATGCTCCCCGGCTCGAACGCCATGGAGGTGGCCGAGGCCGTGAAGAAGCAGATGGAGGAGATAAGCCACAGTTTTCCGGAAGGTCTCAGCTACGAGATACCATTCGACATGACGGAATATATTTCCGAGTCGATTCACCACGTTTACCGTACATTCTTCGAGGCTTTGCTGCTGGTGATTCTTGTGGTGTTCCTGTCGCTGCAGAACTGGCGTGCCACGCTCATCCCTGTGATAGCAGTGCCCATATCGCTGATAGGTACGTTCGGGGTGATGCTCGTGTTCGGTTTCTCGCTCAACATGCTCACATTGCTCGGGCTGATTCTTGCCATCGGTATTGTGGTGGACGATGCCATTGTGGTGGTTGAGAATGTGGACCGCATCATGAACCGCGAGCATGTGGGGCCCATGGAGGCCACGCGCCGCGCCATGAACGGACTGGGGAGCGCTCTTGTGGCCATGTCGCTCGTGCTCTGCGCGGTGTTCGTGCCTGTGAGTTTCCTTCCCGGCATAACCGGACAGCTCTACCGCCAGTTCACCATCACCATTGCCGTGTCGGTTGTGATTTCCACCATCGTGGCGCTCACGTTGTCGCCGGTGATGTGTTCGAAGCTGCTGCGCCCGGAGAACCGTACACGCCGCAAGCCGAAACTTTTCCGCCTTATCGATTTCTGGCTTGCACGCGGCAACCGTTTTTATGGCCGTATGATCAGGCGGGTTCTTGCGCGCCCGCGCATCATGTATGCGGCTTTCGGGCTGTCGCTGGTAGCCATCGGACTGTTCAACCATTTCCTGCCGCAGAGTTTCATGTCGCCTGAGGACCAGGGTTATTTCACGGTGGAACTGGAACTGCCTGAGGGCGCCACAATCGAACGTACGCGCGCCGTGTCGGAAAGAGTGCAGAAGTTCCTGCTTTACGACAAGGATGTGCAGTACATACTGAATGTCAACGGCTCATCGCCGCGTTCCGGCACGAACCAGGCCCATACCACCATGACTGTGATAATGAAGCCGGCTTCGGAACGTGATGCCGATTCGCTCGACAAACTGCGCGAACGCATCCGCAACGAGGTATCCACATATCCCGAATGCAACGTTTACTTCTTCACGCCTGCCATTGTGCCCGGACTCGGCACGTCGGGTGGTTTCGAGATGGTGCTCGAGGCAAGAGGTGACGCCACCTACGCGGATCTGGAGCAGGCAGTGGACACACTGCAGTTCTATGCGGCGCAATGTCCGGAGTTTTCCGGCCTGTCCTCCTCGCTGCAGGCCGAGATTCCGCAGCTCTTCTTCGATGTGGACCGCGACAAGGCCAAGATGCAGGGGATTCCTGTCAGCGACATATTCTCGACAATGAAGGCTTTCACCGGGTCGGTCTATGTCAACGATTTCAACATGTTCAACCGCATCTACCGTGTGTATCTGCAGGCCGATGCCACTTACCGCGCACGTCCGGGTAATCTCAACCTGTTCTTTGTGCGTGGAGCCAACGGTACGATGGTGCCGGTGACATCGCTCGGAACGTCGCACTACACATCCGGTCCGGGCTCGGTGAAGCGCTTCAATATGTTCAATTGCGCCACCATCTCAGGAGAAGCGGCTCAGGGCTACAGCACCGGTCAGGCAATGGCCGCTCTCGAGCAGATTGTGCGTGAGCATCTGCCAGAGAATATCGCAGTGGAGTGGTCGGGACTGTCGTATCAGCAGAAACATGAGTCGGGCAAGACCGGCTTTGTGCTCGGACTGGCGCTGCTGTTCGTGTTCCTTTTCCTGGCGGCTCTTTACGAAAGCTGGACGGTGCCGCTGGCCGTGATTCTGTCGCTCCCGATTGCAGGTGTGGGCGCCTATGCCGGCATATGGTTGTGCGGACTTGAAAACAACATCTATTTCCAGATCGGTCTGGTGATGCTTGTGGGACTTGTGGCGAAGAATGCCATCCTTATTGTGGAATTTGCAAAAGAGGAGGTTGACAAGGGTGTGGATGTGGTGCATGCCGCCCTCACGGCAGCGCGGCTGCGTTTCCGCCCGATAGTGATGACGTCGCTGGCGTTCATACTCGGACTTGTGCCTCTGGTGCTTGCCTCCGGACCTGGTTCGGCTGCAAGGCGCGACATCGGCACCGGTGTGTTTTTCGGTATGCTCGTAGCCATCACCGTTGGCATACTTTTTGTACCCTTTTTCTTTGTGGAGATTTTCAGAATGAAAGACAGATTGAAAAGAAAGACGAAAAAGATAATGAAGCACACGGCTGTGGCCGCAGTGTGCCTGACGGTGGCCGCAACGGCGCTGTCATCGTGCTCCGGAGTGAAAAACTGCGCGGAGCCGCAGCTGAATCTGCCGTCGGCTCTGGAGGGAAACTCCACTGATTCGGTCACCATGGCTGATATGAAGTGGTGGCAGGTGTACACCGATTCATCCCTGGTGGCCATAATTGACGAGACTTTGCGGAACAACCGCGACCTGCTCGCTGCGGCTGCCAAAGTGGAGGAGATGCGTGCTCTCTACGGCGTGAGCAAGGCCAACTTCATGCCTACACTGTCGGCCATCGCATCGGCTGATAATGAGACAAATGATTATTATGATAAGAAGAGTACCTCCGATCCGGAGTTTTCCCTTAAAGCCACGTTGAGCTGGGAGGCCGACCTGTGGGGCGGACTGAGCTGGGCTCGCAAAAAAGGTGCGGCACAGTATTTTGCTTCGGTGGAGAACCGGCGAGCGATGCAGATGACCCTCGTGGCCGAGGTGGCGTCGGCCTATTTCAGGCTGATAGCGCTTGACCGCGAACGTGCCATGGTGGAACGTACGCTCCATACCCGCGAGGTGAACCTCGAGAAAGCGCGCCTGCGTTTCGAGGGGGGACTTACACCGGAGACCGTTTATCAGCAGGCCAAGGTGGAGTATGCCACCACGGCGGCACTTATACCGAATCTGGAGCGCGACATCAAGGTGCAGCGCAATGCCATAGCACTTCTGATGGGGCGTTATCCGGAGGATTATCTGCAGCGCAGCTCACTTAACCTGGAGATGGTGATGCCCGATACGCTGGCAATCGGGCTCCCTTCGACGCTGCTGCAACGGCGTCCCGACCTGCGTGCGGCCGAACAGAATCTTAAAGCCGCATTGGCCAATGTGGGTGTGGCTTATGCCGACCGTTTCCCCCGGCTTCGCATAAGTCTGACCGGTGGAGCAGAGAACGACGACCTCCAACACCTGCTGCAGTCGCCATTCTCCTATGTGATTGGATCGGTGGCAGGACCCGTATTCTCTTTCGGACGCAACAAACGTAAGCACCAGGCTGCCGAGGCGGCTTACAATCAGGCCAAATATGGCTATGAGCAGAAAGTTCTCACCGCATTCAGCGAAGTCAGTGATGCCGTGACCACATTCCAGCGCAAGCAGGAGGCCACGGTGCTCCGCAGGGATCTGCGCAATGCCGCAAAAAAATATTCGGAACTGGCCAACAGCCAGTATGCACTCGGTGCCATCAACTATATTGATGTGCTCGACGCGCAGCGGCGCTATTTTGAGTCGGAGGTAGGGCTGATCTATGCCGTGCGCGATGAATATCTTGCGCTGGTGGAACTTTACCGCGCGCTCGGGGGAGGGTGGAACTGACCCCTCTCCGGTTATCACAATGAAGATTTTTTGCAATAAAGGAAAATGAACAAAAAAGAAAAGGTGTTTGAATATCTGCGGGATGCAGGAATAGATTATGAATGCATCGAGCATCCGGCCACGCCCACTGTTGAGGAGGCGTTGAAATACGTTGCCGATGCCGGTGATGTGTGCCATTGCAAGAATCTTTTTCTGCGCAACCATAAAGGCAACCGTCATTATCTTGTGATTCTCGACTGGCACCATTCCCTTCCGGTGCATGAACTGCAGGACAAGCTGCAGCAGGGGAGGCTTTCGTTTGCGTCGGAGGCCAGGATGGAGAAATACCTTGGTGTGACACCGGGTTCGGTGTCGCTTTTCGGGTTGCTCAACGACACCGACAACCATGTGCATCTCATTCTTGACAGCAATCTTGACAAGGCCGACAAACTGAGCTTTCATCCCAACGACAACACCGCCTCGCTCATCATCTCGCACGACAGTTTCCGCCGCATCCTCGCCGACCTCGGCAACACCTACGAATTCATGGATCTCTATTGAAATTAACCTGGCGGCAGCGCCATGATGCGGTAATTCTTATAACTCTGATAATTTAGATACAATATCTGCATTGTCAGAATTCATTTTGATTGAGGTTTATTCAAGCAAGTTTGGCTCTCTTAAAAACATGTTTGCTTTCGACAAATGATAATTTTGCACTTGCCAGTTGAACCTGCCTGCACTTGCCGTAGAGAGTAAGATATTCATAATATTCATAAGAAGTATAGACAATTTTGATTCCTTAAATATTATTGTTACCTTTATTGGATAAAACTAATAATCGTTTTGCATGTTTTTTCACTTCACTAACTCATTAAAATTTTTTCAATGCTAAAAAAAATCCTTAACGGTATTAGGAATGTTATCATAAGACTTGTAAAGGAACCTTTGGTCAAAATAACATGTACTCTGATTGCTGCTGTCATTGGAGGTTGGCTTGGTGCGACATTTCAGGAGAACAGTTGGAGAGAGCAATATAAACTTTCGATGATTGAATGTGATAGGCAACAAGCTGAAGATATTTTCAATGAAGTAAGCCGATTGATGGATGACCGCTTTTATAAAACCAGACGTTTGTTATCCGCTTATACTCAACATGATAGTATAAAAATAGAAACTTATAAGCAGTCTATGCTGATGCAATTGGAAGAATGGAATGCGAATCGACGCAGGATGTATTCTCTTATTGAAGGCTATTATGGGGTTACGTTCAGCAAATTTTTTATTTATAATATTCAAGATAGTTTCGCCAAAATTAGTAATTATATGTTGTCGCCATACGAAAAGAGTATAGATTATGAGAAAATTAAGGCAGAACTTGTTTCCATAGACAGGAATATAGCTGTATTCAACAAAATGATGTTAAACGCTATAAAACAAAATAGAATAGGGAGATTCAGTAGCGATACGTGACTATATTTTGGCAAATATTCAGCGCTCTTAATAATCTTTGTCTGGCGACAATATTTATATCCGTGCTTCTGTGTTAAACTTACGGAGGTACATCATTTCATATATAAATATTTTTCTTATTCCTTTCGCTATTTTTATGAGAGAGTCCAATCTCTTTTCTACCTCCGGAATCTCCGCTGCTTAAAACAAATTTTACGAGCTACCTACATAAATTTCGGACAACTTTTTTGCAATTAGTTCTTTTTGCAATTACTCCCGATATTTGATAATGGGGCGTGGATACAGCAAAAACTTGATTATCAAGTTTTATTGCGGAGATGGGGATTCTTGCTTCGCAAGGGCTGCGCGATAATGAACCTCGGGGTAACATTATATTCCCTCCTTTTGATTTTCTATGATACAGACGCATTTGTATGGGGCTGGGATTGTCCGGCAATTTGTATGTATATAAAATCAAAACCGCTGCAAGTTGTTGACTTACAGCAGTTTTGTCTTTAATATTGGCGGAGAGAGAGGGATTCGAACCCCCGGAGGTGTGACCCTCAACGGTTTTCAAGACCGCCGCAATCGACCACTCTGCCATCTCTCCAATGTGTGACCGGCATCTGTGATGCCCGGCACTCTATGTTCAATCGATGTTATCTCTATTGATAAGCATCAATGTGTTTTGATGTGTGCAAAGGTAAGGACTTTTTTTGTATTTTGCAATAGGATGATTCACTTTGCTTTTCAATTTTTATGATCTATGCTTGAAAGGTGCGTGGATTCAGGTGTTGTCTGCTGCGGTATCAAATGGCGCCGGCATAGAGGGCGCGCACTTTTCCCACGGGCAGTTTCCCTTCCATGAGCAGGGGAATGCGGCTGTCGGTGGTGGAAATCCAGGCATCCATGTTGTCGGAGCTTACCTTGCCGTTCTCCTGTGTGAACGTAAAGGTGATGTGATAGGCCGGATATTTGTTCTTGTCGAGTTTCACCTGGTCGATGCCGTGATAATGGATGGTGAGAATCTCTTTTTTCTTACCGGAGAAGATGTTGAGTTTCACGGCGCTGCCCGGATTCATTGTGGGGTAGTTGAGCTGCCGCATATAGTAGAATGCGCTGAGCATGTCGAGGGTGGTGCCCTGCGCCTGATGGGTCTTGGTGTCAGTTGACATTTCTTCGCCTTTTTTCTGACGCCATATGCGTGCGTGTGCCGTGACGTTTGATCCGGTTCGGGTATAGTTCAGTATGTCGTGCGAGAAGTGCGACCCTTCATGCGCGATGCGTTCATAATATGTGGGCAGGAATGTGGTGGGGTGGATGTTGCCGCGCAGTGTGTCACGCACCATGAAGAATTTGTCGGCCCATGGGGCGGAAGCCGCCACGAGAAGCGATTTGAATTCCTTTTGGCTGATGTCTGACGTGGTGAGCGTGACTTCGCCGGCCTTTTTGTTGATCAGGCCCCATTTGTACATTATATTATATGTGAGGCTCTCTTTGGGGAGGGTCCATGCGTTCACTGTCATTGCCGTGGCGGCAACGAGAAGGAGTAAAAATATGTTTCGTAGTCTTTTCATAACGATGTTTAGACATGAGAGAGGTGGGAGGGTTTAATTTGGTGAGATGCGGGCGGCTCTGATTGGCTCTGATAAACTCTGATAATTCGGATAATTCGGATAATTCTGATAAGTTCCGATAATTTTTATGAGATTTATAAGAGTTATCCGAATTATCAGAGTTTATCCGAAATTATTCGAATTGGAGGTTATCCGGCAGGAACCATAAACGAAACCGGAAGCAATGTCGGGCCTGTTGTTAAGACGAGGTGGGCATTGCTTCCGGTGTGATGTGGTTTCTGTTATCGGCTTGTGGGGGGCTCCGGTGCCGTGTGCGGTTATTGACCGAGGTAGGTTTTGAGCAGGCGTGATTTCTGGCCTTTGAGGCGGCGGATGGCTTTCTCCTTGATCTGGCGTACGCGTTCGCGGGTGAGGTTGAATTTTGCACCGATTTCCTCAAGGGTCATTTCCTGGCAACCGATGCCGAAGAACATCTTGAGGATTTCGCGTTCGCGTTCGTGTAGCTGGTGCAACGCACGGTCAACCTCCTTCGAAAGTGATTCCTGTGTAAGGGTGGCATCGGCCATGGGTGAGTCGTCATTGGCAAGCACGTCGAGCAGAGAGTTGTCCTCGCCTTCCACGAAGGGGGCGTCCACGGATATGTGGCGTCCTGACACCTTAAGCGTGTCGGCAATTTTTTCAACGGGAACATCAAGTGTCTCTGCCAGTTCCTCGGGCGACGGGCGACGCTCGTTTTCCTGCTCGAATTTGCTAAGTGCTTTCGAGATTTTATTGAGCGAACCAACCTGATTGAGGGGGAGGCGTACGATACGGCTCTGTTCTGCGAGTGCCTGAAGAATGGACTGACGGATCCACCACACGGCATAGGAGATGAATTTGAAACCGCGGGTTTCGTCAAACTTCTGTGCGGCCTTAATGAGGCCGAGGTTACCTTCGTTGATAAGGTCGGGGAGGCTGAGCCCCTGATTCTGATATTGCTTTGCAACGGAGACCACGAAGCGCAGGTTGGCGCGGGTAAGCTTTTCGAGGGCAATCTGGTCGCCTTCGCGGATGCGCTGGGCGAGCTCTACTTCCTGTTCAACAGTGATAAGTTCCTCGCGTCCAATTTCCTGAAGGTATTTATCGAGCGACGCGCTCTCGCGGTTCGTGATAGATTTAGAAATCTTTAATTGTCTCATGTTCGGAATGTCGTATAAGCTGTAAGGCGCTCCGGGAATCGTGCGCCTATTTTTACAAGTTGCAAAGGTACGAAAAAGTTTGGTGAATCCGGCGGTTTTCGGGTTAAATTTGTTGAAAGCGCCTTCGGGCTATTGTTATTTCCGGAATATGGAGTGCGCGTGCGGAGCTGTGAAGAGGGGAGGGGATTGGGGGCAAACAAGGCGGTGTCGCGCTCCGGTATGGAGTGGTGCACCGCCCTGTGGTAATGTTCGGGATGGTTGTATTATTTGTTGCCAACCAGAGTGAAGAGATATTCTTTTTCGTCCTCCGGGTTGGTCTGTACGTCGATTTTGCCTTCGCGGGCGAGCCAGCCGATTGCGGCGAATGCCTCTTTGTCTTTAAGTTTGGTGATTTTTTTGAGCTGTTTGAGGCTCAATACGTCTGTTTCGTTGAGGGCGTTCCAAACAAGTCCTGCCCATGCTCCAATTGTTTCTGTATTCATTTTGTATATGGTTTAAATTGGTGTTATGTGTTTAGTGTGGCGCCGTGTTGGCTATGCTGATTGAATGTGGAGAGGCAAAATGGCGGATGCCTCATGCAGCCGACAGCTTCGATAGTTTTTTCGATGCGGTTTAACACAAATCTGTTACTATGGTGCAAATTTAAGTAAATTTTTCTAATTGGCAAAGGCTGAACAGGAATAATCCTGATTTTTCAGCAGTTCTAACTTTATGATAAAAACACATGGAGGCATGTGTTTGTTTGCAGGTATCATTGTGTTATGCGTGTGATTGGGGGCGGTGAAAATGGTTGTCGGCGTATTGGCACGAAAACTGCTGTACGGGTTGATTAATGAACGGGTTTCGGGCGCATGTCGAGCATTTTGGCCGGATTCTTTGCCGGCGGCTGTCAGTTGTCGATTCGGCGCTTTTGTGGCAGGTGCTAAAATGTTTTTTATTCATGTTAAACGGCATGAAAAATAAATCATTTTTTTGTGCTGCTATTGTAATTTTAGTATTATATTTGCCGTTGGATAACAACTTTGAAACAGGAGGCCATCGCATGGCACGCCGTTTTGCGAGTGACTGTCCGCGAGAGATAATTAACCGACAAACCTAAATTCCAAACAATTTTAGTTATGGATATAAATAATATCATGAACAGCCTGGAAGCTAAACATCCGGGCGAAAAAGAATACCTCCAGGCAGTGCGCGAGGTGTTGCTTTCAGTGGCCGACGTTTATAACCGTCATCCCGAGTTTGAAAAGAACAAAATTATCGAGCGGATGGTTGAGCCTGACCGCATCGTGACATTCCGTGTAACCTGGGTGGACGATAAGGGCGAAGTGCAGAACAACATCGGCTATCGTGTTCAGTTCAACAACGCTATCGGCCCGTACAAGGGCGGTATCCGTTTCCACGCATCCGTGAATCTTTCAATCCTGAAATTCCTCGGCTTCGAGCAGACTTTCAAAAACGCGCTCACCACATTGCCTATGGGCGGTGCTAAGGGCGGCAGTGATTTCTCGCCCCGCGGTAAGAGCAATGGCGAAATCATGCGTTTCTGCCAGGCCTTCATCCTCGGTCTGTGGAAAAATCTTGGTCCCGACCGCGACGTTCCCGCAGGCGATATCGGCGTAGGCGGTCGTGAAGTTGGCTACATGTACGGTATGTACAAAAAGCTTGTCAACGAGCACACCGGCACATTCACCGGCAAGGGATTCGATTTCGGCGGCAGCCGTCTGCGTCCTGAAGCCACCGGTTTCGGTGCTCTCTATTTCGTTGAAAACATGCTCACTCTGGCCAACGACACCATCAAGGGCAAAACAGTGGCCATCTCCGGATTCGGAAACGTGGCATGGGGTGCAGCAACCAAGGCCAACGAACTCGGCGCAAAAGTTGTGACCATCTCCGGTCCCGACGGCTATGTCTACGATCCCGACGGCGTGAGCGGCGAAAAGATCAATTATATGCTTGAACTCCGTGCTTCCGGTAATGATATCGTGGCTCCTTATGCCGAGAAATATCCCAACGCCACATTCTTCCCCGGCAAGAAACCCTGGGAGCAGAAGGTTGACATCGCACTTCCCTGCGCAACCCAGAACGAAGTTAACGGTGAGGATGCCAAGCAGCTCGTTGCCAATGGCGTGAAACTTGTTGCTGAGGTTTCGAACATGGGTTGCACTCCCGAGGCTATCGATACTTTCATCGCCAACAAGATCAACTATGCACCCGGCAAGGCCGTCAACGCAGGTGGCGTGGCATGCTCCGGTCTGGAAATGACACAGGATGCAGAGCATCTGCAGTGGAGCGCCGAAGAGGTTGATGCCAAGCTGCATCAGATCATGGCGTCCATCCACGAACAGTGCGTGGCTTACGGACGCGAAGCTGACGGCTACCTCAACTACATGAAGGGTGCCAACATCGCCGGCTTCATGAAGGTGGCCAACGCCATGATGGAGCAGGGTATCATCTGATTCCCCATAAAGCGGGTGACATCTCACCCCTGAAATCTAAATTTTCACTCCCGATTGTCGGCTGTACGCAACGTAGCCGACACTCGGGAGTTTTTTATGAAAAAGCCGCGCCGATGGGGCTTTTATTGTCTGAAAAAGTGTTACCTTTGCAGCAGAAAGTTAAGCCATGACCGACGACCAGATGCTTACACCGGCAAGAGCCCAGCTCGATGCATATCTGAAAGAGCACGGTATGCGGCGCACCCCCGAACGTTATGCCATTCTTGAGAAAGTGTTCTCGACGGATGCCCATTTTTATGTAGATGCGTTGCATGAGGCGCTTACGCTTGAAGGACGGCATTTCAGCCTTTCCACAGTGTATGCTGCCATACAGCTGTTTCTTGAGGCCGGCCTGGTGCGCAGGCATCAGTTCGGCAATCAGCCGGCGCAGTATGAAAGGGTTCTTCCGGGTGCCACCGAAAGTCACCACCATCTGGTGTGCACTTCCTGTGGTCGCGTTAGAGCGGTGAAAGACCCCGCGCTTATGGCCCAGATAGGCAATCTGAGGTATCCCACATTTAAAACGCAGTTCTTCACGCTTTATGTGTACGGGCTGTGTTCCTGGTGCCAGAAGCGTCTGAAACGTGAAAGTGCCCGTAATGGCCAGTAAGGCTGTTTGGTCCAGTCGGTGTTCTTGACCTGATTTTTTGAAACCATTATCACAGTTACAAAACTCTACACAATGAAAGTTGACGTTCTGCTCGGTTTGCAATGGGGCGACGAAGGGAAAGGAAAAGTTGTTGATGTACTGACACCGCGCTATGACGCTGTGGCCAGATTTCAGGGCGGCCCGAATGCCGGCCATACACTTGAATTCGACGGCAAGAAGTATGTGCTCCGCTCCATCCCTTCCGGAGTGTTCCAGAATGACACGAACCTCATAGGCAACGGAGTTGTGCTTGACCCCGTGCTGTTCCGCGATGAGGCAGAAGCCTTGTGCAAAAGCGGCGTGGATCTGAAGCACACGTTGAAAATCTCAAAGAAAGCGCATCTCATCCTGCCGACACACCGTCTGCTTGATGCCGCATCCGAAAAGGCAAAAGGGAAAGCCAAGATCGGCACCACCGGCAAAGGTATCGGTCCAACATATACCGACAAGACTTCGCGTAACGGTGTGAGGGTAGGTGATATATTCGATAATTTCGATGCAAAGTACGCCGCCGCACGCGAACGCCATCTCACACGTCTGGCGTCGCTGGATGCCACTCCCGACCCCCAGCAGCTGGCACAGCTTGAACAGGACTGGATAAACGCCGTGGAATATCTCAGGAATTATGAGATTGTCGATGGCGAATATCTCGTGAACGATCTGCTTGCCTCGGGCAAGAGCGTGCTTTGCGAGGGTGCGCAGGGCACCATGCTTGATGTGGACTTCGGGTCCTATCCATTTGTCACCTCGTCCAACACCATCTGTGCCGGCGCATGCACCGGTCTGGGTATAGCGCCCAACAAGATTGGAGATGTGTTCGGTATTTTCAAGGCCTACTGTACGCGCGTGGGAGCCGGACCGTTCCCCACCGAGCTGTTCGACGAAACCGGTAAACTGATACGTGATCTCGGCCACGAATACGGCGCTGTGACAGGACGTGAGCGCCGTTGCGGCTGGATTGACCTTGTGGCACTCCGCTATGCCATCATGATAAACGGCGTGACCAAACTCATAATGATGAAGAGCGATGTGCTCGACGGATTCGACACCATCAAGGCATGCGTGGCCTATGAGGTGAACGGCAAACGTACCGATCGTTTCCCGTATTCTATCGATGATGCTGATGCCGTCAAGCCGGTCTATGAGGAACTGCCGGGATGGAAAACGCCCATGACATCTGTCACCTCGGCCGACGAATTCCCCCAGCGCTTCAAGGATTATATCTCGTTCCTTGAGCGTCAGCTCGGCACACCGATCGTAATCGTTTCGGTCGGACCGGACCGCACGCAGACAATCGAGCTTTAATCCGAACCGGGTCTAGATATAAAAATCAGGCAGCCATTATTCCGAGTGGGATTGTGGCTGCCCGATTTTTTGTGTTCACTTCAATTCTTACCTGCCAGGGCTTTGATTTTGCCAAGGAGCCAATAGGGGAGCAGGCGCATGGTGCGGTGCCCTATGGTGCAGTAGAAGCGCGTCCAGTGATATTTCAGGGCGCATGCAGGTGAGTGGAAATACTCTATTGTCTGCATGGCCATCTCCACCATTTCGCGGCCGGCTTGCCGACGGTCGATGAGGTGACCCAACGGGGCTTTCTTCTCGATTACCGCCACAATGCGCCCCTCGGCGGTTGTGGAGGGGCTGACATCGGCGCAACCGCCCAGATGGGCAGCCACATCGATGCATTCGGTGGCGTTCCACAACACCAGACGTCCCTTGCGTATGTCTATATTGAACTGGTGAAAGCCCCTGTAGCCTTCATTTTCCGCTTCGTTGCGGAAGTGGTTCAGATATAGCACTCCGCCCGGTTTGAGGCAGTCTACGGCTTGCAGAATCCCCTTCATGGGGTTCATGCTGTGGTCCAAAGAATTGCGAATGTGGATGAATGTCACGGAGTTTTCCGGATAGATAGCCCCGAGACTCTCGGTCATACCAAATTTGATGTGTGGCAGTTCGGGCTTATGTTTGTCGAGAATCTTATTGTAGAACGGGGCGAGCGGGTCGATAAAATCTATGTCGAGGTCTTTGCCGCCTATTTTTGTCCCGAATGCATAGCTTAACGCGCAGCCGACATCAAGAATAACCGGTTTCTCCTCCTTTCGGGCGGCAAGGAAAGCGGCCATATCGAAGTTGTCGAGCACGCATTCCTGACCGATGAGCGACCATCCAAACAGATCGCGCAGACGTTTGCGGTTGTTATAGTAACTTTGCCAGAAGGCCACCTCGTAGGGGATGCCTTTAATCCAGCGGCGGGTGTTGTCGGTTGACATTTTATATTTCGTTTAACAATATTGTCGCTATATATTTTGAAAATTTAGCAGATTGGTTCTTTCCATCATCTGACAAAAGTAGTAATTTTATACAAGACAGGCAATAGACCATTCCCAGTCTTCATTTGTATTGATATGCAGACTGCCTGACAAGAGTCTGCTTATGAAAAAAATATTGCTGATTTTTACTGCGGTATGCTTGTTAATTGCGGAAAAATGGCTAAATTTGCAAGCCATTACCCAGAAGCCGTCCTACCAGCGGCAAAATCATAAGGAGTGGTCGATGCCACTTCACAAAATTTTGAATATAAAAAGAATAAATAGAAATGAAAAAAGATCTTCATCCTTCAAATTATCGTGAAGTTGTGTTCAAGGACATGTCGAACGACGAAATCTTCATCACACGCTCGACTGTAGCTGCCAAAGAGACCATCGAAATCGACGGCGTAACCTATCCCTTGGTAAAGCTTGAAATCACCTCCTCATCGCACCCCTTCTTCACCGGCAAGCAGAAGCTCGTTGACACCGCAGGTCGTGTCGATAAGTTCCTCAGCCGCTATGGCAACCGCAAAAAGAACTGATTCCGGGACCATATCCCGTTCAATTCATAAAAAAAGCGATGTGTCGGATTCCCGTCACATCGTTTTTTATGCCCGATTATCTGGCTCATATTAATAAATCCTATCCCTTTCCGTGCCTGCCACACATGGAGGGTGCAGTTGAGGCGGGAGTGTTGATAAGTTTTTGTGTTTAAATGTCGGGATATATGAAAAATGCAGTAAATTTGAATAGTGCAAGGCAATATGCGCATTTTTAATATTGCACGCGTTCAAATACTGTCAAACTTTCGTCTACATCTATAAAACAATTCAATATGAACCGCATCGGCAAGCTGTATTTCCGTTATGGAACCATGGGTTCCGCCAAAACAGCATTGTTGCTCACCACGGCATATAATTTTGAGGAACGGAAAATGCGTTATCTCTGCATGAAGCCGGTGGTTGACAACCGCGACAAGAAAAACGTGATAAAGTCGCGTATCGGCATCGAGCGTGAATGCAGCTGGATATATCCGGATACGGACTTGTATGAGTTTGCCAAGGAATATTTTGAGAAAATCGGTGCTTTGGTGGAATGGTTTCTTGTTGACGAGGCGCAATTCCTGACCGAGGCGCAGGTGGATCAGTTGTCGAGGGTCGTCGACGATTTCGGCTGCAATGTGATATGCTATGGCCTCCGTACCGATTTTCAGACGCATCTGTTCGAGGGCTCCCGCCGGTTGTTCGAGATTGCCGATACTATCGACGAGATTAAATCAACCTGTACCTGCGGACACAAGACCATTGTGAATGCCCGCATCGATGCCAACGGCGATTTTGTCAGCGAGGGAGCTCAGGTGGAGATTGGTGGCGACGAGCGATACATAGCCGTATGCCGCAAGTGCTGGCGCAACAAGCGCATCGCCCAGTCAGCCCGTTATTCCCTTCCGTTTCCGGAGCTGATGGAGGATGCCGGGCATGACGAGTGACCGCCGTGCATGCCGTCAGGCTGTGATGAACAGCAGATGGTCCGGATAGGGGGAATCACAATCGTAATAGAACTCTTCGGACGATATGGCACGCAGTGCATCGCCCGTCATGATCTGTTCCTGCAGAATCTGCCGGAGCAACAGTCCGCGTAGTTCTTTTAGTCGTGTGGCATTCGGGGTCTTGGTCTCCGCTCCAACCTGCTGTCTGAAATTCGCCACGTATACCCGGGCAAACGATTTTACCAGTTTCCAGTCAATGCATTTGGATGCGTCGAGCGGCAGGAGGTTGAGCACCTCGCTGTCGCCCGTTGTCTTTATCATGTTGATAAGAGCCAGGGTGAGCGGTTTTTTCCAAAAGCGCTGTAAGGATGCTCCGTCGGCTGCGATTTTGGCTGTGAATCCCATCCGGTACGGCTTTATGATGCTGTCGGGAGCAAGCCATCCATAGAGCGATGACACTATCCGCAGGCGTCCGCCTGCGTAGGCAATGGCATCGGGCGTGAGCGATGCTATGTCAAGCGCCTTGAACACAACCCCGGTGTAGGCCAATATGACTTTGTATCCGTGGCTTTTGTCGGGAAATTCGTAAATCTGGCCGTGAAGGGCGGCTGCAGATTTCGGGCCGATGCCCAGGGTGGCTGCAAGCTCAGGCACACTGAGATGGCGCAATCCGTCCATAAACCGGTCGGCATCAGCCTCAAACGGCGGTTTGTGTGATTCATAAACTTCATGGGCAACGGCTGTCTGGCCGTTGCCCATTGATTTTGATTCGGCTATGAGAATAATCATATGTGCGGTGTTAGTCGCCCATGGTGCGGAGCAGTTCGTCGTTGTCGGCGGTGCGTTCCATGCGGTCCTTGATGAATTCCATCGCTTCGATTGAATTGCGGTCGGACAGGAACCGGCGCAGAATCCACATGCGGTTGAGGGTCTCTTCGCGCAGCAGCAGGTCGTCGCGGCGTGTGGACGATGCCATGATGTCCACAGCGGGGAAGATTCGTTTGTTCGAGAGTTTGCGGTCGAGCTGAAGTTCCATATTGCCGGTGCCTTTGAATTCCTCGAAAATCACCTCGTCCATCTTCGAAGATGTCTCGGTGAGGGCGGTGGCGATAATGGTGAGTGAGCCGCCGCCTTCGATGTTTCGGGCTGCGCCGAAGAATCGTTTCGGTTTCTGGAGGGCGTTGGCGTCCACACCGCCTGAAAGGATTTTTCCGGAAGCGGGTTGTGCGGTGTTGTATGCACGGGCCAGACGTGTGATGGAGTCAAGGAGAATCACCACGTCATGGCCGCACTCCACCATGCGTTTTGCTTTTTCAAGCACGATGCCTGCAATTTTGACATGGCGGTCGGCCGGTTCGTCGAACGTGGATGCTATCACTTCCGCGTTGACGCTGCGGCTCATGTCGGTAACCTCCTCGGGTCGCTCGTCGATGAGCAGGATCATGATGTAGACTTCCGGATGATTTTCGGCGATGGCGTTGGCAATGTCCTTGAGCAGGATGGTCTTACCGGTTTTGGGGGGCGCCACAATCAGGGCGCGCTGTCCCTTGCCGATGGGGGAGAACATATCTACCACGCGGGTGGATATGTTGTTGCTGCTGCGTCCGCCCGTGAGATTGAATTTTTCGTCGGGGAACAGCGGCGTGAGATGTTCGAAAGGCACACGGTCGCGGATGAATTCAGGCTGGCGTCCGTTGATGGATATTGCCTCGTTCATCGGGAAATATTTTTCGCCTTCCAAAGGAGGGTTGATGGTGCACTGCACCACATCGCCGGCCTTGAGGCCGTATTTTTTTATCTGAGGCTGGGTTACATATATGTCGTCGGGCGATGCGAGGTAGTTGAAGTCGCTTGAGCGCAGGAAACCGTAGCCTTCTGGCATTATCTCAAGTACGCCTTCTGCTTCAAGGAAGCCGTCGAAATTATAGGCCGGTGCGTTCGGCTGCTGCATTTTTGCAGCCATGCGTTCTTTCTTTTTGGCCTTTTTGCTTTTCGGCTCCATAACCTGCTTCTGAGCCTGTGGTTCGCGGATTATTATGGGAGCTGCGGCAGCAACGGCAGCGGCTGCCTCGCGTTCTTTCTGCGAACGGGGAGTGAAGCTTTTGCCTGCAGCGTGGGGGAAGAATGCTCCGAACGATTCATCCACCTTGCGTCCGAAAACGCGGGGGCCGTTAGCCTGTCGGGGTTGATTCTGAGGCTGTGAGGCTGAAGGATTCTGTGAGGGGAGAGGCGTATCGGTGTTGTTGGCAGAAGTTGTGTCCGTGGTTTTGTCGTCGGTCTGGATTTTTGGCCCTTGTGGGGTGCTGTTGTTTGTTTCGGCAAGTAGAGCAGGTACAGCTTCTGTGCTTGCTGCTGGCAGTTGTAGCGGTTGGTTGCTGTCGCTGTCTATTATTTCAGCCATAAAGGAAGGCTCTATCTCATCCGGATTAGCTGCGAATTGTGGCGTGCTCGCAGCATTGTCGTTGTTCTCGTTGTTGTCCGGTTTATTATTTCTGGGCTTGCGTCCGCGACGTTTTTGATTGGGCTTTTCCTGATTGCCGTCTGTTTCGTTGCCGGTTTCAGCCTGAGGCTGCAGGGGTGATTCCGGCTGCTCTGTAGGAGCCGCAGCGGTTTCGGTTGCAGCGGTCGTCTGTCTGTTGCCCGGTTTGCGTCCGCGGCGTTTTGGCTCGTCGGGCGTGGCGTCACCAGCCTGTTCAGGCGCAGGTGCTGAGGCAACCTGTTGGTCGGCGGAGTTCTGGTTGCGGGGCTTGCGTCCGCGACGTCGCGGCTGCTCTTCAGGCGCATTGGCCGAGAGGTCGATCGCCTGTTGGTCAAGGATGCGGTAAATCAGCTCCTCGCGGTTGGCGATATTGATTTTTTTCAGGCCCATGGATTCACCCACCTCTTTGAGGCGGTCGTCGGGCATATCTTGAAGTTCCGAAATATTGTACATATGGATTTTAAACTGCGAAACGGAATTTTTGGAAAAGGCTTGTCTTTTGGAAAATCACGGGAGTTTGAGCGCACGGTTCTCCGGCGTTTTTACGGGGTAATGTTGCTTTAACCCACCGTCTTTGTCCTTATCGATGACAAAGTTCTAAAATGCTGTGAGGATGAATTTGTTGTTTGTGAGTTACGCGTCTGTAGCCATACATTCTTCAGTCGCTCCCTAAACATCTGAATCAAATCGATTATGCCAGACCGTTACAGTTAGGCATTGTTTGAAGCGGTCAAGAGAGATGGACTGTGATGGTTGAGGAATGCAGCCGATAGTGAAAACCTTAGGAAGTGTTCGGCTTGGACACGTCTGACGAAGTGGGGAAGCTTTTGCGAATCACGGCACATTCATCATTGTTTGTGCTGTGTAATCGATGCTCTACTTCGTTGAAACCTTTGCAAAGGTAACACTTTACGGATAATTAACCAAATCCAAAGGCAAAAAGTTCACTAAAGTTCACTATGGTGCACAGAGAGTAGGGTTGCGGACTGCGATGGCGGTTTTTTGAGGCGTCCTGTTTAAAGCTTTGATATGTGGCTGTTTTTCTGTACCTTTGTAAGTTAAATAGATTTGGAATGGATTTTAAACTGAATTCACAATATAAACCCACCGGAGATCAGCCGGAAGCCATCGCCCAGCTGGTGAAGGGTGTCAACGACGGTACACCGGCTCAGACACTGCTTGGCGTGACCGGTTCGGGCAAGACGTTCACAATGGCCAACGTGATTCAGCAGGTGCGCCGCCCCACGTTGATATTAAGCCATAACAAGACCCTTGCGGCTCAGCTTTACAGCGAGTTCAAGCAGTTTTTCCCGGAAAATTCCGTCCAGTATTTCGTGTCGTACTACGACTATTACCAGCCGGAAGCCTACATCCCGTCGGTCGACAAGTATATTGAAAAGGACCTCATGATCAATGACGAGATTGAGAAACTGCGTCTTGCCACCACTTCGGCGCTTCTGTCGGGACGCAGGGATGTAATTGTTGTAAGCTCGGTGTCGTGTCTGTTCGGTATGGGCAATCCGGAGGATTTCAATGCCAACGTGATTGACATCCGTGTGGGTCAGAAAATTGCCCGCAATGCCTTTCTGCGCCGTCTTGCCGAGGCTCTTTATTCACGTAACGAGGTAGAACTGAACCGTGGTAATTTCCGCGTGAAGGGGGATACCATCGACATCCGTCTGGCCTATGAGGAAATCATTCTTCGTGTGATTTTCTGGGGCGATGAGATAGAATCCATTTCCACCCTCCATCCGCTCGACAATGTGCCCCTGGGCAGCCACGACCAGTTCAAGATATATCCGGCCAATCTGTTTGTCACATCGCGTGAACGCCAGGCTTCGGCTCTGGCTCAGATGGAAGTGGACCTCGGGCAGCAGGTGGACTTTTTCAACAAAGAGGCTCGCCTGCTTGAAGCCAAACGCCTTTATGAACGTACCACTTACGACATTGAGATGATCCGCGAGGTAGGCCACTGTCCGGGCATCGAGAACTACAGCCGTTATTTCGACGGACGCGAGCGCGGCATGCGGCCGTTCTGTCTGCTTGATTATTTCCCCAAGGACTATCTCACAATCATTGACGAGAGCCATGTGACCATTCCACAGATACGCGCCATGTATGGTGGCGACCTTTCACGAAAGGAAAATCTTGTGAACTACGGATTCCGCATGGAGAGTGCCCTTGACAACCGCCCGCTCCGGTTCGAGGAGTTCGAATCGCTCACCAATCAGGTTGTCTATGTCAGTGCCACTCCCGCCGATTACGAGCTTGAACAGAGCGAAGGCGTGGTGGTTGAGCAGGTGATACGTCCCACCGGGCTGCTCGACCCGCTCATTGTGGTGCAGCCGTCGGAACATCAGATTGACCATCTGCTCGAGCAGATAGAGATGCGCCGTGAGAAGGATGAGCGTGTGCTTGTCACCACCCTTACAAAGCGCATGGCCGAAGAACTGAACGACTACCTGCAGAAACTGCAGATAAAATCGGCCTATATACATTCGGATGTCGACACTCTCGACCGCATCAAGATTCTGGATAATCTCCGCGCCGGAGTATTCGATGTAGTGATAGGCGTAAACCTCCTCCGAGAGGGGCTTGACCTGCCGGAGGTGTCGCTCGTGGCCATCATAGATGCCGACAAGGAGGGCTTCCTGCGGTCGCACCGCTCGCTGACACAGACCGTGGGACGTGCCGCGCGTAACCTCAACGGCATGGTCATAATGTATGCCGACAAAATCACCGACTCCATGCGCCTTACAATCGAGGAGACCGAGCGGCGCCGTGCCAAACAGCTGGCATATAACGAGGCATACGGCATTGAGCCTAAGGCTATTGTCAAGGCACGTAACAGGATTATCGGACTTGATACTGAGGATCTGCCCGGAGCACCGGCAGCAGGCGGACGCCGTGCGGCCAAAGCGCCTAAGGCCGCAACGCCGATTCCTTATGAAAGCGAATACGTGTCGACGGTCAACCTTGCAGCCGATCCGGTGGTTCCCTATATGAGCGCGGCCGAACTGCAGCGCTCCATCACCCGTTTGCGTTCCGACATGGTTCACGCCGCCAAAAACATGGAATTCATGGAGGCTGCGCGCTTGCGCGATGAAGTGCTGAAAATGGAGGAACTCTTAAAGACAATGCAGTGACGCATATGACAAAAGAAAACCGTAACAATCCGCATAATATACCGACTGAAATTCACGCACAGGCCCGTACTGGAGTGGATCCGCGTTTTGATCTGAAACGCTGGCTCCCCACATCAGTGAAAGAGGCACGCCTGCATGGATGGGAGGAACCGGACATCGTGATATTCTCCGGCGACGCCTATGTTGATCACCCCTCGTTCGGAGCGGCTGTGATAGGCCGTGCCCTCATGGAAATTGGCGGCTACAAGGTGGCTATAGTGCCGCAGCCAAACTGGCAGGACGATTTGCGCGACTTTAAGAAATTCGGCCGACCGCGTCTGTTCTTCGGCATTTCTGCCGGAGCGATGGACTCAATGGTGAACCACTACACAGCTGGCCGGCGTCGCCGCAGCGATGACGCCTATACGCCCGGAGGTCGACACGGGGCGCGCCCGGACTACCCTACGGTGGTCTATGCCGACATCCTGAAGCGCCTTTATCCCGATGTGCCTGTCATAGCCGGAGGCATCGAGGCCTCCTTGCGCAGAAATTCGCATTACGATTACTGGCAGGACCGTCTGCGGCCGTCGATCATGATAGATGCGCAGGTCGACATGGTGGTGTATGGAATGGGGGAGAAGCCCATGCTCGAGGTGGCTGCACGTCTTTCCGCCGGTGAACGGGTTGAGAATATCACAGACGTTCCTCAGACCGTAGTGGTGCGTCCGCTCGCCGAGATGCCGCAGGCCGGTGCCGACAACATCGTGCTCGCCTCGTTTGAGGAGTGCAAGCGCGACAAGGCCGTGCAATCTGCCAATTTCAAGCACATCGAGCAGCAGTCCAACCGTATGCACGGTGCGGTGCTGTGGCAGCCACACGGCAATAAGGTGGTGAAAGTCAATCCTATGTATCCGCCTATGACCACTGCGGAGATTGACCGTACGTTCGGGCTGCATTACACGCGTCTGCCTCACCCGCGTTACAAGGGGAAACGGATTCCGGCGTTCGACATGATCAAGTTCTCGGTCAACATGCACCGCGGATGTTTCGGCGGGTGCGCTTTCTGCACCATCTCTGCGCATCAGGGCAAATTCATCGCGTCGCGCAGCAAGGAGTCCATCCTTGCCGAAGTGCGTCAGGTGGTGGCCATGGACGATTTCAAGGGATATATATCCGACCTCGGAGGGCCGTCGGCCAACATGTACCGAATGGGTGGCCGCGACACAGGGATATGTGCAAAATGCATGCGGCCCAGTTGCCTGCATCCCAAGCCATGCCCCAATCTTGACAATGACCATACGCCGCTGCTTGAGATTTACAAGGCGGTGGACAGCCTTCCGGGCGTGAAAAAGTCGTTTATCGGCAGCGGTGTGCGTTATGACCTTGCCATGCATCGCTCCGGCAATGAAAAGGCTGAGGCCGCCAACCGGCGGTATATAGCCGAACTTATACGCAACCATGTGAGCGGACGTCTGAAAGTGGCGCCTGAGCACACCGAAGATGATGTGCTTGAGGTGATGCGTAAGCCTTCGTTCAGTCTGTTTTATGAATTCAAGGAGATTTTTGACCGCATCAACAGTCGGGAAAATCTGAAGCAGCAGCTTATACCATACTTCATTTCGTCGCATCCGGGCTGCACGGAGACGCACATGGCTGAACTTGCCATCAAGACCCGCGACCTTGATTTTCATCTGGAGCAGGTGCAGGATTTCACCCCCACACCAATGACGGTGGCCACAGAGATTTACTACAGCGGGGTACACCCTTACACGGGTGAAAAGATTTTCACGGCCATAACGCCTGAGCAGAAACTGGCCCAGCGGCAGTATTTCTTCTGGTACGACAGGGCTTACCGTTCCGGCATCATGGATTCGTTGCGGCGTCTGCATCGCCCCGACCTTATCAAGCGTCTGTTTCCCGGCCATCTCGGTTATGAGCCTCAGACACGGCGTGGGTTCCAGTCGAAAAAACGCCGCTGAAAGTCACATCCGGTGAAGCTGCTCAAAGTCAGTAGTCGCAGCGCAGCCGGCATATTTATCAGACGGGGATTACCACCATTGGGATGTCGGCGCGGAACAGAATCTTGTGCGCGAGTGATGGGTTGAACACACGGGCGAACACGTTCTTGTGCTTGTTGGGGAGGCATATCATGTCGAACGGTTTGCGTGTGGCGATATTGTCAAGATCGTCGAATACGGAATGAGTCTTGATGTATTCCACCGAGAATGTATATCCGGCATAGTGCTCCCGGCAATATTTCAACAGATTGTCGGCCGCCTGCGTGGGCGGTGTCTGACGCATTCTGCGCGGCGGCACGCTTATGAGCGTCACATCCAGATGGATGTCGGGAAACAGACGGTAGAGTGAGTCGAGGGCCAGCATGTCCTCCTGATCCAGATTGCAGAAAAACGCCACCCGTTCATGTTTGCCGAACAGGTCGAAATCCGTGTTCTCCGGTACGGTAAATGCCGGAACGCGGCAACGGTCGAGCACCTCGGCTGTGACGCTGCCTATCAGTTCCGTTTCCTTTTTCCCTGCCTCGCGTGTGCTCATCACAACCATCAGCGGCTTTTCCTCGCGTGTATACGAGAGAATGACCTCCTCCGGAATACCCTCGCTGACTATTGTGGAAAATTTCACTGCCGGGAGGCGTCCGCTTTTGATATCGTCACGCACTGTGTGTGCGAAACGTTTCATCAGCGTTTCCGCCTGCTGCTGCATTCGGGAGGTGAGCTCCATATCCTCCAGCTCATAATCGTAGGCGTCGGAAAGCTGTATTGTCTCGCTTCCCGAAGGGCTTATGAAGGCATGCATAAACTCCACTTCGCAGTTCATGCGGGATGCAAGTTGCATGGCCAGTTTAACGGCCAGGGATGTATGGGGAGAAAAGTCGGTTGGCACGAGAATCTTGCCCTGCCGATGTTTGGCCCTGTCGGTGTCGGCAACGTTGAAAATCTCGAAGTTCTCCACAATTCGCAGTGCTTTGGGGAGGTCGGCCTCTTTGATGCGGACTCTCACCCCCGCCGATACTTCAGGATTTGCCAGATTGACGTTGTTGAGTTCCACAGGAATGCCTTCACGTTCCAGAATGAGTTTCACTTTCTGGGCACGTTCAAAGGTGTGTATGGCCAGAGTTATGAGACGGTTGGGTGTCATGGCGTGGGTGTTTTGCGGAGATAAATAAAATCGCGCCCTTCGGGGCATGCCGATGGGCGCGACTTATGCTTTGGTTGCTTGAATGTTTCTGACGGCGGATGAATGCTGTTCTGGCTTCATGTGGCCGTTTAATTCTCAAATTCAGGCTTCCTTTTTCTGTTCCTCTTCCTGAAGGATTTCAACCGCCATGTCGTAGATGGTGGTGTCGTCGAGCACTACAATGCCACCGTCGGGACCCGGTTCGATGTGTACACCGCAGTTATTGCCGAATTCGTAATTTGAACCCCCAAAGTAGTTACGAACTGTTTGCACGGTTATATGGAGCTTGTCGGCAATGCGGTGGGTTGCGCCATCGGGAAGGCTGTCTTTAAGGCGACGCAGATCGTTGAAAGTGATTGTCTTTGTCATGATCGTGTATTTTTAGGGTGAAATATGTTCTGTTAGCACCATAAATTTATGCTTAATGGCTGTAATTAGCAAATGTTTGTTATGTGTTTTACAACATATTTTTCATTCTTTTACCCTAATTTTAAGTCAAACAAAGGCTTATGATAAATGGCATGAAAGGCTTTATAGGGCATGTAGGCACGGGGTAAGGTGAGAGAATTTGTCAGATGCGCTCCACATCGGCTGCCTTGATCCATGCACGTTCATTCTGCCCTACGCGCACTTCAAACCATTTTCCGTCGGCCGATGATGAGATGGAATCAACAATCTCCACTTTGGTGCCTTCGTGCAGCAGGAATGCTTCTTCCGACTGGTTCCGTGCCTCGCGCGGCGTTGTGGAAAGCTGGGCGGAGGGTGGGAGGATGATGGCATACCTGTCGGTTTCAACACGGTTTGCAGCCGCGAACGATATGATCACGGCAAGCGCGCACACAATGAATATTATCAGGCCACCGAAGAAACTCAGTTTCTTGACAAGCACCACCGACGAGAAAAGATAGGTGAGCGCCGAGGCAAGAAACAGTGCAAAGAGAATTATCGCAAGCGAGGCCCATGTGTCGGCCTTGAAAAACATCACGATGTTTTCCCAAAGATTCGATACGAAGGAACCTGAGTCAATCTGGCGGTCTGTGATTTTCCCTTTCACGAATTCCAGATTTATGCGTGCGTCCTTGTTGGTGGGGTCGAGTTTGAGGGCGCGTTCATAGTTTACAATCGCCATGCCGAGATTGCCCTGACGATAATAAGCATTGCCGAGATTGTAGCATATCGTACTGGAGGTGCCTTCAGAAGTTATGGATTCGCGGTAAAGCTGTTCGGCAAGTGAGAAATTATCGGCGGCATATGCCGAGTCGGCCTGTTCTGCCAGACGTCCTGCTTCGATGCCAGTTTCCAGAGCCTCTTCTGCTTCTGGTGAGGCGACAGTTGCACCTGCCGTTATAATTGAATCCTGCTGGGCTGCCGCTGTCAATGCGGCAATCAGAAATATGGCGAATGATATGATATGTTTCATGTTGCGTCTGATGGTTTGGTTGAAATGTTGCGCCATGTCGGAAGTCAGGCACGTGCTATCTTGCTGCGTTCAATTTCGTTGATTACATCGGTTGCACGGTTATATATGGCCTCTACCGACGAATCGAGAGATGAATCGGGGGTGTAACGTGCCATTTCGCAGTCATCAAGGATGGCTATCACGTTATTGCAGATTTCTGTGTCGGCTCCGCGTTGCGACAGGGTGTCCACGATGTTCTGGCGTGTGAGCTGCGACGAAGGGATGTTGAGTTTGTCGCTCAGATAGCCCCACATGGCCTTGAGCAACTCTTCATAGAATTTATCGCTCTTGTGGGCTTTCATGAAGCTTTCGGCCATTTTAAGGCGCTTCCGGGCCACCTTGTTGGCACGGGATGTGCGGCGTCCCACAACATCGGCTTCTCGTTTGAGTTTGTTGCTGTAGATGAGCACACTGGCTATGGCTGCGGCGAGGAGTGCGCCGAAGATGGCCCAGTACCACCAGAAACGTATCATGGGGGTATGGTCGGCCGACTGGTTCTTGTCGCCTGTCTTTATGTGCAGGATGTCGGTGTTCTTGGCTTCGATGTCGCGCTGCTCAGCACTCATTGTGGTTCCGGAGCCTTTGGCCACATTGAGCGTGTAGCCCGGAGCGGTGAGTGTGACGTATTGTTTCTTTGCAAGGTCGAAGTAGACGAATTCCTGTGCCGGAATCTTGAATTCGCCCACCGATTGCGGCACGAGGGTGTAGTCAATGCTCCGGGTACCGGTGAGGGTGTTTCCGGCTATACGGACATTTTCCTCGGTCTTGGGTGTGTATTGCTCGAATTCCGATGGAATCTGCGGTTTGGGCTCGGTGAAGTATTTGATGTTGCCCGTACCGGTTACGATATAGCGGAGCGAAATCGCTTCACCTGTTCTCGGAGTGTTGGAACTGAGTGCGCTTTCAAATTTGAGCTGTCCCACAGCGCCTGAGAATCCGGCCGGTTCCGGCTGGGGGAGGGGAGTGATGTTGACTGTCTGGGTGAACGGCTGCAGATGCACCTCCTTCTCAATGGGACGGGCAGAGATAAAGAAGCCGTTCGACACTCGTTCAAGCTGCACCACGCTCAGGTCGTATTTCCCGGAGTTGATGGTGAGTTTACCCGATTTCTGAGGGAATATGATGCATTTTTTCAGCACGGCAGTTATGTAGTTCTGGCCGTTGTAGTGCTCCACCTCATTGAGCTGTGCTTGAGTGTCGAGTTCATCGATAAGGAAGCCGTCGAAAGTTGGGGGAGAGGTGACCATGAACGAATTGATGCGCTCGAATTTGGTGTAGAGTTTGAGGGTGCATTCAATGGCCTCGCCTTCGTAGGCCTGACTCTTGTTGAGGATTACGCGCACGAAGATGTCGTTTTTGGATATCTTGGTGTCCTGTGCAGGCTCGTCGAAATCCGGCATCCCCATGGCGTTGCCGCCGTAACCGCCGTTGTTCTGTGCAGAATTGCGGTCAGGTGGGAGAATCCGGAACTGTGCGGCCGAGGTCTGCAGTGTTTTGCCATCGGCCACGATAGTGGCCGGTGGAATGGTGTATGTGCCCTCTTTTTCGGCACGGTAGGTGAATGTATAGTCGACCGATGTGTTTGAACTCTGCACACCGTTGATAATCTGCATGGACTGCATGGTGCTGACGCCTGGATTGCGCGAAAGCAGCTTGCACCCCTCGATGGCCGGGGCATTCAGGCTTGTGCCTTCAGCGTTCGACAGGCGGTAGGTGACGTAGAACACATTGCCTGCAATCACGTTTCGGGGCGGTTGCACCTTGAACGACACTTGTGCGGCCATCTGGCAGCATATGCCGGCTATCAACGTAAATAACAAGAATAATTTCTTCATGTCGGGTAATTCATTTCATAGTTGAGTGACGTGGGAGGGGCGGGCTTATTACCAGGGTTTGTCGGTGGTGCGGCGGTTGGCACGTTTCTCTTCACCCTGTTTCATCAGTTCCACTTTCTGTCGGGTGCCGTTTTCCTTATCCTCCATGGCTTTCAGAATCTGCTGGGCGCTTGCATCGCTCAGACCGCCCTGTTGCTGCTTCTGCTGTTGCTGCTGGTCCTTGTTCTGGTCGGGTGAGTTCTGCTGGTTCTGGTCTTTGTCTTTATCCTTGTCCTGATCCTGCTTGTTGTCCTGCTGGTCCTGATTCTGCTGCTGGTCCTGATTCTGGTCTTTATTCTGATCCTGCTGGTCTTTGTTCTGGTCCTGGTTCTGGTTCTGCTGGTCCTGCTCCTGCTTTTTCAACTGGGCCAGACGGAGATTCTCTCGGGCCTGGTCGTTGTCAGGATTTCTGCGGAGGGCATTCTTGTACATCTCTATGGCTGAGGCGTAATCTTCAGCCTTGTAGGCTATGTTACCGCGGTCGTAGAAAGAGCTTTCGGCAAGTTTGACGTCGGGCTGCGAGGCCACTTTGGCGAGCATGGCATCGGCAGTGCGCACAAGTGAATCAGCTTTGTTGGCAATGTCGTTGCCACGCTGTTTCAGGTATGCTGACGCGAGATTGAACTGCGCGGTGGCGTTGTCCGGATTTTCCTCAAGAGCTTTCTTGTAGGAAATTTCGGCATCGGCGTAATGCTGATCGGCATACTGCGCGTTGCCCTCCTTTATGGAATTGCGCTCGCGCTTTGTGGACTGCACCTGCGCCTGTTCCGCAGTGTTATCGTGATTCTTGCCACACCCTGCCAGCAGCGGCAGGAGTGCCACTGTGGCCGTGAACGACAATATGTTTACGTAACGTTTCATATAACGGTGTTTGAGCATTGTTGTTGGCCGGATCGGTGTCCGGAGTGGGTGTATCATTTGCTGAAGAAAGTAAATTTCTTGAGCCAGCCGATCTTGCGCGGCAGTATGCAGGCGTCAATCACCAGCAGCAGTAACGCTATGCTGGCGAACACCGGGAACTGCTCGGCACTGGCCTTGTAGGATACATGTTTCAGATCTGATTTCTTTATCTGGTCAAGGCTTTCTATGAGCTGGTCGACAGCCTTGTTACCGGAGCCGTTGATGTATGCGCCACCTCCGGCTTTGGCAATCTCTTTCGCCATAGCCTCGTTAAGATATGTGGTCACCGGAGCTCCGGAGGCATCCTTCAGGAATTCGCCTTTGCGCGGATTGACCGGAATAGGCGCACCCTTGAGCGAACCGACTCCGATGACATCCACCTCGATGCCCTGACTTTTGGCGTACTCGGCCATCTCCACAGCGTTGCCTTCATGGTTCTCGCCGTCGGTAATCACGATTATCGCCTTGCTTATCTCCGGATCGGGTGAGAACGAGTTTATGGCCATGTCGATTGCCGCTCCGACCGCTGTGCCTTGTGTCGGTACCATCTCGGTTGAAATCTCGTCGAGATACATGCGTGCCGAAAGGAAATCGGTTGTGATAGGGAGCTGGGTATAGGCTTCACCTGCGAAAACAATGAGTCCCACCTTGTCATTGTCGAGTTTGTCAATGAGGCGGTTGAGGATGTATTTCGCTCTCTGTAGGCGAGAAACACCCTGAGGGTCATCGGTAGAGGAGGCAAGCATCGAGCGTGATACGTCGAATGCAATCATGACCTCTATACCGGAGGTGTTCTCCACTTCCTCTTTCTGGCCGGCGCGCGGGCGCGCTATCGCCACGATAAGGGCTGCCAGGGCAAGGAGTTCCAGACTGATTTTTACCGCCGGAACATATTTTGATGCCTCGGGCATCAGGCGCGACAGATGTGCGGGATTGCCATAGCGGCGCAATTTTGCCTTGCGTGCCAGACGTGCCCACCACCACAGGCCGAAAATCACCGGCAGCAGGAACAGAAGATATAGCAGATGTGGATATGCGAAGCTCATTTGATATTGCTGATTATCATGCGTATGCGGTTAATATCTTGAATGGCGGTGCGTAAGTTGGGCGGAGGCGTCGGTCAGGGGATGGACCGCAGCCATGTCTGCCGCAGCAGCAGTTCAAGAACGAAAAGTCCGAGAGCGAGCAGCGCCCACGGGAGATAATTGTCCTCGGTGTGCGAGAAGTGACGCACATCGAATTCCGTTTTTTCAAGTTTGTCAATCTCCTCGAAAATCTCTGTGAGCACCTTGTTGCCGGTGGCGCGGAAGTATTTGCCTCCGGTTATGTCGGCAATCTGTTTGAGTGTTGACTCATCGATCACCACGGGCATCGGAACATATTCAATGCGGCCGAACATGTTCACCTGCGGATAAGGGGCTGTGCCGTTTGTGCCTATTCCGATGGTGTAGACCTTGATGCCAAGCTTGTGTGCAATCTCGGCGGCGGTGAGCGGAGCCACGATGCCGGTGTTGTTCGAACCGTCGGTCAGAAGGATTATGCTTTTCGATTTTGCGCGTCCGTCCTTGATGCGGTTTATGGATGTGGCGAGGCCGTCGCCTATGGCGGTACCGTCCTCGAGCATTTCGCGGTTGAGGGCGTTGACATAGTTGGTGAGCGCGGCGCGGTCGGTTGTCATGGGCACTCCGGTGAACGCTTCTCCGGCGAACACCACCAGACCCATGTTGTCGTTTTCACGGCCGTTGATGAAGTTGGCAGCTATTTTTTTTGCGGCTTCCAGGCGGTCTGGCTTGAAATCGCGTGCCAGCATACTCGATGAGATGTCAAGGGCTATGACCATGTCGGTGCCTTCGGTGCTCGATGTGCGCCATGCATCGCGTGTCTGAGGACGTGCGAGCACAATGATAAGGCAGCCTATGGCCGCCAAACGCAGGGCGAACATGGCATACAGGCCGTACTGCTTCACCGGCCTTGGCGTGCGCCGGAACGGACCGGTGGTGGATATGTGGAGTGAAGGATAGGCCGAACGGTGTTTCCACACATACCATGCAATCAGAGGCACGTAGAGCAGAAACAACCAAAGTAAGCCGGGATGAGCCAGATGCATCATTTATTTTCCTTTCGTTGTGGGGTTATCGTTTGTTGTTTTCTTGTCGGGGGCGGCTGCTGCTGTCTGCGCGGACACATTGCCGTTCTCAGCCTCGCCGTCGGGGTTCTCTGTGACCACAGGGCGAGTTTCCTCGACGAACTGCATGGCGTTCTGGAAGGAGCGTACGTTATCGTCGGGGAGGGGGCGTACCTTGGCGAATTTCACGTAGTCGGCAATTTCAACCACGCGCTGCATATACTTGTTCGACATGCGGGTCTCTTCGTTGGCCGACAGGGCTTTCAGAATCTGCGATGAGGTCATTTCCATGGCATTTATGCCGAAACGCTCCTGCAGGTAATCCCTGAGAATGTCGATGAGGCGCGTATAATACTCCTTCTCCTGTCCCTTCTCCCAAAGCTGTGCTTCTTTCAGGGCATTTAGGCGGTTGAAGGCAATCTGATCGGGCGGCAGACGCTTTTTCTGCGGCATGATGTTGACATTCACCTTGTTGCTGAGAATCAGGTATGCACATATGCCACCTGCTATAATCACGATTCCAAGCACAATCCAGAGCCAGTAGTCTGTGATCCAGTCGGGCAGCCAGTCGTACCATTTCGACTCAAAACCGGCAACATCAGCAATGGGGTTTATGTCGGTCATTTCGCTGACGTCAACAGGATTGACCTTGATTGAAAGGCCGTTGGAACGTACGGTGTCAGGTCCGTTGACCAGCAGGAACGGGGGGATGGCATATACGCCGGAGTCGAACGACTGCACCACAAGCGCACGCTTTATCTCTTCCAGACCGTTGCCGATGTCGGTGGTGTCGCCATCCACCCAGTCTATTATCTCTACCTCGGCGGGAAAGGCGTTTTTATCGACCATCAGTGCTGTTCCGGCATTGTGCGGCTGCACAATGTTGAGCTTGACAGCCATCTGGCGTCCCATCTCCATCTGAGTGGAATCGACGGAGGCTTTTATCGAAGTCACAGCCACAGCCTGCAACACGGCCGTGATGCAGAGCAGGAGTGTGATGGATATGTTTCTGATTGCTTTCATCGTTATGTTGGAAATGCTGGAGCTTAGAAAGGGTGGTTAGCCACTGCCTGAGGTCCGGATTGTGAGTGGTCAGGCGTGCTTCTGGAACAATCCTTTGAGCGCGCTGACGAAATCCTCGTCGGTGGCCACGCTTACAGAGCCTACCCGGCAACGTTTCAGTGTGTCGGACATGTTCTGCTGACGTTCATACCACCAGCGGCTATAATCGTTGCGTACACGTTTCGAGGATGTGTCAACCCACTGTTCGGTGCCGGTCTCGAGGTCGGCCACGCGCATCAGACCCACATCGGGAAGCTGTGCATCGCGTTTGTCGTAGACCTGTACGCCGTAGACGTCGTGCTTGTTCGAAGCTATTGAAAGAGCCTTGTAATAGTCCTTTTCGTCGATAAAGTCGGAAATCAGGAATGTGGTGCAACGCTTTTTCAGGGCATCAGAGAAGTAGCGGAGCACCATGCCGATATCGGTGCCGCGGCTCTCGGGTGTGAAGTCAAGCAGTTCACGGATTATGAACAGGATGTGCTTGCGTCCTTTCTTGGGCGGAATGAATTTCTCTATCTTGTCGGAGAAGAAAATCACCCCGATTTTGTCGTTGTTCTGGATGGCTGAAAACGCCAGCGTGGCGGCTATCTCCGCAATCATCTCGCGTTTCTCCTCGCCCACAGCTCCGAAAAGGCGCGAACCGCTGACATCGACAAGCAGCATGACCGTAAGTTCGCGTTCTTCCTCGAACACCTTGACGTACGGCTTGTTGTGGCGCGCCGTAACGTTCCAGTCAATGTCGCGTATGTCGTCGCCATACTGATATTCGCGCACTTCAGAGAACATCATTCCCCTCCCTTTGAAGGCGGAATGATATTCTCCGGCGAAGATGTTCTGCGACAGCCCGCGGGTTTTTATTTCAATTCGTCTGACTTTTTTCAGAAGCTCTTTGGCGTCCATGTACGGTTGCTGTATAAGTTGGGTATTCGTTGAAGCGCCTTGTTATCAGGGCACCTCGACTTTGTCCAGAATTTCGGAGATGATTTCGTCGGCAGTGATGTTGTTGGCCTCGGCCTCGTAGGTCAGGCCGATACGGTGACGTAGAACATCGTGGCATACGGCGCGCACATCCTCGGGAATCACGTAACCGCGCTGGTGTAGGAAGGCATATGAGCGGGCGGCACGCGCAAGTGAGATGGAGGCACGCGGAGAGGCTCCGAATCCGATGATGCCGGTCAGGTCGTTCAGGCCGTATTCGGCGGGGAAGCGGGTTGCGAAAACAATGTCGACTATGTAGCGTTCAATCTTTTCGTCGATGTAGATCTGCTCTACAACTTTCTGTGCCTCGATAATCTCTTCGGGCTTGAGGAGCGGACGAACCTCTTTTTTCTCATTCGAGATGTTCTGGCGGATAATCTGTTTTTCCTCGTCGCGCGACGGGTAGCCGATGACCACCTTGAGGAGGAAACGGTCGACCTGCGCTTCGGGGAGGGGGTAGGTGCCTTCCTGTTCGATGGGGTTCTGGGTGGCCATCACAAGGAAGGGCTCGTCGAGCTGGAAGGTCTTGTCGCCGATTGTCACCTGGCGTTCCTGCATGGCCTCAAGCAGCGAGGACTGAACCTTGGCAGGTGCGCGGTTGATTTCGTCGGCAAGGACGAAATTAGCAAACACCGGGCCTTTTTTCACCTGGAATGTCTCGTTCTTGACGCTGTAGACCATGGTTCCCACAACGTCGGCGGGGAGAAGGTCGGGGGTGAACTGAATACGGCTGTATTTGGCGTCGATAATCTGTGCGAGTGTCTTGATGGCAAGGGTCTTTGCCAGACCGGGGACACCTTCAAGCAGCACGTGGCCGTTGGAAAGGAGGGCTATAAGGAGCGATTCCACAAGGTGTTTCTGACCGACGATGGTCTGGTCCATCCCTCGGGTAATCAGATTTACGAAATCTCTTTTACCTGCAACGAGGTCGTTAAGGTCGCGGATGTTAACCGGTTCACTCATAATGTGTTGGTGTTATAGATGTTGTGTTTAGATTAATTCGTTGTTGTCCTGATGCTTAAGCTTTGAGAATTAAGCGATTGCACTGCATCATAAAGGCAGATGCGCCGACCGCGGCGCGGCAGGTGCATCTTCCCCTTGATTGTGGTGCAAAAATATGAAATAGGTGGCTAAAGTGTGAAAAGAGAGTGTTAATTTTATCTATTAAGAGTTTACCTCTATTAAGATTTAATCATTTTTGACTGTTGACAATTGCTTGGGCGCGGCGCATGGCATCTGCCTCACTCTCTTTGTCGCCGGCTTTGATTCCGTACTTTTCGGCCGGGGGTATCACGACCACGGTGTTAGGCGCAATGTGGTCCGGATCGTCAATGATATTTTTATTCTCCTCATAGATGTAAACCCAGAATATCTTCTTGCCGTAGTGCCGGCGTGCCATGGTGGTGAGATATCGGTTGGCTTTCACGGTATCGGTGACGATGGCGGCACGGGGACTTTCCATTGTTTTAGCTTCCGGTTCAACCGCTGTTGAACCTTGGCCGGGGCTGACGGTGTCGGCAGGGATGCTGGCAGAGTGTCCGGCAGCAACGGAGGCCACGCTGTCGGCAGTTGCGGATTTGCCTTCTTTCGCTTCGGTCTTGCTTATCACGTTTACGCCCTCGGCTTCAATATTAACGTTTTTGATGTGGCTGAGGTTTAAACGGTTATTGGCGAAATATCCTATGGCCAGACCGGCCACCAGAGATAGCAGCGAGGCAATCACGATATGCATGGTGTGATGCGACGAATGGTCACGAACCTCCACCACGCGCTCGTGTTCTATAATCTTCTCAATCTCTTTTGTCGGTAAGGTGTTATGCGGCGTTTGTTCCGGCTCATTGTTACCGGAAACCGGTGCAGCCGTTTTGTGTTCCGGCTCTGCATGTTCCGGTTGAACAGGAGTTTCTATTATGGGATTTGGAGCCGGTGCAGAAACCGGAGAGGTGGCAGCTGGCTCCGGGGCTGCCGCCTCACGCCGCGGTGGGATGGGCGGGGGACATGGCTGACTGGCCGGTTCGGTTTCGTTGCACGCCATTTCGGCGGTTTCCATGTCGGCATCCGTAAGATTGTCGGGCAGCTCTACCGGCTCAAAAATGGAGAAGGGGGCATTGACGGTTTCGGCCAGAGTTGCATCCGGTGCGAACTCGATGTAAAGTTCGTCGGCGACCTCGACTGCGTGGAATGTGCCAATTCCTTTTACCGACACACTTTCGCCGCGCGCCAGTGTGCCTTCAATGATGGCAGTGAATTCCTGAATAAAGTTCCGGATGGTTGCGCTGTCTGCTATCCCGGTGGCGATCAGGGCATCAATAAGCTGGGGAAGTGATATGGTGCTCATCGTAGTCCCTCCTTTACATGTTTTTTCAGCATTCCGCCAGCGGTGAATTTCACTTCAATGGAAGGGGGGAGAAGCATGCGTTTGCCCGAGGCGAGGTCGGTTGTTATCTCTTCGTCATGTTTGAGTCCTTCGAATGTGCCGAATCCGGGGATGGCAATCCTGTTTCCCTCGCCGCACTGGTCGGCCAGCAGGGTGCTGAGCTTATCAAGCAGTCCGGCTGCCGTGGCGTTGTCGCACGACATGCGCTGAGCCAGCGTGGAAACGAATGCTTTTTGGTCCATGTGATTTATGGTGAATGGTGTGGGTGCAAAGATACGTATAAGTGGGTGCAATGCCAAATTTATTTGGGCTTCCGTCGGTCGCATTTAAGGACGCAACCCTCGCAGCCGCATGAACACTGAGGGCCGTCGGAGGAACGCATCGACTTGATGAACCGTATAATACGGATTACAGCCAGAACAATGACAATCAGCAGGATGGCAATCATGCCTCCCCACTGTAGGAGAGTGTTAAGATTCATGTCTGAAATTCTTTTTGATGGCTGTGTTCAGTCTGGCAGGTGTCAAGGTGTCCGGATAATCGCTGAAAGGGAGGCGCAGGCTGCATCCGCTTTGGAATTCAGAGCATCCGAAGGCGGTGCGGCCTTTAAGAATATGACCTTTTCCGCAGAGCGGGCATTGAATCTGTTCGTATGTCTTTATGGCCGGTTTCCGTGTCGTGGCTGTTTTTGTACTGCCTTCGGATGTGCCTGAAGCAGATTTTGATTTAGGAGCATTTTTTTTCTGCTGTTCTGCATCGACAATCGCGATTTTGCGCATGGAGTTGTCGGACAGGACATTGAGCACTATCGACGAGATGAGTTCCTTCAGTTCGCCGATGAAGTCGGAAGCGCTGTAGTCGCCGCGTTCGATGCGGCGCAGTTTGTTCTCCCACAGACCGGTCAGTTTTGCACTTTTCAGCAGCTCTTCGTTGATCAGGGCTATGAGGTCGATACCGGCCTGAGTGGCCACTATGTTTTTGCGTTGACGGGCTATGTAATGCCGGTTGAACAGCGTCTCGATTATGGATGCGCGTGTGGAGGGACGGCCGATGCCGTTCTCCTTCATTGCATCGCGCAGCTCCTCGTCGTCCACGGTTTTTCCGGCCGTTTCCATGGCACGCAGCAGTGTTCCCTCGGTGTAGAGCTTCGGGGGCTGGGTGGTGCGTTTCTGCAGCGACGGGGTGTGTGGGCCGCTTTCGCCGGCAGTAAGCGGCGGCAGGATGCGGTCGGTGTCGCCATCCTGCGATTCGCTTTCGCCGGTGGTGTCGGTCTTTTTGTCGAAAACGGCGCGCCATCCCTGCGAGGTGATTACCTTGCCTGTGGCCTTGAATTCCACATCAGCCACCTTTCCGAGGGCGGTGGTCTGGTTAAACTCGCAGTCGGGATAAAAGGCCGCGATGAAACGCAGGGCTATGAGATGGTAAAGATGCCGTTCGTTGCCCACAAGCTGCGAGGGAGATTCGCCTGTGGGGATAATGGCGTGGTGGTCCGTGACTTTGGAGTTGTCGAACACCTTCTTGCTTTTCGGTATCTTATTTGCAAGCACCGGCGCGGTAAGGCTGGCATAGGGCGACATTTTTGTCAGGATGCCTGGCACCTGCGGATAGATGTCGTCGCTCAGATAGGTGGTGTCGACACGCGGGTAGGTGGTCACCTTCTTTTCATATAGGCTCTGGATGAGCTTCAGGGTCTCGTCGGCGGTCCACCCGAATTTCTTGTTGCACTCCACCTGCAGCGATGTGAGGTCGAACAGGCGTGGAGGTGCCTCGCGTCCTTTCTTTTCCTGTACATCAGTGACGGTGAACGGGAGGTCTTTTATCTTTTCAAGTGCCGCCTGTGCCGATTCCGGCGTGTTGAAACGCCCCTTGGTGGCATTGAACAGGGCATCCTTGTAGATAGTTTTAAGTTCCCAGTAATCTTCGGGCTTGAAATTCGCTATCTCGAAATGCCGCTGCACTATGAGGGCAAGAGTAGGGGTCTGCACGCGCCCCACGGACAGAACGTTGCTGTTTTGCGCGTATTTAAGTGAGTAAAGACGTGTGGCGTTCATGCCGAGAATCCAGTCGCCGATGGCGCGCGATAGCCCTGCATGATAGAGATTATCGAAATCGGCCGACGGTTTGAGCCGGCTGAACCCTTCGCGTATGGACTGGTCGGTGAGCGACGAAATCCACAGACGTTTCACCGGGCACTTCACTCCGGCTTTCTGCATCACCCACCGCTGTATCAGTTCACCTTCCTGGCCGGCATCGCCGCAGTTTATTATCTCCTCGGCATTTTCGGAAAGTGATTTGATGACATTGAACTGATGTTCGTAGCCTCGGTCGTTTATGAGCTTTATGCCGAATTTCGGCGGAAGCATGGGGAGTGAACTGAGGTTCCACCGTTTCCAATAGTCGGTGTAGTCGGCCGGCTCCTTGAGAGTGCACAGATGGCCGAATGTCCAGGTGACCTGATAGCCGTTCCCCTCGAAATAGCCGTCGTGACGCTCTGATGCGCCTAAAATTGCGGCAATATCTTTGGCAACGCTCGGTTTCTCTGTGATGCAGACTTTCAATGTGGTGAAATTTGGAGGTTACTTTTAACGGCGGAATACAGACGTGGCGGGGAGGAGGGGGCAGGGTGGGGGCTTACTGCCGTGCAGGGGCGAGGATGTCGCCTTTGACTGTATGGAAAATCAGCTCGGCGGTCTTGGGAAGCTGCCCCTTGAACGGGAAGTCTACTTCGATTACCTGCACGCCGTCGTCCTCAAACTGGAAATAGCGTTCGAAGTCAACTCCGTCGATGTCGGTGGCGGCAATCTTCTGTTTCCCTACTATGAGGTCGATGCTGTCAATGCGCTGTGATGTATGGGGAATTCCCACCAGACAGAGCGATATGCGGATACCGTCGTCGGTATTTATCGTCTTGTCAGGTATGATGTTGATCTCGGCGTCAAGCTGCTGCACCTGTGCGTATGCCGTGGGGCTTATGACGGGTGTGGAAGCGGCGCAGAGGGCCATGATGGCTGCCAGTTTCATTGGTTTCATAGTGGTTAAGCGGTTTTGTACGTATAAGTTCAATTGATTTGACCGGCTGGATGCGGAAAAGTTTATTGTTCTGCTTTTTTCGCTTCGTTCCAGAGTGCGTCCATCTGTTCGAGCTTCATTTCACGGAAGTTCAGACCCTGAGCCTTGGCGGCAGCTTCCATGTGGTTGAAACGCGAGATGAACTTTTTGTTGGTGCGTTCCAGTGCGGCTTCGGGGTGGATGCCGTAAAGACGGGCTGCATTAATCAGTGAGAAGAGCACATCGCCCATTTCCGCCTCCATCCGTTTCTGTTGCTCTGCAGAGAGGGGAGTGCCGGCTTCGGCTGCAGTGGCTTCGGCGGAGAATTCATTGATTTCTTCTTTCACTTTGGCCCAAACATCGGCAGGTTTCTCCCAGTCGAATCCGGCATTTGCGGCTTTTTCCTGAACGCGGTAGGCTTTGATCAGTGCGGGCAGGGCGTTGGGCACTCCGGCCAGAATGCTGCGGTTTCCACCTTTCTCTTTGAGTTTGAGCTGTTCCCAATTCATCGACACTTGCTGTGCTGTGTCGGCCTCAACATTGCCGTAGACGTGAGGGTGGCGGTAGATGAGTTTTGTCGCCAGGGCGTCGGCCACGTCGGCGATGTCGAATTTACCTTTCTCTTCGCCGATTTTTGCATAGAAGCAGACATGGAGCAACACATCGCCCAATTCTTTCTTTATGTCGGCGTCGTTGTCGTTCATAAGGGCGTCGCACAACTCGAACACCTCTTCTATGGTGTTCTCACGCAGCGTCTCGTTTGTCTGTTTGGCGTCCCACGGGCATTTTACCCTGAGTGTGTCGAGCACATCGAGCACCCGGCCTAAAGCTTCTATTTTTTCCTGACGTGTATGCATGTATGATGGATGAAATAATTTATCGTTATCAAACAATCAATTGCCCGCAGCATATGCCTTGAGGCCGGAGTTGAGCCACTCCACAAATTTGGTCACATTCTCGTCGTAGTATGTCGGCGGAGCCAGTGCTGCGCCGTCATTGTCGAGCATGATGTAGTACGGCTGGGAGTTGGCTGAGAATTTGCTGCGCTGGAGGTAGCTCCATTTGTCGCCGATGGTCTCAAGTGTCAGCTGCTTGCCGTTCTCTTCCACGGTCATAGGTTGCGCAAGGGGAGTCTTGTCGTCGACCATCAGTTTAATCAACACGAAATTCTCCTTGATTGTTTGTGTGACAACCGGTGTGTCAAACACAGCGCCTTCCATCTTGCGGCAGTTCACGCATCCGTAACCCGAGAAATCGATGAGCACGGGGCGGTGGTTGCGCTCGGCATACTCCATGCCTTTGTCGAAATCATCGAATTCCTCGAACTGGCCGCCGGTGTAAAGGCTGAAATCCTGAGTGAACAGCGGGGGTACAAAGGCGCTCACGCCCTTGAGAGGCGCGCCCCACAGACCCGGAATGAGGTAGAGTGCGAACGACAGGGATGCAAGCGAGAGGAAGAAGCGCGGAATCGACACGTGATCGAGCGGAGCGTCGTGGCTGAATCTGATTTTGCCGAGCAGGTAGAAGCCGAGCATGGCAAAAATCACCACCCACAGGCAGACGAACACCTCGCGGTCAAGAAGTCCCCAGCCGTAGGCCAGGTCGGCCACCGACAGGAATTTGAGCGACAGGGCGAGTTCCAGGAATCCCAGCACCACTTTCACCGAATTGAGCCAGCCGCCTGAACGGGGCATCTCTTTGAGCCATGACGGGAAGATGGCAAACAGCGAAAAGGGGAGGGCAAGGGCGATGGCGAATCCGAGCATTCCGATGGCCGGACCGACAAGATTGCCCATAGTGGCCGCCTCGACAAGCAGGGTGCCGATGATGGGACCGGTGCAGGAGAAGGAAACGAGCGCCAGGGTGAAGGCCATGAAGAAGATGCTCAGCAGGCCGGTGGCGCGTTCCGCCTTGGCGTCTACCGAATTGCTCCACTTGGAGGGGAGGGTGATGTCGAATCCGCCGAAGAATGAGATGGCGAAAATTACGAGCAGCAGGAAGAATGCTATGTTGAAAATTGCGTTGGTCGACAGTTCGTTGAGTTTGCTGGCTCCGAAAATGGCGGTGATGGCCAAACCGAGCGAAAGGTAAATCACAACGATGCTGATGCCGTAGATGAGGGCATCTGTGACAGCTTTCCGGCGGTTGCCGCTCTTTTTAAGGAAGAAACTTACGGTCATTGGAATCATGGGCCATACGCAGGGTGTGAGCAGCGCGATGAGGCCGCCGCCGAATCCCCACAGGAAGATAATCCACCAGGGGTTGTCGGCCGATGTGCGTTCTGCCTCGCTGTCGGTGATTTCAACGGGCGCCCACCAGTCGGTGTCGTTGCCGGCAACCTTTGCCGTCTGTACAGCCGAAGTAGTCACGGCGGCTACTGAGTCCGTTACCGGTGTCTCTTCCGCAGCTTCGGGTCCGGTGCCGACAGAGATGCTGAACGGCGTTTTCGACGGGCTGATACAGGTTTGGTCGTTGCATCCCTGGAAGTACACATATCCGTCTATTTCATGGGTCTTGCCGTCGGTGATTTTCAGCTTCTGAGTGAATGTCACATCGTCATCCCACCATGCCAGTTTCAGCGAGAAGATGGGGTCGAATTTCTCCACCGGCTGACGCGAAGGAGTGATTTCGCCGTCGGCAGTGACCCCTTCGGGCAGATTCAGCACAATTGAGGTAGAATTGGGGCCGTCGTCGGGCAGATTGAAGCCGTAGAGGTGCCAGCCTTTTTCAATTTTCGCCGAGATGGTTACTGTAGCGTTGTCGGTGCTGTTGGCCGTTACTGACGCATCCCAGGTTATCGGGGTCAGTTTCTGGGCGCTGACAGCTGATACACACGCCAGAAGTGTAGCGAGGAGCAAAGTGACTTTCAGTTTCATTTATTGGTGTTGTTGTGAGAGGTCAAATGTCGGTTAACTATCCCATGGATATTGCAATGAGATGAGAGTTGTGTTATTTCTTTTGAGGGAGGATTCTGAGTTTGAATTCTTTTGTCTGGGGCGGCAGGCATGTTGCATCGTTGCAGCCCATGTATGTCACGGAGCAGGCGATGGAGTTAACAGGCGCCTGATCGGGATGCAGACGGAATTTCTGGGTGAACACCACTTTCCCCTCCCAGTAGTTTACATCGATGTTGAACATCGGATCGGCCTTGGTGAGCGGTTTGCTCCCTGCCGTCAGTTTTCCTATGAGTTCCAAACCTTTCGCTACCTCGAACTTGAATCGAGTGGGCTTGGGGCCATTCTCCGGCATGTCCACTCCGTAGAGGTGCCATCCGTCGGACATGGAAGCCGTCAGGGTTATTACACCCTCTGTCGGGGATGTAAGGCGCGCGGTCCCGGTCCATTTTACAGGCGGCACTTCGTTATCCTGATTGCCGAAAGGGTTCTGCGCCTGCACGCAAAATATGGTCAGTATGCTTAATAATAATGTCAGCAGTCGGTTCATGAGCAAATGTTGATTAGGAGATATTAAACTGAATGCAAAATTAAACATTTTGTGCGTGATGTGCAAACACTTAAAAAATGCTAAGGTTTCTGCTTTTTGTTTAACTTTTTCGCTGTCTAAGGGCTGAAATGTGCAGTATTTTAAGTTGTTGAGGCTGAAATGGCCGCTTTGTGGCCGGAAAGGGCGGAAAATTGCAAAAAAAATCGTAAATTTGCACGTCCGATGCATAGTATCCGCAAAACAACGGCTGCGCATCGGCCGACGGAACGCCGTGGTAGCGGTCGATGCCGCTTAGATGCATCGCCATCCCTTTATGCTTATTACAGATTGATGAGAAATAAGAAAATTCTTTACGTGTCGCAGGAGATAACCCCTTATCTGAAAGATTCGGAAATGGGCGATATGCTGCAGAAACTTCCCCAGAAAGTTCAGGAGAAGGGTTTTGAAGTGCGTGCCTTTATGCCCAAATACGGGTGTATCAACGAGCGTCGTCATCAGTTGCATGAAGTGATAAGGCTCTCAGGCGCCAACATCTCGATTGACGACAACGACCATCCTCTGATTTTGAAAGTGGCCACGTTGCAGGCATCGCGCATGCAGGTCTACTTCATTGATAATGATGATTTCTTCCAGCGTCATGCCATGAAGGATATCGAGATCAGGGAAACTCCCGAGGACAACGACGAGCGCATGATGTTCTTCACCCGCGGTACCCTCGACACTGTGAAAAAATTGCGCTGTGAACCGGCCGTCATGCAGTGTACAGGCTGGATTTCGTCGCTTGTGCCTGCTTATGTGAAAAAGCATTATGCGGACGACCCTACAGTAGGGGAGGCCAAGATTGTATTCACCCTTTATAACGACCGGTTTGACGGCACACTTGATGCGCGTTTCGTTGAAAAACTGAAAATGGACGGTTTCACCGATGCCGATCTGGAGGCCCTTGGCGCGGGCGAAGCCGTGGACTGGATGGCGCTCAACCGTCTGGCCATTCGCTATGCCGACGGAGTGATGCAGATGTCGCCCGACGTGCCAGAGGAACTCGTGGCTTATGCCCATGAGCTTGGCAAGCCTTTCCTGCCGTATCAGGGCGAGGAGATTCAGGCCGAGCCGATAATTGAATTCTACAAAAGTTTCTGACATAGGTTCCGGCGATGGCGTTGACGCTGAACCGCCTTATAATAATTTAGACTCCCGATGGGATTAAGCCTGCAAATGATGTTCAAGGCTCTATTAAATATGAAACGTGTGCTGCCGGTGTTGCTGGCGGCTGCTGCGATGACAGCTTGCGATGATGTCCCCAATGTGGGCAATTCGCTCGTTGACAGTGAGACCGAAGTGGTAAAAGTCTCTGATTTCGATGTCAACGGTCATTCGGTGCTCAATCCGAGTGTCCAGACCCGCAACCTCGTGCAGGTGCTCGGTCGCATCGATGCCACCGGTTATGGTCGTCTTGAGGCGGATTTCGTCACTCAGTTCATGCCTGCCGCACAGCTTTCGTCCTCACTCACACAAGAGAATATCGACTCGATCAAGGCTTTGTTCTTTGTGCCTAATGGTTCGTTCGTCGGCGATTCACTCGCGCCCATGGGACTTGAGATTTATCGTCTGAACAAACAGCTCCCCTCAACGATATTCAGCAATTTCAATCCGGCCGATTATTATTCGTCATCCGACCTGCTTGCCACAAAAATGTATGTGTGCAATGCTCTCGGTCAGCCCGATTCAATCCGCAATCTATCCTACCGGCTCATTGATGTGCATCTCCCTGTGAGCCTTGCACATGAGTTTCTTTCGCTGTATCAGACCAACCCCGAGGCATATCAGTTCCCTGCACAGTTCGCCCGTTATTTCCCCGGAATATATGTAAGGAATTCGTATGGTGCGGGCCGGGTGGTTGAAATATCCTCCACACAGATACGCATATACTATCACACCACATCGGTCGATTCCGAAGGCAAGGAGGTGATCAATCGCTTCGAGGGCAACTATTTTGCCGTCACCCCTGAGATTATCCTCAACAACAATCTCGATTTCGCCATATCCGATGCTTTGGCTCAGCGCATCGACGGAGGCGAGCAGATTATCGTAGCTCCAGTCGGCCGCGATGTGGAGATACAGTTCCCGATCAATGAGGTCATAAGCTATTACAAGCAGCATTCCGGCTCCCTGTCGGTGGTGAACTCCCTGAGCTTCAAGATTCCGGTGGAACTCATAAAGAACGACTACTCCATTGCCCCTCCCGCCAATCTGTTGCTCGTGCAGTCGGACAAGAAAGAGAAATTCTTCCTTGACAACGAGCTCGTAAACAATGAGACTTCTTTCTACGCATCATACAACTCAACCGATAAATGCTACATCTTCTCAGGCATGAGAAACTATCTGCTGAAGATGCTGGAGAAAGAGTCCATTGAACCCTCTGACTATACATTCACTCTCACACCGGTGACTGTGGTCACAGAGTCGAATACCTCCAATTCCTATTACGGCCAGACTACCCAGTATGTCAGCTCGATTGACCCCTACATCGGGGCGCCAGTAATGGTGAAACTCGATCTTGACAAAGCCGAGATTAATTTGACCTTTGCCAAGCAGACCATCGACTGAATATCTCAGTCAAACAAACCTCCCATGGTTTTTGCACAATAAAGAAAGTTTTTATAACTTTGTATCAAAATAAAGGCAACCGGGATGTTACTCCAAACACTCCCGTTTGCACCATCAAGCCGCAATAGCTCAGTTGGTAGAGCATTTCATTCGTAACGAAAAGGTCGTGGGTTCGAGTCCCACTCGCGGCTCATAGAATAGCTGATAATCATCTGATTATCAGCTATTTCTGTAGAATTAGGTATAAACAGGGTATAAACTTCCGACACAAAATATACTCTTGAAGAGAACCAAAGAGAACTGATGCTGTTCTATATTCATGGGAAAGCTAAAAATTTCCTCATCCACATCTCCACATGATAAACAAACTTGTTCAAAACCTTGTCACCATCAATAGTATCGTCGAGGGGCATGAATTGTCCTTTGAGGACGCATTGTCTATCGTGAAACTTTACGATAAGATGCCGGAACCGAATAGTCTGATTGATGAAGCTGAGGAGTTGGCAGTTTTCGATATTGAAGCTTTGGAAAAGTCCGTAATCAAAATCAAAGAAGAATCAGAGCGATTTTTGAGTGTCGGTATGCCAAGGCTGAAGGATGTTGATTTCAAAGCCATCGCCCGGAGCTACCCGCGCCCGTTTTACGACCGGTTCCACAAAGCAGAGGTCGAATTGAATTCGTATTGGAAAGTTTATTGTCAACTCAATAATCAGCTCGACTATCTGGAATTGGACTCTGAGGAATATCGAGATGCGGAGAAACGATGTGAGGAAGCCAAGGCAGAACATGATGAAAGGCAAAGTGTGGTTCGGGAGCTATATGCCGAATATGAACAGGCCAACAAGGAGAGCGCGCCTGTGTTTCGGTTTAGAGCCGACTTTCTGGAGACTGTCATTGTTCGATACCGTGACATAGCAACAGCGATACTTGCAGACATCAAACGAATCAGGGAGGGCGGCTCATGAAGAAGATATTGATGAAAGACGCCGAGCAGTTCCGCGATACAGTGTCGGCGAAACTATGCAACTATCTTTATGATGCTTGCAATGAGTTCCTGTTTGAGTTCACCACACCTATAATGTTCAGTGTCCACATGAATCTGAGATCTGAACATGAATTTTTTCAGCCCCTCAAATTCAAGCAACTTCATATATGTTATATGGTGTATGCCGTGGAAAGATTAATCTCCCCAACGGCACTCGCCAAGGAATGGTCATCGCTGTTCCTGAAACGATGCGGCATAAGTCATCCCTATTATAAAAGTCATCGGCTCGATGACGCAAGAAGCGATGTCCCGGCCAACATAGAATTTCGTGAAAGCATAGACAACGCTATCAAAATCTGGGAAGAAATGAGGCGCGCCCCACGCTAATCACAGTTTCAACACAACAGAATTAGATTTTCAAGACTTATAACGCGCTATATCGCTGCAATCCAGCATATAGCGCGTTTGCAATTTTTATATTTCAACACAATGCGCCCACATGGTGTCACTTTGGAGAGGCGGTAACTTTGCATCGGAAACGAAAGGCACTCAATGCATGCCAAGAGTACCCGGGTATTTCCAAAAGTATCTACGAAAACCAGTCAATAAAATATGCAAAGAAAACTTCTCACCTCTAAGGAAGCGGCGCAGTATCTCGGCATCTCGCTATCCTTCCTTCGTAAAATGATGATGAACCGCATCATCCCCATGTATAAGCCTAACGGCAAACTCTGCTACTTCGACCCTGAAGATCTTGACGCATACCTAACCAGCGTCCGTATCTCCTCTCAGGACGAAATCAAGGCTCGGGCAAACGAGTATCTCCGCAAAACCGGCAATCATGGCTAAAGGCGCGAATATCTACAGTCTCATCAGCTCATTCTGGCGGGAGAACGAGTACGAGCCATTCTCCACTGCGGAGATTGCGCTGTACTTCTTCCTAATCGACCGCGCAAACAGCCGACGGTGGCAGATGCCGTTCAAGTGTCCGACTTCGGTAATCAGTAGCGCAATTCAGGTGACACGGCAGACTGTTGTCAACGCCCGCGAATCACTTCGGATCCGGAATCTCATCACCTATTCCAAAGGCACGGGCAAAGGTTCTCATCCGATGTATTCACTTGTCCTGACGGATGGATTGACGGAGTGTTTGCCGGATGAATTGACGGGAACCTGGCAGGATGGCTCGACAGTTGGATTGACGGAAAACTTGACACCCTTTAATATAGAAGATAGAAATAACAAAGATAAAAATTATTCTTCTAATAATATGGGCGATGCGAAGATTTTGAGTTTGGAGGAACTTGAGGCTTTGCTGGTTAACGACGAACCGTGGCTCAATGAAATCATCTCCCTTCTTTCTCCATCCTGTCAAATCGAATTGCCGGAACTGAAATCGTATCTCGGCAACTTCTTCCGCTACCTCCGTTGCCAGGGAACGAAAGGCAGGGAAGAAGGTGATTGCCGTAGATATTTCGTGAACTGGATTAAAAAACAACCAATCAATACAAACAAAACCTCTCTCAAACCGACAACCCATGCAACAAATCAACCAGCCAACGATGCTCGCCGACCTGCTGGAATCTCAGCTCAGTCGGCCAGCGACTACGAGGGAGCGTTTTAGGCTTCCGTTCTCAAAGGAGGACGCCATGCGTGTGCTTCTCGCCGGAGTAAAGGCGGAAGTTGAGCTCCGCGACAAGACTTTTATAATGAGTGAAGCCTTATTGACGCAGACCGAACAGATTGCGGAATGGCTCACGGGCGACCACTCAAAATTCGGACTGATGCTGTGCGGCGGATGCGGCAACGGCAAGACCACATTTGTGAAAGCCTTCCAGCAAATTCTCAACAAATTTGAAATGAAAGTTGATGATTATTACTCCGAGCGATACTCCATCAGGATTGTCAATGCCCGCGACCTTGCGAGGGTCTGCAAAGAGGACTATGACGAGTGGCGTAGTCTCTGTTATAAACGGATGCTTGCCATTGACGATTTCGGCACCGAGCCGCTTGAGGTGATGGACTACGGTAACGTGCTCTATCCAATCACCGAGCTGCTGACAACGCGCTATGACCGTCACCTCTTCACCATCCTCACGACCAACCTTACCCCGTCGGAGATTCGACCCAGATACGGCGACCGCATAGCCGATCGCCTTAACGACATGATGGGAAAAGTCATCTTCGCTAATTCCACTTATAGAACGCCGTAGCCGGCATTAAAGCCGACAGCAACGAAGCTCCGCAATCGCAACGGAAGTGAAGATGGAGGAGGATTGCAAGGTTGTTTTTTATGTCCCATAAAAATTGACTTCGACAACTTCATGGTTGCCAAATACACCATAGTCTTGAAATCATTCTGATTCCGCACTCAATCTCTTGGCTCCTCCATCCTTCTTCCCTCCATTTCTATTTCAAATCAAACCTACAATGACACTGACAAAACGAATATCCAAACGCGGGCGCAAGCCCAAACCGGAGTGGCAGCGACTCCGCAATGAAATCAAGCTACATCTTGATGACGGAAACTACGCCGTCGTAAAAGATATGGCCCGCGAAGCCGGTCTTTCACTCAATAAGTTCATCACCCGTGCCGTCATGGGCGCAACAATCCGTAAGGCTCTGACTGAAGAGGAATACTCGATGGTCCGCAGCCTTCAGGGTATCGCCAATAATCTCAACCAGCTTGCCCGATGCGCAAATGGCATGGGCTTCGATACGATGGCAAGCAAAGTTGATAGCCTGCTCACAACAACGCTCGGCTTACTCTCCAAATTCCGAATGTGATGATAGCAAAATTCAAAAACCGAGTTGACTTCTCGGGTCTGGTTAGCTATGCCAACGACATCAAGAGCGATGAAAAGAGAGGACGGCTATTGTCATATCAGGGTGTCTGTGTCGTTTCCAACGAAACTATCGCTGACAGTTTCAATACACATCTGCGTCGCCCGGACAGCCGAGGACGGGTACATCATATCGGGCAACCGGTAAAGCATGTGTCTATTTCTTTCTCCCCGGAGGACGCCCATCTGTTTCCCGATAACGAGCAGGGCGATCGCTATATGGCGCAACTCGTCGACGAATGGCTGCGGGATATGGGCATCACCAACGCCCAGTATATCGTGGCTCGGCATTTCGATAAAGCGCATCCGCACTGCCATCTGGTTTATAGTCGCATCGCCCTCGACGGCTGTGTGATCTCCGCATACAATGAGCAGTTGCGCAGTGCTAATGTATGCAAGAAAATCAAGCTTCGTCACGGTCTGACATTCGGCAACATGACGGGCGAGAAAGTTAACCGTGACAGACTTCGACCGATTCAGCAGTTACGATTCGATATAAAGTCGGTTGCCATCGCCGCGGCAAACAGCTCGACATCGTGGGCTGAATTTCAACATGCTTTGGAGGCTCATAGGATAGAAGCATCTTTCAGCATCAACCGCTCCACGGGAGAAATCCGAGGCATTTCATTCGCCAAAGACGGTTACAGGTATGCCGGTTCTAAACTGTCCAAACAGAAACTCACCTATGGCAAACTCGTCGCGAAGTTCGGAGCATTGCCAGTTGAGGGAGTGGCCGTTTTGTCCACCCCCAACAAAGGCTTCTGTGAGGGAAGGTTCGGAGAGACCTCGAATGTGGGGGAGAACGTTTTGTTCACCCCCTCTCAAGACCATATGTTGAACTCTGAGGAGGGTACGGGCAAATTGACCGCACCCTGCCAAGATTCAGGCAAAGGGTTTTCCAAAACGGAAAGTCCTTTTGAGGGAGTGCTACCCAATAGCACCCCCACTGAACCATCGGAAGTTAGTCTGATTCCATTGTCTATAATACTCGAGCTCCTAACTGGACCGGCAGTCGTGCAATCTTCCGGCGGCGGAGGCACCACCAACGACCTCGACTGGAACGATGAACGCCGTCGCCGTCAGGAAGCACAGGACAACCAATACATACACAAACCATTCAAACGCAAAAGATGAATACAAACGATAAAAACTATATTGACCGACTGCACAATCAGCAAGTCAACGAGCTAAACGAAATCAAGAACCGTCTTCTGATTCTGGAAGGCAAAACGACTGCCGCTACCGATGGCAACCTCCGGGTCGAAATCGACACCAACAAAATCTATGAAATGTTTCTGAAAGCGTGCCATGACTGCCTGCAGCAACGGCAGGAACGCCATCAGGAAGAAGACCGCAAATCCGAAGACCGACTCCGACAGGAATGCGAAGCCAAAGGAGAACGCTACTTTTCCAACGTTCATGAATGGCGTGCCGCTATCGCCCGTGACTACGATGCCTTCTTCCAAAAGATGCTCGGCGTAGCCAAACTCACTGACCGCCACTATCGTGACATCAAAATCGCCCTTCAGAAAATCCTCAACGAGCCATCCACCGATTCAGAGTCTCCTAAATATCAACCTCTCTTCTCTAATCTCCCGTCTGGCTTACTCCCAAAAATCGCCTCACTTCGCCATCGCCTCACAAGCCGCATCCGCAATTACCTCACCGGCAGTTTCACTCTTCCTCGCGGCTGGACGCTTCTAACAATACTACTCTATGCCCTGTTGTTCATTCTCCTCTTATACCTCCGCACAACAATTATGGTGTCAGGGTGATGAAGAAAAGAACACGCCTGTTCCCAATAACTACTCGCTTTTTGGTGTAAACTACTCGGATAATTGTTGAACTACTCGCCAACTACTCGCTTTTTGGCGTAAACTACACGGATAATTGCCGAAATACTCGCCAACTACTCGTTTTTCCGGGTAAACTACTTGTTTTTACCTTCAACTACTCGTTTTTTACAACTATCCCGGATAGCCTCAAACTATCCGTCAACTATCCGAATTAGACTCAACTATCCGATTTAGGAAGCCAACTAGTCGTAAAATAGCTAATTAGTCGTGAACTAGTCGTAAAATCGAGCCAACTAGTCGTAAATCCATTCGACAGACGATAATAACTCGTTAAACGATAAGAACGCGTAAATAACGCGTAGAAAACGCGTAGAAAACGCGCAGAAAACGCGCAGAAAAGGGATAAAAACGCGCAATTCTATCGTTATACTTCCAATTCTTGTATCCCTTTAGGAGTTATGAGCCATGATTTCCCGCTATCATTCTTTTTCAGAAGACCGTCAGTCTGCATATCTCTAAGCATATGTGAGACGTGGTTAAGTTTCTGAGTCTTTGTCATGCTTGCCGGCAAACTCTGTTCGATGATTTCAAAAGCGACAGCTCGTTTGAAACCTGTAGAACCAGCATTAAAAGCAAGCTGCAGAATCAGTTTTACCTGGGCTTTCTTGTAGAGCCCTGTTTCCCTGGTGTATTGTCCGATTTGCTGAACCTTCTTAGCCACAGACAGCGCAATATTATATCGTGGAGCTTTGCCTTCGATGAGTTTTTTATCTTTCAAATGGCGGGCAGCCTCTTTAGTGATAGGACGATGTGTTCTGACCGCATCAAGCCATAGACACTCCATAAGGCTAAGCGTTGAATCGCTCTTAAGCAGATCGGTATAAGCATCGTCGGAAGCGATGCCATAGATTGTGACGCTAACGGTCTTAGCACTATCATCAATTTCATACTCAGGCATCGGGAAGAAGCGTCTGCGTTGCTCTTTGAACAATTTAGGAATGCCACGGCCTACCGTGTCAATCATATTGAAATGAACCATGCCGTGAGACAGACAAGTGTTCCTGTAATCCTTCTGAGGGCCTTTGTCCCGGAGGACTTTCTCTACTGATCCAGGTATAAATGAGCCACGGTTACTATAATAAAGAAAACCCTCATTTTCAACTAATGTTATCCGTCCTCCAAGCGAATAGTCCTGATGCGCAATGCAGTTATGGAGTGCTTCACGAATGGAATAATCTTCATACTGCTTCATCGTGTCCGGGAACAATGTGCCGCCCGGTAGTTCACGCATCGTCTTATTCCTGATTTTAGCAAAAATTTTGTCAACAGCAAGAATATAAGGAATGGTATAATGTTCATAATCCACTATCTCTCCATCTTTATCCTTCCATACCCATGTGATCTGAGCATTGGCAGGATGTATCTTCTGGAGAGCGACAGGATTTCCCAACAACAATATAGCAGCTCTTGTTATTTTGCCATTGCGCATCATCTCGCTATGCGAAAGGAATTCTTCAGTTGACCATTCATCAATTTCATTAGCCGGGATCGTGGAACCATGCACTTTTTTATACATAATCCGCGCAGTAGCCAACGCAAGCTCATCAAGGTCGGCAATTGTGGCATCCGGCACAATTTCAGCCGACCAATCCGGAGCCGGAGCTTGACGTCGGATTTCATCTTGCTTTGACTGATTGAGCGGCTTCAGGCTCTCACCGTCACGACCGTAAGCAATACCTTTCCACTTCATCACGATATTTCGTGGTGAGGCCGGAATCTTGAACATCAACACGCGCTTACCGTCAACTTCGACAGGAATAATCTCGCGGAATGTCTGACCATCACTCATGTTATTGGTAAGGTCATGCTTCAGTTTGTTCAGGGCTCCTTCGCCATCCTTATAAGATGTGCCGACAATTTCATGCTTCTTTTCATCATAGCCGAATACCAGCCATGCAAAAGGAAGGCCACGCAAATTCGCCTCGTTGCTCAATGCCGAAAAGTACTTACCGAGGTCATCGAAGTCGAAGTTATTCTCCGCCTTCTTGAACTCCACCACTTCCGATTCCTTATGCTGAATCAGAGAGTGGAAAAGCTGCCTATATGTCGAGTTGTCAGTTGTCATAATCTTCTATTCGATAGAGTTGTTTTCAGATATTACCAGAATCTCTTCCATATTCTGCTTCCGGTTCAGCGGCTATATGAATCTGTCCTTCTTGGGTATAGCCTACGCTTTTTAAGTCACCTTTAATATCTTTGACTAATTGGATTAAAGTTTCGCTACGTTGAATAAAAGTCCGTAACTCACACTCCCAAATAGTGATGACTCTCCAGCCTTTGGTTTTGAGCGCTTTAACAGTTTCAATGTCACGCTGGCGGTTTCGTTCTATCTTAGTCTGCCAGAACTCAATATTAGACTTGGGCAGTCGATAATACTTGCAGCCCTCATGACCATGCCAGAAGCAACCATTGATAAAGATGACTGTCTTGTATTTACGGAGCACAATATCAGGCGAGCCAGGAAGTTTGTGGTTATGTAAACCATAACGAAAACCTTGGGAATGCAGATACTTGCGCACCAACATCTCCGGCTTCGTATCGCCAGAGTGAATAGCCGACATATTACGGCTCCTCTGTTCCTTTGTAATTCTGTCAGTCATACCTCGTTAAATAATTAGGCATTAGCTTCTTAACCAATAGCCATTAATATTTTGGTTAATGATCGAGAACATGCAGCTTAAGGAGTGCTGGTTGTTACTCGTCCATTCTCCATTTCATTTAGCACAAGCCATAATGGGAGAATTGGCAAAAAATGAGGGCTGGTTTAAACATTTACTACGAGAAATAATATTGGACATGCTTTATTCATTATTAGGGTCATTCGATTTCATCAGCATCTGTCGGATTTTCAATAGAATCCAATATCTCAGGTTTATGTTCCATTACAAGCTCTAAAGCGCGTATTCCAATATATATTTGTTGCAGAGGGTGATTATGCTTTATATTATCTCTGATTTTATAAAGCAAATCTGTCCGTTGTGACTCTGACAACAATCCAGATTCAGCGCCCCATGCGATTATTTCATCCCATTTTTCCCAAGGGATTGCCATAATCTTTTCTTCATCGGAAACTAGAATTTCTTCTCCTTCGTTAAAATGTTGTTTGTTTCTCTTTCTCTTGCTGCCAGGAATTACCATGTCATCCTGAATGGATTCACAATCCAAAATCCAATTATCTTTATTCTTTTTAACTAGTTTCCAACATTCATCTGAAGCTCGTGTCCATTCCATGACATTGGTTTTAGGAGACTCCGCCAAAATAAATGCGTTTACTTGTACCATTAAATCATATAACGCTTTCTGAAGTGGTTCTGAAAGCGATTGATTCATCCAGATTTTATATAAATCGAGCTGGCTATCAGTAAGTAGTGAAAAAAGAGAGAGAGAATAAGGAACAACGACATTTCGGAGGTCTCCTATGGCATTAGGCTTTTTACCATATAACTTTTCCATCGTTGTAAAGATTATAATTTTTGCGATACAATCTTCAAAAAAGATATTGTCAATTTTAGAAGGAGCTGGCAGTATGTGTTTAACAAATCTGCTAAATGTTTCTTGCTTACCTTTAACTGACCATCTTGGAGAAATCTGCGCCTCCCCTTTATTTACTTCGGCATACGAATTCACACATAATGCGAGACGTTCTTTATTAAATGCTTGGCACTTGGGCTTGCGCGCTTGAAATTTCTTTTTTAATGAAGGTGTAAAGCCCTCAACTGCTAATGTATTAGCATACTGATTGCGAGTTCTTTCAAAAAACCAATAAGTATTTTGATTTGGCGCGCCTAATGGTACCAATGTATAATTGGTAAAACGTTCGAATACTTTAAGTGATTCATTATTGGATGAGAAGTCGGCAGTATTAACTTTAGTCTGAGTATTGGCGTATCTGGAGATATTTTCAACAATTTCAGCAAATTTTTGCTTATTATGTATGACCGAAATTTTTGCTTGTACAAAAACGTCCGAAACATCCATTTTAAGCCTCTTTGCACAATAATAAATCACACCTGTGGTTTGACCTCCATTAACTATTTGAAGATTTCCTATTTTCAAAAGGTTATGCCCACTTTCATCAAGTTCTATGGAATCTGCTGTAGCAGAAATACCATTATTATATGCTAGGAAACGAGCTGGTTCATCCTTTATTGTTGTTCGCATACCCTGATTCGCTCCATTTTTTCTGGAAAACATAAGAAACGTACGAACGTTCTGTTGCATCAAGCGGGTATCATATTGTTCGTATATTGACACCAAAAATTGAGCAGGTATAACGGCTACATATACATCATAATCTGGATTTGGATTGTTTGCTCTCATGCATGATATGGACAATCCAGTCCCATTGAGTATTTCTGCAGCATCAATCTCAATGGGTTTTAATTCATTCTTTTTAAATTCAACTAAACGTACAAAGTCAATGACGTCATAAGAAATGGCATAACCTGCAATATTAATTGTTTTAGGGGATTGCCCCTCATAAATTCCATTTGTCACAATGAAAATGCGAATTTTACTGAGAGATTCCTTAAATTGCTGACCGTCCTCCATTGCTCGTGCTAATTCATACAGTGGTGATGAGACAGGATTCTCGTTCGTAAAATCTCCATAAATAAGTTTGCGAGCCACGTTCGCTGCCCTCTTTTCCGCCTTAGTTATATTTTCCTTACCGGCATTAAAAGGGCTATTAGCAGACCCATCAAAGTAAGTAACATACAGATCGAGAATGGTTCCTTCTCCTAAATCGTTAATTGCATAACCATTGAGCTTTTGCTGATCTGGAGTTCCCAAACTTTTTTCATGATAAGCTAAGTCGCACTGAGTACTTTCGCTCAGTTCCTCAAGAGCGTCCATGACATAACGTGTAAAAGCTTGTTCCTGAGAACCGGTAAGGTCGTCGCTTTCTTGAATAGCACGTACCTCAGCCATCATTTCTCTGAATTCTCTTTCTTTAGCCATTTATGAATTTTCAATTACGGTCAAAACTTTATTCAAAGGAGTTAACCATGAATCGCAAACATCTAAATCAAGATTATATTCAATCTTTGAAATACCATTAACTAACGATGATTCAATCAATTTTGGGAAATCATCATCAACTCGATAGAACACTTTTTCCCGAATTACATAATGTGTCGAATATTTATCTGAATCTTCATTTCTATATCCATACATAAGTAGCTTCGTGTTAAAGTCTTGCTCAGCTTGTATGTTGCCAGCTAAAATTTCTCTTATTCGTTTTACCAATTCAGGTAAAGTGATCCCATTGTTGCCTGATGCATCGACAAGGAAATAAAACAAGAACAGATAATCAAATAATGAATTATCCAATTGACGTTCACCATTAATATGTACACATCTGGGGCGACTTTTAGCTGAGGACTTTACCTCGATCGCCCAATTATTGCCTTGAAAGTCTCGCGCAGCAGCATCAGGACCATCCCAAAATCCTATAACCTTTTCTTTGGACATAGAAAGACCCTGAAGTAGCTCATTTAACAAATATAATTCTCCGAGCAATCCACGTTGACGAGGTATAGGCATACCGTCATCATTCAACCTAGAGAAAAGGTTTTCCCAACGTTTTAATTCGTTTACAACTTTATGAATTCTGGAAATGTCAGTCCGGCTTTCGGAGACTGCGCAAATAAGATGGCTTGACAGAACTGCAAATTCAGATTTAAAATCATCATCATTCAAGAAAATGGTTAATAATGAATGATCTCGCTCTGGATAAACTTCTATCTGTAGAAACCGATAAGTCTGGAATTTTTGTTGCAGAATGTCATTGGAAACATCAAATGCTATACCATACTTATTGTTCCGTTTTGAGTATACACCCCACCACTGAAGGCCTTGGATTCTTTCCAAAGCTTTCTTCGCAGTTAGATTAGGAGCCACTGTCGCAGCCAAATGCGTCCACGTCTCTAGAATAGTTTTTGAAAGATTATTTTCAGTTGTTTCCATCGGCATCCTGTTCATAAATATCTTCCGTCTGCTTGAATTCCTCGATGCTCGTTACAACATATTCCACACCACCATTGCTCCTAGAGTGGGGAAATGCGATTGCAAAGCCAATAAATGGTACGTCATTTTCAGTCAAAGTTGTACCATTCTGAGGTGTATTAGCTTTAATAGGATTAAGCGGATATATTATTAGCAATCCGTTTTTTGGATTACGAAATTCCGAACGAACGACCTGTGGTGATGGATAGGCCCTATTCCACTCTTCTCCGACATTTCGCCTTAATTCTCTAGTTCGATCCAATGCTGCTGACAACATATCGTCATCCAAATCAAGAAATTCGTCTGTGGGATTACCTACAATGTGATTTTTTCGAATATAATAACTATCTGGATCAAGGGTTTCGACTGGGGTACGGTCGAAGCACCCGCCATTAATACCATGCCCCAAGTTGTATCTAACTGCAGCATTCGATACTTTATTCATCACAACCACACTCCATTTTGAAAGTTCATCCCTAACTTGGCATGACTCGATATAATTAACAATCAAGTCTAAATCTACTTTTCTAAGACTTTCTGGAGCCTTATAGGATCTTAGAAAATCTATGATGGTTGCTGGAGCAACGTCACGCCAAAGATATGATGTATTATTGCGGACTCCTTCTACCAGTCTATTATTAGCGAAGAGTCGGTTTACAAGAGCACAGGTGGCATCGAAATTGCCAAGCCTAATCTGTGGGTTCATGGACAGCTGATAAGTCTCGGCCAGACGTCCGGCCCAACTAACAACCATTCGTATTCCATTTCGCATCTTACCTGCTGATGTCACTTGAAGATTGCCTGGATGGTTCCTTACTTTGAGTTTGAAATTATCCGGCGTCAACCCGGCTTCAGCCATATACTTGAATTCAGAGCGCAACTCTTCATCGGCGATGGTTATATGACGAAACCATTCGATAAGCTCTGGGCTAAGATATATTCGGCATAAATCTACATAACCTGGTCTATAACCAAACCAACGGCCCATCTGCATGAGCGTGTCGTACATCTTTGAGGCTCTGAGAAAATAACTTACAGACAATCCTTCCAATGTCAGACCTCGTGAAAGTCTATCTCCACCAATAGCAATCACGGATAGTCCTGACTCTTTATGCCTATGATATTCTAGTGTTTCGCCAGCACTTCCATTAATTTCTTTAATAACAATTCTGGGTGTTGTTATGGATAGGATATGGCGCAGCTCTTCCCATGATGGCATCCGGAATTCTACATCCAGAGCTTTGAGAACTTCGTTTTGAGTAATCGTATCAGTAACAGATATAAACGACTCAAAGAGAGCGCGTCCTTCATATATCTGACGGAAGTATTCCATTATCTCCGGATCGCTTATATTTATGGAATCTCTATAATATTCAAAAAGCTGAGTTATTATCTCAACTATACGGTTTTGCCAATTCGTGAATCTTGACACATGTATAAGCATCGAGTTATGCACTGATTTCTGCCCCCTAAAATAACGTATCGCACAAACCAATAAGAATGATGCAACAGCATGTTTCAGCGATTTTGGGAGCATATCATAATCAGGCAGATCGTCACCCCTTCGGTGACCTGTAGGTATAAAATCTACATAGTCACTTATAGGATTTACAATGGGCAAGGTATGTATATCTTCATCTTCGCCCGATGCAGATGTGGCAAAAACTTTATCGGGACCAATATAGTTGCTTGGCGCAGGAAGTGAGATAATAAAATCTTTAGGGTAAAGGTCATCTTCCTGCGTTGGATCGATAAAAATATTAGCATAAGGCGTAGCTGTATATCCTACATAAGCTTTTCGATAGAAAAGATCAAGCAACTGACGTATATAACCGTTTATCGTCGAAGGATCCTCATCTACATTATGGACATTGACTCCAGCATTATCAGCTTCATCATCAATAATAAGTACTGATTTGGATTGTGCTTCATCTAGCCGGCTTCTTAAATAATCGATAAGATTTCTTAAAGGACTACCATTCTTTTTAATAACAAGAATGATAGGATCAAAAGTGCCAAATCCTATGCCCAATCCATTAGCTTGACGTTGGTTGAAATCGCCAGATTCTTTTGCTGTTGTCAGAGCATGAGCAGTTAAATTAGTTGAGTGTTCATCATTCTCAACATCAAAGCCAACTCCAATTTTCGCATTTTGCGCATTATCCAATTCTAATGTGCTGAATCCCAAGAAACCTTCATCTATACGGCTTTGAGTCTGACTTCGTAAGCTATTATGGATACCGGCTAATACAATGATAAGATTAAACCCTGCATCAGCTGCTTTGCAAATTAAACCAGTATAATTGGAGGTTTTACCACTCTGGACTTGTCCAACAACCATTCCTTTTTTGAAAATATGGTAATTATTTTCTCTTGCCTCAAGTGGGTTGAATAAATTATCCAATATGCGGTCTGTCATTGTATCCAATTGTCCTGCTACCCTCATAGACAATCCCTTTTGATCAATTAAATATCTTTTATATCGAGCCCAAAAGGGAAAGCTTGGCTGTGCCTCACGGAATCTATTGAGCCAAGGTTGACGCGCATCATTACCTTCGAGAATCATAAAATTCTCGATTTGAATATTATAGTGGCGTATTAGCTCATCTCGCAGCCTTTGCCGATCTATATTAGAATCCATCAACGCCAATTGTTTAATAGCATCGTCTATTTCGGCCTGGGTTGCGGTGGGCTTTATGCCTATTAGTTGTCGACATATATTTATTGCCTGATCTATTGTTACTTGCATATTTCTTCTATGAGTTGTTCGTATTGATTTATAGGTTCCATATTACGAAGACGAGCCCTAGCTCCCGTTTTACTTAGTCCAATACTCAGTAGATTGTTGTAAATCGTTTTTATTATGCTACGTAAAGTGTCATTATCTTCAGTAACACTTACAGTCTTTTTTGATGAACTATCAGATTCTCTTATATATATTGAACGTGTTGGCAGAGTTGTTTCAATCAAACGTAAAAGCATGTTTATGGCAGATATAGGGTTGTCCTTAGCCTTCTCCTTTATGGCCGCTAATATTGCGCTTTCTCGATTGATTGTAAAAGACCAAGTTTTGTCTGATTTGATATTTTCAATCCATAATGGTTCAAAGCTAGCCATTTGCCCAAATTTTTTACCGCTTCTACGCTGTCTGAATTCAAGTTCAGACAATGCGCACATTTCGCGAGCATAATCAGACAATTGGTCTCTAATTTCACTTGGTGGCGTTGCATTAGATTTCTTTATATCTATTTGCCACAATTCATCTAGATTGTTGGGAATAATAATCTCGATTCTGGCTAATTGAGAATGTAACTCTTTTCGTCTTAAGCCTAACCACGTAGCCGCAACGAGAAGGCGTTTTCCTCGATATACATAAAACCCTTGCATATTACTCCACCCAGTTTTACCACCAGCAATGAGGTGGTTCTGAGGTGATGAGAAGGTTTGCTCACTTGGAAGAATGTAACCTTTCGCTGTGCCTATAGTATTAATCCCCGATTTAAGGCATTCTTCGCTTTGCGGCCGTCTGTTATTTTCATATGTACAGAAAGGATCCCAAGGAAGGATTTGATGATCCAAACCCCACCATAGTTTAAAAATTCCCTCTTGGAGATACTTGTGGAAAACCATTCCCAAATGGAATTCGGCTTTTCCCATGGTATCCATAAATTTTCGTTTAATCTTTTCATTTCGCTCGGAAACATCAGGAAAAACAAGTCTATCCATTTGAGTCCAGATAACAGCTGTGCCAGATACATAATTATCAAGTATATTGACAAATTCTTCCGGCACCCAGCGAATAATTTCCCACCGATTGGTTTTTGCCACATGATCAAGGCTCCATGTCCAATATACAGTGTCTAATCCTTTTTTCTTAGAAACGACGGACAGACACCTACACTGAGAAAAAGAAGCAGTTTTGAGTCCAAGACCGAATCGCCCTAGATCTTTCTCTGTACGTTCTTGTAATGGATTTTTTGAACCAGGAACAAGTGCTGCAATCAATTCTTGATTTGACATGCCATAACCATTATCTACTATGGTTACATATGATTTACCTCCGGCCCATACGGGATGTATTCTAATTTCAGTGGCATTAGCTGTGATGGCATTGTCAATTATATCTGCAAGAGCAGTCTCGAAACTATATCCTATAGAACGGAATGTTTCGATTAGAGAGGAAGCAACAGGTGAAGCATCTGCCGTTTGGATTTGGGAAGGATTGTCATTGTTCGCCATGTCGTAACCCATTTAGCTGTTGAAGTAAATCCAAAGCAACTCTGTATGCCAGAACAACGGGCACTGCATTTCCAATTTGACGGAATGCAGCAGATCGTGATCCTTCAAAAAAGAAATCATCTGGGAATGATTGTAATCTAGCTGCTTCTCGGACGGAAATAGATCGCACTGTATCTAACGAAGGTTTAATTGTTGGGTAGATATAATAGTGTCCATCCATTGCTATATGCGCTACAACAGTGTGGCAAACACCATTTGGATTGACAACCGAAAAGCGATTTAGGAACCTGTCCTTATTTTTGTGGGTCTGAAGAGTGGCAGGCAGTTCAGTATAATTAAGCTGCTTACCCTCTGATATATACTTTGTGACTGCAAGAAGATAGATTTGTCTATCGTTTGCATTAACCGGACGGACAATATGCTGTGTCGTAAACGGAAGATCTCCACGGATACCAGACTCCTGTAAGTAATGCATCTCATTTACTGGGCGTAGATATTCTACACACTCAGTTAAACTGCCTTCACCGGCGTTGCGACTTGGAAGGTCAGAAAACAAATCATTCAGAACGCTGTATTTTGTTTCCTCAATAGGAAGTTCAGGATAATGTAAATCCAATCCTTTTTTCCAGCCCACGATAATGAGCCTATGTCGTTTTTGTAATACACCGTGTTCAGATGCTATTTGTTCCCTACATTCTAAGGTATATCCGGCGTCATCCAGGAGAATCTTCAAGTCTTTAAATGGTTCTCCGCCTTTTGCAGTTCTTAGTCCTAAAACATTTTCAAAAACGAACATTGATGGTTCATAGTGCCTTATGAACTCAACGTAATATTTATATAACTCGTTGCGAGGGTCTTTCTCCACTTTCTTTCCTAATCGGGCTCTTCCTGCAACAGAATATGCTTGACAAGGGGGGCCGCCAATGACAACATCAACCTTTCTGCCATCAAGCATATTGTCAATAGTCTTGAAAATGACCTCATTAGTATCTGCTCCAATAGCTGCATCGATAACTGAATCAATTACCTCTTTTGGAACTTTATTCCAGAGTTTACTGCCATCTTCCTTCTCTTTTTTATTCCTCAGATATGAGGCATAAGAATCTATATCACCATTTTCTTTAAGGTAATGGAAGGCTGCGCGGGTTCGCAATGTGTCACAAGCATAATGATCCATCTCAACATGAGCTATAGGCTTAAAGCCTGCCCGAACAAATCCTTCGGACAAGCCGCCAGCTCCTGCAAATAGGTCTATGAATGTTAACTGCGGCATTTTCTGCAATATAAAATTTTTACAAATTTACAACTTTTTTCTGAGACTCTTATTATGTAAACTGATTTTATCATCAGGACAATGCTTATGTCTCTTTCAATGAGTCCATTGCCTATAGAGGACGCCCGAAAGCGAACATAAGCGTATGTTTGGATAAAAAAAATAGTTAATAGCTTTCGATGGCTTCGATGAAGGGCAGATCCGCTGGCTCAGAAGAGCGAAGTGGGTAACGCTCGACCGGAGCACGTTCATATTTGCCATAGCCGATGCCTGCACAATATGCTAGGGCTTCAGCCTCGGTGTCGAAGGTTTCCGGGTCGTTGAAGTAAATGGTGCCATTGGAGTCAAGGTATTCTTTGAAACCTTCGATGTCGCCATCCTGAGCGAAATCGATAAGAATGGGGTCTGTGAGGACGTAAACTTTGATTGACATATCAGTTGGTGTTTAAGGTGTTATATATTTAACGGTGGCATGGAGTCGATGGCGGCTTGTTTGAGGGAGTCGACGGCGCGGGTGTATTTCTCGGTATGGGCGAGGCCGCTGTGTCCGAGGATGCTGGCTACGGTTTTGATATTGGCGCCGTTGCTGAGCAGGTTGGTGCCGCAACTGTGGCGGGCGCAATGCCAGGTGATGTGTTTCTGGATACCGGCACGGGCGACCCAGTGGCGCAAAGCTTTCAGACACATGGTATGCGACGGCAATGGGAAGATGATTTGATTGCGGTTGCCGTCTTTTGGTTGACCGATAAGGTGCAGGAGTCCGTCGTTTAACGGTATGACAACTCCGCTGGCGGCACTATGAGCCTTGGTTTTGCTTTGCTCGAACTTCAGCAGTTTGTTTGAATAATCGACATTAGCATAGGTGAGGTCTTTTACATCGCACCAACGGAGTCCGCAGTATAGGCAGAAGATGAACGCCCGGTGAATGTCTGGATTCTCCTTTTCGTAATGTGTATTGGCGAGCAGAACGATTTCTTCCTGACTGAGGATTTCCTTTTTAAGCTGGCCGTAGTCTTTCTTGATAGAGACACCCCGGCACGGATTCTTTGCAATTATGTCCTTGTCGAGCGCGGCAAGTATCATTTTCTTGAAGCGCCCATAAACCGTGTGGGCACCCTCGCCGGTGAAACGGTTGATGAGATACTCTGTAAACGCTTTCATCAAATCTTTGGTGAGCTGCTGCGGACGCACAACGAGCCCTTGTGCTTTCTTCTCCCGTTGCGCCTCTTTCTTTGCATTGCTTTTGCGAACGGCCTCCTTCTCTTCTTCCGTCATCGAGCCAGTAATCTTCTCGGGTAGCAGTTTTCCCTTTGGGTCAATTAGAAAGTCGATGAACACGGTGCGGGCACGACGGATCTGGTTTGCGTCCTTCTTTGTATATGAGGCATGATATTCGGCCATGAAGTCGAGGTAGTTTATCTCGACTTCCTCCTTCTTCAATCGGTAGCCAAGTTTATCCTCTTTCAGTTCTTGTTCGCGCTCAAAACGGATTTTCTTGGCTATTTCAAGAAGCTCTTTGTTTTGCTGGCGTTCAAGTTGTGTTCTCGGAGCCTGCCAAAGATAGAGGCTCAGGTATTCACGGCGCCGGTTCTTTTTTATAGTTTCTTTACCAGTTTTCTCATTGAACACCTTGGAATAGCCAAAATAGAAGTCCAAGAACAGGCTTTCACGACCGTCATTCAAAACCTTAGCCCCAAGTTTGGGGTTATCCGTTGTATCCGTGCTGATTAGATATGTATTATCGGCTCTATAATTCTTCTTTATTGCCATGTTTGTTGTCCTTTGATTCTTATGGCTACAAAGGTAGTAAAAATTTCTGATTTGGGTAGCCAAAGGGTAGCCAAAAACAACAAAAAGAGGGAATTTTTAAGAATTGAAGAAAATGGCTCAAAATTGTATTCATTTAATACACAGCTATTTTAACTTCCATTGCATTCCGATATATTCCTATAAAAATATGGTTAAGAACCCACTCGCGGCTCTAAGCTAAATCGCAGGAGGCCAGCTAATTAATTGACTGGCTTCCTCTTTTTATGCTGCGAAACATGTTGTAGATTGGGGAAAATATTCCCACTGTTGAGGCGAAATCCGGGCTGATTGTGTGCAGCTAATTGTTCAACATGTTTTCGATTTAAGTCTTGGCTTGATGGGTGGCTTCATGTCAGAGAGGGCGTGCCATTGCGCTGCCATAGTCATTGCTGCCGCACTATCAAGGAGTGGGGAGGGTGGTGGCGTCAGTCCGCAATTTCGCAAGCGGATGGTAGTCGCCTATCAGGCCTATGGGCGTGGCATGGCGTATGTCGCTTACAATCTGGATGCAGTTGCGCGCCTCGCTGATGCGGAAGCCCTCTCCAGCCAGAATTTTACGGTAGCTTAGGGTGTGAAGTTCGGTGAAGCCCGCGCTGAATTCAAATTCGTTGCCGTCGATACGGATGGTCCGGTAAGTTCGCTTTTCTCCCTGCACGGCATTTTCGGGCAGATAGTCGGAGTTGATGCTGAGAAAATAACGAACGCGCGCTTTCTCAAGTTCCATATAGCCGGCAACGTGGTCGAAGCTCATCACATGAACCACGTTCCGCTTTACCGGGCCGAAGATCCACTGTAGCATATCGTAGAAATGTACTCCGATATTGGTGGCTATACCGCCGCTTTTGCTGATGTCGCCTTTCCATGAGGCATGATACCATTTCCCACGTGATGTGATGTAGGTCAGATCCACGTCATGGATTTTGTCTTCAGGGCTTTCGTCAATCTTTTTCTTCAAGGCTATGATCGATTCATGTAGTCGCAGTTGCAGGATGTTGTATGCTTTGTGTCCGGTTTCCTTCTCCAGATCCACCAGGCTGTCGACTTCCTCAGGATTGAGCACCAGCGGTTTCTCACAAATGACATCCGTGCCGAGGCGCAGTCTGTAGCGGATAAATGCATCATGTGTATGGTTCGGCGTGCAGATTGAAGTATAGTGTAATGGGGCGTCGGAAGCCATCTGCCTGGAACAGAAGCGGCTGAATTGCTCGTGCTGTGTAAAGAAGTCGCATTCGGGGAAAGAGCTGTCCAGACGTCCCACGCTGTCGAAGCAATCATAAGCGGCCATGAGGTTATTGCCCGTATCGGCGATAGCCTTGATGTGGCGCGGTGCTATGTAGCCCGCCACACCTATCAGTGCAAAGTTCTTTCCTGCCATTGTCCTGTTAGTATTGTTTTAAGCTTGAACCAATTATTTTTCGAACGATGATTTTTCCGGTAAAATTTTGTGGAAAGCAGCATTTATCCTGTTTCTGGCCTCCTCGAACGAGGACACTTCGCCGTCATTCAGACATACCATCTTTTTCTTCTGATATTCTATTGTCTGTGCTATTTTATCTATATTTTTATCAGAGATACTAAAATAGGCTCCGTATCTATCTAAGTTCCTCGGGACAAAATCCCCTTTGGCCAGTTGCCAGTAGCGGAACAGCCATGAATTGACGTCTGCGATACTTCTAAAACGGGCAGCCGTAGAGCGAATGAGAATATCTCTATGATGTTCCCATACTTCTTCAAAAGTGGATTTGAGGAAAATTTGCGGTAAGTGATGATCGTAAAAGCCCGTGAAATGTGGCCAAGGTAATAAAAAGAGGGTACGCATCAGTTTGGTTCCGGCCTGAAGGGAGAACCATTTCCAAAAATGCTTACGTAGCATTTCGTGTTTTTTAAATGAGGCATTTATGACACACAAATCATTCACCACGTTATGCGTAAACATTCCTCCGGGAGATAGCGTATTGAAGGCTGCCAAGTCGCATGGCAGTCCATCCCTGAAAAATAGTTCAGGTTTCACCTTATCAATCAGGAAGCAGTCATCATCGAATAAAACGAAATGCTCGGATAATTCGGGTATCCGGTGCAGGTTCAGTGTTATTGGCCGAGAGCTGAATGTAGGCAGATACTCGTTGGGGATATAGTCAGAATGTTTTACCCAATGCATCTTGGATGCGTTCGTGTTCAGCCAATCCGGTATCTGACCGCAGGTAATAAAATGTATTTTGTTTACCCATGGGGCAAACTTTTCCACGCCGCGAAACCAGTAACGCAGGTTATCCCAATTGCGGTAACGTATATAACGGGTGTCATCCGTATATTGACTTTTGGGCAGATATGAGCGAAATGCTTTTTGCCACATAGGTTCTTGGTCATCCACCCAGAGTATAACAAAATCTATTTTCTCCATTTTTCCGTTTTGTTATATCTTAATTTAATCTCTCACCGGCATTCAAGTAGATTGTTTATCAGTGCTATTTCTATTTTCACTCTTTCTTCCCAAGAAAGCCATGTAGAGATGGTCTTCTGGGCTTCCAACCCCAATCGAGCAATCCTGTCTGGGTTAGAAATTAAGGCTGTTATTGCGTCTTTTAGCTCTACATATGATTTTATTACTATCCCGTTCTCTCCATCTTTGATTAATTTACGGGTATCGCCACGATCTAATGCAATAACGCATTTCCCACAGCTCATTGCCTCATAAACCGGATTAGAAAGACTGCTGATGTTATTCATACTAATAAATATATCAGCAACACTTTGGTATCGGAACACATCTTTATGATAGATAGCGCCAATAAAACTGATACGTTGAGAAATTCCCAGGTCAGATGCCTTTGTTTCAAGCTCCTTACGTTTCAAGCCATCGCCGACAATCACTAATCGTATGTTTGGTAGCGTTTCTGATACTTCATGGAAAGCGTCTATGATTTTATCGACATTTTTAGAACTGACAAGCCGAGAGACAGATAGTAAAAGCTTTTCATTGTTTGGAGCAAGTTCTTTATATAAACGGTCGTCCCTTTCCAGAGTATCCGGCTTATCGATTCCATTACGAAGAAATGCTATTTTATCCGGAGATACACCTCTTTTTAACGCATACTCATACCCATTTGATCCATCATCTGTAATGATATAGAAGTCTGAAGGATACCAGAATGCGGACTTGCGCACTATATCTGGATGCCCGGGTGCGCTTGGCGTTCCAATACCGTAGAATTTCGAAACATATTTAGCCTTAAATATTTTTGCAAGTATGTATCCCACGAAAGCCAGATAATACGAGTGGCAGCATACCATAACTACATTCCTTCTTTTGGCTATTCGTATGGCATGGTAAATAAATAGTGGATAAATTATGGGGAAATAGAAAAGCAGCATATATAATCTTGTATACGCAAAACAGGTCTTTGTAAACGGGTCGGCTATTTTAACCACTGTTATTCCGGGTTCCGAATCCTCATGGCTTGCATAAGGGCTATTGGTTATATAGATATTATCATATCCACTTTCCACTAATCCCTTAAGTGGCAAATATGTGGAAACTCTACCTTTCCCTTTCCCCATATTCTGAATGGGAAACGGTGCAACATGTATGATGGTCTTTTTCATCGTGAGGCTCTCCTTAAAATATAAAAGATGACAATGATAGAGATGATATATTGTGCCGTTAGGGCGAGACTATAAATGAGGATTGTGCTGTTGGCGGAGAAATTGTGGGTGTAGGCTACAAACAGGCTCAATACCACAATCGTGATACGCGACACTTCAAGCCGGAACACGAGCTTCTGCTGTTCGAACACATTGAATATGCCGTCGCCTATCGGGCTATAGACGAACCGGAAGATAAGATACAGACAAAGATAGCGGGCGAAAGTGCCGGATTGAGTCCATTCGGGGCCAAAGAAGGTCTGGAAAATCCAGGGACCGAAACATATTATGAGTGTAAAGGGGACAATGCTGACTGCAAGCAGTTTGATCATTATGCTTGCGGTGAGCGCTGATATACGTCTGCTGCATTCCCTCCCCATCGATGCGATTTCGCCGTAGAAAGCTCTTCCCACAGATGTGCATACAATAGCTACGGGAACCGACAACATAGTTATTGCCAGGCTTATCAGTCCGGTTGTACCGGTGCCGAAATGCCATGCAAAATAAAGAATGGGAATGCTGCCGGATGCATTCAGCAATAACTGAGAGGGGACCCTGTATAACGGGAAGTTGACGTATCGTTTAAGTACAAAATGGATTTTTGGGGGTGTCACGGTGCATGCACCGGTTTTCAGTTTTTGCCAATAAGTACGCATGTACAGTGTGAGGCCTCCGCTTTCGGCTATGATGTTTCCAATCAGGAGGCCGGTTACATTGAAACGGAGCAGTCCGAGCACAATCTTGGTCAATGCTCCGATAGCTTTCTGTATAACCGAAACTTTTGCAATGGTTGAAAAATCGCGGTATCGGGTGGCGTAATATGATAAAACCTCGGATGTGCCGTGAAAGAAAAATGCCAGAGGAATAAAATACCAGAACGCGTCGATGTCCTCCGAGGCGAAAAACGAGAGGATAGGGGAATGGAAGAACCCTAAAGAAACGCCGATGATTATGGTATTGCCGGCAAGGATAAGCAGGCATGCCGCCAATGCGTTGATGCCGATTTTTTCATTGGAAGGCAATGGGATGGCAAGAGTGTAGCGGAGCGTGCAGAAGGGATAGAAGAGAGCGCATAATGATGCAAAAACTGCAAGGATTCCGAAATCGGATGTCGTGTACAGTCGGGTGATGAATGGTGCCGCCACAAATCCGATGGCTCTGCCGATACCCTCTCCTGATATGAGTTTGAGGATATTCTTAAAAAGAGTATTTTCCGGATTGGATTTCATGGAAGCTTTGTCTGTTTTTCAACGGTTTGTGGGAGTGCAGTTTCGCTTAAGCCTGTCCTGATTCTCCTTGGTGCCCGTTTTCGCGTTGCAGGAAAGTCTTGATTGCATTGCATACATCAGTGATTTCTCCAAATGAAATGTAAGGATGTATCGGCAGGGATAGGACGGTGTTGCACAAGCTGTCGGCTACAGGATAGCCTGATTCGGGTTGCCCGAAGTTCCTGTAGGCCATCTGTCGATGCAACGGACACGGATAGTAGACCATCGACGGGATTCCTTGTCCTTTAAGGTATGCCTGCAACCCATTGCGTTCGGCGTTGCTGTTCAGCTTGATGGTGTATTGTGCCCAGCTCGACCGGAATCCGGCAGGAACAGCAGGTGTTTCTACGATGTCGGCCAGGCGGGCCGTATATTCTGCGGCGGCTTTGTTGATGGCGGCGAGTTCGTTGTCGAAGACTTTCAGTTTGACTTGCAGGATGGCTGCCTGAATGGTGTCAAGCCGCGAGTTCATCCCTATGCGTATATTCTCGTATTTTGACGCGCCTTTTCCGTGCATACGGTATGAGCCTATCAGTGCGGCCCATTCATCATTGTCGGTGAAACAGGCGCCGCCATCGCCGTAACATCCGAGCGGTTTGGCCGGAAAAAACGAAGTGGTTGAAATCTCGCCGAACGAACAGCATCTCTTGCCGTCGACCGCACCACCGAATCCCTGGGCACCGTCCTCAAGTATGAGCAGATGGTGATTGTCGGCTATCGTGCGGATAGCAGGATAATTTGCGGGCAGCCCGAACAAGTCAACCGCCATTATGACTTTCGGCAGCAGTTCTCCTTCCCGAATCGTCGCTTGAATCTTGTTTTCAAGATCGGCAGGATTGATATTGAAGGTTTCGCGGTCAACGTCAACAAAAACCGGGGTGGCACCCACGGATGAGACGGCTTCTGCCGAGGCAAAGAATGTGAAATCCGGCACAAACACGGCATCGCCATGTCCGATGCCCCATGCTTTCAGGGCAAGCATCAATGCATCGGTGCCGCTGGCGCATGATACGCAATGACGTGTCCCCACATAATCGGCCAGCATCCTTTCAAGTTCCACCACGGCAGGCCCCATTACATAAGCTCCCGAAGCCGCCACGTCAAGGATTGCCCTGTCTATGTCGGCTTTCAGTATCCGGTATTGTTGCTTTAAGTCCCTGAATTGCATAATTCGTTCTGCTTCTTCAGACGTCCTCCGTCATGCACATAAGCGCGTCCGCAAAGGCACCGGAATGTTTCGTTGAGTTGCCGGCCGCATTCGCACACCCATCCTGTTTGCCTGGCCGGCACACCCGCCATGAGCGCATAGTCCATGACATCATTCGTCACCACAGCACCGGCAGCAATCAATGCGCTGCGGCCAATGGTGTGTCCGCAAATGATAGTGCAGTTTGCACCAAGCGACGCACCCTCTTTGATTAGAGTCTTGACATATACACCGTGTGCAGGAAATTGAGCACGTGGAGTTGTTACGTTGGTAAACACGCATGACGGACCACAAAACACGTTGTCTTCAATTTCAACGCCCTCATATACGGATACATTGTTCTGAATACGCACTCCGTTGCCAATTTTGACATTGTTACCGACATAAACGTTCTGCCCCAAAGTGCAGTTACGACCTATCGAGGCTCCTGTCTGAACATGGCAGAAATGCCATATTTTCGTGCCGTCGCCTACGCTGACATTGTCATCTATGTAGCTTGACGGATGTACAAAATAGTTCGTGTCGTCCATGTCGGATAGTTAAAGCAGTTCAATATTGCTCCTGTCGGGAATGTCGCGGGTGGCATTGCGTGTGTCGAAAATTACCTTGGCATGGCGTTGGACAAATCTGTAATCGACGTTGGTGTGCGGTGTAGTGATTACCACAATGTCTACACTCCTGATGAGGTCGGCTGTCAGTTCATTCGCCCCTTTATATACTTTACCTTCGAGCTGTATTGTCGAGACATAAGGGTCGAAGAATAAAATGTCGGCACCATTCGTTTGCAACTTGTTGATGAGGCGGGTTGCAGGGGATTCGCGATAGTCATTTATATCCTGTTTGTAAGCAATTCCGAGTATAAGAACCCTTGAGCCTTTGAGCGGCTGGTGGAACCGGCGGTCAATGATATGCCCGATACGTTTCACACAATAGTCGGGCATAAAGTCGTTGACCTCAGTGGATGCCTCTATCGTAGAAAACCGGAAGCCGTATGCGTTAGCCTTATAATTCAGGAAACAGGGATCGACCGGGATGCAGTGGCCGCCTATTCCGGGGCCGGGATAAAACGGGGCATAACCGAATGGCTTGGTTTTTGATGCCTCTATAACTTCCCATATGTCAATGCCCATCTCATTGCAAAAGATGGCAAACTCGTTGATTAGTCCGATATTTACGTTGCGGTAAGCATTCTCCAGCATTTTGGCCATTTCCGCTACGGCGGGCGTAGAGGCACGGAACACTTTATGCTCCAGCACCGCTTCATACATGGCGGAGATAATCTCGCCTGCGTCTGCTCCCAGACCACCAACTACTTTGGGTATATTTTTGGTGTTGTAAGTTGAATTGCCGGGGTCGATACGTTCCGGGGAGAATCCGAGATAGAAATCCTGACCGCATTTAAGGCCTGATGATTCGAGGATGGGTTTCACGAGCTCCTCGGTAGTGCCGGGATAAGAGGTTGATTCGAGAGTCACCATCATCCCCTTGTGGAGATGTTTTGCAATTGATTTCGCGGCAGCTTTAACATAACTCATGTCGGGATGTCGATCCGCATCCAGCGGTGTCTGAACGCAAATAGCCACTAAATCAACATTTTCAATATTACTGAAATCGGTTGTGGCGACAAGCATGCCTTGTTCGACGAGCTTTTTCAGGTCGGCGTCCGCTACATCCCCGATATAGTTGAGCCCCTCATTAACCGAATCAACTTTCTCTTTCTTAACGTCAAAGCCTATGGTCTTGAATCCTGCTTTTGCGGTCTCAACTGCCAATGGCAATCCTACATAGCCGAGACCTACCACTCCAGCCACGATGTCACGATTGGCAATTTTCTTCGATATCGTTTCTTTAAAATTATCGTCAGGGTGAGTATGATTCATTCCACTTTAAAGATTTCCGAAGGTCAGGCTTGATGACGGAATCTCATAGACTGCCAAGTTCAACTTAATTTGCTTTACAAAATTAATTGTTTTATTTTAAACTATCACAAATATTTCAGATTTTTTAAATGGGGGGGGGTAATACATTGATATACAAGTATATATAGTGTGCTTTCAAGCGCTCTCTTGTTCCGGCCTGCTACGTGCTCTATAATTAAAGGCTGTGCCATAAAAAAATACGGCACAGCCTTCATGGTTGTAAGTTTTGGCGTTAGTCTGAGCTTATTTTCCGAGGAGATTGTTTACTTTGTCCTTGGCGTTGTTTACAGCATCGTTGGCTGCGTTTGATGCCTTGTCGGCAGCGTCAGCAGCCTTATCTTTGGCGGCTTCGACTGCATCGTTGGCTTTCTGGGCGGCTGCGTTCTTTACTGAGTCAACAGCATTGGCGGTTGCCTCCTTGGCGGATTCAACAGATGCGCTGGCTACTGAATCGGCCTTTGCAGGAAATTTGTCGACTGCGGTTTTCACAGTCTCGAATACGCCGGCAAGTGCAGGTGCTTTTTTCTCCACAATGGGCTGGATGTCGGCCAGATACTTCTTGGCTTCTTCAACTTTGCCTTCGTCAACAAGCTTGCGGGCATAGGCTTCGGCCTGCTGGACGTAGGTGGCTATAGAATCGGGGTTGGTGCAGTTCTCGATTTTTGACTTGAAATCGTTTGATTCGGCTTTGGCCGCTTTGTCTGCTTTTGAGCAAGAACCGAATGCGAGCGCTGCAACGGCAGCTGCTGCAAGTAAAATAGCTTTCATTTTAGTTGTTGTTAAATGTGTTGTAAGGTTTCAGTCGGTTTCTTATAGCGCGCACCGCAGTGCGTCTTATGCAAGAACAACCGGTGTGGACATTTTGTTTGCAAAAAATTCTGTAGTATGGTTCGCCGGAATGACCGAAGCCGCCCTGCAGGCGCTGTGGACGTCAGGAAAAATCGAAATCGTCGCAGTCGGACAAGGAGATTCCGGCTCCGCGATAAGTGTCCCATGTGTGTTTTGTATCTGTTATGTCCTCAAAGGTGTAGAGCGAAGTTGGCAGATTGTTGAGGAAATACAGGTGCGTCATGTCGAGTTCGCGGGTGTAGCGGTCCTCGGCCACCTGCGTGGCGCGATGATTGCGGTAGATTACGAGGCGGTCCTTGGCTCGCGTAAGAGCCACGTAGAGGCATCTTCGGTCCTCTTCGATGGCGTTCTCTCCGTTGGCCACGGCTTTGGGCGACGGATACTGGTTGTAGTTCACATTCACGAGGTAGCAGTTCTTCGCTTCCAGCCCCTTGGCTGAGTGGATGGTAGTGAGCACAACGCAGTTTGTGGCATCTGATTCGTTCTTGACCGCAGTAGACAGCGACGGGTCGAGGATGTAGTCGGCAATGAATGCTGTCAGGCTTTCGGATGCTTCGCCTATTTTTTCAAGCAGAACCACGTCGGGGCGTCGCCGGTCCCAGTCGTCGCGGTATTTTTGCCGTAGAATGGCCGTAAGGCCTTTCAAGGCTTCCGCAACAGCCAGGTTTACCTCCACCTCAACTTTCTTTATGGCAGCCAGTGTGAGTGCTGCCGACGGGTCGAGGACCGAGTTGCTGGTGAGCTCTTCAAGGCATTCGCCGAGGGTGTCTTTTTCGAGCACGCGGTCAATGATTTTGGCGGCTGTTATCTCGCCGATACGAGGGAAAAGGCACAGATACCGTTGCCAGGCAAGCTCGTCGCGCGGATTGGCAACAATGCGGAGCGCGGCCACAATGTCGCGTATGTGAGCGGAAGCCATGAGGCTTGTGCCGCCGTAGATTACATAGGGTATCTGAGCCTCCACCAGACACGCCTCCACCGAGCGCAGCCCCCAGTTGGAGCGCGACAGTACCATGTTGTCGGCATAGCTTGCCCCTTCTTCGCCCTGACTGTTCTTTATGCGCATCACAATGTCGCGGGCCTGGTCCCATTCTTCATGGAAGTGAGCCAGCACCGGCTTGATGCCGGCACCGCGTGCGGCCACAAGGTGCTTGTCGTAAACCAATGGCGAACGGTCGAGCAGCCAGTTCGACAGGTCGAGAATCTCCTGGGTGGAGCGGTAGTTAGTGGTGAGTTTCAGCACCTTGGCATCCGGGACAACCTCGGTGAAATGGTGGATAGACTGGAAGTCGGCGCCTCGGAATCCGTAGATAGATTGTGCATCGTCGCCCACGCAGAACAGGTTGCACTGATTCCAGAACGATTCAAGAAGCAGGTACTGCAACGGATTGGTGTCCTGCATCTCATCGATGAGGATATGGTCGTACGCCCCGGCGATGAAGGCGGCTGCCGCCGGATTCTTTTTCAGTCCCACAGCCACTTTGTGGAGAATATCGTCGTAGTCAAGGTAATGACGCTCGCTCTTGAAGGCGATATATTTTTTGATTACATCCTGAAATACGGGAAGACGTGTCAGAATCTTTTTTCGGGTGTCTTCATCCATCTGTCCGTTAAACAGCCGGCGCCCGAGTGCGGTGGACAGATTGCAGCGTGCATTGACCGCGTAGGAATAGACTTCGGCCAGCTGCTTGGCCTCGATGAAGTTGGATTTCTTGAAATGGCGTCCGCAAACCAGCCGGAACGCGCTTTCGCGGTCCTCCTCATCGATGACCGAGAATTTGCCGAAATTGAACACCGCCGGATTGCGCTCTATCATTTCCATGCACCATGAATGGAACGTCTGTCCGTGCAGCTGGCGCGCGTCCTGTGAGATGGATGACTGCAGGCGGTTGACAATCTCCTTTGCCGATTTCCGCGTGAACGACAGTATGAGCAGACGCGACGGCTGAACACCGGATTCGAGCAGGTGCCTGGCACGGGCTATTATGGTGCGGGTCTTTCCGGTACCGGCACCGGCCAGTACCAGCAGATTGCGGCCGCTGTAGGTGGCCGCGGCGCGCTGTTCGTCATTGAGAAAGGAATCGGAGTTATGGTCGGTTGTTTGCTTCATTATGGTCAGACGCTTGTTTGCATGAAAACTTCTATCTACAAATTTACGATTTTTACGCATATGAAGCTGTTAAAAATATGGATGCATTGTAGGCCGCACCTCAAATATTTTTCCGTATATTTGCCTTTGAATAGCACACATGTTAGGGCCTGCCAGTCGGCCTTGTTTTAAACCTGATTTTCAGAATTGACATAAATTGTTGATATGACGGAACATATTCACTATACCACAGTAGATTTGAAAAGCGATCTGCGTTATCTCACTCTGTTGTCGCGTTCGTTCCCAACCATAGCGGCCGCGAGCACCGAGGTGATCAATCTGGAGGCTATTCTTGACCTTCCGAAAGGTACCGAGCATTTTCTGACCGATATCCACGGTGAAAGTGAGGCGTTTCAGCATGTGCTTAAAAATGCCTCCGGAACGGTGAAGCGCAAGGTGACCGAAATTTTCGGAAACACACTGCGCGACCGCGACCTCAAGGAACTGTGCACCCTCATATATTATCCTCAGGAGAAGCTGCGCCTTGTAAAGCAGCAGGAACCGCAGATGACCGAATGGTATGAGATAATTCTCAACCGTCTGGTGAAAGTGGCACAGAACGTGTCGTCGAAATACACACGTTCAAAGGTGAACAAGGCGCTTCCGCCTGATTTCAGTTATATCATTCAGGAACTCCTGCATGAGACTGTGGCCGACGCCAACAAGCATGCGTATTTCAACCAGATCATATCTACCATCATAGCCACACGCCGTGCCGACGATTTCATTGTGGCCATGTGTGAGCTGATTCAGCGGCTTGCCATCGACAGCCTGCACATTGTGGGCGACATTTACGACCGCGGGCCGGGCGCACACATCATAATGGATACCATCTGCAATTATCATAACGTCGACATCCAGTGGGGCAACCACGACATACTCTGGATGGGAGCCTTTGCCGGCAACGACGCCTGCATTGCCAATGTGCTGAGGGTGTCGCTTCGTTATGGCAACCTGGAGACACTTGAGGAAGGATATGGCATAAACATGCTTCCCCTTGCCACGTTTGCCATGGACACATACGGCTCAGCCGATGTCGGTCTTTATATGCCACGCCTGAAGTTCGCCAACAAGGCATACACAGACAAGGAGATTCAGGTGATGGCGCAGATGCACAAAGTGGTGAGTGTGATTCAATGGAAGCTCGAGGGGCAGATTGCAGAGCGGCGCCCTGAGTTCGGCATGACCGACCGCCGGCTGCTTCACAATATCGATTACGCTGAAGGCACCATCGAACTTGAAGGGAAAACATATCCGTTGCGCGACAATTATTTCCCCACTATCGACCCGTCAGATCCCTACAAGCTCACCGAAGCCGAGCAGACGCTGGTCGATGGTCTGCGCAATTCATTCGTAAACAGCGAGAAACTGCGCAAGCATATCAATTGTCTGCTGCACCACGGATCAATGTATCTCGCCCGCAATAACAATCTGATGTTTCATGCCTCTATGCCGCTGAACGCCGACGGTTCGTTCCGCAAGGTAGACATCGGTGGAGAGCAGCTGAGCGGTAAGGCTCTGTTCGACCGCCTTGACCAGCTTGTGCAAACGGCCTGCAGCCCTGAGGAGGGGCAGGACGCCGCGTGGGAGGTGGATTATATGTGGTATCTGTGGTGCGGTCCGGATTCGCCATTCTTCGACAAGTCGAAAATGGCCACATTTGAACGCTATCTCATTGAGGACAAGACTACCCATGAAGAGGTAAAAGGACATTATTATACGCTCCGTGACAATCTGGAGGTGTGCGATGCAATTCTGGCGGAATTCGGACTGCCGGCCGATGGCTCGCATATAATCAACGGACATGTTCCCGTAAAAATCAGGAAAGGGGAGAACCCCGTGAAGGCCGGCGGTAAACTTCTGGTGATTGACGGTGGCTTCTCCAAGGCATATCAGCCGGAAACAGGCATTGCCGGGTATACCCTGGTGTTTCACTCGCGGGGATTCCAGCTTGTGCAGCATGAGCCGTTTGAGTCAAGACAGAAAGCCATTGAGGAGGGGCAGGACATCATTTCCAACACGGTCCTTAGCCAGTTCAAGGCCCGGCGTCTCAAAGTCCGCGACACCGACAAGGGGCGGGAGCTTGCACAGCAGGTAACAGATCTTATGCGCCTGCTTGCGGCGTATCGTCGGGGGCTGATTAAAGAAAAATCCTGATACGCCCATTCTTTATGTCCTGTGATGTGCCTGCTGCATAGTCCGATACGGTCGGGGAGCTGATTGTGTGAAAAAAGTTTTAAAGAAGTACGGCTCTAAAATTTGGAAAATTCATAATATCTTCCTACCTTTGTATCCGCAAAACCGATGGTACCATGGCCGAGTGGTTAGGTAACGGTCTGCAAAACCGTCTACAGCGGTTCGATTCCGCTTGGTACCTCAGAATAAGCCCAGCCTGAAAAGGCTGGGCTTTTGTGTGTCTTGATGGGAGGCGTTGGGGAAGGCTGATGAATTTATATAATTCTTATAATTCTTATACGTAATTCTTATAATTCTTATACGTAATTCTTATA
>UQER01000010.1 GCA_900540205.1 uncultured Porphyromonadaceae bacterium | reverse complement strand
TGGGGTCTTTGAGCCCGACACGGTTGCGCTGGATGGCCTTCACTATCTTGTCTATCGCGTTGTCCTGACCGATTATGTCGCTCTTGAGTTTCGGCGCCATTTCGCGCAGACGGCTCCCCTCGGCCTGGGCAATGCGCTGCACGGGCACTCCCGTCATCATGGCCACAACCTCGGCCACCTTCTCGTCATCCACCGTCACACGGTTCTGCTCAAGCTGCTTCTGCCACTGTTCGTTGGCCTTCTGCAGCTCTGCCTTCAGGTCCTGCTCCTTGTCGCGGAAAGATGCGGCTTTCTCGAAATCCTGACTTTGGGCGGCAGCGAGTTTGGCGGCTCCGGTCTCCACAATCTCCTGCTCCAGGCGCTCGATCTCCTCAGGCACCACTATGTTGGTGATGTGGGCACGCGAGCCGGCCTCGTCAAGGGCGTCGATAGCCTTGTCGGGGAAATTGCGGTCGGACAGATAACGCTCGGTGAGCGACACGCAGGCGCGCAGTGCGCTGTCGGTGTAGTTCACGCCGTGATGGTCCTGATACTTGTCCTTTATGTTATTGAGAATCTGGAGCGTTTCCTCCGGAGTCGTAGGCTCTACCATCACTTTCTGGAAACGGCGTTCGAGGGCGCCGTCCTTTTCGATGTTCTTGCGGTACTCGTCGAGCGTTGTAGCACCGATGCACTGGATTTCGCCGCGGGCAAGCGCAGGCTTGAGAAGGTTGGCGGCATCCATCGTTCCAGCGGCATTTCCCGCACCGACGATGGTGTGCAGCTCGTCGATGAACAGAATCACATCCGGACTTTTCGACAGTTCGTTAAGTATGGCCTTGACGCGCTCCTCAAACTGGCCGCGGTACTTGGTACCGGCCACCAGCGAAGCCATGTCGAGGCTCACCACCCGTTTGTCGAACAGGATGCGGCTCACCTTGCGCTGCACGATGCGCAGTGCCAGACCCTCCACAATGGCCGACTTACCCACACCCGGCTCACCGATGAGCACGGGGTTGTTCTTTTTGCGGCGGCTCAGAATCTGGGCCAGACGCTCTATTTCATTCTCACGACCAACGACGGGGTCAAGACGGCCGTCCTCGGCTGCACGCGTAATGTCGGAGCCGAATTTGTCGAGAGTGGGCGTATCGTTGGAACCGCGCCCCTGACGGCGCGACTGGCTGCGTTCCTGCTCGCCCTGACGGCTCTGGTCGCCGCTGTAGGGAGCGTCGCCATCCTCGTCCTCCTCGTCGTCGGCAGCCTCAAAACCGGCCTTTGGCGAATCGGCCACATTCGACGATATGAGCCTCAGCACCGACTGATAGTCGATGCCTGCCACGCGGAACGGGGCAATGAACTCCATGTGCTGGATCTCCGGATTGTGGAGAAGAGCCAGCAGCAGGTGCTCGGTGTCCACAGTGTCGCTTTTGAGCATGCGCGCCTCAAGCACCGAAAGCTTCACAAGGCGGTTGCTCAGGTCGCTGGCCACAATCTCGCCCCCGAGCGGAGCGGTGGCATCGTAAAGCGAATCGTCGAGCTGCTGACGCAACTGATACACGGAGGTACCGCTCGACACGCGCTCAAGCAGGGAAAACACACGCGAACCCGTGTCGGCCAGCAGGGCCAACAGCATGTGTTCGGGTGTGATTATGCTGTTGTTGTGCCTCACAGCCTCTCTGCGGCTGTTCTCAAGCACAGCTTTTACTTCGTTCGAGAAATTGATTTCCATTCTTAATCCTTCCTTCTTTTTTACCAAGAGCCAACAGCCGCCGTCGTGCCTGGGAAAATGTATTCGGCCGTACAGTGACCGTTAAATGCGATAAATTAATTTAACACCTTTTATCCATTATAACAACCATATCGTCCGGATGGCTCACATCGCCGGAACGATTGGCCGAAAAAACACGACAGCAGACGGACTTGCATATAGTCTCGCTATTAATTAACGCAAAACTCATGCCAAACGTATCACGCGCACAGAACCGCACCCTTAAAAAACTTTAAAACAATGATAGAGGCAAAAAAAACGGCAAAATACGGGGATTTTTCGTAAATTTGTATGTTAAAACAATCGTGCCTCAAACGGTGGCAGACAACCTCCGGCAACACTTGGCGCGAGACAAACAATTAATCAACTAAAACTCACATGCTGGAAGAAGATCGCATTATAAAGATCAATATCGAGAATGAGATGAAGTCGGCCTACATCGACTATTCAATGTCGGTGATAGTGTCGCGCGCCCTCCCCGATGTCCGCGACGGCCTGAAACCTGTTCACCGCCGCGTGCTCTTCGGAATGAACGAGATGGGCAACAATTCAGACAAACCCCACAAGAAAGCCGCGAAGGCCGTGGGCGAGGTGATGGGTAAGTATCACCCGCACGGCGACTCGTCGATTTACGGCACAATCGTCCGCATGGCGCAGCCCTGGGCGATGCGCGAATGCCTGGTGGACGGCCACGGCAACTTCGGATCGATCGACGGTGACGGCCCTGCCGCCATGCGTTACACCGAGGTACGCCTCCAGAAAATCGGCGAAGAGATGCTCCGCGACATAGATTCGGACACCGTAGATTTCCAACCCAACTACGACAACTCGGCCAAGGAGCCGGTGGTGCTCCCTACCCGAATCCCCAACCTGCTTGTCAACGGGTCAAGCGGTATCGCCGTAGGTATGGCCACCAATATGCCGACCCACAACCTTGCCGAATCAATCAACGCCTGCGTGGCGCTGATTGACAATCCCGACATGAGCGTGGCCGAGCTGATGCAGCATATCCCCGCCCCAGACTTCCCCACCGGCGGCACCATCTACGGCTACAACGGCGTGAAGGAGGCCTATGAGACAGGCCGCGGCCGCATCGTTATCCGCGCAAAAGCCACCATCGAGCAGGAAAAGGACCATGAGATAATCGTGGTGCACGAAATCCCCTACGGGGTCAACAAAGCCGAGCTCATCCGCTACATTGCCGACCTCGTAAACGAAAAGAAACTCGAGGGGATTGCCGACCTCAACGACGAGAGCGACTACAAAGGGATGCGCATTGTCATAAAGTTGCGCACGGACGCGAACTCAAACGTTGTTCTGAACAAGCTCTACAAAATGACACCGATGCAGAGCGCCTTCAGCGTGAACAACGTGGCACTCGTGAACGGACGGCCCAAGCTGCTTAACCTCAAGGAGATTGTCCAGGCGTTCGTCGACCACCGTCATGAGGTGGTGGTGCGCCGCACCCGTTTCGAACTCGCCAAGGCCCAGGAACGCGCCCACATACTCGAAGGTCTTATCATTGCATCCGACCACATCGACGAGGTGATAGCCATAATCCGCCACGCCGCCAACTCCGATGAAGCGCGCGCCACCCTCATGGAGCGCTTCTCGCTCTCCGAGATGCAGGCCCAGGCCATCGTGAACATGCGCCTCTATCAGCTCACCGGCCTCGAACAGAGCAAGCTCCACGCCAACTATGAGGAAGTGATGAAGCTGATCGCTCATCTTGAGGAAATCCTCAGCGACGAGCATGTATGCCGCGAGCTCATCAAATCGGAACTGATTGAAATCCGTGATGCTTACGGCAACCCGCGCCGCACCGACATAGATTACACCGCAGGCGACTTCAACGCCGAAGACTTCTATGCCGACGACGAAATGATCATCACCATCAGCCATATGGGCTACATCAAGCGCACTCCCCTTTCGGAGTTCCGTGCCCAGAACCGTGGCGGCGTCGGCTCACGTGGAAGCAACACCCGCGAGGAGGATTTCATCGAGTACATCTACCCGGCGTCGATGCACTCCAACATACTGTTCTTCACCCAGCGCGGAATGGTGTACAAGATGAAGGTGTACGAACTCCCCGAAGGCACCAAAAGCTCGAAAGGCCGCGCAATCCAAAACCTGCTCAACATCGAGCCGGGCGATTCGGTCAACGCATTCATCCGCTGCAAGAACCTGGAGGATGCCGAATTCACATCCACACACAACCTTGTGTTCGCCACCCGTCAGGGCGTAATCAAGAAAACTTCGCTGGCCGAATACGCCCGCGTGAACATAAAGGGCAAGAAAGCCATTCTCATACGTGAGGGCGACCAGGTGATCGGAGTGCAGCTCACCGACGGCAATTCGGAAATCCTGATGGCCAACCGCAACGGCCGCGCCATCCGCTTCAATGAATCGACCGTGCGCCAGATGGGCCGCGTCTCCACCGGCGTGCGCGGCATGCGTCTGGACGACGACCCCAACGACGAAATAATCGGCATGATATGCATGCACCCCGATGACAACAAGAACGTGATGGTAATTTCGGAAAATGGCTTCGGCAAGCGCTCTCTGCTTGACGGCTACCGCATAACCAACCGTGGCGGCAAGGGCGTGAAATCCATGAATGTCACGGAAAAGACCGGCCACGTGGTGGCACTCCTGAGCGTCGACGACGAAAACGACCTCGTCATCATCAACCGTTCGGGTATCACACTGCGTGCACGTGTAGCGGATATCCGCGTCACCGGACGCGCCACCCAGGGTGTACGCATCATCAACCTTGACAAACGTGGCGACGAAATCGCTTCTGTATGCTGTGTCGACACCGACCCCGAAGAGGAAGCCCTGGAGGCAATCGAAAATCCCGAAGAACTCCCAGTGACACCCGAGGAGGAATCCGACGACACTGCAGAGGAGGAAGACCTCACCGAAGAATCAACCGAAGATGAGGAAACTGACGAAAACTCAGAAGAATAAAACGCATCTAATTACGCCAACCGTAAAACTAAACCATAAATTATGAAATCTATCTCTATCTTAGGCATCTGCCTTCTCACCGCTGTTACAGCGTCGGCCCAGAAGTCGCTTGTAAAGGAAGTGGAACGCAACCTCAAGTCCGATCCCACATCCTATCCGGCTCAAATGAAGGCTCTCGCGCCGGCATTCACCAATCCGGAGACTGCATCCGACCCCCAGCCCTACTTCATTGCAGGTAAAGCCGCCTACGACTACTACAACCGCCAGAGTGTGTTCGCCCAGATGGGTAAGGACGTCGATAAGAAGCAGCTCGGTCTTGCCGTGCTCGAAGGTATCGAATACTTCAAGAAAGCACTTCCCCTCGACTCTGTACCTGATGAGAAAGGCAAAATCAAGCCCAAGCACAGCAAGGACATCATGAAAACCGTTGCCGGAAGCTACAACGATTTCAACAATGCCGCCATCTATCTGTGGGAGGCTCAGGATTATCCCGATGCAGTGAAAGCATGGAACTACTACATCACCCTCCCCACCGACCCCACTTTCGCCAAAGCCGGCATCAAGGCTCCCGCCGACACTCTCGTGGCTGAAATCATGTTCAACATGGGTATAGGCAACTCGCTCGGCGGCGACAACGAAGCTGCCCTGAAGAACTTCAAGGATGCCATAGCCAAAGGCTACACCAAAAAGAACGCTTTCGACTATGCCATTTCGGCCGCTTCGCAGCTCCAGAAACCCGAAGAGATGGCAGCCATCGCCGAACAGGCCTATGCTATCTACGGCAATGAGGACAGCCGCTACATCGGCTACATGGTGAACAACCTCATCGACAAGAAAGAGTATGCCAAAGCCGATGCACTTATCGACAAATACATCGCCGCATCGCCCAACAACGCCCAGCTTTACTTTGTGAAAGGCGTATTGCTCGACAGCGAGAACAAGACTGCCGAAGCTCTCGAAACATTCCGCAAAGCAGTGCAGATTGACGAGAACAACACCGCAGCCCTCTTCCAGCTCGGCTACAAGCTCTATCAGAAAGCTGTTCAGCTTGACCAGGACGAAAGCGCCGGCATGACTCAGGAGCAGTACAATGCATTCCGTGCCGAGAAAGTCGACCCCCTCTTCAAAGAGGCAGCCCCTTATCTTGAAAAAGTTCTGCAACTCGACGAAACAATGAGCGACGCCCGTCAGGTGCTCCGCAGCATCTACTACAACCTCAACGACGAGGCAAACCTCAAACGCATCGAGACCATGTAATACAACGGTCACAGTGACCGCAGTTACAGCCTGACATATACACCACGGGCGGCGTGCCGGAAACTCCGGCACGCCGCCCCATTTTCTTATACCTTGCAACCATTTGCCACGCCGAAACGTCTAAGATAAAAAAACATACGGCAAAGTTGCTAAATTGCCCGAATGTAATTAAATTTGTGGTATACAGACGTAACTTTGCCAAGTCAATCTCAAACCTGATCTCAGCAAATGAAACAATGTCAGATCTGCGGCAAAATCAATGCCGATGAAGCTAATTTCTGTAACTCCTGCGGACATCAGTTCGGCTCGCCCGCCGGCCAGCAGGAACCGCCGCGTTATTCACAAAACACCGACTACGGCTACCAATACCAGAACCAGGGCTATCAGGATCCCAACGCGGGATATTCCTATGGCCCACAGGGAGGGTATCAGTTCGACAATAACTACTATTATTTAAAGAACGATGCGTTCCAGAGCGACATGTACGGCAAAAGCCGAGGCATCACAGCGCTTCTTGCCATTTTCCTCGGCAGTCTTGGCGTGCATTATTTCTATCTCGGCAAAATCGGCGGAGGGCTGATATGCATACTGCTTACACTCGTCACATGCGGATTGTGGTCAATGATCACCCTGGCGCAGGGCATCATGCTTTTCTGCTGCGACAACGCATATTTTGACCGCCGTTTCGTGTTCAATCCCGCCACCTTCCCGGTATTTTAGCCTTAACACAATTAATCAAAACAATATTTCAGAACCGTTACCGACACTCTCTCCCGGATTTTACCATGAAATCAAGCTATGGACGACTTGACCGAACTCTTCATCAACATTCTCCATCAGGCCGACAGTGTCGACGTTGCCGAATCAGAATTCAAGAAACTTATCGGCGAAGATGACGAACTCCATAAACAATACCGCGACTGGTGCCACGAAGTAGGCAACACTGAACGGCGAGGATTTCTTGATTTCTGTGAAGAGTACCTCTCCGACCGCGACCAGGCCTGGGATTCATTGAGCGATTTCGACGAATAACAGGACCGCGCCAACACGACAACTCACAGCAGTTCACGCATCAAAACAACTATGCCACATACAACAAGCACGCAGCAGCATGGCGGCACAATCCGCGTCCCTGCCGAATGGGAGCCATACGGCACTGTAATGATAGCATGGCCCCACGCCGGTACCGACTGGGCCTATATGCTTCCGCAGGTGACCGATTGCTATGTCCACCTGGCCGAAGCCATTGTGAACGACAGCGGATTGCGTCTGCTTGTGGTGACACCGGAACCCGACCATGTGCGGGGCCTCCTGCCGCACCTGCCACAGGAACGGCTGATTGTGTTCACCTGCCCGACCAATGACACCTGGACGCGCGATTACGGCCCGATAACCCTCGAAACACCCGAGGGGCCGACGGCAGTCGACTTCCAGTTCAACGGCTGGGGGCTGAAATTCGCCTCCGACCTCGACAATATGGTTAACCTGCGCATGCTGCATGCCTCATTGCTGACCCGGCGCTACCGCCAGCGCCTCAACTTCGCATTCGAAGGTGGCTCAATGGAATCGGACGGCGCAGGCACAATGCTGTCAACCACCCGTTGCCTGATGTCGATAAACCGTAACGGATTTGTCGACGAGGCCGGACTACAAAAATATTTCAAGGAAAATCTCGGCTTCAACCGCCTGCTCCTGCTCAACCATGGAGCATTGGAAGGCGACGACACTGACAGCCATATAGACACTCTGGCGCGTTTCGCTCCGGACAACACAATTGTGTATGTAAAATCCTACCGTCAGACCGACTCCCATACCGCAGAGCTTGAACAGATGGAACAGGAACTCAAGGCACTGCGCACTTCCGACGGGCAGCCGTATAATCTGATAGCGCTTCCGCTTCCCGACCCAATCTACGATGAAGAGGGACACCGTCTGCCGGCCACCTACGCCAACTTTCTCATCACACCCACCACCGTGCTCATGCCCACCTACGCACAGCCCGACAACGACACGCTTGCCGAACAGATGCTGCGTGTGGCGTTCCATGACCGGCGGATAGTGAAAGTTGACTGCCGTGCGCTCATTCAGCAGCACGGATCGCTCCACTGCGCCACCATGCAGCTGCCGGACGCCCTGCTCTCCATCTGACATCAAAACCCGCTACAACCATTCCAGCCATTACCATATGCTCAAAATAGGTATCATCCAGCAACACAACATCCCCGACATATCCGACAACCGCAACCGCCTGATGCAGAAAATCCGCGCGCTCGCGGCCGACGGTGCGCAACTGATAGTTAATCAGGAACTCCACGATTCCCTCTATTTCTGCCAGACAGAAAATGTGGACCTCTGCTCGCTGGCCACCCACATCCCATCGGATGTGACCGACGCATATGCGGCACTTGCCAAAGAGCTTGGGGTGGTGATTGTCACATCTCTTTTCGAGCGCCGCGCACCGGGCCTGTACCACAACACTGCCGTCGTGTTCGAAAAGGACGGGACTATTGCGGGAAAATACCGCAAAATGCATATACCCGATGACCCGGCTTACTACGAGAAGTTCTATTTCACCCCCGGTGACCTTGGATTCGAGCCTATCGACACATCCGTCGGTCGTCTGGGCGTTCTTGTCTGCTGGGATCAGTGGTATCCCGAAGCTGCGCGCCTTATGGCACTGCGTGGTGCCGAGATTCTCATCTACCCTACAGCCATCGGCTTCGAATCATCCGACACTCCCGACGAACAGGCGCGTCAACGCGAAGCCTGGATCACCGTGCAGCGCGGCCATGCCGTGGCCAACGGACTGCCAGTGGTGGCCGTAAACCGCGTAGGTCACGAACCCGACCCTTCCGCGCAGACCAACGGCATCACATTCTGGGGCTCGAGCTTCGTTGCCGGCCCCCAAGGCGAATTTCTTTATCAGGCCCCGGCCGACATGGAACAGACCGCAATTGTCGAAGTGGACATGCAGCGCTCGGAAGCCGTGCGCCGCTGGTGGCCGTTCCTGCGCGACCGCCGCATTGACAGCTACGGCGGCCTCACACGCAGATTCATTGACTAACACACCCATCCATTATGCTCCTCCCTCCTAAAATCGGTTCCGAACCAATAAAACTGCCGTCGAACATCCGTCAGGTCACCATCATAGGTGCCAACGGATGCGGCAAAACACGTTTCGCTCACTACCTCGCACAGCAGTTAAAACCGAAAGCCTTCATTCTGTCGGCTATCGGGGCGCTCTGCGAACCCAACGACCGCGAGAACCAGGACGGCACCATCGATGCCATTTATCGGGAAGCAGCAGCCAGCCCGACATTCCTTCACGCCGACGAACGCACCACATTCGAGCGGCTCATGATTCTGCTGCTCAATGAGGAGATGGCAAACCTGGTGAGTTACAAAGTGGCGCTGGCAAGCGGAGAAAACGCCGTAATGCCTGAATCGAAACTCGACTCGGTGATTCTGCACTGGAACGAAGTGTTCCCGGACAATCATGTGATGCGCGAGGGCGGCACCCTGCTCTTCTCCCGAAAAGGCGACAGCAAGACGTATTCACAACGGCGACTGTCGCATGGCGAAAAAGCCGTGCTCTATTATTTCGGCGCCGTGCTTTTCGCGCCTCCGCAAGGATACGTCTTTGTCGATTCACCCGGCACATTTCTCCATAACTCCATTATGCGGCGACTGTGGGACACGATTGAATCCATGCGTCCCGACTGCCGCTTCATCTATATCACCCACGATGTTGACTTCGCTGCCTCGCGCTCCGAGAACGCTATCGTATGGGTGCGGTCGTTCAACCCCGATACCGAAAGCTGGGACTACGACCTGCTCCCGGCCAATTCCGACCTCTCGGAAGAGATTTATCTCGCCCTCGTGGGCTCACGCCGGCCGGTAATGTTTATCGAGGGGGATGCCACACATTCTATTGATGCCAAACTCTATCCGCTCATCTTCCGCGACTACACCGTGAAATCGCTCGGAAGCTGCAACAAGGTGATAGAGGCCACACGGGCGTTCAACGACCTGCGGGCCTTCCACCATCTGGAAAGCTGCGGCATAGTTGACCGCGACCGACGAGACGCTCAGGAAGTGGCCTACCTGCGCGGCAAAAACGTGTTCGTACCCGAAGTGGCGGAAATCGAAAACATCCTGATGCTTGAGGACGTGATAAAGGCAGTGGCAAAATTCAACGGCCACGACCCCAACAAAGCCTTCGCCAAAGTCCGGGATTCTGTCTTATCACAGTTCAAGCATGACATCCGCCAGCAGGCCCTGCTCCACACACGTCACAGAGTGAAACGCACGGTGGAATATCGCGTTGACGGCCGTTTCACCAACATCAACGCGCTGGAGGAACACATGCAGAACCTCGTGCACGAAATCAACCCGCGCGGCCTGTATGAAAGCTTCTGCCGCGAATTTTCACGCATAGCAGCCCTTGGCGACTATGCCGAGGTACTGAGGGTCTACAACCAGAAAGCCATGGTGCCGCGTTCCAACGTAAGCCAGCTGTGCGGCCTCTCAGGCAGCAAGGATGCCTACGTGCAGTGCATCATCTCCATCCTGAAAACCGACACCCCCGAAGCCGCCCGCATCCGCACCGCCATCAGCCGCTGCTTCGCCCTGTAAATACCTTCTGCTAAACTTACCGTAGAAACATAAACAACGAACGGCATGCGGCGGTGGAAACCAGCCGGCATGCCGTTCAAGTTTATTCAATCGGAGTCACTGCGGATCATAGATGGAGCCTGACATGAGCCAAGGTGCATCAGTGGCAGCAGCAAGTCTTCTGATCCAGATAGGGATTGAGTTCGGACCACTTGTCGATAGGCGGCATAACGCCCATGGCAATCACTTCGTCACGAAGGGTGCAGAGGTGCTTGTAGCTCTGTTCAAGCTCACGCTCTTCTTCCGGTGTGCCGTTCACGGGCTTAACGGAAACACCATCCTTGGTGATTACGGTCTCCATGGCCATCATGATATGGCTGAAGCGGTCGTTGTTCACATATACGCCTGCAGGCCAGCGGAAAGGCTTACCGCCCATTGCGGCTGCAATCATCTCGATTGAGAGATATGCCGGGCTCTGGAACGACGAACGTCCGCGGAGATCGATAATGTGCTTTCCACCCTGGATTACGCGCACCTTGAGGTCGGCCCATTCAGCCTCGGGAAGTTCCTCTGTTCCGATAATTTCGGTAAGGGGCTTGCCGTCAACCTCGGTGGTCGATGCGAATACAGCCATCTGCTCGCCGTGGCCGCCATATGTACGGCAGTTGACAATCTCGTCGGCAGGTTTATGAAGCTGTTTTGACAGCTCGCTGCGCAGACGTGTGCTGTCGAGAGCTGCCAACGTGGTGACCTGCGAGGGTTTCAGACCGGAGTACAGCAGGGTGATCAGGCCAGTAATGTCGGCGGGATTGAACACCACGGTCACATGTTTCACATCGGGACAGTATGCACGCACATCCTTGCCGAACTGCTCGGCGATGGCAGCATTGCCTTTGAGCAGATCCTCACGGGTCATGCCAGCCTTACGGGCGGCGCCACCCGAATTCACAATATATTTGGCCCCTGTAAGCGCCTCCTTCACATCCGATGTGAATGTGATGTTCATACCCTCGAAGCCGCAGTGAAGCAATTCCTCGGCCACACCCTCAAGAGCAGGAGCATAGGGGTCGTAAAGACAGATGTTAGGTGTAAGTCCCATCATGATGGCGGTCTGTGCCATGTTTGAACCGATCATGCCGGCGGCACCTACAATCACAAGTTTGTCGTTTGTAAGAAATTCCATAGTTATCAGTTTGATTATAGTTTTCTTTCGTTACATTTCATCATTGCCCGACTCAATCGGGAATCTCGACCGACAACCCGTCGTGAGCCGGATAGACATTGGGCGGCAAGCGCCGCGTCAATTCGGATGTCAGGCCTATCTCATGGCTGAAATGCGTCAGAAATGCCTGACGAGGCTTCACCATGCCGACTACTTCCAGAGCCTCCTCCAGCGTGAAATGCGAGGGATGCTCTTTCCCCACTCTGAGAGCATTGACAACCAACGTGTCCACACCGGCTATTGCCTCAAGAGTAGCGGGATACAGATGCTTCGCGTCTGTGATGTAGGCGAGACGTCCAATCACAAACCCAACAATCTCCAGAATGAAATGGTTCACCTGCACGGGCAATATTTTTACGCCCTCCACATCGAACGGCTCGAACGGCCTGATGACATGAATATTGTAGTGTGGCGCTCCGGGATAAGGATTCTCGCCGAAACTGTATGGCATGCGCCGGATGAAATCCTCGGCCACCGCTTCCTGACAGTAAACCGGAAATCCGTTGCGTCCTTTGCAATATGGCCGGAGGTCGTCGGTGCCTCCCACATGGTCGTAATGATGATGGGTCACAAGCAACGCGTCAAGCGAGCCGTGCCGGTTGTAACGCAACATCTGCTCGCGGAAATCAGGGCCGCAGTCAATAAGCAATCGCTTGCCACCAGTCTCCACAAGAGCCGATGTGCGCAGACGGCAGTCGCGCGGGTCAACAGAGTTGCACGCGTCACAGCTGCACAGCAACTGGGGCACACCTGTCGAAGTGCCGGTTCCTAAAAATGTAAGACGCATCTCTCTATCCGTATATTATTCAGAATCAACGATTGAACCGCATAAGCAGTCCGTCCTCAAACAACAGGTAACGACCATCGGGGTAATTCCACCGCTCATAGGCGGCATTCTGATTGTACCCGCGATCGATGCTTTCAGGCATGCCGATGGCAAGCGACACCTCCTGCTTCGTCATACCATCCGCCACTCTTGTGTTGACAATATTGTTCCACACGGCATCGGATATTTGCGGATATTCGAGGCGTGGATCACTCATGGAGAACAAGGCGGAAAAATCGCGCGGCGCCCACCGACTTTGGCCTGCACCCGACATAAACAGCCCCCGGCTATCCCCTTTCTCGTCAGTAAACAAAACGAAAAGCGGATACACCTCATTGGCAGCTCGGACGCCTGTAATCCTTACTTTTACGAACTTCCTTCCCGACACCGGTTCACCATCCGCATTGAACCACAGCGGAGTACGGACAAACAGCTCGCGCCCTACGAGTCTGGAGGCGGCATCTGCCACGAAATCCAGATCGATTGTGAAGGGAATCTCCACTTCAGCGCGTTCGGTCAGATCATCACGGGTGGCGTTGGTGCGGTACACAAACGTCTGGTGAGGCTGTGTTTTGCGGGAAAACACAAGTTCCACCACCTGCCGCCCTGTAAGGTCGGGCACATCGCGTGACGACATCAAAACCAGCGTATCACCCTCCACCGGCATCACAGCCGCAGGAACATCGGCCGACAGCACCAGGGAGATGCGCGGCGACGTGACATAAAACTCCTTTCCTGAACGCCACTGCGAAAAACGCGGCGAAACCAGCTCCCGGGCAAACTGCTGCTCGGGAGTGGTTTCAGCCACCTTATTGTTTTTCACGTCCTTGTAAGTTATTTTGGGAGTGGATTCCACTCCGGTGAAACATCCCGTGAGCAACACTCCGGGAACAAGAAGCGTCAGTAGCGTGCGGATGAGTCTCATTTAGCCTGCTCCTTCACCGGATCGATGCCGAGATTGTAGAATATGAACGAATAAATGTCTGTGTACTCGTCGATGACTTTCGCGATGGGTTTGCCGCTGCCATGACCGGCTTTGCTGTCGATGCGGATCAGTTTGGGACGGTCGCCGGTGTCGGACGCCTGCAGCGTTGCCGCATATTTGAACGAATGCGCGGGCACCACGCGGTCGTCGTGGTCGGCGGTGGTGACAAGTATTGCGGGATACTCCGTCCCGTCGTTCTTGATGTTGTGCAGCGGAGAATAGTCAAGCAGATATTTTGCCATCTCGGCGTTGTCGGCGCTGGTGCCGTAGTCCGAAGCCCAGTTCCAGCCGATGGTGAACAGATGGTAGCGCATCATGTCCATCACACCTACCCGCGGGATAGCCACACGGAACAGGTCGGGACGCATGTTGGTGACAGCGCCGACGAGCAGACCGCCGTTGCTTCCACCTTCTATGACGATGTGCTCGGGCGAAGTCCAGTTCTCATTTATCATATATTCGGCCGCGGCGATGAAATCGTTGAACACATTCAGCTTCTTCATCTTGGTGCCGGCCTCATGCCACTCCTCGCCATATTCGGCACCTCCGCGGAGGTTGGCCTGAGCGTAGATACCACCGTTTTCAAGCCATACCAGACGGTTAGGCGAGAACGTCGGGGGAAGCGACACGTTGAAGCCTCCGTATCCATAGAGATACACCGGGTTGCTGCCGTCTCGTTTCAGACCTTTCTTGTATGTGAGGAACATGGGGATGCGTGTGCCGTCGGCCGAGGGATAGAACACCTGCTCGGTCACATAATCGTCGGCGTTGAAACCCTTGATTTCGGGAGAGGCCACCGGAGTGCTTTCGCCGGTTGTCTTGTCATATGAGAACACCGTTGCGGGATAAAGGAACGAAGTGAAGTTGTAGAACACTTCATCATTCTTCGCCGATGAAGAGATGCCGGCAGTTCCGAAAGTGGGAAGCTCGATGTCGCGGATTTTCTCTCCAGCCACAGTGTAGAGCGCGGGATGCATGGAGGCATCTTTCTCATAGCTGAGAATCAAATCCTTGCCGCTGCGCTGCACTCCGGTGAGCACACCGTCCTGCTCGGGCACAACTGTAACCCAGTTGGCACGGACGGGATTGCTGACGGGAGCTTTTACAAGGCGGTTGCGCTGCGCATCGGCCGAAGTGAGGATATAGACCTCGTCGCCTATCACATCCACCACCCCATTCGAGAAGTTCTGGCTCGGCTCAATGGTAATCCAGGGCGCGTCGGCCTTGGTGAGGTCCTTCATCAGAAGCCCTTCACCGAATCCCTGACCGCCGACATAGACGAACAGGCAACGCTCGTTGGACGGAACCTGTGCGGTGTGGAAATGAAGCGGATGCTCCTTGTCCTCAAACGCAACCTTATCGGCCGACTGAGGTGTGCCGAGCTTGTGGTAATATATACGGTGGTTCTCATTGGCGTTGGAGAACTCCTTACCCTCCACTGGACGGTCGTACGCGCTATAGAAAAATCCATCCTTGAACCATGCCGCGTCGGTAAACTTCGCCCACTCGATGTGGTCGTCAAGCAACTTGCCGGTGGCGGTGTCGAGCACGAAAATCTCGGTCCAGTCAGAACCGCTGCGCGATATGGTGTAGGCCATATAACGGCCGTCGTTGCTCATCGAAGTGCCGGTGAGCGCCACTGTGCCGTCGTCGCTCAGTGTGTTGGGGTCAAGGAATACTTCTGCATCGGACAGATCGATGTTGTTGCTGCGGTAGAGCACAGACTGATTTTTCAGGCCATCGTTACGGAAGAAATAATATTTTCCGTCGGCCTCCTTGTGAGGCACGCCCTGCTTCACATAATTGTTGAACGATGCGATGCGTTCGCGCAAAGCCCCGCGGAACGGAATTTTCGCCAGATAATTCTCCGTGAGTGCGCGCTCCTGCTCCACCCAGTGTGTGGTGGCCTCGGAAGTGTCGTTCTCAAGCGGACGGTAGGGGTCGGCGACCTCCATGCCGAAATATGAATCGACGGTACTGTCGGAAGGTGCCGCCGGATATTTGGACCCGGAACAGCTTCCCAACAGGGTTGCCAAAGATAATGCCATTGCAGAAATTGTTTGAGAGGTTTTCATATGGTATGGTATTAAATGAATAGTCGTGGGGAGGATGATACATTCAAGTGTGCCTGCGCCCTATGCGCCGCCTCAGGTGGAAGTGCAGAGCCACTATGCAGGTGAGCGTCACGGCCGTGCCGCCGAAATAAAGCAGCCCGGAAGTTGCACCGCATTCGTACGACGGCCATCCGAGCACCACCATAACTGCCAGATACACCAGCAGGACGAGCGGAATCAGTATTGACCGCAAGGGATATGTAGTATTCGCTGAATTTTTCATCTTAGGATTTTTAAAGAATTTGTGTGTGTGTTTGACTGAGAACGGCATCCGTCAGCATGATGCGCTGTCACCATCCTCTACAAGGATATAGGGACAGTCAGCCGGATTGAAACGCCCAGCCTGCAGATGGTTGTAGATCTGCTGGCATGCCCAGGCATCGATTGCGGCATAGTTCTGCTGACTTTCGGTAAGGGTCGGAGCCTCCCAGTTTGTGAGACGCTGGTGCTTGGAGATGCGTTTATTGAATATGATACCGAATATGCGTTGCAGGCTGTTGTCGGCTATATCGAAATCCTTGACGTACGACTGCAGTTCCACAAAACCAGCTGGATTGAAATCGCCAAGCTGATGCAATTGATGAAAATCATCCTTGAGCGACAGCCCTATTTTCTGTACGCGGCCATTGGCCAGAAATTTGAGGAAGCTGTCTATCGCGCCGATCTGCTTGAGACGGAAGAGGAAACACTCGTCGCCACAAGAGATCTGGGCCAGCGACACATTATAATGACGGAACTTCTGGAATGACGGACGTGTCTCCGTATCGAATCCAACCTGATCCACACGGTTGAGATACGACAGAGCGCTGCGGCTCTTGGCCGCACTGTCGACCAATATCACTTTGCCGGGGTATTTGACCTCCGGAAACTCCAGTAATTGTTCCTTACTTATGCTTAACATAAAGATCTTTCACAAAGAAACGATATCGACTCCAAAAACACATCAGAACCATCTGCAATGATGGTTCCGACGGTATGTGTGACATCCAGCCCCGGAACGGCTAAAAAAGCCGAGACCCGAGGGTTTCACGATTTTTTATCGCCGTCAGGGGCATCGGCCGGTTCTTTGCCGGCCTTGTCGGCAGAGGCATCGTCAGCCGGAGCCGAATCTTCCTGCTTCAACGACGGAATGGGCGGCATCGACGCGGGAGGCGTGGTTACGGAAACATCCTTGGCTTCCACATCAATCACATCACCGGAGGCAGATTTTGCCTTCGCCTCGGCGGCCTGCTTTTCAGCGAGCTGCTGTGCGGCGAGAATCTCGTCGGTGCGCGAAGCCCACTTGCGTTTGCCGAATATGTGTTCCACATCCTCGGTGAAGATAACCTCACGGCTGTAGAGCACTTCGGCAAGTTCGTTATGGCCTTTGGCATGTTCACGCAAAATGGATTTTGCGCGTTCATACTGCTCGCTTATGATGCGCGACACTTCTTCGTCAATCATGCGTGCGCGGTCGTCGCTATAGGGTTTCGAGAATCCGTAGGCCTGTCCGGTGGAATCGTAATAGGACAGATTGGGCAGACGCTCGCTCATGCCGTAATACACCACCATGGCATATGCCTGCTTGGTGACACGTTCGAGGTCGTTGGCCGCACCGGTGGATATACGTCCCAAGAACAGCTCCTCGGCAGCACGTCCGCCAAGGGTGGAACACATCTCGTCGAGCAACGCCTGTGCCGGAGTTATCTGTCGTTCCTCAGGGAGATACCACGCTGCGCCGAGAGCCTTTCCTCGCGGCACGATAGTCACCTTGATCAGGGGATTGGCATACTGCAGATGCCATGACACCGTGGCGTGGCCTGCCTCATGGCAGGCTATGGCCTTCTTCTCCTCGGTGGTTGTTATCTTCGAGCGTTTTTCCAGACCGCCGATAATACGGTCGACGGCATCGATGAAGTCCTGTTTCTGCACGTGGTCCTTGTTATGTCGGGCGGCAATCAGGGCTGCCTCGTTGCACACGTTTGCAATGTCGGCGCCGGAGAATCCGGGAGTCTGCCGTGCAAGCAGCTCCACATCCACGCTGTCGTCGGTCTTGATGCCTTTGAGATGCACATTGAAGATGGCCACGCGGTCGTTGAGTTCGGGGAGTTCCACATAGATCTGACGGTCAAAACGGCCGGCGCGCAGCAGGGCCTTGTCGAGAATGTCGGCACGGTTGGTGGCGGCCAGTATGATCACTCCGCTGTTGGTGCCGAAACCGTCCATTTCGGTGAGCAACTGGTTGAGCGTGTTTTCACGTTCGTCGTTAGCACCCATATTGGGATTTTTGCCACGTGCACGGCCCACGGCGTCAATCTCGTCGATGAACACGATGCAGGGCGCCTTCTCCTTGGCTTTCTGGAAAAGGTCGCGCACTCGCGACGCGCCCACACCCACAAACATCTCCACGAAGTCCGAACCCGACATGGAGAAGAAAGGCACGTTGGCCTCCCCTGCCACAGCCTTAGCAAGGAGGGTTTTTCCGGTTCCGGGAGGGCCTACAAGGAGAGCGCCCTTGGGGATCTTACCGCCGAGGTCGGTGTAACGTCCGGGGTTCTTCAGGAACTCCACAATCTCCTCTATCTCGGTCTTGGCTTCCGACAGTCCAGCCACATCGGCGAATGTGACCTTCATGGCGTTCTCCTTGTCGAACACCTGCGCCTTCGACTTCCCTACGGAGAACACTCCTCCGGGGCCTCCGTCGCGATTGGTCATGCGCCGCATGATGAAGAACCAGAACGCAATGAGAATCAGTATCGGGCCGAAATTCCACAGCAGCGAGCCGAAATCGCTCCCTTCATCGTAATCCACCGGACCGGTATAGATGCCGTTCTGTTTCCACTGGTCGATTTTCCGGGCGAACTCATCGGTCGACGGGAGCGTGGTTGTAATCACCGCCGGACTGCCGCTCTTGATCTGGTTCTCATGGAACACCACCTTTGCCAGCGAATCGCTCAGCATGGCCTCGGCTGTGCCTTTGCGTTTCTCGACAATGATTTTGGTTATGCCGTGGGAATGCGAGTTGATGGAGTCCGTGATATAATTCTCAAACTCGGAATATGTGACTTTCTTTGTGGCTGGATTATCGCCCACGTACCACATTCCTACCAGGAACATACCGATGAACACGTACATCCAGTACATGCTGAACTTTATCTGAGGGCGTTTCTTATTGCCGCCTGGGCTATTTTCGGGCATAAGCTATAGATCGTGAGGAGATACTGTAGTTAAAATAAAACTGGAAGAGAGGAGTGCAACATGCCGGGCATAATGACTGCCATGCACATTGGATAGGCGCACTGATCAGTCGAGGTCGGGAATCTCGGTTATGGCGGCATCGTTCCAGAGCTCTTCGAGGCTGTAGAGCGTACGTGCGTCAGGCACGAAAATATGTACCATTACCGAACCGTAATCCACCACTATCCAACGTGCATTGCGGTAGCCGTCGTAATTGTAGGGTTTTACCCTCACTTGCTCGAGCAGCTGGTCGCGCACATTGTCGGCAATGGCAGCAACCTGCTGGGGAGTGCGGCCTTCACATATGATGAATTCCCTCGTCGGAGCCGATTCAATTCCGGAAAGGTCGACAAGCGTTATGCCACGCCCCTTCTTGTCCTGAATCGCATCTATTATACGGTTTCTGAGTTCTGTATCGCTGATTTCCTTAATTGCTTTATTGACTGTTGTGGTGCTTTGTTCTGTCATGTCGGTTGAAGCGTTGTTTCAATGGACTGCACTGTCTGTCCTGTGCAAAGTTAACTAATTATTTTTGAATTTCTGCACCCGGGAGCGCCTGGAGCGCCACTACATCTGTTAAAGAGTGCTATTGTTTGTATAACAAATTTTATGCCAAAAAGTCTACCTCAGCCATCAAATTCTTTCAGGGGCGCCTTTTTCCCTTTCGGATTCCATACAATTGCGTCTGCATTATTCCCAACGCATGGTCCGTGCCACCTGCAGACGCGATACCAATGTAGCCGGCACAAGCATCAGCACAAGCGCACCGAGCGCCGCCGAGACGTTGAGCATCAGCCATGCTGTAAAAGTCAGATTCACAGGCACACTACTCAGATAATATGATTCAGGATTAAGCGGCATCCAATGCCAGATGGCCTCACTGGCCAGCAACGCAAGGGCAACGACATTGCCTAATGCCAACCCCACAATGACCACCCGCAGCCCAAGGCGCAGGAACACGGTCTTGATCTGCCCGTCGGTGGCTCCCATCGCTTTCAACATCCCTATCATGCGCACACGCTGCAGAATCAGTATGAGCAGACACGACACAAGCATGAATCCGCTTACACACCCCATGAGCACAAGCACAACAACAATATTGGTGTCAAGCATGGCAAGCCAGTTGAAATAGGCCGCGCCGGAAGTATAGACGTCCACCACATTGTAAAGCGCCGTAATCTCGCCTGTGGCGAACGCCCCGTTAAGCGCTCCCTGCAGAGCCGAAGCCGCCGCCGCTATCTCTGCCGTCTCCAGGCCGCGCACTTCAATGGCCTCTCCCTCAGTGGAATCAAGATGCAGCAGATTGTCGATGGCGGTTTTGGGCATATAGGCCATGACACGGTCAAAATCGCCGAAGCCGCTGTTGTATATTCCGGTCACATCGTACCGCCTCGGCCGCACGCCCTTCCCTGCAAAAAAATATGCGTTGATGCGGCTGCCGACTTCCAATTGAAGAGCCTTGGCAGTGGTTTCCGAAATCATGATACCTCTCGGATTTATGGACTCTGCTGGCAGAGTACCTTCAAGCAGATTGGATGCCTCGAACTGCATCCCTGTACCATCTCCATATGCCTTGAACATCACCCCGGCAAAATTATCGGGTGTTTTCAGAAGTCCCGCACAAGTGGCCACAGGAACGATTTCAAGATGCTTGCCGTCGGCGTATCGTTCCAATGTACTTTCAATCACCGACAACAGACGGCCGGAACAATCCACCGGCACAACGCCTGACTCGCTGCTGTCGGCCGGACCGCTCACCGGCACAATGCGCAGCTGAGCCTCAAAGCCTTCAATCTTTTCGGCAATCTCTTTTTTGAATCCCGAGGTCACGGCTATGGCAATCATCATAACAGCAACCGAAAGCGCCACGCCACCGATTGCCACCACTATGGCAGGCGAACGGCGTCCGCCATCCTCAGGCCTCAGGGCGAGGTGGCGACTGAAAAAAGAGCTGAACGAATTTCTTAACATTTTTTATCGTTATTGACGATTGCCTCGACTGCAAAGTTACAATTTTAAGACAATACGGCAAGTCCTTTTCATCCCTGAATTTGTTATACTGATAAAACCGGATTACACGCCGGTGACACATATTTTTACCGGAATTACCGGAATGAAGTTTCAGCATCTGCCTTTGGCTTGAATTCATCGCACAAGAGTTTCAACTCGGCCGGAGGCAATGGTAACAGTTCAAGGAATATGAAGAACAGCGCACTACACATCAACACTTTATGCGTCACAGTCCTGTTGTCTGCAATGGCAGTGACTGCAAAAGCTGACGCCCCGGACCGGGCTTCGGCAAGCGCCACTATCGACGAACTTGTTGTTGTCAGCACACCAGTGGACACCACAGCATCCGGCAGCATCAGTGCAGTTGCCGAGACGCCTGTACGCACAGATGCCTCGGTCAATCCACCGGAGGCTCCCAAATTTGACGCAGATGCGCCAATGGCGGCTCGTGACACCATAGCCGTGATTTCCGGCTATCCGCACACCATTTATGGGAAATCGGCCTCATGGACCTATTCCGATCCGTGGTGGCACGGCATGTGGATCAACACAGCCGTCCTGTCGGGCGCATTCATAAGCACACTTTTTGTGCTTGAGCTGCTGCCGGAAGACGCAACCGCCTGGAACAGGGCTGACATTTCGAGTGTGCCGTTTTACGAGCGATGGTACCGCAACATATTTAAGTTAGGGCCGGAATGGGACCACGACAATCCGATTTTCAATTATGTGCTTCATCCCTATGCCGGGGCTGCATATTTCATGTGCGCCCGCACATGCGGTTTCAATTTCTGGCAATCCATGCTATATTCCGCCGCCATATCCACAATAGGATGGGAATTCGGCATTGAAGCCTGCATGGAACGCCCGTCATATCAGGACCTTTTCATTACGCCTGTGGTCGGAAGCATTCTTGGCGAAGGCTTCTACCGCCTGAAACGTCTGATTGTAAATAACAATTACGAGATTCTCGGTTCGCCGGTAATCGGACACATCGTGGCGTTTCTTCTCGACCCGGTGAATGAAGTGGTAGGCGCCCTGCGCCCCGGCACCTGCCGCAGCATCGGCCCGGGCTGCATCACATCACAACCCCTCCTTATCCCCTCGCCCGCCCCCGGCGCCGGAACCTCCTTCGGCTTCTCTTTCTCCGCCACCTTCTGACGTCCGTCAACCGCCTGACAGCCCTTCTCATCGAGCATTTTACAACTGCTCAAACGTAGGGACGCACGGCTCGTGCGTCCGTTAATAACATCTTGATTTTCAGCGGACGCACGAGCCGTGCGTCCCTACTTTCCATCCGGATTCTGATTGCCCCCCCCTCCGCGTACGTAATCTTTAAGTGAGACTCATCAAATGTCTCACCTTTTGAGAAGAATCATGGAACAAATGATGGCTGCTTGCAGGGAAATAAGTGGGCGTGTCGAAATCTTCAATGCCGATTGCAGAAGCCAATGCTGCCTCTAATTCCTCAGCAGGCATTTCCACATACTAATCTATCGAGTTTTCTTCGATGTACCACCATTCACTCACCCCCAATGTGTCACATACCGACATAACGTATTGCCGGAAGTTCAAATTAACAAGTACATCATTCCAATAGCACCAAAAGAAAAAGCAGTAAAGCGGAGAAAATGAATTTAAGCCAAGATTATATGCCTCGTCAATATATCCTGGCCATGGTCCATGCAGATCAATAACCCCATTACGGACTGCGGCCATGCCAGCATGTTTAACATTAATCCGTTCTACTATTTTCCCAAAATTATAAATTTCATCGGGAAACTTAAACAATATGTATAATCGTTTAGACATTTTTTAATATCTATTTATTATAACAATTTAGTATTCCGATAAACAAAAGCAACATTTAGGGCTAATACGGGAATGGTGGCATTACTGCTCAGAGGCGGTCGATTTCCTTTTGCAGCAGAGAGAGGAATGTCGCGGCATGGGCGCCGTCCATCTGGGTATGGTGAAACTGAAAGGACACTTTCAAGGTTGTGCGCCATATCGGGCTGCCGGCAAGGAGCTCTTTTTTATATCTGGCCCATATCATGAAAGGGTTGTTGAACACTCCGCTGTACATTCCCACCGCACCGTCAATATCATACTGCACAAGAGCGGAGGTGCCGATAACCATGCTGTCGGTCAGGTCATGATTCAGGCATGTCTCAGCCACTTGCTGTGTCAGACGCAGATAATCGTCGTTAAACCGTGCAAGATTCTCTGAAAACGGGATATCGCAGGAACTCACCTCCCCGGTTTTATTTAAAACAATGGTATTTACTGCAATATTGTCATATTCTATCAGTTTGCCGCCGACAGGAAGCATGTAAAACTCCTTTACCTGTGATGCCGCTTTGCCGATGCACCAACACATAAGCATGTTGAACTTCATGCCGTTTCGCTTGGCATATTTTTTAAGATTGGACACATCAAGCGTCTTGAAAAACGTGACCATAGGCATCGGGGCTTTCATCCACATCTCAAATGCATATGCCCTTGTGGTTTCTTTCGGATTTACCTCTTTCATGCCTCAAATGTACGAAGAATTACCGGTTTAACCATACATATCTTGACTATCCGCAGACAGGAGTGCAAAAAAATCTTTCCCTGAAGTATTGCGGAATTAAAAATTAGTTGTAACTTTGCAGCGTCAAAGCCGGAGGGCATAGACAGAAATGGTGAGATTAGCTCAGTTGGTTAGAGCGTCGGATTGTGGTTCCGAAGGTCGTGGGTTCGAGACCCACATTTCACCCTGAAAGCGATGCACTGCAATGCGGTGCATCGCTTTTTTTGCAGAGTCCCCTGCTTCCACATATAGGCTGCCTCGGCTGGCGGTTGCGGGGAGCATTGTTTAATCAGGAACGCATCAGAAAGCACTGCCGCGAAAAATTTTGACAGCAATGTAGCGATGGTTTAGGGCAAGTTTGCTAAATTTGTGTATAAAACGGATCAGGCTGGGATTGTCTGCAATAAAAAACGGAATGATTTCCAGCCACATGTAGCAAAACCTCATAGTCAGCAATTTAAAAAATCAGCGCACCACCCCATATCCTATCATGGACCAACAGAAAACAATAGAAGAATTTGACCGCGCAATCGCCATGTGCCGCGGCCTTTATGAAGCGAAACTCAACGATTACGGTGCAGCATGGCGCCTGATGCGCCCCACTTCGCTCACCGACCAGATTCTCATCAAAGCCGACCGCATCCGCTCCCTCGAGACCAAGGGGAACGCCATGGTGAATGACGAGGGTATCCTCGACGGCTTCATAGCCATTGTGAACTACGGCATAATGGCGCTTATCCAGCTTGAAAAGGGTTATTCGTCGGGTAAGGACATTTCAGTGAGCGAAGCTCTTGAGCTTTACGACAGTCACATGGCTGCCACCCGCCAGCTCATGCTCCGAAAGAACCACGACTACGACGAAGCGTGGCGCAAGATGCGTGTAAGCTCCTACACCGACCTGATTCTCATGAAAATCATGCGCACAAAAGAGATCGAGGACCACAACGGAGCCGCGCAGGTATCGGAAGGTGTGGATGCCAACTACCAAGACATGATAAACTATGCCATCTTCGGAATCATCAAACTCACTAACTGACAGCGCCAAAGCCCTCACGCCTGATAAACCGGCCGCCCCGTCGGCCAACGGGGTGAGCAACATCAACCGTGTTGTCATATGGATGCTCCGCCTGCTTGTGGGCGGAGTGTTCGTCATGTCGGGCCTTACCAAAAGTATCGACCTTTGGGGATTTCTCTTCAAGCTGGAGGAGTATCTCGGGGTCTGGCACATCACTCAACCGCGTTCGGTGGTGTTCATGGCCGCCATGCTTATTTCAGGATATGAATTCGTGCTCGGGGCGTTGTTAATGATGGGCTGTTACAAGCGCGTCACCGCCTGGGGCCTGACACTGACAATGGTAGTGATGCTCCCGCTGACGCTGTATCTCTGGATTGCCGATCCGGTGAGCGACTGCGGATGCTTCGGCGACTTCCTGAAATTATCCAACGGAGCCACATTCCTGAAGAATGTGGTAATTACCGCCGGACTACTTTACCTGATAAAATGGAACGTCCGGCTTAAGGAAGCGCTTTTCAATCCGGCCATCCAATGGATTGTAGGCGCACTCATAACCCTCTATATCCTAATTGTGGGGCTGTACGGATATAATGCGCAGCCCATGGCCGACTTCAGGGCATTCCCGGTGGGCACACAATTGCTTGGTGACGGCTCGGATGAATCGGACGACTTCCTGTTCGTCTACGAAAAAGACGGGCACACCGAAGAATTCACCATTGACAACCTGCCCGACTCCACCTGGGAATTTGTGGACCGCATCGAACAGCCGTCGGACGAATCCGGCAGCCACACCGGCAGCCATCTGGCCATTTTCGACGGTGACGACGACGTGACCGCCGAAGTGCTCGAAGCGGAAGGTGAACAATACCTGCTTGTTATTCCCGAGCCGCGCCGTGCCGACATATCGAACTCCTACACCATAAACGAAATCAAGGAGAAAGCCGACAGCCTCGGCATCCCGTTCATTGCACTGCTCGGTACCGATGCGCGCGGCATAGCCCTCTGGACCGACCTTGCCATGGCCGAATATCCCTGCTACAGTGCCGACGACACTCAGCTAAAGGAGCTTGTGCGCGGCAACATATCCCTTGTAATGCTGCGCGACGGCGTAGTGGAATCAAAGACCACCATCAGCTCCATGATGCCTGAGGTCATCGAGAATCCACCCTCCGACGAAGCCTTTTCCGATGAACTCAAAGGCTACGGCCACCGATGGTTTTCCGCCGTGAACGGCATATTCGGATTCGCATTGCTCCTCATCTATCTGTTCCAGGGGCTCATTCTGGCCATACGTCTAAAAATTAAAGGCGCATATCAACGTAAACACGCAAAAAAAGCGTAAATTTGCACCAACGAAACATCTAACTAACATTACCAACAATGAGAAAGAATATCGTAGCAGGCAACTGGAAAATGAACACCACCCTTGCCGAAGGCGTAGGCCTGGCAAAGGATGTGAACGAAGCACTCAAGAACGCCACCCCCAAATGTGACGTTGTAATCTGCGTTCCCTTCACCCACCTCGCATCGGTTGCCAACGTTATCGACCAGACCAAACTCGGCCTCGGTGCCGAAAACTGCGCTGACCAGCTCAAAGGCGCTTACACCGGCGAAGTTTCCGCTCCCATGGTGGCCTCTACCGGCGCAACCTACGTAATCCTCGGCCACTCTGAGCGCCGCCAGTATTACGGTGAAACATCCGAAATCCTCAAGACAAAAGTGAAGCTGGCTCTTGCCGAAGGTCTCACCCCTATCTTCTGCATCGGCGAAGTGCTCGAGCAGCGTGAGAACGGCACATACAACGACGTTGTGACAGCCCAGATTCAGGAAGCCCTCTTCGACCTCACCGCAGAAGAGTTCGGCAAAATCATCCTTGCATACGAACCCGTTTGGGCCATCGGCACAGGCAAGACCGCCACAGCCGACCAGGCAGAGGACATGCACGCACACATCCGTGGCGTCATCGCCGGCAAATACGGCAAGGAAGTGGCCGACAACACCTCGATTCTCTACGGCGGCAGCTGCAAACCCTCGAATGCAGCCGAACTGTTCGCAAAACCCGACGTAGACGGCGGCCTCATCGGCGGTGCAGCCCTCGATGCAGCATCGTTCATGGGCATTGTAAACGCTTTCTAAAGAAAAGCAGTCACCCATCACGCCTCCGCGCTCAAACGCCGCGGAGACTGAACATACCAACCAAAGAGCCTGCTTAACGCCTCAGGATTTAAGCAGGCTCTTACATCTTTTTTCAACATGCATACAGCTATGACACGACACATACGGCTCACACTCCTGGCATTCACCGCAATGCTTGCGGCATTCACCGTCTCATCACAGGACAACATCGTGCAGCGCCTCAATGCCCCGCAGTCAGCCATAACCGTCAACGCTCCCGAAGCACTGCTCCAACGCGCCGAACCCACAGCGCAGACTGAAGCCGACGCCACCGAACAGGACACCGGCGAGACCACTGCCGAGCAGCAGGAGGAGAAAACCGTCCGCGCCAAAGGCGGCAAGACGGTAGGATACCGTGTACAGGTGTATGCCGACAACAACGTGCGCAGTGCAAAATCGGAGGCCCGCAACCGCGAGCGCGCCGTGTCATCGGCATTTCCGCAGCATGCCACCTACGTGTCGTATGCATCGCCCTACTGGCGACTGCGTGTGGGCGATTTCCGTTCACAGTACGACGCTGAAAAAGCGGCAGCCGAAATCCGCAAGACCTTCCCGCGATATGCACGCGAAGTGCGCGTTGTCCGCGACCGGATAAACGCCCATTGATTCCTCCCTCGCATCACCCCGTGATGCGTGCTACCAACAACAATCACATCCATCATCAGCAAAATGAGCTGCGACAACTTCGATTTCGAACCAGAAAACCCTACGGCATCCGACCTCCAGCGCATCGAGGCCATTGCCGGACATTATCGCGAGATAATCAGACTGCTTGGGGAGAACCCCGAACGCGAAGGCCTGATCAAGACCCCTATGCGCGCCGCAAAGGCCATGTGGTTCGCCACGCAGGGCTACCGCACACGCCCCGACGAGATTCTGAAACAGGCTATCTTCGAATATGCAGGCTCACGGATGGTGGTGGTGAAGGACATCGAGTTCTATTCATTCTGTGAGCATCACATACTGCCGTTCTTCGGCACGGTCAGCATCGGTTACATCCCCAACGGTAACATGATCGGGCTGAGCAAACTGCCGCGCATGGTCAACGCCATAGCCCGCAAACTGCAGGTTCAGGAACGCCTCACGGCCGAAATATGCCGCGAAGTGGCATCCACACTCTCGGCCAAGGGTGTGATAGTGACATGTTCCGCCCGTCACCTCTGCATACAGATGCGTGGCGTGGAAAAACAGCTTTCGTCGACCGACACCATCGACTACGTAGGTGATTTCGCCACCGACCCCGACCTGCGCCGCGAATTCTTTGCGCTGACAAAATAAAGCGCCCGCGCCACCCGTCTCTCTTTACCCTTCTCCCCCATACATTCTCCCCTGCCGCAATGAACATGAGGAATGCCAATACAGCCAATGATGCCGAACGCCTCGAGCAGCTTCAACACAAACCCATAGGACGGCTGCTTTGGCAATACTCCCTCCCTGCCGTTGTGGGGATGCTTGTGATGCAGCTCTACAACATTGTCGACCGTATTTTCATCGGACAGGTTGTCGGACCGGAAGCCATAGCGGGGCTCGCCATCACATTCCCCGTAATGAACATAGCCACCGCACTTGGCACCCTTGTAGGCGCCGGTGCCGCGGCACGTGTCAGCCTTTTTCTCGGTGCGTCACAGGAAAACAAGGCCCAGCGCATCCTCGGCAACGCCCTTGTACTCACACTCGTAATCGGTGCAATCTACATCGGGCTGTTCGCATGGAAGATGGACGAAGTGCTCTGCCTGTTCGGTGCCAATGAGGTCACCCTCCCCTATGCACGCGATTTCATGATGTATATTCTGCCGGGACTGATGCTCACCAATCTCACGTTCTCGTTCAACAACGTGATGCGTGCATCGGGATTTCCGGTCAAGGCCATGGTCACTATGTTTATAGGCGCAGGTCTCAACATCCTGCTCGCCCCAACGTTCATCTACGTGCTTGACGCAGGCATCAAGGGGGCAGCCATCGCCACCGACATCGCCATGGCCATCTCAATGGTGTTCGTGATGCAGCACTTCTGCCGGAAGAGCAACGGACCTGTAACATTCCGTCCCGGCATCTACCGTCTGGATTTACCACTTGTATGGGGAATGATAGGCATCGGTGCCGCGCCGTTTGTGGTGAATGTGGGCGCCTGCCTGATCAACATATTCATTAACCGCGCGCTGCTCGACTACGGCGGTGTGGCGGCCATTGCCGCATCAGGCATCTTCGTGACCTACACCTCCATGCTGTGCTGCATCATTCTCGGCATCTGTCAGGGCATGCAACCCATTGTAGGCTTCAACTATGGCTGCAAGCGCTACAACCGCGTGGAACGCACCTTCTGGCTCGCGGTATGCGCAGCCACAACCGTAAGTTTTGCCGGATGGCTGGCAGGACTGACCATTCCCCACCTCATTGCCCGCGCATTCGTGAGCGACCAAAGCCTTGTGGATTTCACGGCCAAAGCACTGTCCACCGCCATGCTGTGCTTCTGGATGGTAGGATTCCAGATTGTGGCCACCACCTACTTCCAGTCAATCGGAAAAATCGGACTCTCTATTTTCCTGAGCCTCACTCGCCAGATTCTCTTCTTCCTCCCGCTCCTCTACATCCTGCCCCATTTCTTCGGCCTCAACGGCGTGTGGTCCACCTTCTACGCCTCCGACATCTGCGCCACCGTGGTGACCATCATCCTCATCGCCCACGCCTTCCGCCGCCTCCGCCGCGCATCCCGCCAAGTCTGATCACATACCCACCATACATTTTCTGAGGATTTATCAGTTACGGGACTTTATTAAACCATGACCTATTCATAAATCAGCCCAGCGACCAATCAACCTCCTACCAACATTCTATAACAAGGGCTCATTAAACAAAAAGATTAATCCCAATTTACATTTAATTCCCTCTTATGCTATGTAGTACCAAAAATAAGTAATACATTTGGGAAATGCTTATTTCTAAATAATCTATCCTTCGAATTTAAACATGAAAGACAGAACTTTAAAATCTGTTATTTGCATCATTGCAATGTCAATTGCTCTGTCTGGTTTTGCATTTGACAGCGTGATTCTATGGCTAAAAAGCGGTACACGCATAATTATCCCATTCTCTGATAAGCCGGAAATATCTTTTGCTGACAATAATATTACCATAAACAACCGTACTTTCGACTTTAACCAAGTCAGTAAATATACAATTGGTGGTACCTCATCAGTCGAACTTATTAATGCAGATGGCAAAAATATAGCTCTGGATGAAAATGGAGATATCATAATACAGGACGAATCTGGCATTGCTGATGTATCTGTATATGACATAGATGGCATACAATACAACTGCGAAATTACATCTCTCAGCAACGGATATGTAAAAATAGCTCTTGCGTCCTTGGCACCGCAGATATATATAATCAAAGTCGGCACCAACTCTTTTAAAATTCAGAAATCATGAGACAGGTCATTTTTTTCATACTTCTACTCTTTGGCCTTTCCTGTTTTGCTGCCGAAGAGCGGGACACACAGGTTCTCGTGTTTGGCAAAAGCGGTGTGACCACATTGATGTATGCAGAAGATTTACAATCAGTCAGACTTTCCACAATTGACACGGATAATACAGAACATTCCGACTATGTCTCCCAGGATTTTGTCCATAAAGATGGATCCGTGTTTAAAATCATGCTTGCTGATATAGATTCTGTAGCATTCGGCAACCGGAACAGAATTGTCCCCAAACCAGGTGCCCATGAAATTGTTGAAACAGATTTGCCGTACATATCAGCGTGTAACGACGGTGTAATCAGTTTTACCGCCGATACACCTGCGGACAGAATCCCATTACAAGGCCAATATATTTATTATCTCGGTTTTCATGAATATTTCCCATGGGGACTTTGTGGTAAGGTGCAATCTGTCAGAAGTAATGGTCAGTCATCAATAAATGTAAGTGTCTCAGATGTGCCGGCAAATGAAGTCTTCGATAAATTTTTCTTTGCGGGCGATGCGGGTGCCGTCCCGGCACCTGTACGCATGGCAAGTCGGGCTGATGCAGATTCAGCCTATCCATGGAAAGAAGCTCTAAACTTTGCCGAACAATCGGAATTCAAACTACTACTTAATGCCGAGTTACACTTCTCAAACGTAGTGGCTGATGTAATACGCGGTTACTACCATGCAGACATTATGTTTGACTCGACCCTGGGCATGGCGTTCAAAATCAATCTTCAGAATAAAAAAGAAACGGGAAACGAATCGGGGGCTAAAACCTTCAGATTGCCTCCCCTTGCATGGGGTGCAATACAACCGACAATAGAAATCGGTGCATTTTATGAAGCTAACGCAGCCGTTGGAATCGACTATGAAATGACGCGGAATGCAACCTTTCACACTGAATGGACCCGCCAAAACGGACAGAACATCTTCTCACACCCGACTCCCGAAGAGAATCCTGAAGAAGTTGACCCCACAAATGACGAAGCAAAAATTGCCATTGTCCTTGATGGGAATATTTTCGGAGGCCTTTATTCAAAATTGAGCCTGAACACTTTGTTTGATCATCTTGGAGCAGGATTGCGAGTACGCGCAGGTGCAGAACTTGCCGGCGAAGTCAGTTACGGAGCCATCGCCGAGCTATCCTCCGATCATACCCGACCTGCTGTTGACGGCAGCATTGATTTAAGTGTCAAACTTGACCTCACGCCCTATTGGTACTCAAAATCTCTCTTTGCAAACGAAAAAGACGAACACCTCATTGGCGAACCATTCTCGTTGAAATTCCTGCTCGCGCAATTGAATCTTTTCCCAAACTTCATTGAAAACAGAGCGGTGCCAGCCCGACGACAAATAAATATCTTCGAACCGGCACAGCAAGTATGCACGGCCGCTGCTATTTCAGAAACACCTATCCCCTATCCTCTTGAAACGGGATTTGAATTAGTCAACACGGTTACAAATGAGGTTGTTGATAATGCGTTTACTACCGACATTGAAGCGTTCGGTAAAGAGCGACAAGGCTTATCCGCGGATTTAAATTTTGCTACCAACGAAAAAATAAATCCTGAACATTGGCAAGTCAGGCCAGTTTTCCGCTATGGTGAATACATCCTTGCAGGTTCTCCTGTTGCCCTGAATGAAGGAAATCGCCTAAGTCCATTTCTAGTTAAAACAACCAGATCAGGGATAGCGTTACAATCAAGTTTTCCCGCAGTCGGACATCATAAATCCGACAATAAGGTTTTTGAATGGTGCGGAACACATAACGTCCGTAAAATAAAGAAAGAATTTCTACCCACAACTCCTCCTGTTATAACGGCACCCGATTTGAATCTTCTTAATGGTACCTGGAAGTCAACCGACTCACCCAATAATATTATCCTTACTTTCGAAGATGATGAAAACGGCAACGTGAATTATAACGGCAATACCAACGACTTTACATATTCCGTCTCACCGACAGGGGAAATCCGGATGGAAATATCCGAAAAAAACATCACACGACTGATCCTTATATCCCTTGACAATATACATCTGACCGGACGTTTCAAAAACCAAAAACATAACACCACATTTAAAAGAATATGAGAAATTTCGTCCTTATTTTTATGCTTCTTATATCATTTGGGCTGAAGTCACAAATAGGTTATCAAATATCGCTTCTCGACACGGCAACCGGACAACCAAGAGCTGATGAGGCTGTGCAGGTAAGTCTGGAACTAACCGATAACACAGGAGCCATAATTTGTTCGGAAACAAAAACTGCTGTTTCCGACGATTTTGGGATACTTTCTCTTACTATCGGCAACTCCAGCACATTCGACAATGTCGACTGGACGAAACTCCCATTCTACATCTCGGCATCTGTCGACGGCGTTCTTTTGGGTAAAAGTCAAGTTCTGACAGTTCCCGTAGCTGAATACGCAAAACACACCGGCTCACTGACTACAAAAATTCTTTGCAGCAAAACATGGTCTCATCAAGATCAATCCATCTCATTCGGATCCAATAATAGCTTCAGCTGGTCAAGCGGAAACCAATCACACTCCGGAACCTATAATATATCCGGTAACATTGTTGCATTAGAATATTCTGATGAATCTGGAAGTGACAGCCTGATTCTTGCTTATATAGCATCAAAAAAGATGTTGGTTGGAGACGGCTTACGTTTTAGATAAACACTCTTTTGGTCGGTTTAGATAAATTTCTATTTCAACAATGAAGACAATTATACTTATTTCTATGCTTGTAATTTCCCTTGGGTGACACGCTCAAATAGGCTATCAAAGGCCACCCCAACCGAACAACCAAGAGCAGATGAAGCTATGCAGGTAAGTCTGGAACTCCCATTCTAAATCTCGGCATCCATCGACGGAGCCATTATAGGAATAAGTCAAGTTTAGGCAATTCTAGTCGCAGACTAAATAAAACCTACATAAGCTCTTACCAAATAAATACTAAAATGCAATAAATGGGAACTGGCTATATTGCCTACTATATAAGCGGACGCCGTGTCGGAAAATCGACACGGCGTCCGCGATTTTATTTCTAATGCCATCTAAAATCAGGCCATAGCCGGGCGACATTTACAATGGGATGTCAGCCGGCGAAGGCGAACAGGGCGGTGGAGTTGCCTGCGGCGATGATGCTGTCGTAGAAGTAGCTTACGATACCAAGGCCGATGATGCCGGCAACACAAATCCAAAGAGCTACACGCTCGGTGCATGCGCTGCGGAATGTGGCGATCTGAGGCTCTTCAGGCGAGATGTACATGGCCTTCACTACAAGCAGATAGTAGTAGAGCGACACGATGGTGTTGATAAGGGCGATGAGCACCAGTACATATATTGCGATTGAGCCTTGGTTGATGGCAGAGGTAAAGATGAAGAACTTGCTGAAGAAGCCTGCGAACGGAGGAATACCTGCCAGCGAGAACATGGCGAGCATCATTGCGCATGCAAGCCAGGGGTTGGTTTTCGACAGGCCGTTGTAGTCGGTCATGCTTACCTTGCCGGTGGCATTCTCTATCGCGCCGATAACGCCGAAGGCTGCCAGGTTCGAGAAGATGTACACAAGGATGTAGAACATCATTGCCGAAAGGCCCATGGCGTTGAAGCCGATAACGCCGAGCATGATGTAACCGGCCTGCGAAATCGAGGAGAACGCCAGGAAGCGCTTCATGTTCTTCTGACGTATGGCGAAAAGGTTACCGATAGTGATTGTAAGGATGATGAGTGCATAGAGCATCCATTCCCATACATTAGCATAGAACTGGCCGAACACCTGCACCAGAATCACCAGGAATGCGAAAGCAGCCGCACCCTTCGAGATAACCGAGAAATAAGCTGTGACCGAGGTGGGCGCACCCTGATATACGTCGGCTGTCCAGAGATGGAACGGCACGAGCGACAACTTGAATCCCACACCGGCGATGACAAACGCGAGTGCCACAACGAGCATTGTATTGACCGACGAACCCAACTGGAGGGCGATGTCCTGGAAGTAGAGCGAGCCTGCAAGACCATAGACAAACGACAGACCCATCATGAACACGGCCGACGAGAACACGGCTGTGAGCATATACTTGATGGCTGCCTCATGGCTTTCATAGCGGTTCTTGTCGAAAGCCACCATGGCGGCAAGAGGAAGCGATGCGCTTTCCAGACCGATGACGAACAGCAGGAAGTGACGGGCCGAAATCATGAGATACATGCCGAACAGTGTCACAAGCAGCAGTTCGTAGAACTCTCCGCGGCGCATGATCATCAGCTCCCCGTTAGCCCATTTGCAGCTCTGGATAAGCACGATGAGAACACCCACATTGAGTATATTCTTGATCATGGCGCACACATCGGATGTGGCATACATTCCCGAGAAAGCATCTACCGTGCCGACATTGCCCCGAAGGAAGCTTGCCACGGTGAAAAGGAGGAACAATCCGGTGGTGAAACCGGCAATGCCGCCCTGTGCCTTCTTAGGCATGAACGTGTCGTAAAGGAACACCAACAGGAACACAATCAGCAAGCCGATTTCCTGTCGCATTGCAAGGAATTGAGAATAATCCATATTGATTCTGCTATGATAGGATTATGATTTCGTGTGTCAACCTCGGGATCACATCGCCGTCAGGGCGCGGAAAAACTCGGGGTTGAATGTGAATTTTATTAACGACTCGAAGAAGTTGGGGAAACATCCGATGGCTGCCACGCTCACCACGAGGGTCACAACCGAAAGGCGCTCCCACCATGTGGCGTCGGTGAGTTCGAGATGATGTGCATCCTGAACCGGACCGAACAGCAGCTTGCCCACAACACGCAGGATGTAGACCGCTGTGATTACAATCGACGAGCAGGCTATGATGGTGAACACCAGACGGAGCGAACCAAGACCGGCATAGAAGTCGGCCATACCGGCTTCGAACGATCCGACGAAGATTGTCATTTCGGCCACGAAACCGCTGAGACCGGGAAGACCGAGCGATGCCATACCGGCAATCACATAGCCAACACCGAGGAACGGCATGATTTTCATAAGACCACCCATCAGGCGGATGTCACGGGTGTGCGTACGGCCGTAGATCATACCGATAAGGGCGAAGAAGAGAGCCGTCATCAGACCGTGCGAAAGCATCTGCATGATGGCACCGGTAAGAGCGGTGGTGTTGATCATGAGGATGGCGAAGAGCACCATACCGCAGTGCGACACCGAAGAGTATGCGTTGATATATTTGAGGTCGGTCTGCACGCAAGCCGAGAAAGCACCGTAAACCACCGAGATACCGGTGAGGATAAGGAAAATCCAGGCAAGGTCGTTGGCAGCCTCAGGCATCAGGTACATTGCCACACGGAAGCAACCGTAACCACCGAGCTTCATGAGCACACCTGCGTGAAGCATTGACACGGCTGTCGGAGCGCATGCATGACCGTCGGGGCTCCATGTGTGGAAGGGGAACATGGCGCCGAGAACGCCGAAACCTACGAAACACATGGGGAAGAGGAAATACTGCCATCCGGTGGATATGGAGTTGTTGCGGGCAATCTCAAGGATGTTCCATGTAAGTTCACCACCTTCGGGTGCCGAATGGTAGTAGATGCCGATGAGGCTGAGCATCAGGAATGCCGAACCACCCATAAGCATCAGTGTGAGCTTCATGGCAGAGTATTCCTTGCGGCCTGTGCCCCACACACCGATGAGAAGGTACATAGGGATAAGAGCCACCTCATAGAACATGAACATTGTGAACAGGTCAATCGAGATGAAGAAGCCGAACACACCGGTGGAGAGGAGAAGCAGCCACATGAAGAAGTGGCGTGCATCGTCGATTTTCCACGAGGCGAACGAGCCGGCGAACACGATGATTGACGAAAGGATAAGCATGGCGATGGAAACGCCGTCGACACCTACCGCAAGGTTGATATGGAGAGGTTCAAACCATGTCCATGAGCCGCAGTAAAGCATCTCGGCTGTCTCGCCGGCGGCGCGGAGTGCGAGATAATCGCACAGCAGCCATGCCGACAGCCCGATCAAAACAGTCGAGCCGGTCACTGCCACCGCGCGGATCTGCTTCACGTCGCGGCACAGGGCGAATCCCCCAAGCATGAGCAGCGGGATTATCACGAAATATATCAGAATATTCGAAAACATGTCTGTAACTATATTTTTATCTGTGTTTCAATCGGTTAAAATCACATTAGGCAAATGGCTGTCACAGCGCCGAGCAAAAGTGCGCCGATGAGATAGAGCCATACATACATCTGTATATTACCGGACTGCAGCCCCTTGATGGCAACCGACGCTTTCTGTGTGATATAGGCGAACGCATCCATGGTTCCGTCGACCATATGGCGGTCGAACCATGCAATCGGCTTGCTCACGCAGCCGAAGATGATGCGGTGGGTGATGAACTGATAGAGTTCGTCCCAATAGAAACGGTGGTAGCACCAGTCCCAAAGTGCAGGAAGTGCGTTCTTGAACTTGGCGGGGAGCTGATTTTCCTTTTTATACATCACTGTGGCGAGAGCGATGGCGGCCACAGCCACAGCAAGGCTGATTCCGGCCACGCTCCAGTTGAGCGCCTTCAGATTGGTAAGGAAGTTGGCTCCTTCGGGGAACATCTCGTGACCGTTCCATGTAACGAGGTTACCCATAGGCACGAATCCGGCGAAGCAGGACACAACGGCAAGGATTACAAGCGGGAGGGTCATTGTCCAGGGCTGGTCGTGGGGAGCATGATGGCCGGCGGGTGTCTTATGTTCTTTCCACCAGAAGATGAGATAGTAGAGACGGAACATGTAGAACGCTGTCAGACCGGCAACGAGCGACATCCATATGTACCAGAATGTCGAGTGGCCCATGGTGGCAGTGAGGATTTCGTCTTTCGAGAAGAATCCGGCGAAAGGAATGATACCTGCGATGGCCAGACAGCCGATGAGGAACGTGATGTGCGTGATTGGCATGTGCTTGCGCAGGCCGTGCATCGCGGTATAGTCGTTCGACCCGATTGCGTGGATGAGTGCGCCGGCGCAGAGGAAGAGGAGCGCCTTGAACATGGCGTGGGTGAACAGATGGAACATACCGGCCATGTAGCCCAGACCGTGATGGAATTCAGGACGGGCAACACCGAGCGAAACCATCATGAATGCAATCTGCGAGATGGTTGAGAACGCGAGCACGCGTTTGATGTCAATCTGTGTGCAGGCCACCATCGCCGCATAGAAGGCCGTGATTGCGCCTACCACAACAACGATGTTGAGCGCGGCGGTCTCCATAAGATAAAGCGGGAACAGACGGGCTACGAGGTATACACCGGCCACAACCATGGTGGCGGCGTGGATGAGGGCCGAAACGGGGGTCGGGCCTTCCATGGCGTCGGGGAGCCAGATGTGCAGAGGCATCATGGCCGATTTACCCATACCTCCCATGAAGATGAGCACGAGCGCCCATGTCAGCACCGATGCACCCATGAAAGTGGGAGCGGCGCTCTGAGTGAACTTGGCAAGAATGCCCTGTGCAGTTTCGGGGTTAACCTGGAATACATTCTCCTGACCGGCTACAACCGAAGATGTGAAGTCGGTGAAGTTGAATGTTCCGGTGTAGTAGCTGAGGACAAGGATACCCAGAAGGAATCCGAGGTCGGCGAAGCGGGTGACGATAAATGCCTTCTTCGAAGCTGCCACTGCCGAGGGACGGGTGTAATAGAAACCAATCAACAGATAGGACGACGCACCCACAAGCTCCCAGAAGATGTACATCTGGAAAATGTTGGTGGCCACTACCAGACCGAGCATCGAGAAGCTGAACAGCGACAGGAACGCGTAGAAACGCTGGAATCCTGTTTCCCACACGCCATGATGGTCGCGCATGTAACCGTTGCTGTACAGATGCACCATGAACGAGATGGTGGTTATTACAACAAGGAGCAATGCCGAAATCGGGTCGAGCAGGAATCCGATGCGGATTACAAGATTATCGTAAAGCGACAGCCAGTCCTGATTGAAAATCACAGCCTGAAGGCGGGTGTGGGTGTCGGCATCTACAAATTCGGGGTTGCCGGAGAAGAAATAAGTGAACGAAGTGATATAGGCAAGCACCATAGTGACGCCCATACCGGCTGTGCCGAGGATTCCGGCCCAGCGGTGACTCAGCTTATGGCCGCATAGCCCCAGAAAGAGGAACATCGCCAGCGGCAAAGCAAGGATAATGATAGGAATTAACGGTTGCATGGCGCTTTTAATATTTCATTTTGTTTACGTCGCGGACGTCGATATTCTCCGACACGCGGAACACATTGATGATAATCGCAATGGCCAGTGCTGTCTCAGCCGCCGCCAGACCGATGGCGAACAGCGAGAAGAACATGCCCTCAAGTTCGCCGGGGAAAAGGAAACGGTTGAACACCACAAAATTGATGTCAACCGAGTTGAGCATCAGTTCCAGCGATATGAGAATGGCAATCATGTTTCGGCGGGTTATGAAACCGTAAACACCGCAGCAGAACATGAAAAGACTGGGAATGAGGTAATATAAAATTGTCAGATCCATGATTCTCTTTCTCTTTAGGCGTTACTTTTTACGGGCAATTACAACACCGCCGATGATACATGCCAGAAGCAACACACTGATGGCCTCGAAAGGCAGCAGGTACTGGGCATGTCCGGTGCCCATGAGTGCCACTCCGATTTCACGCATCACGGGATTGCTTCCGGAGGGTGTGGCCGAAAGCATTGCGGTGCGGCTCACAAGCGAGTAACCGGCCACTACAAACATTGCGACAGCCGCTCCCAGACCGAGCAGACGCTTGCGCGAGACAAGTGCCGCCGAATTTTCGCCGGGATGGCTTGTAAGCAAAATTGAAAACACGAACAACACCACTATACCGCCGGCGTAGACCGCAATCTGCACTGCGCCGAGAAACTCATAGTCGAGCTTGAAGTAGAGCGCGGCAGTTGCGAACAGGGCGAACAGCAAGTAGGTTGCGGCACGCAAGATTTTGCGGGTTGTTACAGCAAGCACCGAGAAGATGATAAGCGCCAGGGCTATTATCATGTAAACGATGATACTTCCTACTGATTCCATATTATAATTCTTCGTTTTATTTCGTTGACAAAAACCGGAACGCCTGCCCTATCCGGCATGGCATCCGGTAATGAGAATTTATCCGGGCTGTGTGCCTGCGTTCTTGGCGGCCTCACGCTCAGCCTTGAGCTTGGCGGCCTTTTCAAGAGCCGCGCGGATTTTGGCTTCCTTCTCAGGGTCGCCACCGGCAGCGGCAAGGGCCTTTTTGGTTTTCTCGTCGTCGGCTGGTGCGGCCGCAGGTTTGGGAGCCTCAGCATCAGCACCCGCAGCAGCAGCGGCCTTCTTAGCGGCTGCGGCAGCCTTGGCAGCCTCAATCTTGGCCTGCTTTTCCGCCTCAAGCTTCGCAATCTGCTCGGGGGTAGGCTTGGGTTCGGGTTTCTCGGGAAGATAATTGAGCTTTTTCACAAGTTTCTCACGTGTGAACACAGCCTGCTCGAAATCGTTGGTGAACTCGATGGCGTTGGTGGGACATGTGGTCACACAAAGCTGACAGAATGTGCAGCTGCCGAGATCGTAGAAATAACGGTCGAGCTTTTTCTTCTTTTTGCCGTCCCAGGTGTCCACCATCTTCGTCTCGATGTTGATGGTTCCGTTGGGACAGTTACGCTCACAGGTGCCGCAAGCGATGCACCGGTGGTTTCCCTCCGCATCATAGATGAACTGCAGCGAGGCGCGGAAACGCTGTGCCACATGCATGTCATCACGATTTTCGGGATATCTTTCTGTAATCTTAGGGGTGACAAATTCCTTTCCGGTAACCTCAAGCCCCTTGAACAGGCTCGAAATTCCTTTCCCTAAGGACGAAAAATAATCTTTTACACTACCCATTTTTAAATCTTATGTCGTTTTTTCTTTATTTTCTCTATTCTACTGCCGACGATTACGCGCGGTTCACTTTACCTGACCGCCGAGAATGTCAAGCAACTCGGTGGTGATGGCCTGCTGACGCAGTTTGTTGAACTCAAGCTGCAGCTGGTCGTGAAGCTTCTTGGCATTGTCGTTGGCACTCTGCATGGCCATCACGCGGGCAGCCTGCTCACTCGCACGATTCTCGGTGAACACGTCCTGAACCACAGCAAGGAGATACATGGGGAGGATGGCGGTGAAAATGCGCTCGGGCGAAGGCTCGAAGATGTAAGGCTTGACCTCCGATCCGGCACTAACACCGGCGAAAGCATCGTCGGTTACGGGCAACAGCTGCTGGAATTCAGGCACCTGCCTTGCCACGCTTTTGAACGACATGTAGAGCATGTCCACGCGGTCGTATGTGCCGTTCAGGAACTTGTCGCGGAGTTGCCATGTGAAATCGCGCACGGCGGCATCACCGCTCTTTGAATCCACGCCCTCCGGCACTTCGAAATCAACGCCGGGCAATTTGAGTTTCGCCACGGCCTTGGCAATCTTGCCGCCGATCGGAATCAAAGTAATCCTCACTCCTGTGCCCACATCCTGACGCAGCTGCGTGAGATGCTGAAGCAGAAGTTTGAAAATATTCACGTTGTAGGCACCACAGAGGCCATCGTCGGAGCCCCATACCACCACGCCCACGCGCTCAACGGGGCGCGGGGTCATGAGCGGAGAGGTAAAGACCGCATCGGAGCTGAGCAGATTGGCAATCACCGCTTCCACCTGATTGCGGAACGGGCGCAACTGCTTCAGTGCCGTTTCGGCTTTATGCATTTTGGCCGATGAAATCATCTTCATGGCACCGGTTATCTTTTCGGACGATGCCACAGAGCCGATTCGGCCTTTGAGTTCTCTAAGTGTTGCCATTTATAGATGGTTGAATCTTAGTATGGTTTCTGATTAATTGTAGCGGGCGGCCACTTCGGCGGCAGCCTCGGTCAGTTTGGCCGTGCAGTCGTCGGTGAGCTGACCCGACTTGATAACATCAAGCACATCGGCCTGATATTTTGCATGAAGCAGCTGCATGAGTGCATCCTCGAATTCAGCCACCTTGTCCACGGGAACATTGCTGAGCAGACCGTTCACACCGCAGTAGATTACGGCCACCTCATCCTCAACGGCCCAGGGCTTATACTGAGGCTGAATGAGCAGACGCTCGTTCTTGCGGCCACGGTCGATGACGCGTGCTGTCACGGGATCGATATCGCCGCCGAACTTTGTGAACGATTCAAGCTCACGGAACTGAGCCTGGTCGATTTTCAGTGTACCTGCCACCTTCTTCATCGACTTGATCTGAGCGTTACCGCCCACACGCGACACGGAGATACCCACGTTGATGGCGGGACGGATACCGCGGTTGAACAGCGCGGTCTCAAGATATATCTGACCGTCGGTAATCGAAATCACGTTGGTCGGAATGTAAGCCGATACGTCGCCGGCCTGTGTCTCGATGATGGGGAGCGCGGTGAGCGAACCACCACCCTTCACAATCGGCTTCAACACCGCAGGCAGGTCGTTCATGCTCTCTGCCACCTGCTGGTTGTCGATAATCTTTGCGGCACGCTCAAGCAGACGCGAATGCAGATAGAAAATATCGCCGGGGTATGCCTCACGTCCGGAGGGACGTTTCAGAATCAGCGAGATCTCACGATAGGCCACGGCCTGTTTCGAGAGGTCATCGTAAACGATAAGGGCGTCACGTCCGGTGTCGCGGATATACTCACCGATTGCCACGCCTGCGAACGGCGAATAGTAGCGCATCGCGGCGGAATCAGATGCGGTAGCCGCAACGACACATGTGTAATCAAGGGCGCCATGCTGACGGAGGGTCTCCACGATGGCAGCCACCGAGGATGCTTTCTGGCCGATTGCAACATAGATGCAATATACAGGCTTGCCTTCCTCGTAGTTCTTGCGTTGGTTGATGATGGTATCGATGGCGATAGCGGTCTTGCCGATCTGACGGTCGCCAATGATAAGCTCACGCTGGCCGCGGCCAATGGGCACCATGGAGTCAACAGCCTTGATACCGGTCTGCAGAGGCTGTTTCACCGGCTGGCGGAAAATCACACCGGGAGCCTTGCGCTCCAGCGGCATGAGCAGACGCTCGCCTTCGATGGGTCCGCGACCGTCGACCGGTTCGCCGAGGATGTTGATCACACGGCCGAACACTCCCTCGCCAACAGGGATAGAAGCGATTTCGCCCGTGCGGCGTACGGTCATATTCTCTGTCACCTTGTTCACATCGTTGAGCAGAATAACGCCCACGTTGCTTTCCTCAAGGTTAAGAGCCACGCCTTTCACGCCGTTTTCAAACTCCACAAGCTCGTTGGCACACACGTTGTCGAGGCCATAGACGTGAGCCACACCGTCGCCCACTTCAAGCACGGTGCCCACTTCCTCAAAAGCAACGGTGCGGTTGACGCTTTCAAGCTGTTGCTTTAAAACTTCTGAAATTTCGCTTGGATTAATCATTCTGTATGGTTAATGTTAAAGAGAGTGTTGTTTGCTTGATTTAGCCGCCGCTCCGCATGCGGAACAGCGTTATGTATTTTCCTTCCCCACGGTTGTTCCGGCAGAGCCGGAAACTGTGTCTCAGCCAAGCAGTTTAAGCTTCAGCTGTTTGAGTTCATTACGCACTGAGGCGTCGAGCTGTTCGGATCCCACTTTCACTGAAAAACCTCCGATGAGCGAGGGATCCAATTTAAATGAATATTCCATTGTGCCCCCCTTCAGGTGCGAAAGGATGAGCTGCTTGAGGCGTTTCTCCTGTTCCTCTGGCATAGATGCCGCAGCCGTCACCTCCACCTTGTAGATGTTGTTGAGCTTGCGGTAATCCTCCTCATATGCAAGTGCGATGCCACGGGCCATGGGCAGACGGTTGTTCTGACGCAGGAGTTTCAGGAAGTCCGAAAAGACCTCGTCGGCCGGATCTGCACCGGCGGCGGTCATAAGCAGCTGCTGCTTTTTTTCAGGCGATATGAACGGATTCGCCATCGTGGTATCGAGTTCCGGGTAAGCGGCGAAACTCGTCGACATATGGTTCATCAGTTCATACATCCGTGCCTCGGCCTTCTTCTCAATAGAGAACTTGAGGAGAGCCTTGGCGTAACGGCTTGGGATGAGGCCTTCGTTCATTGCTGTAACAGGGGGTTAATGGCGGTTTCAGTTCTTTGTTTCCATCTCATCGAGCAGTGAATCGACGAGCTTCTGCTGAGCTTTGTCGTTTTCAAGCTGGCCGCGGGTCACCTGTGCCGCAATCTCAAGAGCATAGCGGCTCACCTGGTCGCGCAGACCTTTTTCGGCCTCTTTCCGGCTCTGCTCTATCGACAGTTTCGCAGAATCGATTACCTTCTGGGCCTCTTTCTTGGCGTCTTCACGCGCCTCCTCAACGATCTGTGATTTGATTTTGTTGGCCTCGGCAATTATATCGGCCTGCTCATGGCGTGCCTGGTCCACATATTTGCGGGCCTCCACCTGGGCATTGTCGAGCTGCTCCTTGGCATTCTGGGCATATTCAACACCCTTGTCAATAAGGTCGGCACGACCGTCCATCCCTTTCAGGATCACAGGCCATGCGAATTTCCACAGGATGAACAGAAGGATGACGAACGAGACGAACATCCACACAGTCAAGCCAAAATCAACTTTAAACAGTTCCATAAATAATTGCTGAAGTCAAAAATAAATTAAGTAAACCGCACCGGCACTGCAAGGCCGCATCGGATAACATTCTTTCCGGAACCACGAGGAGAATCCACCGGAGGCGGGATGTCTCCGTGGCGCCGGTTCCGCCGACGCTGAATGTGAGCGGAACCGGGTCCGGACGGAAATTTGTGGTGTGCGGGATTAAACGAACAGAGCCAATACGCAAACGATGACTGCGAACAGAGCCACACCTTCCACGAGGGCGGCAATCACAATCATGTTCGAACGGATATCGCCCGATGCCTCAGGCTGGCGTGCGATGGCCTCCATGGCCGACGATCCGATTTTACCGATACCGATACCGGCAGCGATGGCTGCGATACCTGCGCCAATCGATGCGCCAAGACCTACGAGGGCTTCTGCTGCTAAAATCAATCCTAACATAATTTTAAGAGTTTTGAGAGTTTATTTAATTTAGATTTATTTCTGTATGTCGTTTACTTTGCTGCGGTTGCAGCTGCGGGGGTTGTAGAGGTTGTGGCTACGGCCTCTTCTTCATGCTTGTGCTCCTTATGTCCGTGACCGTCCTCCTGCGCAAGCGAGATGAAGATGGTGGAAAGCATGGTGAACACATAGGCCTGGATGAAGCTTACCAGCACATCAATGAGCAGCATGAACACCGAGAACAGCACCGAGACCACTGCTGTGCCGGAAGCCACAGCATAACCCATCGCCCCGAATATGAATATGAGGAGTGTGAGAACAAGCACAATCATATGGCCGCCCATCATGTTGGCGAACAGACGGACTGTGAGGGCAGCCGGCTTCGTGAAGATACCGAACACCTCGATTACCTGCATGATGGGGATGGGGAACTTGAGCCACAGGGGCACATCGGGCCAGAAAATCTCCTTCCAGTAATGTTTCGTACCGAAGAAGTTTGTCATGACAAACGTCATAAGGGCAAGCACCATGGTCACTGCTATATTGCCTGTCACGTTGGCACCGCCGGGGAACACCACAATCAGTCCGAGCAGGTTCATGAAAAAGATGAACATGAACACTGTGAGCAGATAGGGTGCGAAACGGGGAGCCTTGTCCTTAAGGGTGGCCTTTATGACGCCGACGTAAATGAAATCGACAAGCAGCTCGAAAAAGCCGAGACCCTTGCGGGGCGCTTTATAAGGGTTGTGCTTATGCCAGCGTGCCAGCATGAAGCAGCACAGAATCACGATGATGCATGCAATGAAGATGGCGCACACGTTCTTGGTTATCGACAGATCCCAGGGCTTGTACTCCTTGCCGTCGACAATTTCAACGATTTTACCTTTGTAGTCGCCTTCGGTTGCAATCTTGAAGGTGGCGTTACCATCCTTCCAGACAGCACCGTGCTCCACACGGGCGGATGAAAACACATGCAGGCCATCCTTGCCGAACACAATCACCGGAAGCGGCATGCGCTTGTGATGATTGAAGGGCACTTCCCAGCCATAACCGTCGCCGAGGTGCTCGAAAATCGTGCTCTTCAGGTCAAGCTCATCCTCGTGGGTAGTCGCCTCAACGTGTTCAAGGTCGGCATGGACATCCTTTTCAAGACCCGACTCATTGGCCGCAGCCATACCGAAGGCTGTAGCCACAATCAGTGAGAAAAGGAACAGAATGCGTTTCATATGTTGCGGAGGTATTATATCAGAATTCAATAGACACACACGGAAATAACGTCATGATCGATATCGGCGATGCCGCCTGCTATCTCCACTTCATGCTCGCCGTCGCTGTTGCGATAACGGACAACGCCCTTGTCGAGTGTCGAGATGAGCGATGCATGACGCGGGAGCACAGTGAACTGCCCTTTCTCGCCGGGAAGCGTTACAGACTGCGCCTCGCCTTCGAAAATTATGCGTTCTGCCGATATGATTTTCAGTGTCATATGTGTAGTCTATGGGGAATTATTGGCCGTAAATTGCTTTATTTAACCTGTGCAAGCAGTTTCTTGCCTTTCTCTATAGCTTCGTCGATTGTGCCGACATTGAGGAAGGCCTGCTCGGGATATTCATCCATCTCGCCCGACAGAATCATCTTGAAGCCACGGATGGTCTCGCTGAGGGGAACCATCACACCGGGGAGACCGGTGAACTGCTCGGCCACGTGGAACGGCTGCGAGAGGAAGCGCTGCGCGCGGCGTGCACGCGAAACCACAAGTTTGTCCTCGTCCGAAAGTTCGTCCACACCGAGGATGGCGATGATATCCTGAAGCTCGTTGTACTTCTGCAGAAGCTGCTTCACAGCCTGAGCGGTGTTATAGTGGTCCTCGCCGATGATGTTGGGGTCAAGGATTCGTGAAGTCGATTCAAGCGGGTCAACGGCAGGATAGATACCAAGCTCCGAAATCTTACGGCTGAGCACCGTTGTTGCATCAAGGAAGCTGAAGGTTGTGGCCGGAGCGGGGTCGGTCAAGTCGTCGGCAGGCACGTAAATGGCCTGTACCGATGTAATAGAACCGTTCTTAGTGGATGTGATTCGCTCCTGAAGCATACCCATTTCTGATGCAAGTGTAGGCTGATAACCCACAGCCGACGGCATACGGCCGAGAAGAGCCGAAACCTCCGAACCAGCCTGGGTGAAACGGAAGATATTGTCGATGAACAGAAGAATATCCTTACCGCCGCCGTCCTGATCGCGGAACTGCTCGGCCACGGTCAGACCGGACAGAGCCACACGCAGACGTGCGCCCGGGGGCTCGTTCATCTGGCCGAACACCAGAGTGGCCTGCGACTGCTCAACCTCTTTCATGTCGACGTCGGCAAGATTCCACTCCCCTTTTTCCATACCTTCACGGAACTTCTCGCCGTATTTCATTACGCCGCTCTCGATCATCTCGCGCAGAAGGTCGTTACCCTCGCGGGTACGCTCGCCCACACCGGTGAACACCGAGAAGCCGTTGTGACCTTTTGCGATGTTGTTGATCAGCTCCATGATGAGCACGGTCTTTCCTACACCGGCGCCACCGAACAGACCGATCTTACCACCCTTACTGTAAGGCTCGAGAAGGTCAATCACCTTGATACCGGTGAATAGGATTTCGGTACCGATAGTCAGGTCCTCAAACTGGGGAGCCGGCTGATGGATGGGACGCATGTCGGTGCGTTCAAGCGCGGGAAGGTGGTCGATAGCCTCGCCCACAACGTTGAGCAGACGTCCTTTCACCTGCTCGCCGGTGGGAACGGCAATCGGGCGTTCCAGACTGTCAACGCGCAGACCGCGACGCAGACCGTCGGTGCTCTCCATGGCCACACAGCGCACTGTGTCCTCGCCAATGTGTTGCTCCACTTCAAGAATCAACATCGAACCGTCCTCGCGGTCGACTTTCAACGCGGTATAGATGGGAGGCAGGATGTTGTCGTCACCATCGAAAATCACATCGACTACAGGGCCGATTACCTGTGCTATTTTTCCGAATTTATCGCTCATTACTATGAGAGGTGTAGGTATGAAACAGATTATTTGTTGTTGGAGGGATTTCGACACCTCAGACCGTGGTTGCGGCCTCAGGCATCAGCTGCATCGGGGGACTGGAATCAGAAGTACCAGCCCATGCAGATTATCAGGACCATCAGCGCGAGGTTGACAAGGTTGATGGGGAGGAGATATTTCCATTCAAGCGAAAGCAGCTGGTCGATACGCAGACGGGGGTAGGTCCACTTGAACCAGATGATCACGAACGAGAGGACAAAAGCCTTGAGCAGGAACCAGACTACCGAGGGGATATAACCCATTATCTGGTTGAAGCCGTCCCAGCCCTCTATGCGCAGCGGCATCCATCCTCCGAAGAACATCAGGGCAGCAACACCCGACACGATGAAGAGGTTAAGATACTCCGCCAGATAGAAGAAGCCGAAATGTATACCAGAATATTCAGTATGATAGCCGGCGGTAAGCTCGCTCTCAGCCTCGGGGAGGTCGAACGGGCCACGGTTGGTTTCCGCTGTACCGGCAATCATGTAGATTACAAATGCGATGATGGCAGGGATATGAGCCTGGAAAATGAACCATCCGTCGGCCTGGGCCTCCACGATTTTCACAACATCCATAGTTCCGGCGAATGCCAACATGGTGAGAATCGACAGTCCCACCGACAGCTCGTAGCTCACCATCTGCGCACCCGAACGGAGGGCGCCGATAAGGGTGAACTTGTTGTTCGACGACCAACCGGCAAGCAGGATACCGAGCACACCGATCGACGAGCAGGCAACCAGGAAGAAGATGCCGATATTGAAGTCGATAATCTGCAAGCCATTACCCCAGGGAAGCACTGCAAAGCAAAGCATTGAGGCGATGATTACCAGGTAAGGTGCGAGTGCGAACAAGAACTTGTCGATGTGGTTGAGGGTGATAAGCTCCTTGATGAGCATCTTCACGGCATCGGCCATACTCTGGAGCAAGCCCCAGGGACCCACACGGTTCGGGCCGAGGCGACACTGGAAATATGCGCATATCTTGCGCTCATAGAGGATGTAGAAGAGCGCCAGCACGGCATAAACGAGCAGCAACCCCACGCCCACCAGCAGGCACTCGATTGTGGTTGCCAGCCATGAAGGCATGTAGTTGTTGAGCAGGGCGTCGAACCATGCAGAAAAACTATGGAAATTATCTATCGTATAGTTATCCATAACGTTATTTGAGAATAGCAAAATTCACTATTTTGTGTTCGTAATCAATGTGATGCCGCCTGTGGCGGTTAATTGGTATGCGTGCCGCCGGAGCATCAGCGGTCCATGTCAGGCACGATGTAGTCGAGTGAACCGCCGATTGTGATAAGGTCGGCGATTTTCTGCCCCACTGTGATGTGATCCACAACGGCAGCGGCATTGAGACTGGGGGTGGCAAGCTTGAGACGATAGGGCTTGGTGGAACCGTCGCTCTCGAGGTATACACCGAACACGCCGCGGCAACCTTCAACCACCTGGAACCAGTGGCCCACAGGGAGCTTCAGCACCTTAGGCACTTTTGCAAGATAATCACCTTCGGGGATATTGTCGATAAGCTGCTCGATGATGTGCGCGCTCTGCATCACTTCATCAAGACGGTTGTTGAAACGTGCCATCGAGTCGCCCTCGGTGCGCACAACCTGCTCGAAATCGAGTTTCTCATATCCGCTGTAGGGATGTGTCTTGCGCACGTCGCAAGCCCAGCCGGAAGCACGGCCTGAGGGACCGGTGATACCGAACGAGATGGCATCCTCGCGCGAAAGCACGCCTACGCCTTCCATACGGTTCTTGGCAATCACATTACCTGTGAAAAGTTTCTTGTATTCAGCCACATTCTTGGGGAGAACCTCAAGCAGAGCGTGAACGTCCTTCACGAAATCGGGATCAAGATCCGCCATCACACCGCCGATGCAATCATAGTTGAATGTCATGCGGGCGCCGCATGTCTTTTCCATGATGTCGAGAATCTGCTCACGCACACGGAGTGTGTAGAAGAGCATGGTGGTTGCACCGAGGTCCATACAGAATGTTCCCATGAACAGGCAGTGCGAAGCTATACGCGACAGCTCGTCCATGAGGATACGGATTACGCGGGCACGCTCGGGAACCTCGATTCCGGCAGCCTTCTCGATGCAAAGGCAGAGGCCGTGATGATAATTATGGGCCGAGAAATAATCGAGACGGTCCATAAAATGAAGCGTCTGCATGTAAGCCAGATTCTCGCTGAGTTTTTCAACCCCGCGGTGAATGTAGCCCATGTAGACGTCTATTTTCTTGATGGTCTCACCATCGACTGCTGTACGGAAACGGAGCACACCGTGGGTGGCAGGGTGCTGCGGGCCGATGTTCACCACAAAATCATCGGGTGCGAATACAGGCACTTCCTTCTTTTCCACCTTTCCGTCGGGTTGTTCCACCCAGGTGGAGGTGTAATCGCTCTGACGCTCGTTTTCAACCGATACGGCGTTCTGAGGCTCGTTCATGTTGTAATCCTTGCGCAAGGGGTAGCCCACCCAGTCGATGCTGAGGAAGAGGCGGCGCATATCAGGGTTACCGATGAATACGATGCCATAGAAATCGTAGACCTCACGTTCGAAAATCCCTGCAATGCGGTAAAGGTCGGCAATGCTGTGGAGCATGGGGTTATCGCGGTCGGTGGTTTCCACGCGCACCGATACGAACTGTTTGGTTGTGGTCGACGTGAGATAATAAACGCATCCGAGCGAGGTTTTCCAATCGTTGCCGACTATGGTTACAAGGTAGTCGAATCCGAGGTCATCGCGGAGCGACTTCACCAGCGAGTGAAGCTGTGCGTCAGCGACTTTGACGAGCAGAATCTCCCCTTCCTCGAAGGTCGCATCGGGGCAAAGCTTGGAAATCTTATCCTGCAATTCAGCCATATTGTTAGTTTTCTTCGTTGTGGTTGAGTTTATTGAACATGGAGTAGAGAGGCGTCTGCGGGGAAATTATTCCTCAGTCACGGGATGCTCCTGAAGATACTTTTTGCGGTCCTCCTTGCGGTTGACTACGCCGAAGAAACGCTCTACCTTCATCTTTCTGGAGAGCTGCATGATACTGTAGATCATGGCTTCGGGACGGGGAGGACAACCGGGGCAGTAGACATCGACAGGCACAATGTCCTCAATGCCCTTGGCCACGTGGTAAGAATTACGGAAGGGGCCTCCGGAAATGGCGCAACTGCCGCATGCGATTACATATTTAGGCTCGGCAAGCTGGTCGTACAGACGGCGGAGCACAGGGGCCATGCGGTTCACAATCGTTCCGGCCACCATGATGAAGTCAGCCTGACGGGGGGACGAACGGGCCACTTCCCAACCGAAACGCGCCATGTCGAAACGCGCTGCGCCAAGCGATACGAACTCGATGCCGCAGCAGCTTGTGGCGAATGTCAGGGGCCATATTGAGTTGCTTCGACCCCAGTTTATCAGCTTATCGAGCGAACCCACGAGCACGTTGGTGCCGCTGTCGCGAAGCTCCTGAACGAGCTTTTCGATATATTCATTGTCCTTCCAGGCCTCATAGGGCATGGATTTGGTGGTAACGTCTTTTACTTCCATTCAAGAGCTCCTTTCCGCCAGGCATAAACCAAGCCCAGCACTAAGATGGCAAAAAACACTGCTACCGCAGCCACGCCTGCCCCACCGAAGGGATTGCGCAGGCACACAGCCCAGGGATAGAGAAACACTGTCTCTACATCGAACATCAGGAAGAGGATGGCAAACAGATAGTAGCCCACATGGAAACGTGTCATACTTCCGCCACGTGTGGGGATACCGCACTCATAAGCCTCTCCTTTCTGGGGGTTGAACGAACGGGGCGAGATCAGCCCGGCAAGCCATAACGCCAATGCCACGAGGGCTGCACCGGTAAGGAGCGCCACGATGGCAAACAGGGCGGGGTCAATTCCAAAAATACCTAATGATATCATAAATTGTTTTGAGTTTTCTCAATCCTAAGGTCAGTTACCACATCCCCGGGCATGCCCACCAACCGGCGACAAGCAATCGGGCTCATGGCAAGATGCATTGACAAGTAACTGCACCAGCATCAACAATTTCACATTCATCGATTCCCGAAAACAACGGAGATTGCACAACGTTCCCTCCCGGAATCAATCGCAAAATGCACTTTTCCGAGGGCAAAGATAAGCTTTTTTTTTCAATTATAGGTCAATTTAACAATTTATTTTGGCATCAAATTGGCAATCTGAAAGCCACGGACAAAGGCTCCGCTGCCCCAGCAGCGCCCTAACCCGGGCACTTATCAGAGTTTATCAGAGCTTATCAGAGTTATCAGAGTTATCATAGTTATCATAGTTTATAATTCTGATAAACTCGGATAAACTCTTATAAATTCGGATAAAGGCAAAAAGCAGGAGGGCCGGGACAGAGTCCCGGTCCTCCTGCGAGGTATGTTTTTTAGCAGGGTTATTTCACACCAAGCTTGGTTTTCACGAGAGCTGTCACGTCCTGCACGTCAGCGCTGACGAAGGCGGGAACGCCCTCGGGGAATATCATTGTAAAGCCGTTCTCGGTGCCGACGCTCTTGATGGCGTTCATAACCTTTTCCTGCACGGGCTGCATCAGCTGAGCCTGCTGACGCTGCAGATCCTGCTGCGCTGTCTGGGCAAACTGCTGTGCCTTCTTATCAAGTTCCTGAAGGTCCTGCAGACGGCGCTCCTTGATTGACTGCAATGTGGTGGCGTCCTTTTCAAGTTCCTGAAGTTCAGCCATTTTTTTCTGAAGCTCTTCATTAATCTTTGCGTATTCTGCCTCATAAGTTTTGGCAGCTTCTCCAATCTTGGTCTGAGCCTCCTGATATTCAGCCATCTGGGGGATGATGCTTTCCACATCAACAACACCGAACTTGGGAGCCTGCGCCCAAAGGCATGCAGGAAGCGCTACTGCGAGCGCTACAAGAATTTTTTTGAACATGTTTGATTCGTTGAGTTATTTTTGATTTTTAATTAGTTGCTTTAACTGGACTCGTACAGGCCGCGACAAGAGCATTTTCAGGCATCAGTTGGCATAGCCGAGTTTCGCCAGCACTTCGTTGCTGACATCGATACGAGGCGAGGCGTAGATTATGTTGGCAGAGGATGCACGGTCGAAAATCGCCTGATAGCCGCGCTCTTCCGAAAGTTTCTTTACAGCATTATAAATATCGTCCTGAATAGGCTTCATAAGTGTCTGGCGTTTTTTATACAGTTCACCTTCCGGACCGAAATATTTGTAGCGGAGCTCGGTGGCCGACTGTTCCTTTGCCACAATCTCCTCCTCACGCTTTTTCACCTGCTCTTCGGTGAGGAACACCTTGTCGGAAAGGTACTGCTTATACATGGCGTCGGCCTCTTTCGAAGCAGCCTCCACCTCTCGCTGCCAACGCTGCGACAGCTGGTTGAGCTGTTCGTTGGCCATCTCATAGGAAGGCACATTCTTGAGGATGTACTCCATATCGATCAACGCGAATTTTTGGGCGCTTCCGGCAAAAGCGATGCCGGCGAGCAGTATCAGTGTGAAGAATATTTTTTTCATCGGTTAAAATTTAAGTTGTTTAAATCAGATTCTATACCAATATAGACGTCTGAGAGCCGAAAAGGTTTAACAAATCCGGCTTTAAGCCCCGACATCGCAACGGCTTAGAACTCCTGGCCGAGGATGAAGTGGAAGTGCGAGCCGCCTTTCTGTCCGAACACCTTGTCGAAACCGTAGGCCCAGTCGATACCCATCATACCCACCATGGGGAGGAAGATGCGGACACCGGCACCGGCACTGCGTTTGAGGTCGAACGGCGAGAAGTCCTTGACGGCTGTCCATGCGTTACCGCCCTCCACGAAGGCCAGACCATAAATGGTGGTCGTGGGCTGCAGCATGAAGGGGAAGTGAAGTTCAAGGCCGAAACGGGTGTACGCATAACCCTCGCGTCCCCACGGAGTGAGCGAACCGTTTTCATAACCGCGCAATGCGATGGTCTCGGTTGCATAGGTGTAGGATCCGCTCATACCGTCGCCACCTACATAGAATGTCTCGAACGGCGATTTTAGCCATTTGTTGTAGCTTCCGAGCAGACCGATATCGGCACGGGTCATGAGCACGAGTGTCCATTTTCCGTCAGGATTGGTGAGCGGAGTGTATGTACGCGACTTGAAACGGAGCTTCCAGTATTCAATCCAGCGATAAAGTTCTTTCTTGGATGCTGTGGTGTTCTCGTTATACAGTTTCTCCCAGTCCTTTTTACCGCCAAAGAGCGAGGCCGGCGGAGTGAAAGAGAAGTTAAGCGAGATGGTGGAGCCGCGACGGGTGTAGAGCGGGTTGTCGATGGAGTTACGTGCAAGCGTGAGTCCGAGCACAAGTGCGTTCGACGTACCGTTGTTCATGTAGTACAGATACTCCCAGTTCTTCAGGTAATAGAAGTTGTATGAAAGCTCTGTTGTGAGTGTGAAATAGTCGTCAGGCCAGTTCAGACGCTTTCCGAAGCCGACGGTTACACCGGCCATCTGGAGCACCTTGTTGGGGTCGTAGGCGTTCTGTATGGAGTTGGAATAATAATCGTTGTAATAGTTCGAGCCGTATCCGTAGCCATAACCGTAACCGCCGTAGAGGTAGGGATTGGACCAGTTGGAGTTGTAGTACGACGAGTTCACACCGGTCTGACGGCTGTAGTAGGCCGACACCTGCAGCGAGTTGGGGCGCTTGCCGCCGAACCACGGATCAAGGAACGACACCGAATACATCTGATAATAGCGCGCATTGGTCTGGGCGCTGATGGTGAATGTCTGACCCTCACCCTGAGGTATGAATCCCTTGAATGAGCTTGGGTTAAACAGATTCTTCATGGAGAAGTTGGTGAACTTCAACGCCACCTTACCGATAATACCGGTCTGGCCCCAGCCGAGCGAGAACTCAATCTGGTCGTTCGCCTTTGAAGTGAGGTTATAAACAATATCAACCGTACCGTTCTCTTCGTTGGGTTCCACGCGAGGATCCATCGATTCGGGATCGAAATGACCGGTCTGCGCAATTTCACGCACGGAACGGATGAGGTCCGACTTGCTGAACAGCTCACCGGGCTTGGTGTAAAGTTCGCGGCGCACCACTTTTTCATAGAGGCGGTCGTTACCATTGATGACCACCTTGTTGATACGGGCCTGAGGGCCTTCGAACATGCGCAGTTCGAGGTCGATGGAGTCACCGTGGATGTTTTTCTCAATGGGAACGAGTTGATAGAACAGATAGCCCTTGTCCATATAGGCGTTTGACACGGCATCGTCGTCCTCATTCAGACGTTTGTTAAGTTCCTTCTGGTTATAGACATCGCCCGGCTTCATTCCGAGGAAATAGTTGAGCTGGTCGGTGTTGTAGATGGTATTACCCACCCAGGAGATATCACTGATGTAATATTTCTTACCTTCTTCGAGGTTGATATATACGTCAACCTTCTTTTCGTCGTAAGGCACAACGCTGTCGCTCAGGATTTTCGCATCGCGGTAACCAAGCTCGTTATATTTCTGAATGATGCGGTTGAGGTCGTCATGGTAGTCGCTCTCCACAAACTTTTTCTGGCTGAACAGCTTCCAGAGGTTACCGCCTTCGTTGGTTTTCTTTATGACGCGCTTGAGTTTGCCGTCGGAAAGCACCTCGTTACCGGTGATATAGATTTTGTGAACCTTCACCTTCTGATGCTTGTCAACATCGATGTTCACAATCATCTCGTTCTTCTTGGAGAGGTCCTCCTGAAGATTTATCTTGACATCGGCGTTGCCGAAACCTTTTTCCTCGAAATACTTCTTGACAATGGCTGTGGCGCGGTTCACAATGTTCTGCGTGATCTGATTGCCCTTCATGAGGTTCAGACGCTTCTGCAGGTCCTCACGCTCACCCTTTTTCATGCCGTTGTATTTCACCTCCGAGATGCGGGGCTGAGTGCGGAGATTGATAAGCAGCCACACTTTGTTGCCGGCCATCTTCTCCACGATTATCTGAGCCTGGGCAAAGAGACCCTGACGCATAAGGCGCTTCACGGCCGTGGTGACATCGTTACCGGGAATCTCGATACGGTCGCCTTTCTTTAATCCCGAATATCCTATCACGATATAATCCTCATAATTATCGGCACCGGCCACCCGGATGTCGGCAATCTCATAGGTAGAGGGCAACGCCGAATAGACAATCGGAGGATTATAGATTGTGTCGACACGCTCCTGCGCATCGGCAAAACCGGAGAAGAACAATAGGGAGAGCAGCGTAAGTATCAGCTTATATCGCATAACGTGATGATAGTGCGTTGGTTGTTTCTTTTTTGGTTGATATATGCCCCATGGGGGAAGGTCTGTCGAAATGCCTCCTGCAATCAGTCGGCACCCCTCACCTGTTCGCTTGTGAGTCCGAAGCGACGTTCACGGTTCTGGAAACGTGCAATGGCCTCTAAAAAGTCTTCTTTTGAAAAATCCGGCCAATACACCGGCGAGAAATACAACTCCGCATAGGCTATCTGCCACAGCAGGAAGTTGCTCACGCGCATGTCGCCCCCGGTGCGGATAAGCAAGTCCGGATCGGGCATGGCTGCCGAACAGAGGTAGCGCGACACAACGGCCTCATCAATGTCCGCAGCGGCCAGTTTACCCGCTGCCACATCCGTGGCAATGCGCGCAACGGCATCACTGATTTCCCATCGGGAGGAATAGCTCAGAGCCAGATTCAGCACAAGTCCGGTACAGTGCGAGGTGCGTTCCACACATCCTGCAAGACGCTGGCGTGCATCCTCGGGAAGACGCGCTATATCACCCATCAATGCAAGCCGCACGTTATTGGCAATCAGATCCGGTGTCTCACGTTCTATGGCATAACCGATAAGATGCATGAGCGAGTCTACCTCCTGAGCCGGACGATTCCAGTTTTCAGTGGAGAACGCATACAATGTCAGATACTTAACACCAATTTCGGAGGCTATCTCGGTGATGCGCCGCACAGTGTTGACACCCTCCACATGACCCGACGAACGGTCGAGCCCGCGGGCCTGAGCCCACCGGCCGTTGCCGTCCATAATGATCGCCACATGAAGCGGCACCCTTTTAAGGTCTATATCGGCTTTACTCACTGACATTGCTGTTGTTTTTGGCTGATTAATCGACATAATGGCAAGTGGCGCACCGCTTGCCGAATTCGTAGGTAAGAGAGATGGATATGTTGGAATACCAGTCGGTATTTTTCAGGAAAGAGCTCTTTATAGTCTGGAGGTCGGCAAGCGCACCGTCCACATGGTCGGAAAACACCTTCGTCATAGTGAATTCCAGGCCGAGGTTGAGGCGTTCACGTAGCTTATATTTCAGCCCGAACCCCATGGGGATGTTAAACCCGAAATTGTTCTCCCCCTCGCATGAGGCCAGGGTGGCACCCAGACCGAGAGTGAGATATGGCGTCCACCTGCGCAGTTTTTTATAGGTCTCCCCTATCCCGTACGGGAAAAAGTTGAACTCTACGCGGCCGCCGAGGTCGTAGACGGTGGATTTGAAGGAATAGTTGGCACCGCCGGGAAACACATCGTCCATTCCTGCAGTATCGCCACTGAGATTCATCACATTAAGCACGCCTCTCACCGTCCAACGCACATCGGGCAGATAACGGAAGGATGCGCCGAACGACACGCCCGGTTTCGAGAAAATGCTTGAGGAGGCATCCCCCAGATATCCGGCCATACCAAGCTGGCCACCTGCATCGAAGCGGTAGCTTTCCTCCTGAGCCACGCCCCTGAAGGATGACACGGCCACAAGCAGAACAATCAGTATGGACAGAACGCGTTTCAAATCATCAATTTTAAATCACTCAAGAGGTCGGAAAGTGAAATGGTTAACCACTCCACGCCACACCACATCGTGCAGACTGCCGTCCTCGCCGTTTCCGCCGAACATATACAGGAACGGACAATGCCACGAGGTCGGGAGCATTGTAATACGGGAGCGCACCGGCTCCCAGGGTGCGAGATAGAACGGCACGTTGGTGGGCATGACGGTCCATCCACCCCCGAGCGTACGCGCCTTTGGCGTCAGGAGATGTTCGAACTGCAGGATGTCCACATCATAGAATGATAGCATATATTTAGGCAGCTGCAGGAACTCATCACCTTTTTTCCAGTGCATGCCGAGGTCGCGCGACAGATACACATCACGGTTCAGACTGTTGTCGGCCTTTCTTCCGCCGAAAGCAAGTAGAACTGTATTTTCAACGGGACGCCACGACATGGTGTCAATCTCGCAGATTGTGCATTCGGTCACGGCCACACCGTCAAGAGCGGGAAGCGTCTCGGAGAGTTTGGCCCACTGTGTTCCGTCGAACGCCCAGGATGTGCCGAGAGGCTCACCCGAAGCAGAGCGGCCGCCGAACATCACAATCTGGTCGGCCGTCGCCCATTTACTGCTGAACTCAATGGCCGCGGACGCTCCTGTCACGGGGAAATCCGAGGGAACCGCACCGAGCGAAGCGGCGGCAGGATAAGTGGCAAAATCGTAGGTACCGTTATCAGCCTTGATTCCGATGAGGGTATTGTTGTAGGGTGCCGCAATGCTGTGCCATACCTCGCCGGTGGCCGACCATGTTGTGCCGTCGGTGCTGCGGAGCAGCGAACCGTCGGTGGCAAGGACATACAATGCATCGTCGGTGGCGGTCAGTGAACGGACATCCACAGGCTGCGGGAACGAGGCTGCCCCGGAGGTCCAGACGTAATCAAAGGGGTTATCACTTACGGCCATCGAGTAGCTGCTTCCGTCGGAGGTAAGGCAGTATGCCTTTTCGTCAAACTCAACGGATTTCTGTGCAACAGGCGCGGCGAAAGCCGACGGCAGCTCTTTGCACGCAAGCTCGCTCCAATACAGCGAATCGGGCACCACTGTGTGCACGTTCACATTGATATAGTAATCGCGTGAGTTGACACCATCGTACGACACGACCTTGACACGGACCGCCCCCATACTGAAATTAATCTGGGCGCCGGAGTTGGCGAGCAGGTCAATCTCCTCCACATCTGTGGAACCTTCTTTGGGTGAATAGACCGTCACTGCCGATGCATCAGCCGACAGCGAGACTTTCAGCTGATCGATTTTGGTTCCGTACGGGAGTGAGTCGGCATTGTAGATCTTCGCACCGTTCAGGTCGATGGTGAAGAACACCGAATCCAGATTGTTCAGTATCGACTTGTCGGCCTGCAGTGCAAACGTTGTCACCGCAGTGCTGCTATAGTCCACAGGCGGGACAATCAGAGAGCTATCCTCCTTGTTATTACACGAGGCCATTGACAGCACGGCCACGCACAAAGGGATTGCTAATATGTTGTACTTTTTGTTCATATAGGCCTTGATTGCCTTAATTATATTCAAATGTGACGTTTCAAAAGCGCATGCAGAATCCGCTTATTTTCAACTTGCAAAGGTAGCAAGAATTTAGCAACTTTCAGCCATATTCATGGCAAAAAGCCCCTTTGCACTTTCCAAAAATCAATCACAAAGTTAAAACTTCCCTATATATCAACCAATTCAAGGGGATAAATTAAATATTTTTTCAAAACTTTTCACACCCGTTTGAGTCATTCTCATAATAGCTCAGAGTGTTTTCTCCCCATGCTTCACAACGGCTCAACAACCTTCCATCCAGCGCGGGAGCCGGACAGCAGCCGTCAGAACCAAGCGCAAAAGATGCGCGCTCCACACGCGCCATATCCCATAAGCCGCTATCAATAAAAGATGTGAGCATCCTCGGACCTGCCTCGACAAGGACAGATGTAATGCCGTGAGCCTCATACAGTCCGGACAAAACATCTTTCAGCGAGACATCGGCACCACGGCCGACAATTAACGGCTCAAGCCGTTGGCCGTCGGCATTTTCGCGCTCAAAAATCCTGGCATCCCACGGCACAGTGCCATGCCGGTCCACAATCACAGCCTTGGGAGTACGCCCGTGCCATCCCCTGACGGTCAACCGGCAATCGTCGGCAATAACTGTGGCTGCAGTGGTCAGCACGGCATCACACTCCGACCGCAATTTCATGGTGGACATGGTGGTGAGCGGAGTGGAGAACCTGCAAGCACCCTTATGTACAGAATCCCGGCGACGGTCCATGAACCCGTCGGCACTCATGGCCCATTTCAGCACCACAAACGGACGCCGGCATGCATGGGCGGTGAAGAACCTGCGGTTGAGCTGCCGGGCCTCCTCCCCCATCAGCCCCACTTCAACATCGATGCTGGCGTCACGTAGCATCGCGATGCCGCGACCTGCCACTTTAGGGAAAGGATCGACAGTAGCAATCACCACCTTTCGCAATCCCGTTTCCACAAGCAGCTTGGCACATGGGGGCGTTTTGCCGTAATGCGAACATGGCTCAAGGGTGACGTACATGGTGCTTTCACGCAACAAAGCACGGTCAGCATCGGCCACCGAGGCTATGGCATTGACCTCGGCGTGCGCGCTGCCGCACATCCTATGCCACCCCTCGCCTATTATCCGCCCCTCAGGAGCCACTATAACTGCGCCGACCATAGGATTCGGAGATGCGAATCCCCGGCCATTCTCAGCAAGCGCCAATGCACGGCGCATATATTTTGAATCGTCAGTCGTCATATCTGAACATCAATTTTTACGCTTTTTATTTCTGCAGCACAGAGGCTTCCCATTCATTGCCGTAGCGGTCGTAAGGAGCCACAGCATACCAGTAGCCGCGCAATTTGTCGGCAGGCAACAGGAAATTATTCCCGTAACATATGCCGAGGATATACGCGGACATGAAATTGGCACCGGTCAGCGCAATGGCATCAATCGGCGACACATCCACAGGTACGGCGTAGACCACATAGCGCATATCCGGAACCGGATACCAAGACAGTTCGTTTCCTTTAAGCACAAGCCCCTTCACCGATCCGGGATCGGAAGCCGCTTTCCAAGGCATTGGGGGCATCAGCGCAGGGAAGGCAAACACCGTCTGCCGCAGATGCGCGGCAAGTCCGCACGCTTTTTTGCCGGATATGTGCGCTGTGGAATAAAATATCTCGCCGGCATCTGTACCGGTTGAGTTTGCGCGGTTAGTCTCGACCTGCAACTGCTGTTCACGCCATGCGGCATCGCCCTCCGGGAGTGCAAGCACCTTCTGACTCGGGAAACTGTGACGCCCGAAATGCAGGGCTGCATCTGTCCACCACCGTGCAAGCGGAGCATATGGATTGGTGGCATGATCTGATGCCCAGTAAATCTGCGGAGACACATAGTCCACACTGCCGTCGGCAAGCCACTGGAGAGGGTCGCAGAAAATGCGGTCGTACATCCAGTCGTTTCCCACCGGAACCGACGGCAATCCGTGACGCGATGAAGATATGCCGTTTCCGCCTCCCACCCCGGCCGGAGAAACGCCGAAACGGACCCACGGCCTTGTGGTCTGAATCATATCGTGCACATCCCGGATGGTCTGATTCACATTATGCCGGCGCCAGTCGGCCTGCGTCATTCCCGACAGGTTCTCATCTGCGGCACACGCCTGGCTCCATAAATCAAAATCGTACCCTTCACCCAACGGAAGACGGTCAGGATAAAAATAATCGTCGAACACCAGACCGTCCACATCATACTTCTCCACAATCTCGCGGCAAACATCCACAATATGCTGCCGCACTTCAGGCAATGCGGGGTTAAGCACACTCACCCATTTTTTCTTGACTTTCGGAGCCTGCCTTCTGCGTTTTTTCCCTTTTCTGGAACGCTGCGCCGTGGCAGAAACTTTTTCAGGTGTCCCATATGAAATGGTCCACCCTTTGGTCCGCGGGTCAAACACATTATTACCGGCGGCAGCCTTTGCCGGTTCAGGCACCTGCCCGTTGGCAATACGGAACGGATTCACCCACGCATGCAGTTCCATACCGCGGCGGTGAGCCTCGTCGACGGCAAACTTAAGAGGGTCCCAACCTGAAGCGGGAGCCACACCGCGCGTGCCGGTAAGATATGCGCTCCACGGCTCGAACGACGACCGGTACATGGCATCCGACATGGACCGCACCTGAAACATCACGGCATTCACTCCAGCCGAGCGGAGCACATCAAGAATTTCCGTCAGCTCCCGCTTCTGCGCCTGCGCCACCGCTGCCGTTGTGCCTGTCTGCGACGGCCAGTCAATGCCATAGACCGTAGCCACCCACGCGCCGCGCATCTCATGTTTGGGCGACTCGCCGGCCCCATCGTCAGCCGCATAACACTGCGAAGCAGCGCTCCCCGCAAGGAGCGCTGCTGTCATGATAAATTTCAATAAATTCTGAATCTTCATTTCACAGAGATTTCATCGCCCGACGAATGAGCCGTCATGGCGGGATTATAGAGGCTCTGCACACTTGCCACTCCCGAAGCGAAGGTGCCTCCTTGCGTGGCGAACAGTTCGTAAGTGAGCATATATGTGCCGTGCGGCAGACGGTCGATAAACAGGTTGGTCGACGCGTCGCGGTTCTCCTGATAGAACCACAGTCCCTCGCTGGCCACCGGCCGCGGAAGCTGCTCCACAGGCTCGAATGTGGCAGCCCGGTTATCCTGAATAACCACATAGCTCAAATCGGACTCCACTTTGAGCACAAGCGAAACCTGAACGCGGTCGCCGGTGCTGAACGTGCGTGAGGGAACCCACTGCCCGTCGCGGTAGACATTCAAGGATTTCTCCACCGACAATTCTGCCGAGCCGGCAGCCTTGACATCGTGCATGGGGAGGCAACGCATAGTCAGCACCGCACCGAACGAGGGATAATTGGCCTGACGGTCGATGGTGAGCTGCGCGCCCTCACGTACCAACGGAGTGATGTTCTGTGTGAACGAGCCTGTGAAAGCCTCCTCTTTGGCAGGTTCAACCAATGTGGAACCTATGTGAATGGCGGTGCCTGCGGGGTTTACATTCCAGTCGGTTCCCGACATCAGTATGGAAGCCACCACTTTGGAAGTGCATACGCCCGAACCCCAGTCGTTATTTGTTTTCTGGAGCACAAGCCACTGGCGGATGCGGTCAATATCCGGCGAACCGGGAGTTACCGTAGTGAAGGCATCGAGAATCAGAGCGGTGCAGCCCACTTTGTCCAGACCGGCATAGAATGTACGGTCGAGCTGCTGCCACCACATCCCCTTCTCCGGTGTAACTGTGGCATATTCCTTGAGAGAAGCCACCACCTTGCGGGCCGTTGCATTATAGCCGTTAGCGTTCAGTATGAGCGCATCCACAGCCTTTTCCGTCACTGAACCGTTAGTCCAGTCGCCAAGTACACGCCTTACGACAGCTGCCGTGACGCGGGCTCCGGCCGAGGATTGCTTGACCGCCGGGAACATCGACCGCACATATGCATAGTCGGTGAAATCCCCCTGGCGGTGTTTGGCATAACGTTCTGCCGTGACACGGTCGAGACGTTTGAGACTACCCTCTATCATCGAGCCGAGCTTGCGGTCGGAGGGCAACCAGCCGAGGCGGTTGAGCTGCCCGAGCATCTGAAGCACCATTTCAGTGCTCCAGTCGGAAATTTCAGGATAATTGGGTGTCCAGCTCCAGCCGCCGTCACTCTGATATGTGCGCGCCAGTTCTGCAATGGCATTTTCAATGGCAGCGGAAGTGTTGCGCTTGTCGAGCAGAAGCACCAGGCGCTGCATGCGCTGGGTCTGCGAAAGTGCATCCGATACCCAAGGTGTTGAGTTGAGCAGAATGGATTTCAGCTCGCTGTTTTTCGACAGCTCTGATACCAGAGCCGAATCGGAGGGATTCTCGCTCCAGGCGCGCAACGCCCGCGCCACCTCAGGATAGCTTCGCATCAAGCCTTCGGCAACTGAAGCCGAGAACAGTGCCGAAGCGGCCTCGATCGAGGAGTTTATCTTGTTCTCCCGAAGTCCGGGGAGAGCCGATACCACTTCCCATGCCGGATTTTCTGTAAATTTCAAGAATGCCCGGCCATCGCCTACGGGCTCAACAGTAGTGGTATACGACTGCTGGCCGGGAGCGAGGTAGAACATCTGCGACTCAACCACATCCTGGTCGGAGGGCAATACGGCCACAAGCGCCTGTTCGCCGTCGGTAAAAGTGCCAGCCGTGGATTTCACGCGCAGCAACACGCCCTGCACATCCGCAAGCACACTATAAGGAATGCCGACAACGGCACGGCCGCCGGCCGCGATGCTGTCGGTAGACGTTACCTCCGTCAGCACTTTGCCGGATGCGAAGTCAACCACCTGCAATGTAGTAGAAGCGCACAGCATGCTGTCGGTGGCGTTCATCACCGAGGCCTGCATCACCACCTTGTCGGAAGTGCGGAGGAAACGTGGTGCATTAGCCGATACCATCAGCGGCTTAGAAGCCACGACATCAGCCTGAGTAGTGGCCGACAGAAGATTTCTGTTGTAAGCCAAAGCACGGAGCACCCAGGTGGTGTTTGCATCAGGTACGGTGTATGTAATGGACAGCGTGCCGTCGGCATCGGTCACAAGCATCGGCCGGAAGAATGCCAGCGGAATTTCCGAAGGACGATATTGAGCGGCATCATCGGTCTCTGCAGCTGAAGTGTTTTCTTCGGAAGCACCCTCATCCATAGCCGACTCAGTTACCACACCAGCGGCCGAACCGGCCAATGCCATCTTGGCCTGAGCAGCCGGTGCGGCCTGGTCCATTGTGACAATAGCATCCTCGGCCTCGGCCTCCTCTGTTCCCATCGCCTTCATAGTGTAATTGGTCGAGCGGAACTGACGTGCGAGATTGAACACCCGTTCAGGCATGAACGACCGCCCGTACAGATTGAATTCAGGCGCAACAATAACGTTATTCTTGAGATAATTGACAGCGCTGCGCAATGTGCTGGCTCGCTGTGTGAAACTCCAGCCGTCAACCGACAGGAATCCCATCGGGCGCGACGCCAACGCCCAGCGGAGTGGATTGGATTCGAGTACATCAATGGCCTTGTTGCTCATATCGAGCAGCACGGCCGATTCAGCTACGGCTCCATCGATGCCTTTGATACGGAAGGTTATGGTCTCCTCGCTGCCGGGGATCACTTTGTCGCGGAAGGTTTCGGTGGTAATCTCTATTTTTTTGCGTGTAGAGGCCGGCAGTACATCTATGGCAGCCGACATGGAGTGCAGGCGGCTGACGGTGCGCAGATATACCCGTACTCGCGATTCTACCGACGGGAGTTTCAGGTCCACATGGCGCATACCGCTCACATCACGCAGCCAGCGGTGTTCAACCACCGTACTGTCGAGCGTGCAGAGTATCAGCAGAACATTTGCATGTTCCACCGCTGTACCGAACGTAATGCGGAATTTCCCGTCGGCATCCGCAATGACCTCACTTTCAGGAAGCCACAGAAGCTCCTGAACGGGACATGCCTTGTCAGCCTTGCGATAAACAACGAACTCGCCTGAAAACGCCTTGTCGGCCAGTGCAGAATCCACAGGGCGGAATTCGGCCACATATTTGCCGGACGGAAGCGACGACAGCAGCCCGTCGGCTGAGCCTGATGCGCATTCGCCCGATTTATAATCCTCGAAACTCGGGGCGTCATCAAAATCGTCGTACAACTTTTCGACACAACGTTTCACCGTGTAGGCAAGCTGTACGCTGACGTCCTTGCCGCTCCCATCAACCGCGGTCACAGAAGCGTTGGCAGTTTCTGGAATATATATCTGAGGAATATTAACAGTAATATTCAAGGGTTTGCCCATATTGAAGCCCGTCGAAGCCTGCTGCGTCTCGCCATCGGGCGACACTACAGCCACGTCAACCATGAAATAACCCGCGGCATTGGGGCTGGATGCGATGGCTTCGGCAGGGATGACAATACGGAATGTTCCGTCGGCACCGGTGGTGGTTTCGGTCTCGAAGAACTCAGGTGAAACCGAAGCGTAGAACCAGTAGCCCGAGCGCACTTTCACCGAGGCCTTCACTGCGGCCTCAGCCACCGGGAAACCGGCGAATGTGCTTGCCACGCCTTCTATCACGGCATTATCGGCCGTGTTGGCCGGTCGCTCCACATTTTTCACTTCCACCATGAAAGTCGGAAGCTTATAATCGCTCACAGTGAAGTATGTATACCCGAATGTCTTGTCTCCCTTACCTAATTCGATGGAATAGTTGCCGGTGAGGCCTGCTTTGGGCAGACTGAATGCACCCTGAATGCGCCCCCAGCTATCGGTGGTGAGGGTCAGGGTATCGATGCTCTGATAGTTGGCATCGCGCAGCACCGCCGTGAATGTCTCGTTCTGCACTATGGTGTTGCCGCCGCGTGAAGTATGGCTGTAGACGGCAGCCGAGAAATCGACCACATCGCCCGGACGGTAAAGTTTCAGCGAGGTGAACATGTTCGCACCGTAACGGGTCGTTCCATCCGATGCGTCCGATGAATGGTACACCGAGCAGGCAGGCGCAAAAACATCCTCTCCGAATTGCGGTTCCATCTGTCCGTATTCCTTCACGTCGAGCGCAAGCATCCCCTCCCTGTCTGTCTTTCCGGGAAGCGACACTGTTCCGAGCTTACGGTTCCAGGGGGTGAAGTGGATTGAAGCGCCATCAACCGGTGCCCCGCTCTCCGCATCGGCAACGATCGCGGTCGATTTTCCGTCCTTCGACATGGCCGACCCTGTCAGATTGCTGCACGACACCACATCAACCCATTCCACATCGGCCTGCTGACGTCCGGCAAAATCCGCAACTACAGCAAAAAGTCCGAAGCGGGGTAACTTGAATGCCACCACTCGTGATGCGGAAAAAGGCACCTCTCCGTCGAGCGACACTTCCACAGTGCTCACGGGACGGATCTGACTGCGTGTGAGTTTCACCTGACTGCGGTTGCGGGCAGCACGGGCCACCGACGTCACATCCACAAGTTTCAGCGTAACGGCGTTCACATTGTCGGCAGTCACCTTTACGGGCAGCGTGCCATCTTTTACGCCTTGGGCCGCATATTCCGTACGCACCGTTTTGGCCGACATGCCGCTCAGTCGGTTCTTTACTTCATTGATATTGAAATAATCGGGATCCTTGGCGGCAAAATCCGACAGCAATCCGTAAAGTGTTTTCTTCTGCTCCTGGCCGTCGGGACGTATCTGGAGCAGGAACTCCACCGCATACGGCGACGTGATGTTTCTACTGTAAGCCTCCATGAAAGCATCGTTACGGCGGGAGTCGGATGTGGGCGCATATCTCCTCATATATGGCGCCACTGGCGTCTCTGTGCCGAAGAGCCGCGGGCAGATATAGTCAATCATATTGACCTGCGCACGCACAGCCGGGGCCGTGCCGTCACGCCCCAGAATAAGCGAACGATAGATTCCGAGAATTTCGGCATTAACGCCGGAGGCATTTGCGGGATAAAGCGACCGGTCGAGCATATCGGAGAGCAGCGCCACGGGAAGCACGGCATTGCGGTCGGCGAAGGTGGTCAGACAATCAATTGCCTGCGAGGCTGCGAAATCATATAACGTGGGATAAAACGTCAATGCATCCCTTTCGTATTCTATCACGTTATCAAAATCCGTGAGAGGCATGGCAAATAATGCCGCACGAGGCTGCAAGGCGGCATCAATCAGGCTCTTCACTTTTCCGACAAACTGCGTGCGGCTCCACAGACGATAGTCCGCTCCTGCTACATCGGTGTTTGCAGGCCGCTGGTCGTAGGTCCAGCGGTCCGACTGATATACACCTGTATAAATCCGGGCTTCCAGCAGATTCATCAGCGACAAGGCTGCCACATCGGAAGTACGCGCTTTCACAGCCTCGATTTTGCCGAGCACAGCCGGCAGCGAATCGGCGGAGACGGCCACCTTGGCCAGACTCCAGCGGATAAGGGCATTGAGCGCCTGCGGCGAATTGCCGTCGGCAAGCGCACGGTCAAGATCAGACTGCGCCGTGGTTTCCACTTTTCGCGGGAATGCGAAATCTGGCTTGCTGCCAGTTATGTTCTTTCCGTTCATAGGCATGAAACAGCCTGCCAGAGCAAGCAGACAAAGAAACAGGATTTTTTTCATACCGGATTCAAATTAATCAGGTGGTCGACAATCTACATTGGTCAAAATAGTAACGGCAAGCCTGGGGTTGCGGTTCGCCGCACTATAAAATTCATGAGTGGCAATAAAGCCAAAACGAAGCTCTACCGCCCGCCTGCATTCTCCCCAATCCCCACAGGGCGATATCGGCATGAACAAACGGTGAAGCCTCGTTCGCTATTTAAGTTCTATCTAGTGTAGAGCGAATAATCCCGGTAGCAGTCCGTTATTTCGCCTCAGCCTTACGGGTGCTGCGCAGACGGTGATGCTGACGCATCATCTCGCGCGAGAACTTCCGTTCCACATTGTTGAGCTGAAACATCTGCTTGCTTGAAAGAATCTCCCTGAACTTCAGCATGTACTCCTTCTCAATCTCGGCGGTGCGGACTTTTGCATCGTAAACGGCTTCAGTGGCCTTTTCGTACTCGAGGTCGGTGGCATCAGCAGCGTCAGCAACACGTTGTTCCATGACACGCGCCTCCGAGTCGATTTTGCGGGTCTGCTCGTTCATTTCCTCGTAAAGCGGGAAAAATTTAGCCTGCTGCTGCACCGACAGGTCAAGCTCCTTGGTGAAATAATTGCGTTTGTACTGGTTCATCTCATTGAGCCATTGCTCACGGTCAGTGCGGTTCTGGGCCATCGACACAAGTGTGCTTCCCATTACGGCCATCAGTACGAACAGATATTTGAGGACGTGCTTTTTCATCTCGAATCGCGTTGTTGTATTCTCTATTCCGTCTGTGAGGTCTCGGCGTCGACAAGGCTGTCGACCGGGGTGAAATCCTCCACGGCAATGCTGTCGTTATACATCTCGTCGAACAACTCGCTGTCGTTCAAATCGTCGATGATGTATTCATACACGAAATTGTCATCACTCAGGGCATCGGTTAGGATGTGGTTCTTGTCGATTGACAAGTCGATGTTGCCGGGGCCCATCATGGTAAACATCTTGAGCATGCACCAGATGCCTGCGAACATGGCGGCCATATATACATACGGACGTATACGCTGCCACGTGGTGCGGTGCTCGATGCGACGCGGCTGCTCGGCCTCGGGGCGTTCGGGCAACATGGCTTCCATCTTCGCGGCGAAATCCTCGAAGAAGCCTTCCGGGACGGTCATTCCGTCATTCCGGTTTATTTTTTTCAATATGTCGTCGCCTTTTTTCATAATTCATTTTTGAAGCGCAAAATGAAAAGAATCAGCTGTAATAATCTCTTTATGCGTTAGCCTGCAAGCTTTTCTGTCAGGTCCGAGCCCTTCGGAACGCCTGTGGGCTGAAGTTGTCTGTGCTTTTATGACTGCCTGCGGTACGGATGGTTTAAAAAGTGTTGAAATTTTTTGTCACTCCAGATTATTGAAATATGTCTCGATTTTCTTGACCGCAAGGTGGTAGGAGGCCTTAAGCGCGCCCACCGACGTACCCAGGATTTCGCTCATCTGCTCATATTTCATTTCGTCGAAATACTTCATATTGAACACAATCCGCTGTTTCTCAGGAAGTGTGGCTATGGCTTTTCGTAATTCAAGAGCCAGACTGTCGCCATCCACCCAAGGGTCAGCCTCAATCATGTTGACAAGATTCGATTCCTCCTGGTCGATTGACACTCCACCGCGCTTCCGCTCACGCGCCATGTGCGAGATGCTCTCGTTGAGGGCTATCTTATAAAGCCACGTGGACAGCTTGGCGTCTCCGCGGAAATTTTCCACCGACTGCCATGCCTTCAGGAAGGTGTTCTGCAAAACATCGGCAGCATCGTCGTGCGTCTCCACTATCCTACGTATCTGCCAGTAAAGGGGTTCGGAATAGGCACGCACCACATCGTTGAACGCCGCACGGCAACTTTCCGGTTGCCGCAGACGCTCAATCAGCTGAATGTCTTCACGAGGTAGTTCCTTTCCCATTGTTATAGATTGTTCCTGACTTTTTCAGAACGGTTCTGACTGTCGGAATCATTTACAAAGATAGTGTTTTTTCCCCTTTCAGGAAAACAGGCACCGCAAAAATCCATCATACCCCAATCATTACAGAACGTTTTAGCGTTTTAGCAAAAAAATAGCTAACTTTGCACTCCTGAACAAAAAAATCCAGTCACGTGCCACATATTCTCCGGACAGCCCTTCTGATTACTGCCGCAGCCACAGGCGTCGTCGCCCTTGGCGCTGCCGACATGCGTCCGGACCAGCAGCTCGACTCGCTCATATCGCTGCCTCAGGTCTCGGTGACGGCAATCAAAGGTGGGGTGCTCGCTAATCATGACGAGGCCATAACCGTTGTGAACCATGCCGAGATTGAACGCGACAATCTTGTGAACATAAAGCAGGTGAGCGAGATGGCTCCCAATTTCTACATGCCGCAGTACGGCTCGCGCATGACATCGTCTGTGTACGTCCGCGGTCTCGGCACACGAATCGACCAGCCGGTAGTGGGACTGAACATCGACAATGTACCCATCATAAACAAAGACAATTTCGACTTCGACCTGGCCGACATTTCGCGCATCGAGATTCTGCGCGGCCCGCAGAACATACTCTACGGACGCAACACCATGGGCGGCCTCGTGAACATCCACACCCTTTCCCCTTTCAATTTCGAGGGTGTGCGCTTCTCGGGTGAATACGGCTCGCAGAACTCGTTCAAGGCGTCGCTCGGCATATATAAGCTGTTCAACCGGCGCCACGGCACATCGCTCAACGTCTATGCCACGGGCACCGACGGATTTTTCCGGAACGAGGTGAACAACTCACGCGTGGGAAAGGAACGGCTATGGAGCGCACGCTGGAAAACCATCTGGCGCACAAGCCACAACACCATCGTGGAAAACACCGCCACCGTAGCCCATTCGCAGCAGCACGGCTATCCCTACGAATCGGCGGCTACAGGCCGGATAGCCTACAACGACACGTGCTTCTACCGCCGTTTGACCGTTACTGACGGCCTTGTGGCCAAAATCCACCTCGGCGACGTGGACCTCTCGGCCATCAGCAGTTTCCAGTACATCAACGACAACATGACGCTGGACCAGGATTTCCTGCCGCTCGACTATTTCACCCTCACACAGGCCAGGCATGAATATGCCTTTACCACCGATGTAGTGGCACGCAGCAACGTTAAAAGCCGATACAACTGGCTGGCAGGCGCATTCGGATTTTTCAGGCGCGGAAACATGGACGCTCCAGTCACATTCTTCAACCACGGCCTCACAACGCTGATTGAGAACAACGCCAATGCCATGAGCCCCGACTACCCCATACGCTGGGACCAGCGCTCGCTGCGGCTTGAAAGCAGCTTTCTCCTCCCCTCCTACGGCGTGTCGCTCTACCACGAAAGCCAGCTCAATGCCGGCGACTTCACCCTGACCCTCGGATTGCGCTGGGACTGGGAACACAACGCCATCCGCTATCACAGCTACTCGGCTTCGACCTACTCGATATACGACCTTACCGACGGCACCGAAAAGCCATATGCCACGAATATCCCTGTCGACATTGACGACCGCGGCAAGCTTTCGCAGTCGTTCAACCAGTTGCTCCCGAAATTTTCGGTCAGCTACAATCTGCCGGGCTCTGCGGGCAATGTGTTTGCATCCGTCACGAAGGGATATAAATCAGGCGGTTATAACACCCAGATGTTCAGCGATGTGCTCCAGCAGCGCATAATGGGCAAGCTCGGGCTGGCCGAACGCTACTCCACCGACGACATTGTGCGCTATTCACCCGAAAAGACATGGAATTACGAAGTGGGCGCACACCTCAACCTGTGGGAACGGCGGCTGCAGCTCGACCTGACGGCATTCTGGATTGACTGCTTCGACCAGCAGCTCACCGTGTTCCCCGAAGGGAGCGTGACCGGCCGCATGATGGCAAACGCCGGAAAATCGCGGTCGACAGGAGCCGAAATCTCCGCTACAGCACGCATCGGCAACGGTTTCACCTCCCGCGTGTCCTACGGATTCACCCACGCCACATTCCGTGAATTCTTCAACGGCAAAACCGATTTTTCAGGCAAGCACGTGCCCTACGCACCATCGAATACCCTTTTCATCAGCGCTGCATACGAGCACCGGTTCAGCCGTTCGTTCATCGACGCCATTTCGGCCAACATCAGCACCCGTGGAGTAGGAAAAATCTACTGGGACGAGGCCAACACCGTGGAACAGCCCTTCTATATGCTTCTTAACGCATCCGTGCGCGTGGACAAAGGCCCGCTGTCGGTGGATGTCTGGGCCGACAACATCACCTCCACCCGCTTCGCCACATTCTACTTCGTATCGATAGGCAACGCGTTTTTGCAGCGGGGCAACCGCTTTTCGTGCGGCCTCACTCTCCGTTATGCCTTTGAATTCAACTGAAACTCCTTTAAAACTGCATAAATCCATTACAGTATAAATCAATATTAAACAGATAAATGAAAGCCATTAAACACTATCTCGCGGCCCTGCTGCTTACGTTCATTGCATTACCTGCGCTCACTTCCTGCGGAAGCGATGATGAGGAGAAGAATCCCCTGATGCCGATCAACGCTGAAAATTCATTTGTAGGAACGACTACAACCTGGCCGTCGGATAATCCTGAATCCAAATACACTTCGACAAAATCGGTCTACAACGTAGTATTTGATACCGACAACAAGATTGCCAGTCTGGTTATAACAGATGCAGATTTCCTGGAAGGGATGCCTTCGCTGCAGCCCATGACTTTCCCCGGAATCAGCTACACCGTGGGCGAATCTGCCGTTATTCTCAATTGCGCATCGCTCACCCCCACAATAGGTGGCCGCCCGTTCTCCATGTTCCCCATCTCTGGCCTGCAAGCCAAACTGGTGACCGACACCTCATTTGACCTCCAGTTCATCTGCAGCTACCGCGGCACCCCCTACGTAGTATCCTTCAAAGGCCGCCCCGCAGAATAACCGGCATCATTAAGTTTTACAAAAAAAATCCCGCGAAGAGTTTCGCGGGATTTTTTTGTAATGGAACATTTAAAAATGCTTATGTGTAAGCGGCATCTCCATGGAGGGCAAGCTTTTGAGCGTTTCCAGCGTCAGCCGAGGGTGAGGGTGACGATGGATTTGGCGGGAAGCTTGATTTTGAGGGTTGATTTGTCGATGCGCGCCCCGTTGAAAGGCTTCAACTCCACGGTAGTGGGATGGTCGAAGTCGTTGTAATCATGAATATCGGCCGAGGTAAGGATTTCGCCTGCAACAGGGAGTTTTTTCAGATTCTTGAATCCGAGTGCCGGCGCTATATCAGCCAGCGGCACCTCCACTTCGGCGCCCTCTTTCAGATCAGTGTTGGTCAGCGAGATGGTCACTTTGCCGTCCTTCTCCGAAGCTGTGACGCTTACCTGCGGAACCTCGCGGTTGTCGCGCACCTGACGCATGCGGGTATCCACGTTCAGCGGAATATAGCGTGCATACTGATGAGGCACGTACATTTTATACACGAAGTAAGTGGGCGTAAGCACCAGAGCGCTGTCGTTCGTGAGAATCATGGACTGCAGCACATTGGCAATCTGCGCGATGTTGGTCATCTTCACGCGGTCGGTCAGGCCATGGAAGGTGTTGAGCGACAAGGCAGCCACCATGGCGTCGCGCATGGTGTTCTGCTGATAGAGGTGACCGGCCACAGTGCCCGGTTCCTCATCCCACCATGTGCCCCATTCATCGACGAGCAGACCCACGCGCTTCTTGGGGTCGTATTTGTCCATGATGTCCATGTGCCGGCGCACCACGTCGCCGATTTCCAGACACTTGCCGAGAGTCCAGTAATAATCGTCGTCGCTGAACTTCGTGGCGGAACCTTTCGAGCCGCTCCAGCCTGCAACGGTGTAGTAATGCAGCGAGATGCCGTCCATCTGGTTCTTTGCGTTGCGCATGAGCACATCGGTCCAGTTGTAGTCGTAGTCGCTCGCACCGGAGGCAATCTTGTAGAGCTTGTTGCCGTTGAAGTTGCGGCAATACGTCTGGTAACGGCGGTATTCGTTTGCATAATGCTCAGGGGTGAACGAGCCGCCGCAACCCCAGCTTTCGTTGCCGACGCCGAGATATTTAAGGCGCCAGGGCTTTTCACGGCCGTTCTGCTTGCGGATTTTGGCCTGCGGGCCATCCTCGGCGGTGATATATTCCACCCACTTCGCAAGCTCCTCAACTGTGCCGCTGCCTACATTGCCGCTGAGATAAGGCTCGATGCCGAGCATCTCGCACAGATTGAAGAACTCATGTGTGCCGAAACTGTTGTCCTCAACCGTTCCGCCCCAGTTGTTGTTGACCATACGGGGACGGTCCTTGCGCGGACCGATGCCGTCGGTCCAGTGATACTCGTCGGCAAAACAGCCGCCGGGCCAGCGGAGCACGGGGACATGCAGTTCCCTGAGGGCGGCAAGCATGTCGTTGCGGTAGCCGTCGGTGTTGGGCACGGACGATTCCGTGCCTACCCACAGACCACCATAGATGCATGTGCCGAGATGCTCGGCAAACTGGCCGTAGATTTCTTTGTTTATCAGCGGCGCAGCCGAGTCGGGCTGCAGTGTCACCACCACCTTTTCGGCCGCATTGACCGATGTAAAGGCGGCAAGGGCAATTGCCGCGGAAACTATTATCTTTCTAATCATTGTTTGTCAGGTTTATACGTGTTAATGCGGAACGCCCCGTTATTCGGACACAAGAACCGCGCCGCCGCCCGAAGGCAGATTGAATTCATAAACGCCCGAAGCGGGAATCGAAGTCTTGGCAACCGAAGGCACCGGCAGCACACCCTCTTTCTTTTTGGGAGCGCGTTCGGTGTAGGCATCCACCTGTTTTCCGGCAAGCATGGGGAGGGTCAGTTTCAGCTTTTTCGCCTCGGGTTCGGCATTGATGGCAGCCACATACCAGCGGTCGCCATGACGGCGTGCGAGCACCACATATTTGCCGGGATACCCGTCGATGAGGCGAGTTTCGTCCCATGTGGTGGGTACAGCTTTCATGAAATCAATCTCAAACGCAGGCTGAGCTTCCAGATCCACAGGCGTAAGGGCAAAATTCTGTATTGCGCTCTGGAACAGGATGGCCGTGGCAAGCTCGAAAATGTCGCCGGTGCGGCGGTGATTGCCATGCTCGGGATAGCGGTTGAGGCGTTTCTGCAGCAGGGTGCCGCCGAATTCCATCGCACCGAGCGAGTTGCGGATAAACGGATGGAGGGCGGCGTTGAATGCTTCCTGATCGCAGTCGCTCTGATTGAAAATCAGATTCTCGCTTGCGCGCACGGCCTCCGACGAAATGTAGTTAGGGTACATGCGCTCCCAGCCACGAGGCATGGTGCAGCCATGGAAAATGACCGAAATGCCGTAATCGTTGGCGTCCGACAGAATCTGCTCGTAAAGCTTCATGGTCTCCTGCTTGTCGCCGGCAAAGAAGTCCACTTTAATGCCCTTAACGCCTTGGTCGCGCAGCCATTTCATCTCGGCCTTACGGGTGACGGGATTGTCCATGGCCAGACGCAGCCCCTGGGGGGCATCGTTCCAGGCACCGTTTGAATTGTACCATACCTGCGGTTCCACACCTTTCGATTTGGCGTAGGCAAACAGTTCCTCCATCTTCTCACGGCCTATCTGCTGCGACCACAGGCCATCGATGAGAGTTGACTCCCAGCCCAGATCGGCGGCAAGGTCGATGAAGGTCTTCTGGTCGTCGAAATTGATGGAATTGTCCTGCCACATAATCCAGGACCAAGTGGAACGGCGTCCCTTATAGGGTTCCGACGGCTCATAGAGTTGGTCGACAAGGTCGGTGTAAACAGTTGTCTCCACAATCGGTTTCAGGTCGGTGCCTACGGTTATAGTGCGCCATGGAGTGTGCATGGGCAGACCGACCTGTGCACCTGTCGAGCCGAAGCCGTTGTTTTCACCGGGATTCGGGAACGCGATGGTGAAAAGACCGTCGGCGGTGGGATCGCTCAGATGCGAAGCACAATAGCGGCCGGTCACACCTGTCTCGCCGATGAGAACCCAACCCTTGTCGCCCACATGGAAAAGAGCCGGGAATGTGTAGCCGTTTTTGTACTTCGACTCCTTCGTCAGAGGTGCATCAGCCTCATAATACTCCTCATAGCTGGGCTGGGTGCGCTGCCATCCCTTCATGGGGAGAGCAAACGGGGTGAGGAATGTCGTGGTGCCCTCGGGCAGACGGAAACCTGACATCTCTTTCTCCACCACGGCGCAGCGTGTATCCTTGTGGATGGGAAGCGAATAGCGATAGCCCATATTATTGTCCGACACCTCGAATTCAATACCGAACTTCTTGCCGTCGGCATTTTTCAGGTTCACCTGAAGCGTGTTGGCGGCATAGTCGATATCTTTCTGCTTACCTTGCCAGATGCTGTAGCTGTCGGAGCGTTTGCCCTCCTCCCAGCCTACGAGGGTAAGACCTTTTGAGAAATCGCCCATCTCGGTAACAAATCCAAGCGGAGAGGACTCTATCATGGTGTTGACGGTATTGGCCGCCGGGTCAAAGATTTTGACCGTATAGGTAACCGTGCTGTCAGCCTGATTGAAATCGACATCGACAATCGTATTTGTATCCGGCGATTTGATTGTAACGGCCTGCGCCGACACTGCGGCCGCAGCCGCAAACACAGCTATTACGTTTCGTATGTTCATATTGAGTTTTTGATTGGTTTAGATTGGTTTGACTGAAAGCGCATCACATGGCGAAGGCGTTGAAACCTCCATCGACCACAGCCACCGTGCCGGTGACAAAGCGTGATGCATCGCTCATGAGATAGTGGATGGTGCCGCAAAGCTCCTCGGGGCTGCCCATGCGTCCGAAGGGAGTCTGACGGATCACATCCTGTCCGCGTGATGTCAGCGACCCGTCGGGGTTGGTGAGCAACGTGCGGTTCTGCTCCGTAAGGAAGAATCCGGGTGCAATGGCATTCACACGGATGCCCTCGCCGAACTTCTTAGCGCATTCGGTGGCCATGAAAGCCGTGAAATTGGAGATGCCTGCCTTGGCTGCGGCATAACCGCACACACGGGTCAGCGGACGGAAGGCCGCCATCGACGAGAAGTTGATTATCGCACCTTTACCCGCATCAACCATGGGCTTGAGGAACACCTGAGTGGGGATCACCGTACCCGTAAGATTCAGATCAAGCACCGTGCGGAACTGCTCGGGATCAAGGTTGAAAAAATTGCTGTCGGGGCCGATTGTAGCGCCGGGCATGTTGCCACCTGCGGCATTGAGCAGAGTGTCGATGCGGCCGTAGCGTGCCATGATTGCATCCCGGTTGGCTTCCAGCACCTCGCGGTTGAGCACATCGGTTTTCATAAACTCGATACTTCCTGAGGGGTTCTCGCTGCTTATGCGGTCAACAATCTCGCGGCCAACCTCCTCTTTGCGGCCCATTATGATAACCTTGGCTCCGTTGTGGGCGAGGTAACGCGCTATCTCACGGCCGAGCACACCCGTACCGCCGGTGATGACGGTGACATTGCCCGTTATATCGAAAAGATTATTCATCATATCTGTAGTAAACTGCTTGTAAAATTAAACGTCAGCCGTAACTGTAAAAATTTAATGTACAGCTACTTTTTGATCCAGTTATGCCTCCGTATTGACGGTGGCCATTATGCCCGACACCATCCCGAGCGCAAGCATGCGGCCATGGAATGAATATCCGGCGTTGTAGCCCATCTTCTCGTCGCCAAGCATAAGCGGGGCATGGTCCACGCGCATAGGCACTCCGGGATTCTCTTTCTCGAAGATGCGCACAATCTCGATAAGGCGCGGATCAAGATGCGAACTCTCCTTGAAGTCGCCTCCGGGAAGCACGCGGCATATGCGGATGTGGGCGAAATGCGTGCGGCGCGCATATTTGCGTGCAAGCGCCACAACATCGTTGTGTGCACCGGCGCTGAGCGACCCGGCACAGAATGTGAGGCCGTTGTGCGGATTAGGCACGGCGTTAAGGAACGCCTCTATGTCGGCATCGCATGTCACTATTCGCGGAAGTCCAAGAATTGGCATGGGGGGATCGTCGGGGTGCACGCACATGTCGATGCCGTATTCATCGCACACGGGCATGATGGCATTGAGGAAGTAGGCCATGTTGGCACGCAGCGTGTCGGCATCGATCCCTTTGTAGAGGTCGAGCAATGCCCGGAACTTCTCCACAGGATTGAGGTCGTTCTCCGATATGTTGCCGTTGACGAATCCCTGTGTCTTCACAATGATGTTTTCCACAAGCCTGTTCTCCCCCTCCGGAGTCATCGACTCCTTCAGTTTCGCCACCCGCTCCAGCACGTCAACAGAGTAATCGGCCTCCGCGCCGGGACGTTTGAGAATATGTATGTCGAAATAGGCGAACTCCGCGCGGTTGAAGTACAGATTGCTTGTGCCGTCGGGGTTGGGATATGTAAGGTCGGTGCGCGCCCAGTCGAGCACGGGCATGAAGTTATAGCAGATGGTCTTTACGCCGGCCTTACCGAGGTTGGCAAGCGAGACCTTATATTTTTCAATCAGTTCGTCGCGGTCCGGGCCACCGTATTTGATGCTTTCGCTGACAGGCAGACTCTCTACCACACTCCAGCGAAGACCGTGGCTCTCAATGAACCGTTTCATTTTCTCCACCTCCTCAGCGGTCCATATTTCACCGTTGGGGATGTGATGTAGAGCCGTGACAATCCCCTCCACACCTATCTGGCGCAACATTTCAAGGGTTATGGGATCATTCGGGCCGAACCATCTCCAGGTCTTTTCCATAACAAGAGGATAAATAAGATTAGTATTAGGGAGCTATCTTAGCTAAAGTAGCTATAATAGCTATGGTAGCCGATAGCTCAGATAGCTATAAATCCTGCGGAGCATAGTGGCTCCGCAGGATTTATGAGTGTCTATGTCAGGCTTTGGCCTCGACAGCAGCCTGCTCGATGGCGAGGCCGCGGGTATAATTGCGGATATAGGCATCGAATCCGGCCACATCGGCAGGATCAGGAGCGATTTCAACTCCGGCATTTCCAAGGAACACAACTTCGTCGAGGAACGAAGCGAGCGACTGCTTCTTGGTGTTGTTCACAAGGTAGGAGCCAAGCAGAGCAATGCCCCATGCACCACCTTCGCCGGCGGTTTCCATTACGGAAATCGGCGAATTCAGGGCTGCGGCAAGGATGCGCTGACCAACACCGGGAGTCTTGAACAGACCGCCGTGACCTGTGATACGGTCAACTTTCACTTTCTCCTCCTTGAACAGGATGTCATTACCGATCTTGAGCACGCCCACGGCGGCATACAGATTGGCACGCATGAAGTTGGCAAGTGAGAACTTGTCGTTGGCCGAACGCACGAACAACGGACGTCCCTCGGCCAGACCTGTGACAGGTTCGCCGGAGATGTAGTTGTAAGAGATGAGACCCCCGCAGTCGGGATCGCCCTTGAGGGCGTTGTTGTAGAGCAGTCCGAACACCTTGCCCATGTCGACAGGCACTCCGAGCAGCTCCTGGTATTCCTTGAAAAGATTGACCCATGCATTGAGGTCGCTGGTGCAGTTGTTGCAGTGCACCATGGCCACAAGCGAACCGTCAGGTGTGGTCACCATGTCGATCATTTCGTAAGGCTTCGACAGCTCTTTTTCAAGAACTACCATCGAGAAGGACGATGTGCCGGCGCTGACGTTACCGGTGCGCTGGAGCACCGCGTTGGTGGCCACCATGCCTGTGCCGGCGTCGCCTTCGGGGGGACACAGGGGGATGCCTGCGCAGAGATGGCCGCTGACATCGAGTTTCTTTGCGCCCTCGGGAGTGAGGAAGCCTGCATTCTGGCCTGCAAGAAGCACGTCGGGAAGAATGTCGGACAGCACCCACGAGAAACCTCGGTCGGCAATCAGATCGTCGAATTTCTCGACCATGGAGGCATAATATGTCTTTGTGGCGGGATCAACGGGAATCATACCGGAGGCATCGCCCACGCCAAGCACTTTCTCGCCGGTGAGCTGCCAGTGGATGTAGCCTGCCAGTGTGGTGAGATAATCGATTTCGGCCACATGCTCCTCGTTGTCGAGTATGGCCTGATAGAGATGGCTGATGCTCCAGCGGAGCGGAATGTTGTAGACGAACAGGTCGCTGAGCACAGCGGCAGCCTTGGCCGTGTTGGTGTTTCGCCATGTGCGGAAAGGCACAAGGATGTTTCCCTTCTTGTCGAAAGGCATGTAGCCATGCATCATGGCGCTGATGCCTATGGCAGCAAGGCGTTCGATCTCTACGTCGTAGGCAGCCTTGACGTTGGCCCGCAGATCGGCATAGCAGTCCTGTAGACCATACCAGATGGCCTCGATGCTGTAGGTCCACAGACCGTCGACAAGCTGGTTCTCCCATTCGTGACTTCCCTGGGCTATTGGGTTGTTATCCTGATCGATGAGCACGGCCTTGATGCGGGTAGACCCGAATTCAATGCCGAGAATGGCTTTGCCCTGCTCAATGGTGGTTTTGGCGTCCATAATAGAAATGTGAAACTGAAAAAGCGCCCTTGCCAAGAGCCGGAGGGCGCTTTTTCAAATGTTGGTTAGGTTAAATCAGCAAAGCGACTTGTTGAGGAGATAGTACACCTCGTTCCAGCGCATTGTGTTCTTGAACTCGGGGATTGTGGTGTTTGCATCGATGTGGAGCATCTCGATACCGGCGATTTCAGCGTAATCCTCCCAGTATTCGGGTGTGAGGTCGTAGCTGAAGCAGCTGTGGTGTGTGCCGCCTGCCAGAATCCATGCACCTGCGCCAACTTCGAAGTTGGGCTGCGGAATCCACAGAGCCGATGCAACGGGGAGTTTGGGCATAGCCTTCGATTCGATGCACTTCACATCGTTCACAATCAGGCGGAAGCGGTTGCCGAGGTCAACCACAGTGGCTGTAACGCCATTGTCGGGTTTCGAGGTGAACACCAGACGTGCGGTCAGGCTCTTGCGGATGCCGATGCCAAGGAAATGAACTTCGAGGCGCGGACGCTCTGCTGCGATGAGCGGGCAAACCTCAAGCATGTGGGCCTGAAGGATGGAGCTGTCCTTGCCGTTGAAATTAAGGGTGTAGTCCTCCAGGAACGAGCAGCCCTTGGGCAGACCCTGGCTCATGAACCATACGGTGCGGTAGAGAGCGGCCGATTTCCAGTCGCCTTCGGCACCGAAGCCATAGCCGTCGGCCATCAGGCGCTGCGAAGCAAGGCCGGGAATCTGGTCGAAGCCCACAAATTTCGGGTCGTTGATATCCTGTGTGCCGAGGTCGTCGAAGTTGGTTGTGAAGCCCTTTGCACCTTTGGCAGTGAGGATTGCGCGCAGTGCCAGTTCGGCCTTGGCAGCATTCCATACCTTCTTATATTCCTCTGTGTTCCTGTCCTCAAGGGCGGCATCGTGGGCATATTCCTTGAAGTAGGTGGCCACAAGCTCGTCAACATCTGCATCGGCCACTTTCTTGAAATATTCCATCAGTTCCGACACGGGGGTGTAGTCCACGTGATAGCCAAGACGCTGTTCGGCCTCGACCTTGTCGCCGTCGGTAACGGCAACGTTGTTCATCTGGTCGCCGAATCGGAGAATGAGCATATCCTGCGAATCTGCCCATGCTGCGGCAACGCGCTCCCATACGGCAATTTTCTTCTGAGCCTCGGGATCTGTCCAGTGGCCGACAACAACCTTGCGGCGCAGACGCATGCGGGCGCAGATATGGCCGAACTCGCGGTCGCCGTGAGCGCTCTGGTTGAGGTTCATGAAGTCCATGTCGATTTCATTCCAGGGTATCTCGGCATTGAACTGTGTGTGGAAATGCAGCAACGGCTTTGTGAGCTGCTGCAGGCCGTGAATCCACATTTTAGCGGGTGAGAATGTGTGCATCCATGTAATCACGCCCACACATTTCTCGCTGTTGTTGGCAGCCTTCATCAGCTCGGTCACTTCGCGCGACGAGTTGGCGGTGCCTTTATATACAACTTTTACAGGGAGATTGCCGGAATTGTTGAGGCCATCCACCATCTGTTTCGAGTGGGAATCCACTTTCACAACGGCGTCGCCGCCATAAAGAAGCTGGGCGCCGGTGATCCACCACACCTCATAGTTTTCAAATGCATTCATAGGTAAGAAGTTATATTGTTGATATTTGTTTACTTATTTTTTCTGGCCATAGTAGGCATTCGGACCATGCTTGCGCGAGAAGTGTTTCTCGATGAGCAGCGGGGTCATAGTAAGGCGGGGGTTGACACTGTAGGCCACGAAAGCCATCTTGGCCACCTGTTCCATCACCACGGCGTTGTGAACGGCCTCGTGGGGGTCCTTGCCCCAGCTGAAGGGTCCGTGGTTCTTGACAAGCACTCCGGGGGTATGCACGGGATTGATGCCGTCCTTGGCGAAACGGGCAATGATGACGTTGCCGGTCTCCAGCTCATATTCGCCTTTCACCTCTGCTTCGGTCATGTCGGCGGTGCAGGGGATGGCGTTATGGAAATAGTCGGCATGTGTGGTGCCGATGTTGGGCAGATCGATGCCGGCCTCGGCCCATGCTGTAGCGTAGGTGGAATGAGTGTGCACCACCCCGCCGATTTCGGGCCATGCGCGATAGAGCGCCAGATGGGTGGGTGTGTCGGACGACGGACGAAGATCGCCTTCCACCACCTTGCCGGTGTTGAGGTCGACCACAACCATATCTTCGGGGCGCATGGTCTCATAGTCCACGCCGCTGGGCTTGATTACTACAAGTCCGCGTTCGCGGTCAATGCCGCTGACGTTGCCCCATGTGAATATGACCAATCCGTAGCGGACCAGATCCATATTCGCTTTATATACCTCTTGTTTTAATTGTTCAAGCATATGCAGCTGTTAGATATTGTCAGATTTTAAATTTCGGATTTACGGAATACACTTCGACATCGAAGGTGTGCAGACGCGCACCTCGGCGTGAACAGCGCTTGTCAATCATGTCGGTAGGCACGATGCAAGGCAATTCGCCCACACGTTTGCGGAAATTCCTCTTATCAATCTCCTCGTCGAACACTGTCTCGTAAAGCGACTGAAGCTGCGACAAGGTGAAGAATGCCGGCAGCAGATTGAACGCCACCGGCTCCGTGGCGAATTTAAGTTTCACAAGGTTACGCGCCTTCTCAATCATCTGAGGGTGGTCGAATCCAAGCGGGGGGAGCTCGTCGAGCGGAATCCAGCTGCCGTTGTGCGACGAGGTCTGGCCAAGCACACATTCATCGATATTTATCAATGCGCCATAGGCCACGGAAATCACGCGCTCGCCGGGGTCGCGGTCCACTTCTCCGAAAGCTCCAACCTGCCACATGTACACATCTTTCAGACCGGTAAGGTCAGTAAGCACCCGCTGTGCGGCCGCGTCGACACTTTCCTCCTCACCGACAAATCCACCCATGAGCGACCATTTGCCCTTTTCAGGGGCAAAACTACGTTTGGTAAGCAACAGACACAGCCGTCCGTCGTTGATTCCGAAAACCACACAGTCAACGGCCACATAATGCCGCGCGTATTGTGAATAGTGTTGTGACATTATCAGATTCGATACTATTGATCCGCAGTCGGCTCAGTATGCGGCTACGGGAAGAACACTGTTGTTAGAGTCTATGGTACAGCATCCCGCCAGTGGCAGGCAAGAACGTTGAGACGCCCCGACGGGATGCATCATAGATTTTTACCAGAAATAGATATAGAACGCTACGGTTATACCGAGGATGATAACCGAGTGGATGATATCCCAATGATTCCAGCTTGCGCGGGTGGCGGCACGCTGCTCGGGAGTTGAGGTGCCGAACACCAGACCCTGGATCTTGGCCGACTCCGGAGCCTTTGTGCAGAGCGACACAATCACGCCAACTGCAAGGCAGAAGACGAGCATCCAGCCGCAGAAGAAGAGCCAGTTGCAATCGAAGAAAATCTGCTGGAACAGGCTGGGGTCCGTTCCGCCGATTTCGGCATTGCTATAGTAGATTTTTGCGCCAAGGCGTGTCAGGCCGACAATCAGGCCGGACAGAAGCGCCCACATGCCGCCGAGAGCGGAAGCACGTTTCCAGAGAATACCGATGAGGAAGGCGGCAGCGATGCCAGGAGCGAGCACCGACTGAACATCCTGCAGGTAGAGATAGAGCACATCGCCAACAGAACGCATAACGGGAATCCAAAGGATGCCGAGAACCACGATAACTACAGTGGCTACCTGACCGATGCGGACAAGTTTCTTGGGATCGGTCTTGGGACGGATGCGCTGATAGAAGTCGATGGTGAACAGTGCGGCCGAAGAGTTGAACAGCGACGCAAGCGAGCTCATGAGCGCTGCAAGGATACCGCAAACAATCAGACCCTTCACACCGGCGGGGAGCAGCTTGGCCACAAGAGTGGGGAATGCAGCGTCAGAGTTGGGGTTGCCGTTGGGAAGCATGGGGAGAAAGTCGCCCAGATTCTGATGAAGAGCGAAGGCAATCATACCGGGAATGAGGAACAGGAATACGGGGAGCAGCTTGAGGTATGCGCCGAAAATGGTGCCTCGGCGGCTCTCTTTTTCATTCTTTCCGGAGAGTACGCGCTGCACGATGAACTGGTCGGTACACCAGTACCAGAAACCGATCACGGCCGAGCCGATAAGGGCGCCGAGCCAGGGATACTGGGGATCGGAATTGCTGCGTATAAGGTTGGTCATGGTGTCGCCGTACTCGTTCACTTTCACAGCCGAGCAGATGCGCATCATTTCATCCCAGCCGCCCAGTTCACGCAGACCGAGAACAAGGATAATGAGCGAACCGAGAAGCAGAATGGGTGTCTGAAGCACAGATGTGTAGAGCACGGATTTCATACCGCCGAAAATGGTGTAGAGCGCCGTGATAAGCACAAGCCCCACGGCTGCAATCCAGAAGAAGTCGATGCCCCAGAGCTCATCGATTCCAAAAACCTGCTGGAACACCAGACCGCCGGCATATACCGTCACTGCTACCTTCGTCAGCACATAGCTGATGAGCGAGATGGTGGCGAGGATTGTACGTGACTGGGGATTGAATCGTTTTTCAAGGAACTCAGGCATGGTGTAGACCATGGAACGTGTATAGAACGGCACGAACACCCAGCCGAGAATAAGAATCATCCATCCCTGGATTTCCCAGTGAGCCATTGCCATTCCGGATGAGGCACCGGAACCGGCAAGACCGATGAGGTGCTCCGAACCGATGTTCGAAGCGAAAATAGATGCACCGATGGCAATCCATGTTGCATCCTTACCGCCGAGGAAGTAGTCGGCGGCATTGTTCTGTTTTTGGCGCATTACCCACCAGATGATGCCGATCAGGGCAACAAAAAAGATGGCAATGACAATCCAGTCAAGTAATTGCATGATTAAATTTTAGGTTAAGGATTATGATACGATTGATTATTCTGCTACGGAGAATTTATAGATGCACTGCGAATTGTAGGTTTCGCCGGGACGGAGCACCACCGACGGCCACTGGGGTTTGTTGGGCGAATCCGGATAATGCTGAGTCTCCAGACACAGACCGGCACGCTGATTGTAGACTATGCCCGACTTGCCGGTAACAGTTCCGTCAAGGAAGTTGCCTGAATAGATCTGGATGCCCGGTTCGTTGGTGAACACCTCAAGCTGGATGCCCGACGCGGGGCTTACCAGCCTTACGGCCGGCTTGGTAACGTCGCCGGCGGTGTTGAGCACCCAGTTGTGGTCATAACCGTTGCCGTTGTGAATCTGCTCGTTTTCGGCATTTATGTCCTGCCCTACCGGTTTGGCCGTGCGGAAATCGAAGGGTGTGCCTTCAACGGTGGCTATCTCGCCGGTGGTCATGAACGTGCTGTCGACAGGGGTATAGTTGTCGGCATCCACCCAGAGCACATCGTCGGTGACAGGAGCAGTGAGGTCGCCCGAAAGATTGAAGTACGAGTGGTTGGTCATGTTGATGATGGTGGGCTTGTCGGTAGTAGCCGTGTATGCAATGTCGATGGCATTGTCGGGCGTGAGTATGAACTTCACTGTAGCGTCGACAGTGCCGGGGAAGCCGTTGTTGCCGTCAGCATCGTTAAGTGTAAGCGTAAGCGATGTATCGGTGGCCTCGCTCACCTTGTACACGCGATATTGCCATCCGCGGGTGCCCATATCCGTGCCGCCGTGCAGGCAGTGTCCGAAATTGTTTTTGGGGAGGCGGAATGTGTCGCTGTCAAGGATGAACTCTCCCTGATTGATGCGGTTGGCATAGCGGCCGACAGTAGAGCCGAAATCCGACTGATTGACTTCAGGGAAATAGGCCTGCACGCTGTCGAAGCCGAGCACGACATCGCGCAAACGGCCTTCACGGTCGGGCACTGTCACCGACACGATGCGGCCGCCAAAATTAGTGATGCACACTTCCATGCCGTTGGCGTTGGTAAGCGTGTATAATGCTGTAGAATCGCCGTTGTATTCGGCTTTAAAGTTTTCCGGGTCGAGCCCCGATGCGGTGAGTTTCACCTCTTTGGTGCCATTGTTACATGCAACAAAGCCAGCCAGGGCGCAGGCCAATGCAGGTAGCATCAAAAACTTTTTCATGGTTGCAAAAAATTATATTAAGCTTAAAATTATTTTTCCGATTTCCATGTGTATTCATGGATTTTGCAAGCGCTAAATGACCGGCAATATCACTGCATAGGCAGTATCCATGGCATCCCACTTAAAGCGGTGTAAAGTTAGCATCCTTTTTCGGCAGCACAAAATAAATAAACATGTTTTTCAGCATAAAAGTGTATTTTTTACACTTATACATCAACCAACTGTTTTTAAACCCATTATAAATCCAGCCGCCAGGTACTAAAATGAAGGTGCCCCCATGCAGGCACCTCCATGTCATTTCACAATGCAGAATCGCAAGAATCGCCATATGGCGACTGGTTATTATTTCAGGCTGTCGATGACCTCGAGCAACTGGGCGCCGGCATTCTTGGTATCGACCTTGCGAATCACGGCAACAACGTTGTGAGCTGCATCGGTGATGAATGTGGTGCGCACTGTACCCATATATTCACGGCCGGCCATCTTCTTTTTCTGCCATACGCCGAAGGCCTGGTTCACTTCGGTGGATTCATCGGAAAGCAGGATAAAATTCAGATTGTGCTTGGCGATGAACTTAAGATGCGAAGCCGGAGAATCCTTGCTGATGCCGATAACGACATACCCCCGGGCGGTAAGCTGTTCGTAATCGTCGCGTATGGAGCACGCCTCGGCAGTGCAGCCAGGAGTGTTGTCCTTGGGATAGAAATAGATTATCAGCGGGCGTCCTTCAAAATCGGAAGCCTTCACAGTGCGTCCTTCGGCATCAATACCGAGAATCCGGGGGATTTTTTCACCTGTTTCCATGTCTGTCAATATGTTTTTATGTAGTCATGTAATTATATGTTGGATAAAACAAACAATCCTTGCCAATCGGTTCAGATCTTGACAAGGATTGTACACTTAAATTCTTATACCTGTGCGCAGGGGGGGACTCGAACCCCCACGACCGAAGTCACCAGATCCTAAGTCTGGCGCGGCTACCAATTACGCCACTTGCGCCTGCATGGAACTCAGTCCGCATGCAAAGTTACTACATTTTTTTGAAAACGCAATAAAGTTCTGCCAACGCATCTCGCCACTTGCGAACGTTCCACGGGCATAATTATGCCGCTATATGGAATCAAAGCACCGCCTGACGGCTGATTGCGGATTTCAAACGGTCGAACAGCCCTGCCGAAATATCCTTGACATGCACATGAGCCGAGCCGTCCTCCTTCGAAAGGAAAATAATGGATGAATGCAGCACCACGGCCACCGCCTCGTCAAAATCTATAATCGCATGAATGTGCGACACAGGTATGGAATGCAGAAGTGAACCTTGATCTATACTCCCAATCACCAGATTGTCACCATCTATCTCAATCCCCGCCTGTTCGGGCAGTTTCTCGAACAGCAGGGGGATATCAAGCTCGTCGGGCGACGCCGGACGCGACTTGAATTTCTTATAGATGGCATCAATAACTTTCTTGTGAATCATATGGTCTGGATATTAAAAATTCCCGGAGCACGACCGGCATAACGTTCCTGACGGGAAATACACATGTTTGAAATGGACGACATGGCCGTTAACGGCAAGAACAGTTTTTATTGTTCTCTCACACTTAATAACATTCGTACATCCGAGATTGTTGCAACAGACGCACTAAAATTCACTTTTTCTCACCCTTTTCTCACATTGCGGGAATATAGAGCTTGTTTAAAAACAAATGTGAATGAAAAATGAGCATCAGTCGGATGCTCAGGCATTTATCCTTTGTGGATTGTT
>UQER01000009.1 GCA_900540205.1 uncultured Porphyromonadaceae bacterium | reverse complement strand
CGCCCTGAAAATATTCAGGGCGCCCGAACGCTGTTTTTATAGCAAAATAACTCTGATAATTCCGATAACTCTTATAATTCTTATAATTCTGATAAATTCTTATAAGAACTTATCAGAGCTTATCAGAATTTATCCGAACTTATAAAAGCTTATAAGAACTTATATTAGCCTCTTCCCCTCACACAATCTTAGATGTAGGCTCGGGGCGCGCAGGGAGATCGGGGGCGGGATGTTCGCCGCCTTTGCCGTTGGCAGCGGAATGGCGGGGCTTGCCCATCTTCAGTTTCAGTTCATCAAAGCCCTTGCCGTACACGCCGTTCACGGCTGCCTGAGTGATGAACGCATCCTTATCGACCGACTTGATTATACGGAAAATTGTCACCGACTCGATTTTACGGCACATCACAAGCAGCACTTTCACCTCTTTTTTTGAGTACCACCCCATGCCGTTGAGCACCGTGCAACCGCGTTGTGCCTCATTGTTGATGGCTGTGGCAATCTCCTGCCAGTAGGGGGAGAAGATGGTGAACTGCACGGCCATACGGTTGGTATTGATCATCATGTCGGCCATGAACGGAATAACAAACAGCGTGATAAGGCCATATACCAACGCCGGCACGCCTGCCTCGAAATCAAAATCAGGCTGAAGCCAGAATTTCAGCAGTACCGACGAGCCGATAATGGTAAGGTCGAAATACATCATGGCACGCCCCACGGATACATTGCTCTTTTTCGATGCTACCGCAGCCACGATGTCCGTGCCTCCGGTCGAACCGTTATGAATGAACACCAGACCGATACCGAAACCGCAGAGCACCGCCCCGATAAGCACGTCCATGAACGTCTGCCCCTCCACCGGCGGTTTGGTAAACATCGGCTGGAATACGGCAAACACCGTAGTGATCACAAGCACACCAAACAGCGTACGGACCACAAACGTGCGCCCCACTATCTTATAGGCCATGATAAGCATCAGGATGTTCACGGTGAAAATAGTCACCGAATAAGGCACATGAAAGCCGAAGCAGCCCCATGTCACCATGTCGACCACCTGGCTCAGACCGGCCATACCGCCGATCACCACCTTGTCGGGCGCCGTGGCAATGAACGAACAGAACCCAAGGCCATAAATCATGATGCCTAAGATAATCAGCATGTAGTCCTTGGCATAAAGCCAGAGTTTCGGGCGCTTGATGGTCATATTCCTGAAAAAATTTTAATCGGTTTATCTATGTTTTTCGTGGCTGCCGCATAAAGCCGCACAAGGCAACACACAGCAATGCGGGGCAGACAACTCTGCCTCGCAAATGTAAGCATAAAATCCCGACTTTTTCCAACTTTTTTAAAGCATTTTGGAAACCCTCCGCAAAAAATCGTCGCCATCCCCTCCCCCGTCATTCTTTCCGCGGCACGACAATTGTAATGCACCCATCAGCATCCAGCTGCACCGGATTTCCGTTCAATGTCACGTCTTGCTCGATTGCATATGATTCTTTGTCCAGCCATCTGAATGAGTGCCATACTCCTATATGATAAACCGCTTCAGGGGCAAAGACATCCTGATTGACTTCCGGGAAGCTCAACTGCAGACTCAGATCATGTTTTTTTGTGGTGTCGAATTCTCCGAAAAGCAGGCAGTACTCATCCTCTGCCACGACCCATGGACCCACACCATCCTTCCATCTGCTTATCTCCATGGCATAGAGCCCATAGAAACAGGCCGGAAGTTCTCTTGACGATACTGTTTTTCCGGGAGCCATACCATCGTCAATCCATTGGACTTTATAAATCTCATCATTATATTTAATTGAGAAATCTGCGCCATAAAAACCGTTTTCAGCATTCCTTGAAAGAAGATTCAAGCCTGATTCATCCAGAATCTTTATCTGTATGTTAAAGGGAGCAAAGTCCCATATAAGGTCCGAAGGTTCATCATCGCCACAAGCAGTCATAAACGCAGTAAATACTCCCAATAGCAAAACTTTAAAAAAATCTTTTTTCATTTCCATCATTTCCACATTTTAATATATCCGACATTAGTTCCATAATATCTATACAGCTCCGATTGATTGTCTACATTTTCTTTAGCAAAAGAGGCGGCATCTATTTGTAATGATGATGAATCGGAATGTATTTCTTCACGGAATGATAATCAAGGTACGCAAATATAGCGCAAAATATCTGACAATCAAAAAATATCAAATAAAATCATAAATATATTGCAAGAACCAATAAGTAAAGAATAAATCACAAATTGCGGTACTCGGCGGTGGCATCGAAGCTGGGGCAGGCTTTGGGGGCGAAATCGCGGTGGCCGTGGATAGAGGCGCCGGGGAAACGGCGGCGCAACGCCGTGAGGAGGCCAAGCAACGCCTGGCGCTGGGCCGGGGTGCGTGTATCGGCCGGGCGGCCGTCGCTGCCGATGCCTCCCACATAACACACTCCCACCGACCGGCTGTTGTGCCCGCGGCAATGGGCTCCGGCCACCGACAAACGCCGGCCACATTCCACCCTTCCGTCAAGCCGCACCACAAAATGATAACCGATATCGGCAAACCCACGTTCCTCCTTATGCCAGCGGCGTATGTCGGCCGCAGTCACATCGCGTCCCGCAGGCGTGGCCGAGCAATGCACAATCAGCTCGGTTACCGGTCTTTCGCACGGCTGGCCACTCACAAGTTCCTCAAGCTCAACACCTCCGGGGTTCATCCCGTTCCCGTAATTCTTTTTCATAGCTATATCTGGATTAAAAACGCCTCAAAATTAATGCAGCCAGCTCCAACTCCCACACCCTGAAAATCAAATTATCATTCCCTGTTAAACCTTCCCGGGCTTCCGGTTGTCTATATTTCATAAAACTAAACTTTTTAATACTCACATTTACGATGAAAACCAACTACATCCCCGTCATTTCGGCTCTGCTCATAGCCGCCGGAATCTTTTTCATGGGACTATTCATCAAGGCCGGTATAGACAATATGGCTTTCCGCGACCGTCAGGTAACAGTCAAGGGTCTGGCCGAACGTGAAGTACAGGCCAATCACGTCACATGGCCCATCCAGTACAGCGTTGCTGGCGACAACCTGATGAGCCTCTACGATCAGGTGACCCAAAACAACGGGAAAATCATAAAATTCCTCACCGACAATGGCATTGCCAAAGACGAAATTTCGGTGAATCCACCCGACACTTACAACGCCACCACCAACCAGTATTCATCGGGCAACTTCCGCTATAACTATTCGCTCACATGCACCATCACCGTCAGCACCGACAAGGTGGCACAGGTGCGCCAGCTGCTCAACCGCCAGAGCGAACTGCTCAAAGAAGGCATCCCCTACTCCAACTCCTACATCAACTACGAGTACACGGCCCTCAACACCATCAAGCCCGAAATGATTGCTCAGGCCACAAAAAATGCCCGTGAGGCAGCCGCACAGTTCGCACAGGATTCAGGCTCGAAAGTGGGGAAAATGAAAACCGCCACTCAGGGTTCATTCTCCATCGACGACACATCCTCGTCCACCCCGTTTGTCAAGAAAGTGCGCGTGGTCACCACCATCGTCTACTATCTCGAGGACTAAGCCCCTGTAACCAGAAAAAAATAAAAGCGGACGCACAGCCGGAATTTCCCTGGCTGTGCGTCAGCTTTTTATCGGTAAAAGGGCTGTCACGTTAACGGCTCAGCTGAGCCATTAACGCAACGCCCTCAACATTCTGATTGAGCCCTCAGATGGAAATCAGCGCATTTCGGTATAAGTCACCTTATCCATATCTCCATAGTTGAGGTTCTCGCCACCCATGCCCCAGATGAACATGTAGTTGGAGGTACCTGCAGCGGCGTGGATCGACCATTCGGGCGACATCACGGCCTGCTCGTTATGCAGCCAGATGAGACGGTTCTCCTGAGGCTCGCCCATCAGATGACAAATGGCATTCCCCTCGGGCACATTAAAATAGAAGTATGCCTCCACACGGCGGTCGTGGGTGTGAGCGGGCATCGTGTTCCACACCGAGCCGGGTTGCAGTTCGGTCAGACCCATCTGCAGCTGGCAGGGGCCTTCCTCAAGCACATTATTGACAATGAGCTGGTTGATTACACGGGCATTGCTCTCTTCCATGCTTCCGGCAGCGAACGAATTGGCCTTGATCGAGCCCTTGCGGCCATCGATGGTGATGAGCTGCGTTTTATAAGCCTTGTGTGCCGTTGTAGAATTGATGTAGAATTTAGCGGGATTCGCGGCATCGCGGCTGGCGAATGTCACCTTCTTGTTGCCGCGCCCCACATAGAGCGCATCCTTGAAGTTCAGTTCATACTCCTTGCCGTCAACATTTACAACTCCGGGGCCACCTACGTTAATCACGCCAAGTTCGCGGCGCTCCAGAAAATAATCGGCCTTCAGAGGATCAATTGTCTCCAGTTCCACAACTTTCGTCACAGGTACGACACCGCCGAAAATAAGGCGGTCATACATGGAGTAGGTCAGATTGATTACATCCTGCTCCATCACCTTGGGCATCATGAAATGCGAACGGAGTTTTTCCGTATCATATCCCTTGAAATCATCGGGATGCACCGCACGCATTATGGTATAATTGGTTTCGGCCGAAGCGCCGAAAGCCATCGCGGCCACAGCCAGCGAAAGAATAATTTTCTTCATTAATTTTCTTTATCTTCTAAAATTTGAATCCACAGTGGCGCCGATCGGCGCCCACTGATTATTTGCGGTTGGCCAGAGCGATGGCGATCGACTCGCGGCACTTGTCGGCGACATACGCCCAGTCGCCTGCTGCCACGCGGTCGGACGGGAACAATTTCGAGCCCATGCCCACGCAATATACACCGGCGGCAAACCATGCCTTGAGATTCTCCTCCGTAGGTTCAACTCCGCCCGTAACCATCAGCTTGCTCCAGGGCATCGGAGCCATAAGTCCCTTCACGAATTTCGGGCCGAGCACATCGCCGGGGAACACCTTGCAGAGGTCGCAACCGGTTTCCTGCGCCGCACCTATTTCGCTCACTGTGCCGCAGCCGGGGGTGTAAGGCACTCCGCGACGGTTGCACACACGGCTCACTTCAGGATTGAACATCGGGCCTACCACGAAACATGCGCCAAGCTGCATGTAAAGCGCCGCAGTAGCTGGCTCTACCACGGAGCCTACACCGACGGCCATCTCTGGGCATTCCTTGGCTGCGAATTTCACCACCTGCTCGAACACCTCATGGGCAAAGTCGCCACGGTTGGTAAACTCAAAAGCGCGCACTCCACCTTCGTAGCATGCCTTTACCACAGAGCATGCAGTCTGCGCATCCTTGTGGTAGAACACGGGCACCACAGGCGCCTGCGCCATCTTGGCCAGTACGGCCAGTTTATCGAATCTTGCCATGTTTTTTTATTGCAAATTTACCGAATAGCGCCTTGACAAGCCTATTCAGCTGTCTTTTTGATATTTAAAATCTTATAATCACCTTTCTAAAATGTCGAATTCTATTTTAAAAAGGTTGAATGCATCAACGCTGCACGCGGCCGTTGGCACTGCCGCCGGCAAGCGCTTTCACCTCAGCCTCGCTCACCAGATTGAAGTCGCCGGGGATGGTGTGCTTCAATGCCGATGCGGCAACAGCGAATTCAAGCGCCTCTGCCTGGGTGCCCATTGTGAGCATTCCGTGAATCAGACCGCCGGAGAACGAATCGCCACCACCCACACGGTCTATGATGGGGTTGATGTCGTAGCGTTTGCTCTGATAGAACTCGCTGCCGTTGTAAATCATGGCCTTCCAGCCGTTGTGGGTAGCCGAATAGCTTTCGCGCAGGGTCGACACCACATATTTGAAGCCGAATTCCTCGGCCATGGCCTTGAAAATGCCCTTGTAGCCTTCGGCATCTGTCGAGCCGCCCTCTACGTCGGCATCGGGCTTGAACCCGAGGCACAGTTCGGCGTCCTCTTCGTTGCCGATGCACACATCCACATACTGCATGAGCGGACGCATGATGCTCTGGGCTTTCTCCTTTGTCCAGAGTTTCTTGCGGAAATTAAGGTCGACGCTCACCGTCACGCCGTGGCGCTTTGCGGCCTCGCAGGCAAGGCGCGTCAGCTCGGCTGCCTTGTCGGAGATGGCCGGTGTGATGCCGCTCCAGTGGAACCAGTCGGCACCCTCCATGATTGCATCGAAATCGAAATCACTGGGGTCGGCCTCGGCTATGGCTGAGCCGGCACGGTCGTAGATTACTTTCGAGGGACGCATCGAGGCGCCGGTCTCGCAGTAATAGATGCCCACGCGGTTGCCGCCACGGGCTATGAAATCGGTGTTGACACCATAACGGCGCAGCGCGTTCACAGCAGCCTGCCCTATCTCATGTTCCGGCAGCTTGCTCACGAACACGGCTTCATGGCCGTAGTTGGCACAGCTCACGGCCACGTTGGCTTCGCCGCCACCCCAAATAACATCGAACGAATCTACCTGCACAAAGCGGTGACATCCGGCAGGCGAAAGTCTCAGCATAATTTCGCCGAGGGTTACAATTTTGCTCATCTTACGATTGTATTGTATAGTTTGTTTAATAAATTATTCGGTAGTCTGGATAGTGTCCGCACCTTTCTCGGCCATGACACGCTGATTGCGCAGGATGTGCACGCGGTTCCACCACATCATTCCCATTGTGATTGCCACCAGGATGCCGGCTCCGATATATTTCAGATTTTCGGTACACTGGAATATCACCCATGCCATCGGGCTCGCCGCGAAGTCGAGGCTGCCACCGGCAAAACCGTCAGGAATATGCACTGCAGCATCGCCCGTTGCGGCATATACATCCTTGGCTGCAAGGGTGAACCAAGGCGCAAGGTTGGTGACCATATAAAGGCCGAGCACCATCACCACCACGCCTACAATCAGGCTCTTGACCACATTGCCTTTGGTGTACGGGAGCACCAGCGGGAAGAAATAGAACATACCTGCGAGCGATGCCAGCGGCAGAAACTCGTTGCCGGGGAGAAGCACGGCAAGTACAAGCGTCAGGGGAATCAGCAGCAGCGACACCACAAGTGTGGTGGGATGGCCGATGACAAGTGCCGGGCTCATACCGATGTTCAGCCCCTCGGCGCCCTTGAATTTACGCGCGATAAGGCTGCGTGTGGCATCACTGATGGGGCGCAGTCCTTCGATGAACAGGGCTGTCACACGGGGAATCAGTTCCATCACGGCACCCATCTTTATGCCCAGACCGAGGATATAGGGAATCTTGTCGACAATCTCGCCGCCGGTCTTGCAGGTGAGGCAACCGATGCCCACACCCACTATTACACCGAGAAACAGAGGCTCGCCAAGCACGCCGAATTTCTTTTTCAGACCCTCGGCGTCAATTTCGAGTTTGTTCATGCCGGGAATTTTATCCAGACCCTTGTTGATGGCCCATGCGAAGGGTACAAAACCGGCGCAGAAAGGCTGCGGGATTGAGATGCCGTCAAGACCCTCATAAAAGCCCTGGAACTTCTTGGCAGTTATGTCGGCAAGAATCAGGGTGATGATATAGCATATCACTGCTCCGAAAAATCCCCATGCGAGCGAGTCGCTGGCGAAATAGATCACCGCGCCGATGAAGGCGAAGTGCCAGTAGTTCCACAGGTCGATGTTGACAGTACGGGTCGTCTTGGTCACAAGCATGAGAAGGTTCACGCCAAGACACACCGGGATAATGAACGCACCGACCGCTGTGTTGTAGGCCACAGAGGCAGCCGCAGGCCACCCCATGTCGAACACTTTCAGCTTCAGGTCGTAGATGTCCACCACCTTGTCAAGTGCAGGGCCGAGTGCAGATGTGAGCAGCGCCGTCACGATCGACAGGCCGATGAAACCCACACCAACCTTCAGGCCGGCTTTCAGGGCATCGCCGAACTTTATGCCGATGCACACACCGAGCACAGTGAAAATCACCGGCATCATCACGGCCGCACCGAGTCCGATTATATATTTGAATACTTCTTCCATTTACTATTAATGTTTCTAAAATCTGAATGCTTTGATTGAATTAATTGAATTTATGAGACTTATCAGTCCACGCGTGCTTTCAGCGGCGCAGCCACACGCCGTGCGGCTGCGTCGAGAATGGCATTCCATTCCTGCTCGCCGGCCACTCCGCCCTTGCTCCATCCGGAACCCCAGTAATAGATGTAGGGAGTGCCGTCGGCATACGGTGCCGGAGCGAGAATATGCCCGATGGCATCGCCGGCGGGTTCGGCGAGCGCATTATACTCGAACGCATCGCTTTGCGGAGCCACGACGCCCACATAAATCACGCCGTTGCCATTTGCCGCGTTTTCAGTTGAATCGGCATAGGCCATATAGCCGGCCTCGCGGTTCAGTGTATAGCCGTCGGGATGCTGGCGATGCACCACGATTCCGGGTGCCACGCGTGCCTCATGTGTCAGGCCTCGGTAGGTCACCTCCGTGCGGTTGAGCCATGCCCCGCGGTCGAGCGTGATGAGCCTTGATTCCACAACGGCCGTATCACCGTCCACCGTCAGAGGCTTGTAGTCCAGACGCACGGTGAAACGCAGCGGACCGTTGTCGAGAACTTCATAGGTGTCCCAGCAATACGGATAAACTATGTTGCCCAGACTGTCGAGCAGTGCAGCCGTACCGCCGCCGAGGGTAGGACCCACGGCATATACGTCCATCCCGTTGCCATGATCCACATGAAACGAGATGCCGTGCTGGATGTCGTTGGCGAAACGCTCCTCAAGCACCCGGGTTGGTACACTTTTTGTCCAGATATCGTAACCGAAGGCACGCTCGCCTGAAGCCTGCAGAGCAGGGCCATAGGCACGGTAGGCCGAACGGTCGTTTTCCCAGGCCATGTCGTCCTTGCGTTCGGGGAATTTGCGCCCCCACACCAATGTGTCGACAGGCGCAGGCTCACCGGCCGAAAGGGTGTAGACCACCTCCGACGCGGCTTCAGCCGTAACGGGGAATATCACCAGACTGTCGTAAGTAACCTGATACGGCACTTCGGCACCGTCGGCATCGGTGATGACAAAACGGTCGCCTACTTTGGCCAGCACATCCTGCAGAGGCACCTGTGCCATCTCGCCGTCGGCAGCCAGATCAGATGGATTCTCTACTGTAATCGTGTGTTTTTGCGTGCACCCGCCGGCTGCAAGCGATGCAGCCAGCGCGAGCACGCCGATTGTCTTGTTCATAATGCAGTCCGGCTTCATTTGGGTTGTTTGCCGATGTAAGCCAGAATGCCGCCGTCGACGTAAAGCACATGTCCGTTAACAAAGTTGGATGCATCCGAAGCCAGGAACACGGCCGGTCCCATCAGATCCTCGGGTGTGCCCCAGCGTCCTGCCGGAGTCTTGGAGATAATGAACTGGTCGAACGGATGGCGGCTGCCGTCGGCCTGACGCTCACGCAGCGGAGCGGTCTGCTCGGTGGCTATGTAACCCGGACCGATGCCGTTGCACTGGATGTTGGCTTCGCCGTATTCGGAGCAGATGTTGCGGGTGAGCATCTTCAGGCCACCCTTGGCAGCTGCATAGGCACTAACGGTCTCACGGCCAAGCTCGCTCATCATAGAGCAGATGTTGATGATTTTGCCATGACCCTTTTTGATCATACCGGGGATAACGGCCTTCGACATGATAAACGGCGCTATGAGGTCCACATCCACCACGCGGCGGAAATCCTCAACTGCCATCTCCTCCATGGGGATACGTTTGATGATGCCGGCATTGTTGACAAGAATATCGATGGTGCCTACAGTGGCCTCGATATCAGCCACCATTGCCTTCACTGATTCTTCGTTTGTAACATCACACAGATAGCCCTTGGCTTCTATGCCTTTCTCCTTGTACGCTTTCAGACCGCGGTCCACTGTTTCCTGACGCGAGCAGTTGAACACTATTTTTGCTCCGGCTTTTGCAAATGCCTCTGCTATAGCCAGACCGATTCCATAGGCCGCGCCTGTCACCAATGCTACTTTCCCTTCCAGCGAAAATTGACTCATCATGGTTGAAATAATTTATAGGTTATTGTTATTATTGTGTTAATCATAAAATCAAATGTGTAATTCATAAAATCCAACGCCAACGGCCATTCTGATATAAATTCGTCGGTGTACAGTAAAGACTTTACAAATTTATTGATTTTTCGGGATTCTCCCAACTATTAAATACTACCAATACGCACAAAATACTCAACAAGGAGCCTCAGTGCGTTGCATTTTCGACTATTTTAGTTTAATTTTGCATTCAACATAACCCAAATAAATCAACCTTAACATTGTCACATGGCAAATCTTGAAGTCAACATAGGCGCACTGAAGTTGAAAAATCCGGTGCTCACAGCGTCAGGCACATTCGGTTACGGCGAGGAATTCGCCGATTTCATCGATCTGAACCGCCTCGGTGGCTTCATCGTAAAAGGCACAACGCTCAATCACCGCGAAGGCAACCCCTATCCGCGCATGGCCGAGACGCCCTCGGGTATGCTCAACGCCGTGGGTCTGCAGAACAAAGGGGTTGACTACTTCATTGAACACATTTATCCGCGCATCGAGCATCTTGACACTGAAATTATGGTAAACGTGTCGGGAGCATCCGTGGCCGACTACACCGAAGTGTGCCACCGCCTCACGCAATGCCCGAAGATACATGCAGTGGAGGTGAACATCTCCTGCCCCAACGTGAAACAGGGCGGCATGGCTTTCGGCACCACCTGTGAAGGGGCAGCCGAAGTGACACGCGCCGTGCGCAAGGCATGGCCGGGCACGCTCATTGTCAAGCTCTCGCCCAACGTAACCTCCATAGCCGATATAGCGCGTGCCGTAGAGGCCGAAGGCGCCGATGCCGTCTCGCTGATCAACACACTTCTGGGCATGGCCATCGACGTAGAGCGCCGGCGCCCCTATCTATCCACCATCACCGGCGGACTTTCCGGACCTGCCGTACGCCCCGTGGCAGTGAGAATGGTCTGGCAGGTGGCCAAGGCCGTTGGCATCCCCGTGGTGGGTCTCGGCGGCATCATGAACGCACGCGACGCCCTTGAGTTCATCATGGCAGGCGCCACAGCCATAGAAGTGGGCACAGCCAACTTCATCGACCCGGCCGTAACCGTGAAAATTGTCGACGGCATCAACGAATACCTCGACCGCCACAACCTCCCCGACCTCGCATCGATCCGTGGCATCATCTGATGCCAAACCAAAGCATAGTCAGCGGTGTTACTACACTAAAAGTGTGTAATTCTTTTTCGGAAGAAGATTTTTTGAAAAGAACTGAACTTCAAACCGCCCGCTATGATTAATAAAACCGTTTCAGAAACCCTGCTGCAACGCCGCAGCATCCGCCGCTACGAATACGAACCGGTGTCGCCCGACGACATGCAGTTCATCTTCGACGCCATCCGCAACACCCCCACAAGCTACAACGCGCAGCAGTATTCCGTAATCGATGTAACCGATACGGCACTGAAACAGCGCCTATACGAACTTACAAACCAGAAGCAGATCAAAACCTGCTCCCACTTCCTTGCGTTCTGCGCCGACTTCAACAAGATTGCATGCGCCGCCGAAGCAAAGGGTGCAACCATGCCTGAGATATACAACACCGCCGACGGCCTGATTCTCGGCACCGTCGACGCCTCACTGGCCATGATGAGCGCCGTCACTGCGGCATGCTCGCGCGGACTCGGCACATGCTGCATAGGCTACGCACGCACTGCCGCTCCCGACGACATTTCTGCCCTACTGCAGCTGCCGCCGCACGTCTATCTCGTATGCGGTCTGGCCATCGGCATCCCCCGCGAAATGCCCGACCTCAAGCCCAAACAGCCGCAAAGCCTCTTAATCCATCACGACACCTACCGCCGCGACAACATGGCGCCCGACCTCCTTGCCTACGACGCCGAAGTCACACGCTACAACGCCACCCGCAGCGGCACGCAGACACAGAACGACTGGGTCAACCACATGCTCGGCTACTACCGTGAGGCCATGAACTACACCATGCTCACCGCCCTCCGCCACCGCGGCTTCGACCCCCGCAAATAACCCCTCCCTCGCCGTCCTAAGGTATAAACACATTTATATCGAGAATCTATTTCATATTGTAGGGACATCGCTTTGCGATGTGGAAAAGGCTTGGTTTAATGCCTTCTTTGTTCCACATCGCAAAGCGATGTCCCTACGTAATGACGATTCTTATTACAAAATAAGACTGACCATAAGCACACTCCGCAAAAATCCATACATTATCGCCGGAGGCGATGGGCTGTGGTAAACCCCACGAAAGCGAAGCGCATCGTGGGGTGATAATAAGCAAGTTAACTGCACCTCGGAGAGGTAGCGGCCGTGAACTTATGCCATATAGACCGCACTTTATTTCAATGCGGCCTTCATTCGAAAGAAACAATAGGTATCACTTTCGTATCGCCGTACTTCTTATATGTGTAGGTTCCTATCTGACGAGCGCATTTACCCTTAGGTGTTTTCACAATTTGTTTATCATAAAAATTGCTCCCTTCTTGTGCCGGAATCATGACCTCCAAATCAGAAGTTAGCACGTATCCGGATAATTGGTCACTAATCTCCAAGGCTATTGCATCGCCGGATTCCAAAACTCTTTGAACCTCAAAATTTTTCCGACTCACACACTCTCCTGGTTCATCAAACAAAATTTTTCCGGCATTCTTTTTAACGATTTCAGAAGAATTCACACCATCAATTATCCTGACAGCGGGTACAGTTTTCTCAATGCCTATTTTAGTGCCGTATCTATATGTCCCTATATGCTGTGCACACTCGTCGCTTTTTAGCTCGATTTTTTGTCCATCGTATAACCGCTGATTTTCATTTGGCATAATTAAAACTACAGAACCAAAGGAATCTCCGGCATTGGCTAATGCACACCCAGATTCTACTACTTGAAACACTTCAAATTGAGAGTAGTCCATACACTCTCCCGGTTCATCAAACAATTCAAGGCCTATGACTCCGGCATTGTTTGATAAATTCACACAATACGCTAACACAACTGTCAGTATCATACCGGTTATGATGCCCAACACGTATACTACCCATTTTTTCATGGCGTTGTCTCTGTTTTAGTTATTATTTACGGGCGTTTAAGGATGTAGGGATGGGGGGAGCGGAGCGCTACGGGGGAGGTGGACTGAAGGGTGCGGAGGGTGGTAACGGCGGTGTCGAGCGAGGCGGTGGTAGTGGCGCCTACGTAGTAGCGGCCCTCTTTGTCCTCCACAAGCACTGCGTGGTCGTAGCCGCCATCCTGCATGCGTTTCATCACCGAAGCGGCATTGAATTTCTGACGGAATGACGCTACCACAACGTTGTAGGTGAGGGCGCGTTTGTCCACACCACCTTCCACCCAGCGGACATACATCCCTTTCAGAGGGATGGAATCGCCTTTGTAGACGGTTTTGGGCATGGCTTCCTCACGACGGAATCCGGCCAGTTCCTCCTCGGTGAGACCCTCGGTACGTTTGGCCAGGGCTTTCTCATAGGCCGCCTGATAGTTTGCTTCGGTTGTCTTGCATCCGGTGAATGTTGCCGCTCCAAGCGCCGCAGCAACCGCCAGCGGAATTAATTGTCTGATTTTCATAATATAACAATATCAAAGTAGCTGTTAAATTTTAAACGAATTTCCATCACAACCATGTTGTTAATGCGCACCATCCTAACGTAGGGTCGCGACCTGTCGCGACTGCAACATCGTAATTACCAATCTGTAACCACCGCGCGAATCTGTCCGGTAGCAGTCGCGTCAGGCCGCGACCCTACAATATGATGGAACCATCCAGTTGACCGCCCGTCACGACATTGTTGACCGGAATTTCGCAGCTTTACAACATCATCTACGCAATAGTCACTGAACCTTGAATTTTCCAAGCTCGATCACCTCCAGATCGCGCATATCGCTGCCGTCGATGGTCAGTTTGATCAGTGTGCGCTCCTTGTGCCATCCGTGATGGCCTGCAGCACCGGGATTGATGTGCAGGGTGTCGAGTTCCTTGTCGTACATCACTTTCAGTATGTGGCTGTGGCCGCATACAAACAGCCGCGCACGCGCGTCAATGATGCGGCGCATTATCCCGGGGCTGTAACGCCCCGGGTAACCGCCTATATGTGTAAGGAATACGTTCACACCCTCCACAGTGAAACTCTGCGATTCGGGGAACGAACGCGCCACCACACCGGAGTCGATGTTCCCCTTGACGGCACGCACCACCGGCACCGTCTCTTCCAGGCGGCGGATTACGTCGATGCAGCCTATGTCGCCGGCATGCCACACCTCGTCGCAGTCGGCGAAATGTGTGGCAAAGCGTTCATCCCATGTGGAATGGGTGTCAGACAGGATTCCTATACGTTTCATTTTCTTTACTTTTACTTAATTATCAGCCGGAGCGGGTCAGAAATTCTGAAGAATCATCACCTGACGGGGAGCGAAAGTCATCTCCTCGGTGATGGTCACATCCTTGCCGCTCACGAGGTCGCGCATGGTTTTGCCATAAGGCAGAATCTCCAGCGTGCGCTCCATTGTGACGGTGTTCGGCTCGCTTTGGCCGTTGAGGAGCACCACCACCTGCTTGTCGCCCAGACGGCGTTCGTATGCATAGATGCCGTTCTGCGGCATGAAATGTTTGAGCGTGCCCTTGGCAATTACATCGTTGGCCTCGCCGCGACGCCACTGCAGCAGACGCGACAGATAATCCCATGCCTCGTTCTGCATGTCGGTGCGTCCCTCGCGGGTAAATGCGTCGACTTTGTCGCCGGGGAAGCCGCCGGGCATGTCGAGGCGGATGTAGCCGTCGGAGATTTTCTTCGTACCGTTCATGAGCAACTCGGTGCCGTAGTAGAGCTGGGGAATGCCGCGCGATGTGAGCAGGAACGCCAGCGCCTGCTTCCACACGCCGAGCGAATCGGGCATTTCAGGAAGGAAACGGTCGGTGTCGTGGTTGTCGAGGAATGTCAGGATGTGCTGGGGATCGGGATATAGATAATCGAGTGCGAGATGGTCGTACACGTGGTTCAGGCCGTTCCACGGGTCAGTCTCCTCGAAGAACATCTTTTCGCGGTCGATGTTGTACTTGAAGTCCATCACCGTGGGGAGGTTTGTCTCCACCGGATTGATCTTGCTGCCGCTCTGCCAGAATGCCGGGCCGGCCTCGTTGCCATACCAGCATTCGCCCACGATGTTGAAATTGGGATATTCCTTGAGCACGTCGGCCGCCCACTGCGCCATCCCCTGCATGTCGGCATAGGGGTAGGTGTCCATGCGGATGCCGTTGATTTTCGACGATTCAATCCACCATATGGAGTTCTGGATAAGATACTTCATCAGGTGGGGATTCTTCTGGTTGAGGTCGGGCATGGCCGAAACGAACCAGCCGTTGACAGTGTGGTCAAGGTCGTAGTCGGACACATAGGGGTCGTGGATGGTGGAGAGGCGGAAGTTGGTCAGTTCGTTCCCTTCCGGATGGTTGTACCAGTCCTTCGAAGGCATATCCTTCATCCAGGGATGGTTGCTGCCGGAGTGGTTGAAAATCATGTCCATCACCACCTTGATTCCGCGCTTGTGCGCCTGCGCTATCAGCTCCTGCCAGTCGGCGTTGGTGCCGAAACGCGGGTCGATGCGGTAGTAGTCGGTGGTGGCATAACCGTGATATGAGCCGCCCGGCATATCGTTCTCCAGCACGGGACAGCTCCAGATGGCCGTGATTCCGAGCGAGTCGAGATAGTCAAGTTTGTCGGCTATACCTTTCAGGTTGCCGCCGTGACGTGTCGAGGGCTGGGTGCGGTCGGGGGCATCGTTGTATTCAAGGTCGGTGGCCGCTACCACATCACCCTGTGCAAAGCGGTCGGGCATGAGCAGATAGAGCACATCGGCCGCCGAGAAGCCTTCGTAGTCCTCCCCTTTCATGTCGCGCGCTTTCAGCTCGTAATCAAGAGTGTGCTTGCGACCATCGAGGTTCAGGCGGATAGGCATCTTGCCCGGTTTGGTGTCCGGCGCAATGGTGAAATAGAGCAGCTTGTAGTTGGGGCTGTCAAGGCTTACCTGCCTGTCAAGCTTCACTCCGGAATAATCCACCTCGGCCGAAGCCTGAGCGATGTCCGGCCCGGTGAGCATCACCTGCAAGGTGTCATTGGCCATGCCTACCCACCAGTAGGGAGGCTCAACATTTGTTACCATCGGTGCCTTTTTGGCTCCGAACAGCGACGCGCCTGCCATGAGTGCGGCCGCCAGCAATGAGAATCGTTTCATTAGGTATTAATCTGTTTTTTATATTGATGTGTAAGTAAAATAAATCGCACATAATCAGCCACAATACAATTTGTGGTCGGATCAAGATATACGGGCGTGATCTGGAAATAGCGTAACTCTATGCTGTTGTATCCCCGTTTAAGGTGCACCGGCAGCGGATTGCTGAACGATGCGGCCAGAAGCTGACCGGCTGACTCGCCCCCCAGTCCGCGGTTATACTGTGTCAGCTGCGGAAACACAAGAACCCCGGCGCGGGTTCCGTTGACCATCAGATGCCGGAGTGCCGTACGTCGGCGCGCATTGACGATACCGAGCCCCGACAGATAATGCACATCAACGATGTAATCTCCATCGGCAGGAGCCACAACCTCGAAGCGTATGTTGCGGTTGTGGTTGCGGTCAGATTCAACAAAATCATCCGACACCTTGTCGTGCCCGGGCACTCTTGCACCGCTACGCGCAACCTCAGGCAAACTCACACGCACTTCCCCCCTTTCAGGCAGGACAATGTGCGGCCGTGCCGAAAACCCCGCGACACCGTTACCATTCAGAGTTGCAATCTGCACCGAGGTCAGTCCGCTTACAGGCGCAAGCTCAAATGTGTTGTCTATATCTTCAGGTTCGGCCACGCCGTTCAGCCATACCCGGTGCAGTCTTTCACTGCTCACACCCGCGCCGTCCGACATGATCACAGCCCGGTTGCTCACGGGCCATGTCACTTCCGGAGCCTCGGGCAACGGCTCCGTCGTTCCATCGGGGGCATCGGTCGGCGTCATGTCATTAGCACTGTCAAGCTCTATCACAATGTTATGCTCGCCTTCAGCAGCAGATGGGAGCTGCAAAGGTGAAGGTTCGCCGTTGACGGTACAGCTGCGCACGTTGCGGCCATGTCCGCGCACAACGATGTTCAGCACCGACTTGCGCCACCTTAGTCCGCGCACAACGGTCTCGTCGCCGAACCAGTGCGGCACATTTGGCGCCAGCGTAATGCCGTCGAATGTGAACCGTGCTCCGAGCACTCCGCGCAAAATCAACCCGTTCAGTGGGGCGCAAGTCATACTGGCAACCGCTCCCGTGCCGAGCAGCGATTGCGCCTGCGCGGCAATAAGCGCGGCAAAGTAGCGGTTGTAAGCTTCCGGGGAGCCTGCTCCGGCGGCAGCCGAGGCAAGCAATGCCAGATCCACGACACCGGCATTTGCAGCCGACACCGGCTGTGGCGACGGGTAAAAGAGTGCATCATGTCCGTCGGACGGCACGGCACGAGCGAAAACAGCCTGTGCCACAGGCTCGGAAATCACTCCGTCGATAACAGCCACCGCCTGCGCCACGTTGTCGGTAAACTCCGCACATACCGGAGCCATGGGGAAGCCATAGAGCATGGCGCCGAACATCTGCTGTCCCGGCAGCCAGAAACCACGATGCAACGCATGCCGGAGAGAATCGGCATCGGGGGCCGGAATCTCATGCCGGATTTTTTCATTGCGCATCGCCATCGATCTGCCGACATCGGACAGTCCCTTCAACGCCCCGCAGTAGGCGGCATTCACCGAGAACGATTGAACGGCAAACTGGTCGGCAGGAAGCATCCAGTCGGGAATGATGCCGGACAGTGAGGTCCAGCGCTGCGGCATTCCGTAGAACAGCGATGTGAAGGGGTTATATGCAATCCTGAGGTCCTCTTCAAGCATATTGGCGGCAACACCGGCCACTTCATCGAGCCAAAGGCGTCCGCCTCCGGCCTTTGCAACCTCCACAGCAGCCAACAGCCAGTACGGATTGCCGGTCACCACGGGCCACGTCAGGCCCTGACTTATGCCCGGCACCACATAGCCGTCTTTCAGTCTGCCGTGAAGTATTCCCGTAGCCCATTTGAGAGACAATGGATTAAGGAACACCGCATAAGGGATATTCTCGTTCCAGGTGTCCGGAAGCCCAACACGCGTTTCCAGAGCACAAAGCGCATCAACAAGGGGAACACCGGTTGACACATCGGGGGCGGATGCTTCCTGAATGCGGGAACGGCACGACACATCGCGCAGGCAGTTCCCCTCCACCCGCACCTGCAGGAGCGAATCACCGAACGCGCGGATCACCAGACCGTTGCGGAAGTCTATGCTGTCGGGCCAAAGCTGCCATGCGGCAGAGGATGCCACACTCCCCTCATGCCGCCAGGGTAAATTCCGGCTGCAGCCTACAAACAGCAATGTGAACGCCGTGGCGAGCCACAGCGTCCACATTGTCAGTGATGTAGGTCGGCTTTGCATAGTGTGGACTTGCGTTAAAGCCGGTTAGAAAATTTTTTCTGCAATCTCCTTAGGAAGCGCATCCCTGTGCACAAGGATATTGAGGGTCTTGGCCAGGAAATAGGGCTCCGATACATAGAAGAATCCGTCGTAAACCTGATTGGTGTCCCAGGAGTTCTTCACTTTGTAATAACGCTTGCCGTTCTGGTCGGTTGCGATGCCCACAATCTCCATGCCGTGGTCGTCGGTGGTTTCCTGACGGTCGAACATTTCCTGACGGCTCTCCTGCGTCACTTCAATCTCTTCAACAGGGCCGTGTATGTCGAACTGCTTGGCGCTGCGCTCTTTGTCGCTGAGTTTCACCCAACGCGAAAGTTCAGTCCCCTCCATATCGGCTGCCGTGCGCTCCTTGGGCATCACGGCAAAACCTTCATTCCATTTGAAACCGCCCTCGCTCACATCGGCAGCCCACACCACGGGGTAACCGTTGGCAATGGCGTTGTCGACGATGGCCTTGAGTTCCTCCATCGGTACATTCTCATAAGGCGCCCACTGCCAGTTGTCGGCCACCTCGATCACGAAAGGTTCGTAGAAAGGATGATGGATGAACGATGTGACAGGCACATAGTCGTCCATGTTCAGACCCAGCGACTGGGCATATGTAAGCGGTGTGTATGTGCGGCCGTCAACGGTGAATTCCTCAGGCACTTTGCCGAGATAAGCGTCGAGGATGGCCTCGTAGCCTTTGCGCCATGCTGTGGATATGCGTTTGTTGGGATTTTTCACAATGGCGTCAAGATAGGCTTTCAGCACGGCGTCAAGCTCGCCATGAACGTGCTTGTCCTCGCCATATTCCAGACCGGAGTACACCTCCTCGGGCACGGCACCGTAACGGTTCCATACATAGGGCAGATCCATGATGCTGCCGCCCGCACCGAAGTTTGCGTGTCCGTACATGCGCACATAACGGTCGGCCTTTTCAAGATAGCACTGACGCACGGTGAACATCTCGCTGAGGTCGAGCGGCTTTCCACCTTTACGCACAATCTCGTCCTCGAACATCGACGTGCCGGCAAAGCACCAGCATGTGCCGCTCTTGTTCTGGTCCTTGACCGATGTGGTGGGCACCACAGTGATATCGGTAAACTGGAATTTTACCGTGTCGGGCTGCTCGACGGCAACCGAATCAGGTGTATCGCACTGCACCGACATTCCTGATGCAGGGACGAAATCCGTGTATGCGGCGGCGGTCAGTCCGGTAGCCACCATAACCGCCATAGCTGAAATTCCTTTATTCATGACAATATCGTTTTATTTCTGTTTTTTAGCGTCAATGTCGCGCAGCAGCGTCTCTACTGCCGTGCGCAGCTGGCGGTCCTCGCCTGCGGCTATATCTTCGGGCGTGTTGTACACCTTCACGTCCGGCTCAAGCTGGAAGTTTTCAAGATAATATCCCTCGGCAGTGCGGTAACCGATTACTGGGATACCGAACACCATCGTGGGGTCCTGCATGGTCACCCAGTTCACCGAAGTCATGGTGCCCGGAACCGGAGCGCCGACCACCTTGCCGATTTTCTGATGTTTGTAGACCCACGGCGTGCCGTGTGCATTACTGTAGCAGGGCTCGGCCACGAGCATCACCGACGGTTTGTTCCAGCGGCGCGAAGGCATGTCGCACACATCCTTGCCGCGGATTTCCTGAGTCAGATATTTCTCCCCGGTAAACAGAACCTCTATATCCTCGTGCATGCGGCCGCCGCCGTTCCAGCGTATGTCAATCACCACCCCTTCGGCATTGGCGTATTTACCGAGAAGGTCGGCATACATGGGGCGGAACGAAGCATCGGCCATCGAGGGAATGTGCACATAGCCCAGCCGCCCGTTCGACCATTTCTCCACGTCGGCGGCACGGTTGCGCACCCAGCGGTCGTAGAGCAGCGCATTCTCAGCGCCGGCCGAGATCGGTTTCACCACCTCCTCGTAGCTTTCGCCTGAAGGGGTGACAAAGCCTACAAGCACTTTCTTTCCTGCAAGATTCCTGAAAAGCGATGCCATGTCGGTGTCGGCAGCCACTTCCACTCCTCCCACGGATTTCACGATAGAGCCGGGAACCATTTTGGATGCGGCCTTGTCGAACGGACCGTTCACAATCACCTCGTCGACTTTCAGTCCGGTGCCGTCGTAGCTCATATCGTAAAGCAGTCCGAGCGATGCAGTGCGGTCGGCCGACGATGCAGCCGCCGGGCGGTAACGGCCTCCGGTGTGCGACACGTTCAGTTCGCCCAGAATCTCGCTCAGAAGTTCGGCAAAATCATAGTTGTTATTGATATGCGGAAGGAAACGGCGGTAGTTCTCAACCATTACAGGCCAGTCAACGCCGTGCATCCCCTTGTTGTAGAAGCGGGCGGCCTCCTCCACAGCCATGTTGTCGAACATGGCCTGACGTTCGGCAGCGCGGTCAATCTCATGAGTGGCATCCGAAGTGATGGCCGTAAGCTTGTCGGTCTTGGGGTCGAGTTTCTGCATTTTGGCGCCCATGAGGAAAATGGACTTGCCGTCCTTGGGTGCCTGCAGTGACACGCCGGTCTGTGCTCCGAGTTTCGACACCAGTTTGGGCTGACGCTTGCGCAGCGGAAGTTTCCACAGGTCGTAGCCATCCTCGAACTCGCTGAGATAATACAGATTGTCGCCGTCGGCAGTGACAATGGCATCGGAAAGTTCCGACGAATAGGGGGTGAGCCTCATCACACGGGTGTCGATGTTGTCAAGCTCCACAACAATGGCCTCCTGCTCCTTTTCGGCCGTTTTGCCGGTATCTTTCTTTGATTTTTTATCGGCCTTTCCATTCTTGTCGGCATCTTTCTCCTTGTTGTCCGATTTTTTCTCGGCATCTTTAAGCAGGGCATAATCCTCCTCGCTGAGCATGAAACGGTCGCGTGCGGCGCGATTGAGGAACACGATCATCACATCGTACTGCGAACCCCACGATGCGTGAGCTCGCATGCCGTAACGGTCGGTCTTGAATATGATGGCGTTGCCGTCGAGAACGAAACGGGGCGACTCCTCGAAATAACCGGAGTTGGTGAGATTGGTGATGCGGCCGCTCTCCACCTCCACCAGAGCGATGTCGCTGTATGGATCGCGCATCTCCGGCACAAGTTCTATGGCAAGCAGACGGCTGTCGGGGCTCCATACTGCGCCCATGCCGTCGTCCTGACCAGGATACGTCTCGCCGTGGGTGAGCTGGCGCACAGCTTTTGAGGCCAGGTCCATCACCATGAGGTTGTTCCTGTTCTTCACAAAAGCCATCTTCTTTCCGTCGGGCGATATGAGCGGACGCGAATATTCATCACCGCTCCCTGCTGCCACTTCAATCACAGGTTCCTCAGTCACGGCTGTGGCGGCGGCAAAATTGGGGTCGTCCTTGCGTGCTATGGATGCCTTGTAGATGTTCTTATGTCCAGACCGCTCGGAAGTATAGTACAGTGATCGGCTGTCGGCGCCCCAGCTCAGATGCATCTCGGCCTGCGGTGTGCGGGTCACCTGCACTGTGGTAGGATATTCCACCGAAGTGACGAACACATCGCCGCGGTCGAGGAACGCCACCATCTTGCCGTCGGGGGATACAACCGCATTCTGAGGCTTAACTTTCAGCATTTCCACCTCCTCAGGCTGGTCGGCGACAATCTCGACTGCGAGCTTGCGCGGAGCGGCAGTGTCAGACGCCATGGTGTAGAGCTCACCATTGTAAGTGAATGCCATGGTGCCGTTGGCAGCACGCGAGAGGAAACGCACGGGATGAGTGGTAAAATCGGTGAGACGGCGCGCAGCGGAGGGGTCGGACATCGGGAAGGCCCAGACATTGAAGCTGCCTCCATCGCGTTCGCTGAGGATATAGACGGTTTTGCCGTCGGACGAGACCACAGGGTTGCGGTCCTCGCCGGGACGGTCGGTCAGGTTGGTATGCTTACCGGTGGCGAGGTCAAGCGCCCACACGTCGCACGACACCGATGAAGTGTGATGCTTACGCCATTCATTCTCGAACCCCTTGAGGTCCTGATAAAGCAGCGTGCTTTCGTCGGGGGTAAACACAGGCTTTTTCACAGGCGTGGGCATAACCTGCAGGGTCTTTCCGCCATCAGTTCTCACTGCATAGAGCTGTGTCATCCGGCCTGACGGATACATCACCGACTTTGCCGGGTTCTGTATGGCAGCGGAATAGTAGACCAGTTCGCCGTCGGGCGAGAACACTTCCGGAATCTCCGATGCGGAGTTGGAAGTCAGGCGGCGTGCTTCGCCACCGGGTGCATCCATCAGCATCACATCGAAATTGCCATGACGGTCGCTTGCAAATGCTATCTGTCGGCTGTCGGGACTCCATACGGGGTTTGATTCGTAGGCCGGGTGCGATGTCAGACGCGTGGCGGTACCTCCGTCAACACCAACTGTGTATATGTCGCCTTTATATTCAAAGGCGATTCGGCTGCCGTCGGGCGAGATGGCCGCATGACGCATCCAGAGGGCTTCGGCACCTTGCATGCCGGCCGCAGCCAGCAGAGAGGCTGCTAAAATGGCTGTTTTTTTCATGTCGATGAAAATGTGATGGTATCAGTTGATTTTGGGATGAATCAACTTTTGATTTAAGATTTTTCTATTTGATCCGGAACATATATCCAAGTGTCACAGCTATGGAATTGCCTCGCGATGCAGAGAACTCATCTTTTTTCGACGAAGGGAAAAGGTTCCCCAGGCCATAATAATATCGTGCCTCAAGCATCACGGAATGGCGTTTTTTTATCACGAACTCCACTCCGGCGCCTCCGGTTATGCCGTAATCGAAACGATGCTTGATGGGGAGGCGCATCTGGTCAACCTGACGGTACTCATACGGAAAATCCTCCACTTCGCGCGGATGTTCGTAATCGAAATTGGAATGTATGGAGCTTCCAAGCATATACCCTATCTGCGGACCGAGGTTGAAGAAACATTTCACCACTCTCGAGCCGAAAAATATATGCGTCATTACAGGAAGTTCAACATAGGTGGTGCGGCGGAAATACTCGAATTGCGAATTATATTCCTCAAAATTCTCCTTCCATCCGTGCTGTGCGAAGTTCAGCTCGGCAAGCAGGCCTACGTGCCGTTCCTCGGCATAGCGGAAAGAGAATCCCATCTGCATGCCGGGCAGAAATGATTCCTGCGTCTTGGGATAGAACGACACCTGCGACAGCGTTGCGCCTGCATGCGCTCCCACATGCACATGGGGCACGTAGTGACGCTGCGCGTTGGCGTAGACCACCGCAAGCACACAGCAAAGGGCTGTTATGATAAATTTTTTCATCTTCATTCAATTTTGAATAGGCGGAACTACTCGCCGGAAGCATCCGTGCGGTAACGCACTATATGCGCCTAAGTCACAGGGTGCCCCGAACGCCGGATGGGTCAGAGACGCTCGCTGTTGATTATGCCGCCCGGAGTGAAGTTGAGCAGAAAAAGAGTCTCGTTGACAAGGCCATGCTCATTGTCGGGGGTATCCGTGTCAGCACCATCGGTCTGCGGCAACGCCCAACCGAGACGCATGCTGTTCTGCACGCCGTTGAACTCTGTGGGGAACACGCCGGTTTCGGCCTTGTGGCGCAGACCTTCAATGACGAAACGGCCTATGTCGAATCCGAGTATGCCCTGTGTGGGCACTGCCTCGAACATCTCCACTCCGTAGTTCTGCTTGTAACGTTCTTTCAGCTCGCGTGCGCGGTAATCGCGCTCATCCACAAGGAAACGCGAATAGATGGTTGCTCCGAGGTTGGATATCTCATCGAAACTGTCACCGCGGAAGGTGACCCACTCGGGATAACCGAATATGGTGACACTTTCAGAATCGGCAGCTCCCTGTCGCAGAGCGGTAAGCGCGCCCACGAATCTGGCGAATTCATTTTTCGAACCGGAATTCGGAACGAACACCACCGGAATCTCGTCGGGATTCAAACCGGCGAGGTCGGCATCGTAGAGAGTGCCCTGGAACGAAATCTCCCTGAAATCACGCCCCTCGGTCTGCAGCCGTTCCTTCAGTTCGCTTACGAACGAATCCTTGTCGGCCTGACCGCCGGTTCGGCTGATGAACACCGGCAGACGGCCTTCATACCTCTTCATGAAAGCGTCGATGGCCAGTGTATACATACGGTCGTGCGGGATGTTGACCTGCACCATATTGCGGTTGGTGGTATAGCTTTCATCCTTAACGGCGAACACATTCAGAATCAAGGTTTCCTCATCGGCGGCATCTGCCACTGCCTTTAGCTGAGCCTGATTATCGGGAGCAACAATCAGATCGAAATCGGCTATTTCAGGACGCCGCAGCAATGCGGCCACCGTGTCCATATTGGCGGCGGTGTCATAGAACCGGAAATTAACGGGCGCGCCGGCTTCGGTACGCAATGTATCGGCCGCCATAAGCATCCCCTTGAAGAATTCGGTATAAAGCTGTGTGGTGCGGCTCTGAGGCTCTTCGCCGAGCATGAACGGCAGCATCACCGCCACCTGAAGCGTATCAGCATCCACCTCCTCAGCGCCGGTGACAGGCTCCTCGGCGGTAACCGCTTCAACATCGGCCATCTCTTCTTCAGACGATTCGGATGCCATGGTGCCACGCAGAATCTCGGCAGCAGTGCCGGCTCCAGCCGGGGAGGCCTGCGATGTGGTTGCAGCAGCTGATGCATGACGGGCCTTGGCGGCATCGGTGGCCGGAATCAGAATTTTCTCTCCGGCCTTGTAATTCAACGGATCGATCGAAGGATTGGCATCAAGCACCGATTCCAACGCCACACCGTGGGCATTCGCGATGGAAAACAGGGTCTCGCCGGGTTGAATTTCATGTTCGATATATCCTTTCCCGTTGACACGCGGAGCGGCAACGGCTGACTGCACAGAGGCATCTGAGCCTGCAACAGGAGCACCTTCCGTGATGCGGAGCACCTGTCCGGGAGCTATCCCCTCCTCGGCCCAAGGGTTAAGTTTTACAAGATAGTCGGGCGACATGCCGTGCTGACGGGCGATGCCATACACCGTTTCACCTTTGCGCACGGTGTGCGTGCTCACTCCGGCCTCCTCCGCATTTGCGGATCGGCGCGTGCCCGGTTCACTGTCAAACTGGTCAACCGGGAAAAACAGGCGCATGCGTGGTTTGAGGCCGTCGGCAACCGAAGGGTTGAAGTCAACTATCTGCTGACGCGTCACGCCGAGCTTGTTGCTCACCGTATATATCGACTCGTTCGGCTGCACATCGTAATAGAAACAGCGTTTGCCACCTACCGTGACAACCGGCAGCTCGTTGACAGCCGCCCACGCCGAGCAACCCGACATCAATGCCAGCACTGCGGCAACCGTGACCAGCCGTTTTTGAATGGATTTTATAGTAATCATTGTTCGTTGGCCGAAATCGTTTAAAACCATGACTATATCGGAGCATGTCTGAATCACGGTAATAGCCGTTCAGATTATCACGGGAATTACAGACACGCCATTATTTCGGAACTCACAAAGTTACCACCTTTCAGCCGAATTCGCAATACCTGTTTTTGCCTCGGAATGCGGCGCCCCGGATTGCACAAACCTGCATTTGGATGTGCAGGATTTTGGTGTTTTGGGAAATTATTGGTAATTTTGTCGCAATTTTAACAAGACGCCATAAACCGTAACATTTATTCGACCTGTATGGGAGAATCTTTGGCGTCCACCAACATTTTAAGCAATGAAACAATTAACTACCGCCGTGGTGGCGGCAATTGTTGCACTCGGCGCATCGGCCGAAGGCTATCAGGTGAACACATTCAGTGCCAAACAGGAAGGTATGGGCCACGTGGGAGTGGCCATGAAACTCGGCGCGGAAAGCCAGATTTTCAATCCCGGCGCACTGGCGTTCATGAACAAGACAATGGAAATTTCGGGCGCCATAAGCGGCATAAAGGCAACCGCAAACGCCTATCTCCCCGACGGCACAAAGGTGACATCAAGCAACAAGGTGTCAACCCCCATGAACTTCTCCGCCGCATTCCGCATCTACGACAATCTCTATGCCGGCGTGACGCTCTACACCCCTTATGGCTCATCCATCAACTGGGGTAAGAACTGGGCAGGTGCCGCTCTCAACCAGAGTGTGGACCTCAAGGTGTTCGACGTGCAGCCCACCATCTCATGGCGCGTGCTCCCCAACCTCTCCGTAGGCGCAGGCCTGATGATAGCATGGGGTTCGGTCAACCTCAACAAGGCCCTCGTAAGCGGCACATCGCTCGACCGCGTGGCCCAGCTGCAATACCACGCAGCCAAACTCCAGTGGGATGTGGCCAATGCCACACATCTTCTCAACCCGTCGGCTCCCGCTCCCGGCGCCGAGCCAACGGCTCCTACCGCCACTTACGGCCACGTAGCTCCGGCATCGGTGAATCTCACCGGCGATTCCGAACTTGCCCTCGGATTCAACGTGGGCGTTCTCTGGGACATAAACGAAAAATGGAACCTCGGAGCCTCGTTCCGCTCGAAAATGAACATGCACGTAACTGCCGGAAATGCCGTAGTGGAATACGCCAACGAAGCCGCACGCCAGCTTCTGGGCGAAACGCTCGACAACCTCAACTACGCCAATTTCGACGCCTCGATGCCCTGCCCCTACGTGCTTACACTCGGCACAAGCTACAAGCCCATCCCGCGCCTTGAACTTGCCTTCGACCTCCAGCTCAACGGATGGGGCACATACAAAAGTCTCGACATCAGCTTCGCCGGACTCCCCGCATTCGACCAGCATCTTGAAAAGGACTACCACAACGCCCTCACCTACCACCTTGGGGCACAATACAATCTCACCGACCGCCTCGACCTGCGCGCCGGGCTGATGCTCGACACATCCCCCTGCAACAATGACCACTACAACCCCGAGACACCCGGTGCCACCAAAATAGAACCGTCGGTAGGTCTGTCGTTCCGCCCTGTCAAAGGACTGTCGATCGATGTGGCCTTCATGTACGTCTATGGCACGAAAGTGAAAGGCGCCACCGGACAGTACGACAACTTCCTCGCGCCCGTCTACAATGCCGGTCTGGCACAGTATAATGCCGGAGTGGCACAGTTCAACCAGGTGCTCGGCTCCGTAGGCATGCCCCCCTATCAGGGCGCACAGCTCGCCCCCATGAACGGAGTGGAGAACTTCACCGCCGACTACAAGGTCCACGCCCTCATCCCCGCCATCGGCATCAGCTACTCCTTCTGATTCCCTATCAAAAAACAGACTGCGGTGTGCTGCCATTGAAGGGAGCACACCGCAGTTTTGTTTTATCAGAATTTATCTGAACTTATCAGAACTTATCAGAATTATCTGAGCTTATCAGAATTTATCCGGATTGATCAGCGAACCACCACTTTGGCGGTTTTGAGGCCGACTTTCACCAGATAGATTCCGGCAGGCATCTCTACGGTTTCGGTGCCGGTGGCGAGCACGCGGCTGCCCACAAGCTGACCGGCCGTGGTGTAAACCTCCATAGACTTTCCGGCCGCACCTACCACCATGACGCCGGCGCCGCTGGCAGAAATCTCAATGTCTGCCTCGTCGTCGGCTGCAATTGCGCCGATAGCCGAAGTGTAGTCGATGGTGTAGTTATCTATAGCCACTGCCGAAGCCTTATCGGGCACAGTGGCAACGAATGCCAGCATTGCTTTGCGTGCACCGGCCAGCGGAGCCAGGGCGATGTGATGCTCTTTCCATCCGTCAGTGCCGTCGTTGACTGCAATAGCCTCTCCGATGGGCGAATAGTCGCAAGCGTCGGTAGTGCCTTCAAGCTGGAGTGTGGTTCCTGCAGCGGCCGAAGTGGAATGAAGCACCCATACGTGGAGATAGGCTGTGGCGGAGTTGCTGAAATCGAATGCCGGGGATGCCAGCACACCTGTTCCGCTCTCCTCTTCGGAATCCGCCGGTATACGGCACATGGCGAAACCGTTGTCGGCATCCTGCGACTTGCGTCCCTCGGGATTGTCGTTGAACATTGCCCATCCTGCAGCCCCCGAACGAGTAGAGATACTGTAGGTGTTATACGCCGGGCTACCAGCCTTAAACGAATCGGCGGCATCAAGCTTGACTGCCGGTCCAAGTGTCAAGTAAAGCAATGTGGGTTTGCCGGCACCGCCTGCAGTGACAGCCTTGATGCCACGGCGCACCAGTGTCTGTGCCGTATAGGTGGAAGAAATGAGCTTCTGAGTGTCCTTGATGTTTTTTTCAGTGTCCATCAGGTCGGTACCGAACAACGGAGCCATGAGCGTATAGGTCATTTCGCCGTCGGGTATTGGCAAGCCGTTCAGGCCGAACGGATCTGGAGCGTCCCACATTAGGATGGCTTTTCCGTCGGGATTTGCGCTATCGGTCTGGTCCCACTTGTAACGCAGATTCTTCACGGCACCTGGAATGTCAGTGCCTCCGAAAATCTCAATCGTTGCATCAAGGCCGCGGCCTGATTCATTGTAACCGACGACAGTCAGAGTGTTGTCGCCCTGCTTGAGTGTCACCTGACGCGACAGTTCCTGCCCGGGTGTGACATCCTGAATTGTTTCCTTAACCTCACCGTTGACCATGAGTTCCACTTTCGACAGGGCATCCAGAGCATTGCCGCGGATGGATGTGGCCGGAGCCTTGAATGTCAGCGTACACTGCAGGGCATTTCCTTCGGCATATGCGGTTTTCATATCTGCGGCAGGCGCGGGAGCGTCGGTCGGGATATACGGTTCAAGAGCGATATCGTCTATCTTCAGCTCGGCGCGCATATGCCCCGTTGGTGTGGAATGCTGGATGCCCAGATAGTAGTTCCCGGCCTCAGTAACATTCACAAGCCCCTCATAGGTATTGTAGCCCGGTGTGGAAGTCACATATTCACCTATGATATTCATGGCCTCACCCTTGGGCTCAGTTGCGAATCCTGCCGCAATCTCTTCATTGTAGACAGTGCTGTAGGTAGAAGCCTTGAATGACATCTTGTACACCCAGTCAGTTGTGAGGGCAATGGGGGGAGTAATGAGCCAGTCGGCGCAATCGAGATTTCCGTCGAAAGGAGCTCCATTCACGGCGTGGTCCTTGTCCCATTTCCAGTTATAGCCGTCGCCGTTGGCATCCTCTGTGGTGAACAGATCCATCGAAGCCTCGGTGTCGAAGCCCTCAAGATAAGGCACGTTCATGCATGTGCCGTGCAGAATCTTATTGGATTTTGCGGCCTTACCTGTTTTGGCTCCCACAGGTGTCACCTCATAGTGCCACATACCTATCTGTTCGGGGATTACCTCCGAGAATGTCAGCCCATTGTGCTGTTCGGCCACCACCTTGTTGTCGGGCAGGCGCACAATCTTGTAAGTGAGGTTTTCGGCGTTGAACCATCCGCCGTTTGCGCCTGTCTCGGGAGCTGTCCATGTCAGCGTGGCGTTCGCTCCGTCGAGAGCAAGGGTCAGATTGCCTACGGCACCGGGAACATCCTCGCCGGCAAAGGTATTGATGCGTACTCGCTCCGAAGCACCTCCGTCATTTACAATCAGCACCTCCACCTTGTGCGAACCTTCTGCTCCGAAAGTGAACTGATACTTGTAAGCCGCACCGGGAGCAACCGTTGCAGGAGCATCAGTGGCCGGTGAATGGTCCACAATCACCTGCACCTTCAGGTCGCCGCTCAGGGCCGATCCGTCGTTGGCTTTCGATGGAGCTGTGAATGTGAGGCTTGCATCAAGCGAACCGTCAGAGGCATAAGCCACTTTAGCATCGGCGGGAGCCGCAGGTGCAGCAGCGTTTGCCTTATGCGGTCCGTAAATGGCAACCACCTGGGTGGTTGCCTCGTAATTGCCGGCCAGTGTGGCGGTGGCGGTGGCGGGGTCAAGCTCATAAAGTGCCGTCACCACATCCTTCTTCAGGTCGGCATCCATATACGACCAATAGAATTTGCCGCTCTCCTCGTTGAAGAACATGCTCTGCGAATACTTGGGCGACAGACCGGTTGAACCCACCGGCGTCATTGTGGCATCCTTGATGTCGATGGTGTAGAGATTCGCGTCGTCGCACACGCCATACAGCACGCCTTTATCGTCAAATGCGATGGCATACGGGATATTGCTGCCTGCGAACTTGGCAACGTCGGTCGGCGCGCCGCTCATCATGTCGACGGTGCACAGACGGATCCCGGCGCCGTCGGCATTTACAAACACACCGTAAATCTTGTCGTCAGCATAATTGTAGGCCATTGAGACAGCATTATACTGCTGCCCGCTGAATGTCTTTTTCGCGACAAGCTCACCTGAATCGCAATCATAAAGACGATATGTGGCCTGAACCGAACCCCAGTAACTTACGGTATTGTAACCGCTCAACATGCCGTCGGCGTAAGCTGCGGTGGCCATCGTCTCGGTGGGCATAACTTTCGTAAACTTCACGGTTTCCGCGGGAGAGAACGAATAGATGCCCGCATTGCTGGTGTTCTTGTCCCAGGTGTCGCAATGCGCAAGCAGCCCATACAAAGTGGGCGCACCCGAAACAACAAACCCCGCCGCACCCATCACAATGGCAACGGCGGCACAAACGAGTTGTTTTCTCATTTGAATAAGGAATTTAGTGATAAAAATATGGAATATTAAACAGAATGTCTAAGCCGCATGGAAACACTTTATTGTTTGTAAAAATAATTATAAAAAGCCGTCGCATGTATACATTTACATTTTTTAACATCAAATTGCAGCATTAATTAAACTATTGCAAGTAAAACGACACGAAACGCCACCGGACAGGAGATGTGGGCGACAAAAAAAGTGCCCGCACGCCGATTGGCGATGCGGGCACCTGGATATAATAGATGTTATGACTTGCGTCGGAGAAACGATGGCCGGAGTGCGGCGAATTCGCGTGCGTTAATCCTCGTTGAGGTTTACGCGCTTGAATTCGGCAACAACCAGACCCTTCTGGCTCTCTTCAAGATATTTGCCGATGGTGAGGTTGCCATCCTTGATGAACTCCTGCTCCATGAGACAAGATTCCTTGAAGAACTTGTTCAGACGACCCTGAGCGATGTTCTGGATCATCTGCTCGGGCAGATTTGCAGCCTTTGCCTCAGCGGTTGTCTTGGCGATTTCGCGGGCTTTGTCAGCCTCTTCAGCTGTGAGCCAGCCCTTGGCGATGTTCGATTCGATGTGGGCTTCGCTGTCAACGAGGTTGGGGTTGATGCCTGCTTTCTTGAGAGCGGCCTCAACAGCCTTCTTCACCTGCTCTTCCTTTGTTTTCTCGATAGCCACGTTCAGCTCACCGTCGATGGTTGCCTGGGGCACGCTCTCGCGGTTAACTGCAACGGGGTTCATTGAAGCCACCTGCATGGCCACGTCGCGACCTACCTGGTAATCTACGCCCTCGAGGTTGAAACCTACGATAGTGGCGAGCTTGTTGCCGAGGTGGTTGTAGGATGTGGTGGAGGGAGCCTCGATCCATTCGTATGCGCCGAGCTCGGTCTTTTCGCCGGTCTTGCCGCCTTCCTCAACTACGAGGTCGGCAACGGTGCGGCCATCCACAGCCACAGCCTTGAGTTCATCAAGGCTCTTGCAGCGGTTTGCCACAGCGAGGTCGAGCAGTTTCTGAGTGAGTTCAACGAAACCGGCGTTTTTGGCAACGAAGTCGGTTTCGCACTGGAGTGACACGATTGCGGCGAAGTTGCCTTCATTCTTCGAAAGAACGCAACCTTCGGCTGCCACACGGTCCTCGCGCTTGGCAGCCACTGCCTGACCCTTCTTGCGAAGAATCTCGACAGCAGCCTCTATGTCGCCGTTAGTCTCGGCGAGAGCCTTTTTGCAATCCATCAAGCCTGCCGATGTGAGGTGGCGGAGCTTGGTGATTTCGGCCATTGTTACTGCCATAGTATTTTGTCTATGTTTTTTGTGTTAAAATTGATATCTGGAAAGAGAGGTGGCGCGCCGCCCGTGAAATGCGCGGCGCCCCCCTTGTGAGGGAGCCGGATTATTCGGCTGCTTCCTCGGCAGCCTCTTCAGCCTCGGGAGCCTCTTCGGCAGCGGCCTCCTCGTTCTCTGCGCGGCGCACGGGGCGACGGCGCTCGCGACGGGGAGCAGCTTCCTTGTCCTCTTCCTTGGCGTCAACCTTTTCAACCTTGCGTTCCTCCAGACCTTCTGCCATTGCGGAGCATACGGTGTCGAGGATAAGTTCGATCGATTTGGATGCGTCGTCGTTGCAGGGGATTACGAAATCGATGTTCGAGGGGTCGGAGTTGGTGTCGACCATGGCGAACACGGGGATACCCAGACGGTTGGCCTCAGCCACGGCGATGCGCTCTTTGAGCACGTCGACCACGAACAGAGCCGAGGGAAGACGGTTGAGGTCGGCAATCGAACCGAGAGTCTTCTCGAGTTTTGCGCGCTGACGCGAAATCTGGAGTTTCTCACGCTTCGAGAGGTTGTCGAATGTGCCATCCTTTGTCATCTTGTCGATGGAAGCCATCTTCTTGACGGCCTTGCGGATGGTGGGGAAGTTGGTAAGCATACCACCGGGCCAGCGCTCAATCACGTAAGGCATACCGATTGAAGCGGCCTTGTCGGCGGTTACTTGTTTGGCCTGTTTTTTAGTAGCGACAAAAAGAACCTTTTTGCCGGATTTTGCTATCGATTTGAGGGCAGCTGCAGCTTCTTCAACCTTGGCTGCTGTCTTGTAAAGGTCAAGAATGTGGATACCATTGCGCTCCATGAAGATGTAGGGAGCCATTGCGGGGTTCCATTTGCGTTTGAGGTGGCCGAAGTGGCAACCTGCTTCGAGGAGCTGGTCAAATGTAGGTGTTGACATTTTTGTAAAAAGAGTTGTTTACGTTCTTTTGGAATTACAACCCCGGGGTAGGGAACGCGGTCCATCCGCGGGATTTAGATACTAAACTCGGGAGAGCGAGGGAGACAGGAAAATATATTCCGTAAAAGATTGCTGACAATCCGGGAGCATCAACGCTTGGAGAACTGGAAGCGCTTGCGTGCTTTGGGACGACCGGGCTTTTTGCGTTCCACAACGCGGGGGTCACGGGTCATGAAGCCTTCTGCACGGAGAGCCTTCTTGTCATCGGGGTTGATTTTTACCAGAGCGCGGGCGATGGCCAGACGGAGGGCCTCGGCCTGACCTTTGTAACCGCCGCCGTCGAGGTTCACACGGATGTTGTATTTCTCGACAACGTCGAGGGTCTTGAGGGGCTGGGTTACGATGTACTGCAGAATCGACGAGGGGAAATACTTGTCGAGTGCGCGGTGGTTGATGGTGATTTCGCCGTTGCCTTCGGTAAGGATCACGCGGGCGATGGCTGCTTTACGACGGCCTACTGCATTTACTGTTTCCATAATTCAGGTTTTGGCGATTAATCAATGTTTTAAATCAAGCACTTTGAGGTTCTTATCCTGGAAAGGATGTTCCGGACCGTTGAACACATGCAGGTTCTTGATGAGCTTGCGGCCCAGACGGTTCTTGGGGAGCATACCCTTCACAACGCGGAGGTAGAGCGGGTGCATGCCGGGCTTGAGGTGCTTGTTGAACGATTTTTTCAGCAGGACTTCGGGGGTGAGCTCACGCTGACCGCCGGGGTAGCCTGTGTAGGTGAGATAAACGCGGTCAGTCCATTTCTTGCCGGTGAGAACCACTTTGTCGGCGTTGATGATGACCACATTGTCGCCGCACTCCACGAAAGGCGAATAACAGGGTTTGTTCTTGCCGCGGAGAATTTTTGCGACTTCAGAGCAGACGCGGCCGAGCACCAGGTCGGTGGCATCGATCAGCACCCACTCCTTGGGGCAATGCTGCGCATTGGGGGTGATGGTTTTGTAACTTAAAGTATCCACTTCTTAAAGTTTAATTATTAATTAATTACACAAGCCTAAACGCCACGCGGAGCCAGGCCAAAGGCTTCGCCGCGGCGCGCGGGCTTTTCCGTTTGGATAGAATCGGGACTGCAAAGGTAGTGATTTCAACACAATTATGCAACATCCCCTCCCCTTTCATCGCCAAAAATCTTATCGACACCTCCCCTGCCAGTGCGTGCCCGCACCTCACAACACACCGCCACAGACAGCAGGACCGCGCACTAAAATGTTAAACAATCTTAAACATTTATACATCAACCACTCCGCACCGTAATTTTATTAACTTTGCAATCAGACACTTCTGAAAATGCACCAGGCTATATAATAACCTCGATATCATTTTCCTGGCCCACACACGTTTCTGACAACCCGCATTGCTTAATCCGGCAATCATTTCAGAATCCATCATACCCCATTATTGTTATAATCCAATTTCAATATAATAATCCAATCACATTCACACATGAAAGAATTCTACCTTAAATTTATGGGTACAGCATGCATGACTCTCGCCATGGCAGGCGCGATGCATGCTGAGGTGCTGCAGCCGGCCGATGCTCTAAGCCGCGCCCTATCTCAAGCCACCGCACCCGCCAAAGCCCCGTCGCGTTCGGCAGCCGCCAACATGCAGCTCACAGGCACATTCAACGCCAACGATGGCCTGCCGGCCGCCTACATGTTCACCTCGGCTGAAACAGACGCCACAGGCAACCCCTCTGCCTTCGCACTCGTAGCAGCCGACGACATTGTATCCTCCATGCTCCTCGGCTATTCCGATTCGGCTCCGGCCATCAACGGACTCAACAGTATCCCACCGGCCCTACACCGGCTCATCCTCGATTATGCCTCGGAGATAGAAACGATGCGTGCAAACGGCATTAAAGCCACACCGGCACAGTCACGTGCCGAAGTCGACACCCGCGAGCCTGTGCAGCCTTTGGTGACAACACACTGGAACCAAAACGCGCCGTTCAACCTCCAGTGCCCCGTGGTAGATGAGACCTTCCAGTGCGTCACCGGATGTGTGGCCACAGCCATGGCTCAGGTGATGAACTACCACAAATGGCCCAAAACGGCTCACGGCTCCAACTCCTACACCCTCGACATCTATAATCCCTACACAGGCATTATCACTCCGGAAATTACCCTCTCGATGGATTTCAACGGACTTACATTCGACTGGGACAACATGCTCGACGACTACACTTACACCAAACTTCCGGAAGGCGGATACGAAGCCAATTTCTCACAGGCCCAGAGCGATGCCGTGTCAACGCTCATGAAAGCCTGCGGCTTTGCAACCAACTTGGACTACAGCCCATACGAGACATACGGATACGACATAAACGTGCTCCACGCCCTGCTCACCTATTTCGACTACGACAGAAGTGCGCATATAATCAGACGACAGTACACCCCGATTGCAGATTGGGAACAGCAAATTTATGACAACCTTACAGACTATGGTCCGGTGTATATGTCGGGCCAGTCGACAGGCGGCCATGCTTTCGTGATTGACGGCTACAGCTCCGACCGCTTCTTCCACGTGAACTGGGGCTGGGGAGGCGTATCCGACGGCTACTTCCGCCTGACGGCCATGGACCCCTCGCTGCAGGGCATCGGGGCCGCCACAACCACCGGCTATAACTACTATCAGTGGGCCATGCTCGGCATCCGTCCCAACACCGGAAGCCAGACCTATCCACCAGCCACACTCTGCATGCCCGCCGGCCTCCGGACATACAACACCGAAATCTCCGACGGGAAACTTGTGATCAACAGCACTATAGAAAATCATGAGCACTATCCTGTGAGCGGTCTCATGGCTCTCCGGCTCACGGGCTACACTGCCGATTACTCCGAGATGATTCCGGGCGAGTCCTTCGATTTCCCCGCCAACTATTCTCAGTATGGGCTGCAATTCCAGCTTCCCGCCATCAACGGCGACGGCATATATTTCGCCTATCTATACAATTCCGACCGCTCTCACGACATTGACAATTACCGCCTCGTCAGTACCCACGTCGCCACCAAGCCCTACATAGCCCTCCAAAATGAAAACGGCCAGTGGAGCATTCTGCGCGATTTCGGCCTCAGCAATGTCACCGCCGACATCGTGGACGAGCTCACAGACAAAACCCATTTCGTAGGGTTCCCCTCTAACGTAGGGCTCAAAGTCACAAACGGCGACACCAACGGCAATGAACTGCACGGCGATGCGATGCTCTATATTGTTGATAAAGAAAACAACTACATAGCCACACTCTCATGGCAAAATATGGCCATGACACCGGGCGAAAGCAACGACTACAAGTTCTACGGCTTTTTCATCAACGATGAAGGGAGCTATGTTCCGGCAGGTGAATACACCCTCTGCGCTCAGGTGTCCGACGCAAACATGATCTACGACCTCAGCCCAATCACCATCCTCGACCCGGATGCTGTAGAAACTGAAATCAGCGTGGAGCACGTGGGTCTCACCGAGCCGTCCGCTCCCGTCGACCTCTCCGAGCTGCGTGTTGAGGCCACTGTGTCGTGCTCCAAAGGCGCACGCAGCTTCAATGAACTCGCTTTGGGATTCTATGTCGACTCCAAATTCATCGGACGCAACCGTGGTTACCGCACTTATCTTAAAGGAGGACAATCGGCCCTGGTCACCGCATATGTCGATGTCAGCCACCAGGTTCCCGAAGGTTCCACTCTGCGTGTATGCCCGATTGAAGTAATCGGGAACAACGAATTCCTGCCACTCGACCCCGCCAAATACTGGGAATACACCAACACCCAGAGCGGCATCGAATCGACAATAGGCGATGAGGCCCGGACCATTACAGTTTCTTACAACGCCACGGACGCAACTCTCAGCGTAACATCGATGGCATGCATCTCGTCGGTTGAGATCTTCAACACCTCCGGCACAAGGGTGCTTTACGAAAACGTCGCCTCCGACCAGCTGCTCTCCACTTCCGTATCACTCGATACCATGCCTCGCGGAGCCTACATCGTGAAAGCCACAGCTAACGACGGCCAGACTGCCACCTGCAAGCTGCTCCGCTAACCCCTCCCACACTTAACAGCGCCAATCTGCTCTCTCCGGCGCAAATCCGCGCTTAAATCCGCAATGTCGATAAACAGCGCCCCGGAAATCCGCGTTTGGATTTCCGGGGCTCTTTGTTTCTTATCAGTAGTTATCAGAGTTTATCAGAGTTTATCCGAATTTATCAGAGCTATAAGCATCCGCCCTGTATCATCTGCGGCGGCGCACCGAGCGCACGGCGTTCGACGATGAGGACTTCGGAGCCTTGGCCTTGCGAACCTTGGTTTTCTTGGTGGCCTTCGGCTTCTTGGCATCCTTCTTCTCGGAGGCGCGTGTGGCGGAACCGCGGCGCGAGCGCACCGAGCGGCTGCTTACAGCCTCCTCTTCGCCGTTTCCGTCACGACTGGCTATCTCCTCACCCTCGGCCTTTGCTGCAGCTTCGGCTTCGGCAGCCTCGCGGGCCTCGCGGGCGGCGATTACCTCCTCGCGCGAAGGCACCCACAGGTTCTTGTCGAATGTGTCAAGGCGATTCTGGATGCTGTCCTGGGCGCGTTTGCGGTCGTCGGGATCAGGAAACATCTGCATCATCGACTTGTTAGTGAGGTTGCGGGTCTTGTATATGTCGCCGTCATACATCGCAAGGGTGAAGAAATCATCGTAAGTGTACTTGGGCAGGTTGTTGTCATCGTCAATGAAGATGTACTGCTGGGCAAGATAGGGGCGCAGCGCATCGAGCTTGACCCAGAACATGGGGTAACGCACGGCGTCGGTGCCGAAATCATCACTGCGGTGCAGCACCGGGCAGATCGCTTCGACTATGCGCTTGGTCTTGTTGCTGCGCGAATCGAATTCCCAACGCTCCAGGATGTAGTAGGAACGCACCTCATTCGAAGGCACATCCGACTCCTCGATGGTGAAGCGGGGATTCTTCTCTGTGGAACCCTTGGCATCGGTGTAGAGCACATGGAAACGGTCGAGCATGTCGCGCACCTTGAGCCGGTACTGGTCGGTGAAAATCTCCTTTCCGTCCAGATATTCGTATGCGGCGATGCTGTTGTCGGCAAGCAGGCGCATGATGATGCGGAACAGATTCTCCTGCCCGTCGACCACATCTTCAGGATAATAAAGCGCAGCATTCTTGGGGTTGTCCACCTCGAGGTCGCGGTAAATCACTCGCATCCACATCAGGTCGGCGCCATTGTTGTCCGACTGCTCGTAGAATTTCTGCATGCGGTCTGTCACGCCGGGAGCGGCGGCCGCATCGCCACGGCGCGAACGGTCGGAGTCGGAACGGCGGCGAACCAAGGACGACGACCCGCCGGCATCGGTCTGTGCCACTGCATCGGCAGCCCCGGCAAGGGCAACCAGTGCGATAAGATATTTTGAAATCAACTTCATTTCTGAAAGGTGAAAAACATTAACTATATTATTTGCCTCAGGGACGAGACTACTCTCCTCTGGCACATCAGCCCACAATCACCTCAATCGGGGCGAGATCGCGGGTTATGCCGTCGGGGCCCACAGCCTTCACGCGCGAAATGTAAAAGCGCTTGCCGCGGCTCAGACGCCGGAACGAATCCTTCTGACGCTGCGAGAACTGGGCACCGTTGCTCACTTCAGGGATGGCGTTGCCCATCGAATCGAAGAACACGGTCTCGAAGCTCAGAACCTTGAAGGCTATGTTGAGCAGGTCATCGTCGATGGCCGCCTCGATGCCCGGAGCAGCGAGCAGCAGCGATTTCGACAGCCCACGGCCGCCGCCTTTGTAGTGCGAAGTGTTGCCCTGAGCATCCTTGAACGCTATGTAAGGCGTGGGGTCGGGGAGCTTGCGCACACGGAATTTTGTCTGCGCCATGCTCATGGGACGTCCGTCCATCTCGGCCGACACACTCACCACGGCCTCATCGCCCACTTTCTGGGGATGTGCCACCCAGTGGTCGCCGCTGCGGGTCAGCGTGCCGTTGGTCATGGTGGCCGACACTTTCCCCGTGGGAACTCCCGGAACGGAAATCGATATGGGATTGTCAATGCCGGCATAGAGCACATTCATCATCGTAGCCGACACTGTGGCGGTAGGCTCGATAACGGTGTAGGACGACTGGAAGGGATGGCGTGTCACCGAGCCGTCGCCGTGAGGCACCTCAAGGTAACCGCTGTAGTCGAACGAGCCGGTGCTTCCGGGATTGAATTCATACAGGCCGCGGTCGTTGGCGAGCTTGGCTCCATTGATGTACACCTCCGGACGCGCCGTGGTGTCCACAGCCGCCAGCACAATGTTGGCCGAATATTTCCCGCCGCGCATCACGAACCGACTCTGCGGAATCACAAATGCGTTGAGTTCGTTCACACGCACATCGCCGGCATCGACATTGGCCAGCAGATTCTGCAGAGCCTCGCCCTCGGCGAACTTCACGTCGTTCTGCAGCTTGGTGAGCAGCGTCACTGCGGCCACCACAGGCTGGTTGTCGAACTTCGACTCCTCCCAGCTCTGCTTTCCCAAGGTGCCTTTGCGGAGCACCGGAGCGGTGGAAAGGGTCTTTTCAAGCGACACACGTTTCACGGTGTCGGTTACGAGCGATGTTATATATGTGCGGTAAGCGTCGAGGTCGCGGCGCAGGGCCGCACCACGGCTTTTGGTGCCGGCGAGCATCACCACCGATGCGGCCTCAAGATTGTCGCGGTTCTGGATGTTGTCCACATCGGCATCCGATCCGTCGGCCTCGATAACGATAAGGCGTTTGAGCGAGTCGATGCGATGGTATATGCCGTCGGTGACACGGCGCACTTCAGTGGCCTTGTCGTACCAGCGGCGCCCCTTGTCGGGATTCTGGGCGGCGAAGGCCTCGAGCGAGGCGAGGATACCGGCATTTCGCTCCTCCACGTTGGTGTTGGTGCGCTTCAGCCCCTCCTCCACCTGAGTGAAGCCATTGAGCACGTCGCTCGACACGTTAAGGGCAAGCATGGCGGTGAGGACGATATACATGAGGTTTATCATCTTCTGTCGCGGTGAAAGCCTTGTGTTGTTGCTACCCATGTGATAACTTTAGGATGGTTGGGTGGTTGTTTGACTTGCGGGTGTTGCGGGAGGCACTGGCATCCCTTCGGGCTGCATGCCTCCCATGGGGCGGTACATGTTGATGGTCATAGCTGTGATCATCTTCTCGTACACCGAATTAAGCTGCTGCATGTAGCGGGCCATCTTCTCGGTCTCCTCGCAGTAGCGTGCGCTCTGGGTCGATGATTTCACCCACATGTCGCGGATATCCTTCAGGCCTGTGTTCACGCGGTCGATGGCGTCGAGCTGCGACGACACGCCCTTGAGCTGGATTTCATAGATGGTGTTCAGGCCACTGATGTTGCGGTTGAGCGCCTGCATCTGCTCCACATAGCCGGTGGAACTTGCCGTAATCTGCTGGGAATTGTCGGTGATGGCCTTATAGCTCTGCAGAAGCACGTCGCTCACTTCGTTTAGCGAGGCGGTGGTGGCCTGCAGGCGGCGCAGTTCGTTGGTCATATCCGTAATCTGCGCGAGATACAGGCGTGTAGCATCGCTTACCGTATCCATTATCTCGCCGGGCGATGCGTTCTGCGACAGCACCGGTGCCTGGATATTGGCAGGAGCCTGCACTTCGCCACCCATCACCACGCCTGTACCCGAAGCGAAATCGGGACGGTCGTCGGGATTCTCGGTGTCGAACACCGGAAACACGTTTTCCCATTTATATTCGCGCGGCGGACGGTCGAATGCGGTCAGCATGAACATGAACACCTCGGTACCCATACCGAGCGAGAGCAGGAAGTTGCCGCCCGGAAGGTGCAGAATCTTGAAGAGCGCGCCCCAAATCACAATGGCCGCGCCTATGGAGTAGGCGAAGTTGAAGAAGCGCTGGCCTTTTTCGGAGGAGATAAAGGCGGATATGCCGCTTTTATATGTTTTTATCTTTCCCATCTGGCAAAGTCTGTGAATGGTTATCTTTGTTTATAGCGGAATACGCGGTACCGGCCCCGAGCAGGGCGACAGCCTCACGGTTCATTTCTTGGTCTTGAGCTGCTGGCCGCGGGCGAAGCCTATCTGCGAACGCACGCAGCGGAAGCCGATGTAGGAACGCTGTTCGTTCTGGAACTCCCACATGCGTATATCGGAACGGATGTTGTGGGCGACATCTTTCCACGATCCGCCGCGCACAATCTTACGTTTCATCTTGTAGGGGTCCTCCTGCGCCGCATCGTAGCGGTACTCGGGATTGAGGTCGTTGGTGAGTTTCGACACACCCTCGGTGAATGCCGTCGAGGTCCATTCGCTCACATTTCCGGCCATGTCGTAAAGGCCGAAATCGTTGGGGGCATACGTTCCCACTCGCGAAGTGATGAGGTGGCCGTCCTTCACGTAATTGCCGTCGTTAGGCTTGAAGTTGGCATAGAAGCAGCCTTTGTCCTCGCTTATGGGGAGGTCGCCTTCCCACGGATACATGTTTTCGTTCTCACCGGCACGTGCGGCGAATTCCCATTCGGCCTCGGTGGGCAGACGGTACGGCTCGATGTAGACGCCCTCCTTGCCGAGCGAACGTTTCAGGAAGTCGGTGCGCCAGTTGCAGAACGCATTGGCCTGCTCCCAGCTCACACCTACCACAGGATACTCGCTGTAGCCGCCGTGGCTGAAGTACATGCGCACATACGGCTCGTTGTAGGCGTTCTCGAAGTCGTTCACCCACGCGGTGGTGTCGGGATAGACATTCACTATGTAGGTGTTGAGGAAATCGTAGTCCCCGGTGAGACCGCGCGAGATGGTCTGACGCACAATCTCGCCCTCATCGTTGATCCACGCCGTATCCTTCGAGATCATCGGGATATCGGTGGGCGCGGGCCGGTCGGTGTTGTATTCGCGCTTGCGCGGATCAAGGCGGTGTTTGCGTTTCACGGCCTCGGTCTGGTTGTACACCTCGTAGCGGTAGTTGAGCTGCTCGGGATCAAGCTCACGTGCACCTGTGATGGGGTTGGTGCGGTAAAGGCTCTCGATGGCACGCGCGGCATCCTCGTCGGGGTTACGCCAGGGGATGGGCTTGTTCCAGTTGAGATGAGGCGTGACAGGATTGCCCTCCTTGTCCTCCTCGATCTTGAACTCCTCGTTGCCGCCATAGGCGGGATCAGCCAGACGCTCGCGGATGATGGAATCGCGCACCCAGAACACGAACTGCTTGTATTTTGAGTTGGTCACTTCGGTCTCGTCCATCCAGAAAGCATCCACCGACATCCCTTTGGGGTCGGCGGCCATGTTCCATGCGCTGTCGGCCTTTGCCGGACCCATCTCCATGGAGCCGCGGCTCACAAGCACCATGCCGTAAGGGGTCGGCTCGGCCCACGCTGTGCCGCCTACCCCGGTGACTTCCCCCCCGGTGGCGCTGCGGCGCCCGGAAGCGCACGACACTGCCGTGAGGGCTATGGCCATCGGCAACAGATATAACGAAATGTTCTTTTTCATTTGCATGTGGTGAGTTTTCTTCTGAATTACTTGATTTTAAAGCGCTGATGCAGCCCGGTATCGACGGGGGTCACATTATGCGGATGCTCTTGTGCCGGTGACGGTTCTTGTCGCCGAGGTCGAGTTTGAGGCTGTAGCCGGCAAACACCTCGTGGCTTCCGCTGGAGGCCTTTGAGATGGCCGAGGTGGGATAATCGTAGCTGTACCCGAGAAAGAAGCCCTTGAACTCGGCCGATAGCGTGATGTACACGGCATCTTTCCACCGGTAGCCCACGCCTCCTGTGAGGAATTTGTTGTAACGGCAACGCGCCGTGGCCTCCCAGGTGGTGAAGTCGAAATCGGTCTTCACAAGCACTGACGGCATCACTTCAAATAACGTGTTTTTCACACGAATATTGCTGCCTGCCATAAAATAAAGCGTGCGCCCCAGATTGAATTCATAGTTTTTCTCATTGGAGTTTTCGCCGCTTTCGGCATTGAGTTTCACCGAGGGAGAATTGAGGTGAGTGGCCGACAGGCCGGCCCAGAACCATTTGTGGGTGTAGAACAGACCCAGACCCATGTCGAAGGCGTTGCCTCGTATGTCCTGCTGGGGAATGGCCTCGTCGGTGCTCTGATGATAATCGTCGTCATCGGGTATGTAGACCTCCGAGCCCTTGAATGTCTGGTCGAAGAATCCCACCTGCAACCCGATGGAGAGCGTGCCCTTGAAAAGCTTCTGCTTGTAGGCCACCTGTGCGCCTATATTCATGTTCTTGAACAGGCCCATGCTCTCCTGCTGCATCACAAGGCCCACGCCGAAGCGCTTGTTGAAAAGCTTGAAAGGCATGTCGGCCAGCGCGAGAAACGTGCGCGGGGCGTTGTCGATGCCCACCCACTGCATGCGCATGCCGCCGCGGATTTTCAGCAGGTCGGTGGTGCCGATGGCTGCCGTGTTGTAATAGGCCGGCACTTCGAAATACTGCGAGAACTGCGCATCGGTCTGTGCCTTTGCCTGCAGTGCCACGATCATCACAAGCACAGGGAGCACCCTGCGCGCCAGCTGTCCGATCTGATGTGTTATCTGTATGTTCATCAATCCGGTTTACTCAAAATAGAACGAAAGCACCACCATCTGCGATGTGGCTCTCTTCAACGAATTCGACACGCCGGCACGCAAGGGGTCGTCCACCAGGTCCGGACGGTCGTGATTGATAATGTCGCCCATTCCGAAACAGAATTTCAGCTCGGGGATAAGTTTGAAATAAGGGAGGTAGAGGTCGCAGCCGAAGCCTACAGACAGCATGAAATCCGACGATTTGAGCTGCAGAAAGTCGGTTTTCTTCTTCATCACGTCCACCGCCGGAATCACACCTGCCACCACGTAGGGGCGGATGTTGCGCAGACGCATGGCGGCAAACTTTATGTCGACAGGGAGCACCAGGTAGGCCGATTTTATGTCCTGCCTTTCCTCCTGACCTGTGGTTGTATCGGCAAAACGTATCTGACGGTTGCCGAACCACATGCCGGGGGTGACGCGGATGCTGAAATAATCGTTCAGGCGCAGCGCGAACAGACCGTTAACACAAAATCCGGGCGAGAACGAAGGCTGCTCCATGAACCATGTGCGCCCGTCGTCGGTGACGAAACCGTTGTGATGAAACGAGATATCGAACGTGTTGAGCCCGACAGAGAACCCGAGATGCCAGCGGCGGTTGTCGCTGTACGGGCGGTTTAACAGTTTATCGTTCAACCGGTCGGCACGCGCCGTCAGGGCGCCGAGCACCGACACGACAGCCACCGCAGCCAAAAGAAACGCGCGGCAACCGAACGATATATGCTGAATTTTTAGCTTCATCTGTAAATGATTGTTGATTAAGTAACGAAAGGGTGCGGCTTTTATTGCCCCTTTTGCCCGGCAGGATACAGAAAACGCAAAAATATGTTAAATCGCGCATACTCGTCCGCAAGTAACGCCACTTGATTGTTATAAGTTTGTAACATCTTGCAAAAACAATCGGGTCCGGTCCTCTCCCCGGCCACCCGCCGTTCTTAAGGGATAAAAAAACTCTAACCTGCGCCGCAAGGCGATTAACACAGATTCGACAATGACACAGAGGGACTCCGAAAACAAGACCACGCCCAATGGCTGCCATGCCACATTGGCGCATTCCACCGAGCCGTCGGCCAAATCACTGGGCCGCGCCGTAGCGCTGTGCATAGTGCTCATCGGCGCACTGGTGGTGGCCATAGGTTTTTCGGCCTGCACCGACGACAACGACGGCCCCGGATCCGACTGGTACATAAGCGGAGTGTGGCAGAACAACTCCTACCCTGACGAGGAGATGGTGTTCTATTCCGGCGGCACAGGCTACTGGCAATCGATAAGCACCGGCGACTATCTCGATTTCGATTACTACTGCTTCGGCAACTGGATATATTTCACCTTCTATCCTGCCGGAGCACCGAGCTACGACCTCGACTGCACCATCGACATGATCAACGGCGGCAGAATGAACATCACATGGCCGCCCGGCTCGATGTACGGACCGGTGACCATCTGGTACACCCGCGTGGACTGACGCAGCCCCCCTCTTAAGCAATCTTAACGGCCTCCATGACACCGGAGGCCGTGTTTTTTTGTACCTTTGCAGCCGAAAGAACACTCCGAGTGCTTGAACACCTCGTAAAAAACAAGATCACATGTCGAACACAACTCTACCCTCGCGCGCGCCGCTCACCATAGTATATATGCTGCTGTCGGTACTGTTTGTAGCGTGCCTCATCGTCTCAAACCTCATCGAGATAAAAACCGTGGACCTCGGCTGGTTCACCATCACCGCCGGTGTCACGGTGTTTCCCATATCATACATCATCAACGACTGCGTGGTGGAAGTCTACGGCTTCCGCAAGGCCCGGCTCATGATCTGGCTCGGCTTCGCCATGAGCCTTTTCGTGGCCATCATGCTCAACGTGGCCATAGCACTCCCCGGAGGCGCCGACTGGCATGAACAGGATGCCATGAAAGCCATCTACGGCAGCGTGCCGCGCATCATGGCGGCCAGTTTCACCGCCTTCATATGCGGGTCTATGGTCAACGCCTATGTCATGAGCCGCATGAAGGCCAGAGCGGCAGCCGCCGGCGATGCTGCATCAGGCTTCCCGCTGCGTGCCATAGCAAGTACCCTGTTCGGCGAGGGGATGGATTCGGTGATGTTTTTCCCCATAGCATTCGGCGGCGTGCTCCCATGGGACACCATCGTGTCGCTCATAGCCACCCAGACGCTCCTTAAAACCATCTACGAAATCCTCATCCTGCCTGTAACAGTGAAGGTTGTGCGCCGACTGAAGAAAGCCGAGGGAATCGATACGGTGGACAACGGAGTGGACTACCGCTGGTGGCGTGTGGCCGATATCTGAACACATTCCGTCAACGCATGAATTCGAGGACTGTTCCCCTTTAAATCGTTTATTTCAAAAAAATTAGCGATTTTTCTTGCGAAATAGCATGAGTTTCAAAAAAAAGTGCGATATTTGCAGTTGCAAAATTTGCCATAACCCGCAATTCTGCAACTACACGGCTGACATTCAGCCAAATCACTGCTACTAATCAATTAAATATCACTAAAAGCATAATCCCCAAAACTATGACTAAAGCAGAAATAGTAAACGAGATTTCAAAGACCACCGGCATCGAAAAGGCCGCAGTTCTCGAAACCATCGAAAAATTCATGGAAGTTGTGAAGGACTCTCTTTCGCACAATGAACCTGTTTATCTCCGCGGATTCGGAAGCTTCATCATCAAGACCCGCTCGCAGAAAACTGCACGCAACATCTCCAAGAACACCACAATCATCATTCCCGAGCACAAAATCCCCGCTTTCAAGCCGGCTAAAGTGTTCATGGAAGACGTGAAATAAATAAATCCCAACCAAACAATTATTCCCCTTACTAATATTTAACCGATATGCCAAGCGGAAAGAAAAGAAAAGGCCACAAGATGGCTACCCACAAGCGTAAAAAACGCCTTCGCAAGAACCGTCACAAGAAGAAATAAGGCAGGCCTTTAATCATTCGCGGATGCCGTGGCGGCACCCCTGAGGAAGGGGATGCCGAACGGAACCGGCGAAACGACCTTCCGAAATTTTTGAAACAAACTTTCATGTGGCCACGCCAAGACGCACGGGCTCCATAAAAGTTTGTTTCACTTTTTGCTGACCGCCCCATTTCATCCTCACCTCCCCCTCCGAACACTCAAACAACCCAACCAATACCCGTTAATGAAAAGCGAACTGATCGTCGATGTGCAGCCCAAGGAGGTCTCCATAGCCCTGCTTGAGGATGGTCGTCTGGTGTCTCTCCAGAAAGAGAGCCGCGACATTGCCTACGCCGTGGGCGATATATACGTCGCCAAGGTCAAGAAGCTCATGCCCGGGCTTAACGCGGCCTTTGTCAACGTAGGCTACGAGAAAGACGCTTTCCTTCATTACCTGGATCTTGGTCCGCATTTTTCTTCTTACTCGGAATTCACAAAGCAGGTGTTTGGCGAGCAGCCTGCCGACGCAACACCCGACAACAACAGCAAAAAAGGCGCCAATCCACCCAAACGTCCCGGCGGCAAACTGCCCGACATTTCGCGCATGAAACTGCTGCCCGACATCGACAAGCACGGCACCATCACCGACCAGCTCACAGCCGGCCGCGAGCTTATGGTGCAGATTGTGAAAGAACCCATTTCGTCGAAAGGGCCGCGCCTCACCACCGAGATAGCCTTCACAGGCCGATACATGGTGCTCATCCCGTTCAGCGACAAGATCTCGATTTCCCAGAAAATCAAGACAACAGCCGAAAAGCTGCGCCTGCGCCATCTGGTGGAGAGCATCAAGCCGAAAAACTTCGGTGTGATCATCCGCACCTCGGCCGAAGGTAAATCAGTGGCTGAACTTAACCACGAGCTGCAGACTCTGCTGCAATCGTGGAACGACACTGTGGCCAAAGCCCGCACCGCACCCGTGCCCTCGCTCATCTTCGAAGAGGAAAGCCGCATTGTGGGCGTGCTCCGCGACGTGTTCTCCACTACGTTCGAGGACATCTACGTCAACGACCCCGGCATAATGGCCCAGATAAAGAAATATGTCAGCCTGATCGCACCCGAAAAAGCCGATATCGTAAAGCTCTACAACAGCAATGAGCCGATTTTCGACCACTTCAACATCACCCGCCAGATAAAATCGTCGTTCGGCAAGACAGTATCGTTCAAATCGGGCGCCTATATCATCATCGAGCATACGGAAGCCCTGCACGTCATCGACGTCAATTCAGGCAACCGAACCAAAGCCGGCAACGACCAGGAAACCAACGCCCTGGATGTAAACATCCGTGCAGCCGACGAGATTGCACGCCAGCTGCGTCTGCGCGACATGGGCGGCATCATTGTGGTCGACTTCATAGACATGAACAAAGCCGAGCACCGGCAGGCACTGTACGAGCATATGCGTCAGGTGATGGCCAACGACCGCGCACGGCACAACATCCTGCCCCTGAGCAAATTCGGACTGATGCAGATCACCCGGCAGCGCGTGCGTCCGGCTCTCGACATAGTCACCACCGAGACCTGTCCATCCTGCTTCGGCAAAGGCGAGGTGCAGCCGTCACTGCTGTTCACCGACACATTGAGAGAAAAAATCTCCTACCTTGTCAATGAGCTGAAAGAAAAAGACTTCATCGTCTACGTACATCCATTCGTCGATGCTTACCTGAAAAAAGGCCTGATTTCGCTCTACCGCCGCTGGCGGCTGGACATGGGCGGAAAGTTCAAGATCATGCCTGACGAATCTCTCGCCTACCTGCAATACAAGGTCCTTGACCGCAACCGCACGGAAATAGACCTCAAAGAAGAAAAAGACCTCGACAAAACGTCGTCGGTCAAAGCCAAGACCAAAACCAAGAACCGGGGTAACAATGAAGCGTAAAGCCAAAGCCCCAACAGCCCTCCAGCCTTATTCCGGCGGAGACTGAAACACAATAAAGAAAAGCAGCGTGCCACGAATCATTCTCCGGCACGCTGCTTTTTTTGCGTCAAGCTGAAATGGCTACGCCATTCAGAACTCCCAGCTCACGTCACTGCGGAGTTCGCGCACAGGATTGCCACCATAGACCGCCGACGGCTTGTGCAACGAAGAAACTACCATGGTCCCCGCGGCTATCACCGAGCCTTCCGGAATCGAAACACCTTTAAGCACCGTGCATTTGCATCCCATCCACACACGCGGGCCTATCACCACCGGACGCGGCGGATTCACCCACCTGCCAGCGGAATCCAGGATGCGGTGAAAATCAGTGTCCATTATCTGGATGTCCCATGAGAACAGTGAATCGTCTCCGATGGTGACACTGTCGTTGGCGATGATGCGGCTGAGTCCTACAAAACAGCAGCGTTCTCCGAAAGTCAGTCGGCCGCCAGCCACAATTCTACATCCCGCACACAACCGGCATTTACCCTGAAACTCAACATGCCCCGTAACATCCCACACGGAACGCTCGTAACGGAAATCGACAATGGAATTAGGATGAAAACCGATACGCACCTTACCGAAACCCATACCGGCCGGCACAGTCACCGAGCCGCCAAGACATTTCAGAGACGTGCGCCGCGAAATCAGCACCGGCATGCGCCATCCGGCCTTCCATCCAAAATAGCGGAGATTGAACCGCAAAGTCTTTACTATCCCTATCTCCCGAAGATCTTTTACAAAATTACCCATAAGCAGTGATATTGCAGCCCCGACAGTCGGGACCGACACAAAGTTAACTCAAAATGGGCGGCCGCCACCAACGACAGCACCGGAATTTCATGTTTTGGCGAAAATCTATGCAAAAAAACTAAACCTTATTAATATCCCCGTCCGTCTTAAACCGCCACCTCCTGCTGCATGTTTGATATAATGAAACAGACAATTCACTATTCATTAATCAAAACACACAAAAATAAATAATATGGAATCTATAATCAACACCCGCATCCCTGAATTCAAGGTACAGGCATACCACAACGGCGAGTTCAAGACAATCACAGACAAGGATGTGCTCGGCAAATGGGCAATCTTTTTCTTCTATCCTGCCGACTTCACATTCGTATGCCCAACCGAACTTGAGGATATGGCTGAAAAATATGAACAATTCAAGAAACTCGGCGTGGAGGTCTACTCCGTGAGCACCGACTCCCACTTCGTCCACAAGGCATGGCACGACACCTCGGACAGCATCAAGAAGATACAGTACCCCATGCTGGCCGACCCCACAGGCGTGCTTACCCGTGCATTCGGCGTTATGATTGAGAATGACGGAATGGCCTACCGCGGCACATTCGTCGCCAATCCCGAAGGGATGATCAAGCTTGTGGAAATCCAGGACAACAGCATCGGCCGTAACGCCGAGGAACTGCTGAGAAGAGTGGAAGCCGCACAGTTCGTGGCCACCCACGACGGCGAGGTATGCCCGGCCAAATGGAAACAGGGTCAGGCAACCCTCAAGCCGAGTATCGACCTCGTCGGAAAAATCTGACCGGCACCATCCGGCCAGGCCATTCCGCCTGAGAAAGGATGAATCAAGAAGCCGGTGTGCCAGATGTCCGCATTATGGCACACCGTTTTTATTAAAATCGGACAACATAATTACCACAACAATGCTTGACAAAGATATTATAAACCAGATAAGAAGCATCTTCGCCACTCTGGGTTCAGACATAGCGTTCCGTCTCTATTCCGATGCCGGCACTCCCGGAGTTGCCGAAATGAAAAGTTTCCTGCAGGATGTGGCCTCCTCGTCGCCGCACCTGTCGGTGGAGAACGCCGAGAGAAAGGTGTCCGCGCCCACGTTCGAAATAATCCATGCCGGAGAGCCTACGGGCATAAGATTCTGCGGCATCCCCTCCGGACACGAATTCTCAACCCTCCTGCTTGCCGTGCTGAATGCCGACGGTCAAGGGAAAAACCTTCCGGATGCCGCGCTGACAGCGCGCATCAAGGCACTGCGAGGCCCCATCAGCCTGCGCACATTCGTGTCGCTGACATGCACCAACTGCCCCGATGTGGCTCAGGCGCTCAACCTCGTTGCCCTGCTGAATCCGGAAGTTGAAAACACCGTCACCGACGGTGCTGTGGTTCCCGCAGTAGTCGAGGGGCTGAACATCCAGTCGGTCCCTACCGTATATGCCGGCGACGCCGTGCTCAGTGTGGGACGCACATCGCTGGGCGAACTCATTGAAAAACTGGAAACACTCTATGGACGCGATGAGGCATTCTCCGCCGAACCCGTAGTGCGGGAATACGATGTAGTGGTGCTCGGAGGCGGCCCCGCCGGGTCAACGGCCGCCATCTACTCGGCACGAAAAGGATTCAACACCGCATTGGTGGCTAAGGCCATCGGCGGCCAGGTGCTGGAGACAATGGCCATTGAAAACCTCACATCAGTTCCCAAAACCACAGGCCCACAGCTTGCTGCAGATTTCAAGAAACACCTTGAGAGCTACCCTATTGATGTTTTTGAGAACCGCATCATTGAATCGGCCGATATAACCGGCCCTGAGAAAACCGTTGTATGCGCCAACGAAACGTTCAAGGCCAAAGCCGTCATCATCGCCACGGGTGCAGGATGGCGCCGACTGGCGGTGCCCGGCGAAAGTGAGCACGTGGGCCACGGCGTGGCGTTCTGCACTCACTGCGACGGCCCGTTCTACGCCGGTCAGCGTGTAGCCGTTGTCGGAGGCGGAAACTCCGGCATCGAGGCTGCCATCGATCTGGCCGGAATGTGCCCCCACGTAGATGTGTTTGAATTCACCGATTCGCTCAAGGCCGACGTGGTACTTCAGAAGAAAGTGAAATCGCTTGACAATGTTGACATACACCTCTCCACACAGGTTCTTGAAATCCTTGGCAACGGCACGGGCGTTTCCGGCATCAAGGTCAGGAACCTCGCCACAGGAGAGGATTCGGTCTACGAAGTGTCGGGCGTGTTCATCCAGATAGGACTGCACCCCAACAGCGCTCCGTTCAAGGATTCTCTGCCGCTGACCAAAGGTGGCGAAATCGTGGTTGACGAACGGTGCCGCACCTCGGTGAAAGGCGTCTATGCCGCAGGCGATGTCACCAACGTTCCCTACAAGCAGGTGGTGGTGGCCATAGGCGAAGGCGCCAAAGCCGCACTTTCGCAGTCGGAGGACTACATGCGTGGCAACCTATAACCTCCATTTATATTTCTCCTCAGGCGGCGCACCGGTGCAATCCATCCCGGTGCGCCGCCCTGGCTTTTTGAAAACACAACCTTTAGCCCATTCAATATTTTTGCGTATTTTTGCATAAGTAAGTAGTCAAAATTATTTTATATCACTGACGTGAGCATTTTCGAGGGATTTTCGCTCGATGAAGAAGGAATGTAGCGAGCTACACGACTGATGAAGAGAACGAAAAGCGCCGAAAAGACTCCGGCGGGGATATAAAGCTTTTAAAATATTCATAGGCGTAATAATTTTGAATACTTACGTAACCTAAATCATACAAAGGGCACGACAGTTCCACCACATGAATTTTAATGTTCGGCGGATAGGCGCATCGCCCTCTTGCATCGTATTTAACAACAGAAACACGAACTCCGTTACAAACGGACATATCCACAACCGGAAACTGACACATGCTACCGATTCTTAAATTCAACTGCTACTTCAAGCCCGTGATATGGGGAGGCGAACGAATCGCCCGATTCAAAGGAATTCCGTCGCAAGGCGACAACATCGGGGAATCCTGGGAACTCTCCCCCATGCCCGGCCATGAATCCGTGGTGGAGGACGGTCCTTTCAAAGGCGCCACACTTCCCGAACTGGTCAAAACGCATGGCAACGAACTGATGGGCGAAAACCTCATCCGCCGTTTCGGCCATAACTTCCCGCTCCTGATCAAATTCATCGACTCAAACACCGACCTCTCCATTCAGGTGCATCCCGACGACGCACTTGCCGCAGTCCGCCACAACTCACTCGGGAAAACCGAGATGTGGTACTCCGTGCTCCCGGCCGAAGGGGCATATCTCTATGCCGGTTTCTCGCAGGAGATGTCGCCTGAGAAATTCCGCCGCATGGTGGCCGACAGCACCATTGTGGAGGCCCTGCGGAAATACTACACCAAGCCCGGCGACGTATTCTTCCTCCCGGCAGGACGCGTCCACGCCATCGGCGCAGGCAATTTCGTACTGGAGATCCAGGAAGCAAGCGACATCACCTATCGCATCTACGACTACAACCGCCGCGACGCGCAGGGCAATCTGCGCCAGCTGCATGTGGATGAGTCGGTGGATGCCATCAACTATGCCGACACCACCCAGGAAGTGAAAAACGTGCAGGCAGCCCCCGGCCATGAGGCAATGCTCGAGGACTGCAGCTACTTCACCACGGAGCTGGTGAACGTCGACGGCTCGTTCACACTTCCGCTTGCCGCACGCAAATCGTTCACCATCCTCATAGCCACACGCGGCAACCTCGAGGTCGTGGCTCCCGACGGTGCGGTCACACCGCTTCCGCAGGGACAGACACTGCTCGTGCCTGCATCAATGCCAACGGTGACTGTGCGCGGCAACGGCGAATTTGTCAACGTCTATATCCGAAATTAATCCCCACACCTAAATCCAAATACCCAACCGAAAATGTATCATTTTGACAACCGCATAGTCATCACTCTCGACGCCGGAGGCACGAACCTCGTGTTCGGAGCCATGCGCGGCTGCGAATTCATCGTCGACCCCGTAACCATCCCCTCGCGCGCCGACAACCTCGACCTCTGCCTGCAGTCGATGGTCAACGGCTTCAAGACCGTAATCGACCTTCTCGATGAGAAACCGGTGGCCATCTCTTTCGCCTTCCCCGGTCCGGCCGATTATCCCAACGGCATTGTGGGCGGCTATCTCCCCAACTTCCCGAGTTTCCGCGACGGTGTGGCCCTCGGCCCTTTCCTGCAGGAAAAATTCGGTCTGCCGGTGTTCATCAACAACGACGGCGACCTCTTCGCATTCGGCGAAGCCATGGCCGGAGCGCTCCCCGAAATCAATCGCCGCGTGGCTGAATCCGGCTCCAAAAAGCAATATAAAAACATTCTCGGCTACACTTTCGGCACAGGCTTCGGCGTCGGCTCCGTGATTGACGGACGCCTCAATCTGGGCAACAACGCCTGCATCGAGACATTCTGCCTCCCCTCGCACACCAATCCTGAAATCATGGCCGAGGACTTCGTGGCCATCCGTGCCGTGGTGCGTGAATACAACCGTCTGGCAGGCACCAGCGACCACGACCTCACACCCAAGGATATATGCGAGATTGCCGACGGCAAACGCCCCGGCAACCGCGAGACTGCCATCGAAAGCTTCCGTCTGTTCGGGCAGAGCGCCGGCGACGCCATGGCCACAGCCGTGACCCTCACCGACTCGCTCATAGTGATAGGGGGCGGTCTTACCGGCGCGGCACGCCACATCATGCCGGCATTGCTCGCTCAGCTCCGCTCCACCATACGTACCATCAACGGCGAACAGCTGCAGCGCGTGCAGATGAAGGTGTTTGACCTCGACAACGACATCGAATTCAACGAATTTATCCACGGCGATGCACGTGAACTCAAAGTCTATGGTTCCGACAAAACCGTGACCTACGACCCGATGAAACGCACAGGCGTGATGATCTCGAAACTCGGGGCATCCAAAGCCATCTCCATCGGCGCATACACCTTCGCCCTGTCGCAGATCGATGCCGCGGCAGGCGAGGAATAATCAAAATAAGGATTAACAGAACGTCAGCGACGATATGCGGTCGGCGGCCAACCATGCTGCCGACCGTTTTATGTCTTCAGCCGTCAGAGCCTCCACCGCTTCGCGGAATTCCGCATCGGTGGGCACTTTACCGAGGAACAGCATAGAGCGCCCGGCATTCAGCGCCATCTGCTCGCCATTGTCGGAAGCCATGGCCGACTGACCGAGAAACTGGTGTTTTGCCATACGCAACTGACGCTCGGTCAGCGGTTCCGAGGCGATGCGGTCGAGCTCATCGGCCACTAAGCGTCGGCACTTCGGAGCATCGTCGGGATCCGCCCCGAAATAGACCGTGAACAGTCCGCAATCCGAGAACGAGGTCAGCCCTGCATCCACGGCATACACCAGGCCGCGGCGTTCACGCAGCGCCACATTGAGCCGCGAATTCATGCCCGGACCGCCGAGAATATTGGTAATCAACGCAAGCGCTATCCGTTCGCTGCTATGCACCGACGGCACGGCAGCCCCCATCACGCAGTGCGCCTGATGCGAATCGATGTTGCGCACTATGCCGAACGGCGCTACGGCAACCGGTGCAATCCTCGCCATGGGCTCTCCGGAGGGAGCCACATCCGAAAAGTGCCGTTCCACAAGTCGGAACACTCTCTCGGCCGGCATCCGTCCGCTATAGTAGGCCACCATCCTGTCGGCAGTGTAATACGATTCGATATACCGGCGGCATACATCCGGGGTGAAGCTGTCGAGGTTGGCCGACAATCCGAGGATATTATGCCCCAGCTGCGAGCCTGCATAGAATTCATCCTCGAAACTGTCGAACACCGCTTCCGAGGGGACATCGAGATAACTGTCAATCTCATCGCGCACCACCTCGCGTTCCTTTGCAAGTTCGCGCTCCGGGAACACCGAGTTTTTCACAAGGTCGGCGATAAGCTCCACGGCCCGCGCCGCGTTGCCGTGCGGGAAGGCCGAGTAGACGTTGGTCTCCTCCTTGGTGGTGAACGCGTTCAGCTCACCCCCCACTGCCTCCATACGGTTGATTATGTGCGACGCGTGGCGGCGTGAGGTGCCCTTGAAGATGGTATGTTCCACAAAGTGCGCCAGCCCGTAGGTCGACGGAGTCTCATCGCGGCTGCCAACGTTGATAGCAACTCCGAAATAATCGGCATTCGATTGTGTGCGCCGGCACACGAGCCTCAGCCCGTTGGGCAACGTAAAAGTCTGCACGTTTACCGGTCGCACCATTTACCGTCCGATTTTATCAATGCTATGAGGTGTTCGAGAGCCTCTCCGGAGGGGATATTTTTCTCCACAGCCTCCTTGCCGCGATAGAGCGACACGTTTCCGGCTCCGGCACCTACGTATCCGTAATCAGCGTCGGCCATCTCGCCGGGACCGTTCACAATGCAGCCCATTACAGCGATTTTCAGTCCCTTCAGGTGCGACACCGCCTCTTTTACGGTTTTCACTGTAGCCTGGAGGTCGAACATTGTGCGTCCGCATCCCGGGCAGGATACGAACTCCGTGCGGCTCACGCGCTTGCGGGCAGCCTGCAGGATGCCGAGTGACAGACGGTTGCGGCCGTCGCTGTCCAATGCATCGGTCTGCAGGTCGATGCCGTCGAGCAACCCGTTGAGAAGCAACGCGCCGAAATCGGCCGATGCACGGATTACCACCTTGTCGGCAGGGATGCCATTGTAGTTCAGACGAGCAATTACAGGATTGCACAGACCGGCACGCATCAACGCATGCACTGCGGCCGAAATCTCGCCCACAGGATTAGCATGGCAGGAGGTGAGCACTACCACCTTGCCGGGATTCGCGGCAACCGTGGCTGTAAGTTCAGCATGGGGTGTGGATGCAGGAATCTCAATCAGTCCGGCCGATATTGCATCCAGGCCCACCACTACCGGCACCTGACCTCCGCCCACATTTCTCACAGCGTCGGTGACACGTTGCTGCGGAGCGAGTGGGTCATAATCCGGCGCCATGGAGCCATCTATATGCGGTGCAGCCGCACGGGCGGAGATATAATCCACCAGCTCGCGCGCAACCGGAACCTCGCATTCAGGCTCCTCGCTCAGCGACACGCGGATGGTGTCGCCCGTACCCTCGGCCAGCAGCGTGCCGATGCCTACGGCCGAACGCACACGGCCATCCTCGCCATCGCCTGCCTCGGTCACGCCGAGATGCAGCGGGAAATGCATGTTCTCGGCATCCATCGCAGCCACGAGGCGGCGCACTGTCTCCACCATCACCACCGTATTGCTGGCCTTGATGGATATGACTATGTCAGTGAAATCACGTGCCACGGCCACGCGCAGAAACTCCATGGCACTCTCCACCATTCCGGCAGGGGTGTCGCCGTATCGGCTCATGATGCGGTCGGAGAGCGATCCGTGGTTCACACCGATGCGCACGGCTGTTCCATGTGCCTTGCAGAGGTCGAGAAACGGCCCGAAGGTGTCCTCTATCTTCTGCAGTTCATGTGCATATTCGCTGTCGGTGAACTCTATCTTTTTGAACACTCGCCCCGGATCCACAAAGTTTCCGGGATTGATGCGCACTTTCTCCACCTGTTCGGCGGCGGCAAAAGCTGCCTTGGGGTTGAAATGTATGTCGGCCACTAAAGGGATGCGGCAACCGCGCCGGCGCAATTCACGGCGTATCTCGCCCATTGCGGCAGCTTCGCGCACGCCCTGCGCCGTGAGGCGGTCGATATCGGCGCCTGCCGCGGCAATGCGCAGGGCCTGCTCAACCGAACCCTCCACATCTGTGGTCGACGTGTTGTTCATCGACTGCAGACGCACAGGATTATCGCCTCCCACCTCCACTTCGCCTATATGCGTGACGGTGGCGGGACGTCTTTTATAGTTGAAAATATCCATTACGGCTATGGTTTGTCAGTTGGTTTTGTACTCGTACTTGATTTCGGCAAGTTCGGCATTGGCTTTCACGATTTTTTTACCGAGATCAAGTCGCCACATGTCATAGCGTTCTGCAAGAGCCGCATCCGACAGGGCCAGTATGCGCACCGCCAAAACGGCTGCGTTCATGGCGCCGTCGATGCCCACGGTGGCCACAGGAATGCCCGGAGGCATCTGCACGATGGACAGGAGGGCGTCGTTGCCCTGCAGAGTGGCGCTCAGAGGTACACCGATGACAGGCAGGGGGGTCAAAGCGGCAATCACACCGGGAAGGGCAGCTGCCATGCCGGCACCTGCTATGATGGCCTTCACGCCACGTTCATGTGCCTTGCGGGCAAACTCAGCCACCTCTTCGGGGGTGCGGTGAGCCGACAGTGCCAGCATCTCGAATGGCACCTGCATACTGTTGAGAAAATCGGCAGCTTTCCGCATCACCGGAAGGTCGGAGGTGCTGCCCATGATTATACTTACCATATTGATTATATTATATATTCATTATCATTTTATTATCAAAATCCAGATTGTAGGGTCGCGACTTGTCGCGACTGCAAACGAACTTTCGTTCTCCGCCAAATCAGTGTATTTTGTATGACATTCTCCTCTGTTGCAGTCGCGGCAGGCCGCGACCCTACAAAAGCTGATTATCATTATTGTTTATGTTTCAACTGACGTCTTGATTCAGTGACGATAAAGACTTTCAGGGGAGGACATCGCCGGGGAAGAACCATGCCGGAAGGAACACGCAGACGAAACCAACGACGAATCCCACTCCGAGCTGCCACAGCGTGTGCCGATGCAGCACCACACGCGATGTGCACACCATCCCGGCCAAAAGCACCGAGGAGAGGAACTGCCACTGCATGTTCTCCACGCTGTTGCCGCTGCACATCATGAAGAAGAGCATGGCCACGAGTCCACCCATCCCGGCTGCATGCGCGCTGATTTTCCAGTAACGGTTTACTATCCCGAGAATGATCAGGGCCAATCCGCCGCCGAACACAAACATAGACAGCCATTCGGGAGCGTTGACAAACCGGTAATAAACTCCCACCCCTATGTAGCAGAGCGCCGACAGCAGATAAGGCACCGTACGGTCGCTGCGGGTGTTGAGGCTCGGATCTTTCACCACTCCCACCCTGCTCAGAACAAAAATAATTATCACGGGCACCACGCAGGTGGCCACGAAGGTCATCACCACCACAATTGCCTTTGCACGGAACGGGCTGTAGCACAGATAGCTCAGCCACATGGCGAGCAAAACGCCATAGGTGGCGGAAAGCAACGGAGAGAAAACGGCCGAAAGCCAACGTGCGGCGTTCTCAAGCACATCTGTTTTGGCTGCGACTTTAGGTGCGGGCATCTCTTGGCCGGTGGTGTCGGGATTCTGGTTCATATGCGGTTTATGATACAAAAGACTTCGTTCGGAACATTCATCATTTTTTGCGCAGACGCGCCACCGGGAAACCGAGATTCTCCCGGTACTTGGCTACAGTGCGCCGGGCTATGTCGTAGCCTCCGGCGGCAAGGCGTGCCGTTATCTCGCGGTCGCTCAGCGGTTTTGACGGGTCTTCCGATTCTATCGCCTTTTTGATTGCTGAAATTATGCGGTTGGAGGTGATGGTGTCGTTGTCGGCCTTCACCTTCTCGTTGAAAAACTTTTTAAGCGGATAAACTCCGTGGAGTGTGGCCACATACTTGCCCTGGGTGGCACGTGAAATCACCGAAAGGTTGTAGCCGGTCAGCTCGGCAATGTCGCGCAACACCATAGGGCGGATATCCTCGTCATCCTCGCTGACAAAGAAATCGTGCTGCAGTTTCACAATGGCACTCATCACACGGAAAAGGGTCTCCTGCCGCTGTGTGACCACGCGGATAAAGTTCCGCGCATCGTCGCGCTTGGTGCGCAGGAATATGCGGGCGTCCTCCAGACGCTTGTCGCTCCCCTCGGGCACCGTGGCATCCGATTCGAACGTGCGCTCCACGCGCAGCTCGGGAATGTGGCTGAGCGACGTAAGCGTCAGGCTCCCGTCGGGTGCGGCCTCAACCAGAAAGTCGGGTGTAATCTGACGGCTCCTGTCATCAATGGCTCCTGTCGGAAATGCGCTCCCCGGTTTGGGATTGAGCCGTGAGATAAGTTCAATGGCATCGTCGAGCTGCGGACGGGTAATGTCCATAGCCGACGCGATGCGGTCGAAATGTCGCTTGGAGAACAGGTCGAAATAATCGGCCACCACCTCCGCCGCAGTGAGCGAACGGGTGGAACGCTGCATACGGCGCAACTGGAGCAACAGACAGTCGCGCAAATCCACGGCGCCGACGCCGGGAGGGTCGAGACTGCGCACCACACGGCGCATACGTTCCAAGGTGGCCATGTCGGTGTCAATCCCCTCGTTTATGGCCAGATCGTCGAGCAACGCCTGCATGGGGCGCGTGAGATAGCCGTTTTCGTCAATCGAGCCTATGATGTAACGGGCAATGGCAAGTTCATCGGCGGTGAGATGCAGTTCGGAGACCTGACGGTCAAGCGATTCAAACAGTGTCTCGTCGCTATTCGTAACCACCGGCTCCACATATCTGTCGGGGTCATAGGAGGCACGCGTAATCCGTGGTTCGAAGCGCTCACCCGGCAATGCCGGCGCCTCCACATGCCGCTCCTGATTGTCCAGATAATCGGGCACGTCATCGTCAGTGCGGAAATCGGCACGCTGCATGTCGCGGTCCGATTCGGTGAACAACTGTCCGTCCTCGGTGGTCTGGGTGGCCTTGGTGTCCGTGTCCTGATTGTCCACCGCCTCAAGTGCAGGCATCTCATCAAGAGCACGGCGCACTTCATCCTCCATCTCGGGAGCGCTCATCTCAAGCATGCGCACAAACTGCACCTGCAGCGGCGTAAGCCGTTGCTGCTGTTTCAGTTCAGTGCCTATATTGAGTGAGTTCCTTGCCATTGGTCCATCATTGCCGACGGGCATGCCGACGGAGTAATTGCAAATTTAGTGAAAACTCTCGAATTAGAGAATCTGTTTTAGCCGGGGGAGTTGTTTTATTTGGAAGCGTGACTCGAACAACCATCTTGTCTGTAATTTCTCATAAATCCAACGAATCCGGATTCAACAGAAAATCATAAATCCCCATTGTCGTAATGCCGGCGTCACTCCTCCGTACAAGAATATCTGCACCGACTATAATGATTTTTTTAAACGAATCATCCACCCTGCGCAATGAAGCTTCCTCTTGCTCAATTTTCGCCTCATCAACCATACGGTATGCAGACTGAATATAATATCTTTTGCTTCCGAGATTACATACGAAATCAATCTCCAACTGGCTTCTGCTCTGTCGTCCTTCCGAATCACGCCGCACCACCGGCACAACTCCTACGTCTACATTATATCCACGAACCCGCAACTCGTTATAAATCACGTTTTCCATTGCATGGGTCGGTTCTGACTGCCTGAAATTCAATCTTGCATTTCTCAGTCCTAAATCCACAAAGTAATATTTATAGGGTGTGTCAAAATACTCTCTCCCTTTCACATCATATCGGAACACTCTTTCAGCCAGGAAAGCATCGCAAATATATTCAAGATTACCTTAATCATGTGGTTATGACGCGATTCAATCAGTTTTTGCAGATATATAGGGCGGTTTACAATCATCTTATTACTATTTCTTGTCACATGTGACGCTTTTAAGTAATGCAAAAATACTTACTCTTTAAGAATCTGCAAAATAAATTGAATCATTTGACTATTTTATCTCAAAATTCAAGCCACGTGCTCCTGAAAGTATTTATCGGGGTGGGATGTGTTTTATGACGCGGGCGGGATTGCCGGCAACGATCGTGTCAGGCGCCACATCCCTGGTCACCACACTGGCCGCTCCTACCACGGCATTGTCACCGATAGTGACTCCGGGCAGAATTGTCGCCCCCGCTCCAATCCATGCATTTTTGCCGATGCGGACATGGCGGCATGTTATCACCTGACGTTCATACAGGTCATGATTGTTGCTTATCAGCTGCACATTGGCGGCTATCATCGCACCGTCCTCTATAGTGATTCCACCGGCCGACATCATCAGGCATCCGGGCATCACAATTACGTTGCGCCCTATACTGACATTATGAAACCGCACACCAGACAACGGAGCACTCACCCTGCTGCCTTCACCCATCGCAGGGAAAATGGCGTGCATCAATTGCTGGTACTCGTCGGTACCCGGCATGGTGTGATTGAACCTGAAAACGAGTTGCGCCTGCTCATTGGCCAACGCCAACTCCTCTGCAGTCTGCAATGTCACATCTATCCTGAGTTCTTCCATATAAATACACCGTTATATCGCAGATATCTTTCAGTCTGCGATGATTAACAATCAGAACCGCCCAATATCTTAAAAATACCTCTAAAATATATTGTTTAAATTATCATTTGCCGGAACGTCCGAACAGGTTGCCGTTTTTCACTTCCCTGCGGCAGCAGAGATAAAACTTGACACAGAACGCAGTTATCACAATTGCCGAAACGAGATTCCACCATTCCACGGTTCCTTCAGCCACACGGATGGCCCTGTCGATCACCACTCCTACCGACATCACGGCCAGCGCCAGCCACACATTCCGTTTCACTCTATTACTGATCATACCTTTATGCAATATTACATCATAAATCACTCAAAAACCTCCACTCCCGGTGCGGCTAATCCTCATCACCTACTTACTTAAATACTCGTCGATAAAATCAAGTAATATGGATGGGTTCTCCTTAATTTTGGCCTCACTCTCCTTTGTAGTTTTTTTATCAGGACAAAATTGTTGAGTTATGGCATCAGCCAGTTCTTTCCTTCCGTTTTTTTCCAATGATTTAGTTAAATTCTTGAGGTATACCTTTGTTTTACGCTGCCCAGGCTGCAAGGCCACGTCATAAAATAAATATATTTTTGAAGGATCGTCATGGAAAAGCATATACCATGTATTCATAAGTTGAATTTGATACTTGGTGCCACCAACATCCCAGTGCAGCAACGTAAACATATCGGCATGGCGACCCTGATTGGCTCTGAGCAGCATCTTGTGGAGGGCATAACGTCCTTCTCCATTGTAAGCCATGTAGAAATCGCCGGCTTTGAAGGCTTCATGTGTGCTTGATATGATCTGGATTGAGTCTGTTTCCTTAGCTTCATGCTTTATGGATTTGTCACTTCCGTCAGGGTTGACCGTATGGAAATTGTGTCCCTGGTCAAGGAAATTCTGGCGTCTCGTATGCCAGTGTTTCACGAGTGGCCCACTGTAGACACTTCCATCCTTGAACCATACCTTGGCGATAATTTCCTTGCCATCGTCGTCTTTTTCTACATCCTTCTTTTTATCTTTAGCAGAAGCAGCGAAAGCCAGTGATAATGCAAGCATACTTGCAAGAATTGCACACAGATGTCTCATAAGAATTTATTTAAGTGAATATCGCAAATATAATACAAATCGGCGAGATTTGGGACATAGTCCTCGTAATTGTTATTGAGAATTATTGGGAATCTCACACTGCGAGAGCGAAAGCATGAGAACAAGTCCAGAAAAGTGGAGTGCAATTTACCACCGGAGGGTGGCGGAGGCAGAGGCGAGGGGGAGGCCAAGGGGCGGGGTTATTTTGGCTACGCGTATTGAGCCGGAGGTGATTATAGGCGATGCGTCGGTAGCGTCGTTAGTAACGGCGGTTGAGGCGCCTGAAGCGGAAGAAACGGCAGAAGCTGATGCGGCAAATGCATCAAGGAGGGCACGGCGGATGCGCAGAGCCACAGTCTCGAGCAGTTGCGAGGGGATGGACATCTCATGCGTCACTATTTCGGCCACGCGGGCGTAATTTATCGTGCCGGCAAGATTGTCGTCCGGCTCCGTTTCGGCGTCAGTCTCATATGTCAGGCTTACCGAAACCTCAAACCAGTTTCCCACTGCTCGTTCCTGCGGAAACACTCCGTGACGGGCATAAAAGCGCATTTTCTCAAGTTCGATGGTAAAAGTCATTTCGAGCAATGAAGTCATTTAAACTTTTTCTTCGAAAAGAATTTGAGACTGTTTTTGAGCGGATTTTAACCGAATTTGAGGGAGCGATGCGGGCATCGTGACCGAAAATAAGGTTAAACGCAGCCAATAACAGGCCGAATTCTTGAAGAAGAAATCTCATGGAGCCATTTAAGAAAAAGTTTAAATGACTTCTGAGTTTGGCCACAAAGTTACTGAGATTTTCTTGGCAGATAGAACAGAAACGCGTAATTTTGTATGTACATCCCTGCTTTTTCTCCACTACATTTCTTCTTCAGGCTGTCAGCACAGACATTTACCGGTCAGGCTATGGATGTATGTCAGCCTAAAGGTGTAATTACGCATAGTCACCACAGACCATCCTAGTTCCACAATGTCAATAGGCTACATCTATTTCTCATTTTCCAATCTGCTCACAATCGTATGGATATGCGCCGGCGTTGCCGTGGCGGCCATAGCATGGCTGCTCACTGTCTATGCCGGGCGTCTGAACCTCATTTCCCGCCACCGCGCGCAATCCCAGGCCCGGCCCGAAGATTCGGCCTATCCTCCGGTATCGGTGATAGTGCATTCACGCGACAATTCACGCGGCCTGGCGCGCATCCTCCCGCAGATTCTCGGCCAGGAGTATCCTGCGGCATTTGAAGTCATCGTAATCAACGACGGCTCGACAAGCGACACCACTGATGTGGTCAATCTTCTGGCCAACACGCACAAGAACCTGCACATAACGTTCGTGCCCGACAAGGCACGCAACCTCAGCCGCAAAAAGCTCGGCATATCGCTCGGCGTAAAGGCCGCATCACATCCATACGTTGTACTCACCACTGCCGAATGCACCATCCCGTCGGCCACATGGCTAAAGGCGATGGCCACACCGTTTGCACAGGGCTTCGGCGTATCGCTCGGAACTGCACACATCACCGGACTAAAGCATGCCGCAGACCGCTTTGACATGGCGCAGACCGAAGCCATATGGCTTTCGGCAGCCCTGTCTGAACATCCCTACCGCGGCACCGGATATAACATCGGCTACAAACGCGAGCTGTTCTTCGAAGCCAAAGGGTTCTCCAAATCGCTCACCATGCGCCACGGCGACGACGACCTGTTCATCCGGCAGATTGTCACGCCCGACAACTGCGCGGTTGTGCTTACCGGCGATTCCATCGTAGAGGTGAATTACTCAAACCCCTCACGTGAGCTCAACGAGATGCGCCTGCGCCACAGCTTCACCGCCCGCTTCCTCCCTAAAGGATCGTCGCGGCTTTTCGGATTCTCGTCGTTCATGCTGTGGCTATGGCTCGCCGCCACGGTGACAGGGATAGTTTTCTCCCTTCCCAACGCTCTGCCCGGATGCATTTTCCTTCTCCTCGCCGTTGCATTGTGGTGGCTTCTGGGGTTGTCGTGGCGCAAGACCGCCGACGCCATGGGAATACGGCTAAATGCGTTCACAGCCCCCTGGCTCATGCTCTGGCACTGGATACGCACACTCCGCTACAGCCTCACCTGCGGCAGAGCCTCACGCCGCAACTACACCTGGCTGCAACGCTGACGGATGCCGCCACACCCCTCTGATTACAACACGATTATTCTTATCACACCTACTACTTTGACATGAAACTCCACAAATTATTGGCATTGTTACTTATGGCGGTCATGCTATGCACCGCATTCGACGCCGATGCGAAGCGCCGAAAACGCAAACACCGCAAACGTCCAAAGGTTACACGCGTTGTGATGAAAACGCCCACCGCTTCCGGCCCGTTGCAGGAAACGGATCCATTCATCACATTCGAGCGTCCAACCCCCATTACAAAAGGTCTGGACAACCGCGTTATCGCCGTATGGCAGAGCCACGGAAAATATTATGACCAGGGGCAGACCCAATGGCGGTGGCAGCGCCCCCGGCTGTTCGGCACCGTTGAGGACCTGCTTGCCCAGGGATTCGTGCTCCCCTATCTCATTCCGATGCTCGAAAATGCCGGCGCCTATGTGATGTCGCCGCGCGAACGCGACCTGTCCACCTACGAGTTGATTATTGACACCGACGGGTGGAAAGGCGGAGATTTCTACATGACCAACGGACGTCACCACTGGAAAGAGACCTCGCAAGGAGGCGGCTTCGCCCACAAAGGGGGCACCATAACCGACGGTGAGAACCCTTTCACCAGCGGGACATCTGAAACGGTGGAAACCGTGGATTCCGATGACACAGACCGCCAGTCAACCGCCAACTGGACAGCCGACATAAAACAACGCGGCCGCTACGCCGTTTATGTGTCCTACCGGTCCTACCCCAACAGCGCCACCGACGCCCGCTACACGGTGAACCATCTCGGCGGCTCGACCGAAATCACCGTGAACCAGCAGATGGGCGGCGGGACATGGATTTACCTTGGGCATTTCGACCTCGCAGAAGGCAAGCCCTCGCGCCCCATCGTCACGCTGTCGAACATCTCGGACGAAGATGACAGCGTGGTCTCTGCCGACGCCGTGAAAATCGGCGGCGGCATGGGCAATGTGGCGCGCGCCCCGAAAAGCTGCGGCCGCGAAAGCCTGCCGGCCGAAGTGTCCTGCGGCCCCCGCTTCACCGAAGGAGCACGCTACTGGCTGCAATGGGCCGGCATGCCACCGAAAGTCTACACCGAGAGTAACGGGACAAACGACTATACCGACGATTACAAATGCCGCGCATTGTGGGTAAATTATCTTGCCGGTGGTTCGCCGATGCTTCCCGACAGCGCCGGGCTGAACATCCCCGTCGACATGGCGCTGGCATTTCACACCGATGCCGGAACCACCGACGACGGATCGGTGGTGGGCACCCTCGGCATATATTCCACCGACAGCGGCAACCTCCTCGGCGACGGACGCACGCGCCTTGACGCACGCGACCTCACGGAGACCGTCATTGACCAGGTGGTGGCCGACGTTCGCGCCCTCCATAATCCGGGCTGGACCTCACGCGGAGTACGCGACCGCAAATACTACGAAATACGCGAAACCAAAGTGCCAGCCATGATTATCGAGACACTCTCGCACCAGAATTTCGACGACATGAAGTTCGCCCTCGACCCGGCGTTCCGCTTCGATGTGGCGCGAGCCGTCTACAAAGGGGCGCTCCGTTTCCTTGCGCGCCGCTACAACACACGCTACACGGTGCAGCCCCTCCCGCCATCCACGTTCGCTATCCGCGACAAGGGGCAGGGACGTTACGCCCTGTCGTGGACACCAACACCGGACCCTCTTGAACCGTCGGCATTCTCAAAGAACTACATAGTGCAGCAGCGCACCGACAACGGAGCGTTCCGCGACGTGGCCGTGGTGAGCGAGCCTCATTATGAAACCACCATAACCGACAACCGTATCCATTCGTTCCGCATCGTGGCCACCAACGACGGCGGCATGAGTTTCCCCTCCGAGGTGCTCGCACTCTGCAACATGGGCGCAGGGAAAACGGCAGTCAACATCGTCAACGGATTCACCCGCATCTCGGCACCCGACACATTCAGCACCACAGAGTTCTCGGGATTCAACTACAACGCCGATGGCGGCGTGCCCGATGTATGCGACATCATCACCACCGGTTCGCAGTACGACTTCCGCCCCGCCTCGTCGTACATCAGCAACGAGGCCCCGGGATTCGGTGCCTCGCGCGGCAATCTTGAAAAAATCATCACAGCCGGCAACACCCGCGACTTCGCCTATCTCCACGGACTGTCGATAAAAGCGGCCGGCTACGGTTTCGTATCGGAAAGCGTGGCTGCCTTCGCCTCCGAACCGACGCTCAATCCTATCGGAGCGGCAGGCAAACCCAAGGTGGTTGACCTCATCCTCGGCAAGCAGAAAGAGATTGCCCCTGGCAACGGCTCTCGCGGCACACGGTTCAAGAGCTTTCCCCGTGAGCTGCAGCAGCGGCTTGAGGCACATTGCATGCAGGGTGGCGCATTGTTTGTCAGCGGGGCGTTCATAGCCACCGACCTGCTCGACAATCCGCACTCCGACGAGACCACCCGCCAGCTTGACCGCGATTTCGCCAACAACCTCCTGGGCTTTGACTGGCAGCTCGGCAAAGGCACCGTCGACGGCAAGGTGTCGATGGTACCCTCCCCATTCAAGCCGTTCGGCTGGCAGGAGCGGTTCAGTTTCGCCGTAACACCCACGCCTGAAAGCTATGCGGTGGAATCGCCCGACGCCATCCGCCCCACCGGCACAGGCGCATCAACCATAATGCGCTACGATGAAAACGGCCTGTCGGCCGGCGTGGCGTTCGACCGCGCTTTCAACACCAACCGAGGCACAGGGAGCTACCGCTCCGTGGCCATGGGTTTCCCCTTCGAGACAATTGAATCGCAGAAGTCGCGCAACCGCCTAATGGCCGACATTCTGCATTTCCTCATTCCTTAACGACATACTGACACCATGCAAACCATAGAATTACCGCGCCTCTGCACCACCCGCCAGCTTTCCGGTTCACTCGCCGCTCTGCCGAAATCGGAAAAACATGTGCTCCTGCATTTCCACGACGGCACCCCGAAACCGCTTGAATTCGACCCCGACGGGCAGAAGCGCATGCTGCGCATGCTGCTCGACTCCGGCGCGGCCATTGTTTACAGCGACTACCGCGAACGCCTTGCCGACGGCCGCGTTGCTGCTCACCCAACAATCAATATGCAGCGGGGCTCGTCGCGCAACGATTTCGACTTCGGTGCCGTGGTTGCTGTGGACGCACCGCGTCTGCTTGCGTTCCTGAACGCCCCGGAACTGTCTGAGCTGAAATTCTCGGCATGGTATGCCTGCTGGCTCTGGTTCGCCATGGCACGCGGGAACGCCGGCGCAATAGTCCGCATCCCCGAACCGCTCTACACCGTTGGGCAGACCGATGCCCGCAAAAGCGGCGAGAAGCAGTTTGACTACGTAGACCCGCGCAACCGCGAGGTGCAGTTAGAATTCGAGCGCGCTTTTACGCTGATTCTTGAACGCATAGGTGCCCGTCTACCGGCTTCACGTACCACAATCAACCCTGACGAGCAGGACTTTCCGGTTGAGGCATCCGTAATCATCCCTGTACGCAACCGTGCCCGCACCATCGCCGATGCCGTGCGCTCCGCCCTGGCCCAGACGCCTGAGTTCAGCTTAAACGTAATCGTAGTTGACAATCACAGCACCGACGGAACCACAGATATCCTTTCAGAACTGGCAGCATCCGACCCGCGCGTAATTCACGTAATACCTGAATCCACTACCCTCGGCATCGGCGGGTGCTGGAATCTTGCCGTGAACCATAGCTGCTGCGGCCGCTTCGCCGTGCAACTCGACAGCGACGACCTCTACAAATCGGCCGACGTGCTCCAGCGCATCGTCGACACCTTCCGCCGCGAACGTTGCGCAATGGTGATAGGGAGCTATGAACTCGTGGACTTCAACGGAAATCCCATCCCCCCGGGACTGATTGACCACAAGGAATGGACCGACGCGAACGGAGCCAACAACGCCCTGCGCATCAACGGTCTCGGCGCCCCGAGGGCATTCTATACCCCCGTGTTCCGCCAAATCGGGATGCACAATGTAAGTTATGGCGAGGATTACGGAATCGGCCTGAACATCAGCCGCACATGGCGCATCGGGCGCATCTACGATTCGCTGTATCTGTGCCGCCGTTGGGAAGGGAATTCGGATGCCGACCTCTCGGTTGAAAAGGTGAACGCCAACAACACCTACAAGGACTGGCTGCGCACCATCGAGCTTGAAGCCCGCATCCGCCTGAACTGCGAATCATCCTCAACATCCTCGCACTGAGCCGGAAGATGACCATGGAAGAATTCAACATTTCCACTCCCGAGGCGATGGTGCTCCTGCAACGCCAGCTTGAAGCATGGCCGCTGGCTGCCACAAATTTCAAAGCACTGGAAAACGTGGAGACGCGTGAGATGCAACTCCACCACACCACATTCACCCTGCAGTTCAATCCGGCACGCATAGCATCCACCGGAGCGAAAATTGACAGCGGCTCAATCAAAAAGCGAGCCTGCTTCCTATGCAAAGCGAACCGGCCGCCCGAACAGATGGAGCTGAACATCGGTAACGGTTATCTGCTTCTGGTCAATCCGTTCCCGATTTTTCCGGTACACTTCACCATCCCTGCGGCTGCCCATACGCCCCAGCTAATCACCGCCGACAACTGCGCCCCATTCGCACACATGGCGGCGCTTGCACTCAAACTGCCCGGCCTGGCATTGTTCTACAACGGGCCCCGCTGCGGAGCTTCCGCCCCCGACCACATGCACTTTCAGGCGGTGGAGCGCCATAGGCTGCCGTTGATTCAATACATCGAAAACGGCGAACCACTCCCTTTCAGGGTGTTCACCGACACATTCACCGACATTGCCGAAGCCACCGGATGGTTCCGCACACTCATCGGACAGCTTCCAGTGCCTGCGGCAGAACCTCCGCATGAGGAAACTCCCCTCAATGTGCTCTGCACCGCATGCCAGGGGGAAAACGGCGAGCCGACGGGAATCCGTGTTGTCGTGATTCCACGCAAAGCGCACCGTCCGGATTTCTACGGCACGGGCGAGGACGAGATTCTTGTGTCACCGGCCTCTGTCGACCTCGGCGGCGTTATTATCCTCCCGTCACCAGATGATTTCCACCACAAATTCACCCCTGCCCATCTCGAAGCGCTGATTGACCAGACGTGTTATCCCCAAACCTGACACCCTCCATGACATTTCCAAACAGTGAGCCGACCATAAGCGTCGGCATCGTCACAGCTCCTGAAATAAAGTTCCGCCTGCCCGGCGAACCCGTGAAAACCGCACGCCCGGACAGCACCGGCAACGGTGTAGAATGCGACGGCGAGTGCAGCCCGGTGCTCCGGTTTGCCCCTGAAGCTCCGTTCGAACTTATCGATGTTCCCATCGGCATCGGATTCCACTGGCAACGCAACGAGGACCAGCTTTTCAGCGGACAGCTACGCATCATAGCCGACCAGGGGAAACTCATAGCCATCAACGTCATCGGCCTGGAATCCTACCTCAAAAGCGTGATATCCTCCGAAATGAGTGCCAACGCCTCGGAAGCGTTGCTGCGTGCGCATGCGGTAGTGTCGCGCAGCTGGCTGCTCAGGCAGCTGCACGATGTGGGCAAACATCCCTGCGGTCTTACAAGGCGGACCTTCTCCACAGAGGTTGACGGGCAGACCGTCGATGAACTGTGCTGCTGGCACGACCGTGAGGACCACACGCTTTTCGATGTGTGTGCCGACGACCATTGCCAACGTTACCAAGGGCTTACACGCCAGACATCGCCGGCTGTGGAGGCAGCCGTGGATGCCACACGCGGAATGGTGCTCACTTACGGCGACGAGATATGCGACGCCCGTTTTTCAAAATGCTGCGGAGGCAGAAGCGAGACATTCGGCAATTGCTGGGAAGATGCTTCGCATCCATATCTTGAAGCTGTTGACGATCCGTTCTGCGACACCACCGACACCGAGATTCTTGACCAGGTGCTCAACGGCTACGACCGCGAAGCCCCCGATTTTTACCGATGGGAGGCAGCATACACACCCGCAGAGCTTTCCGGGCTCATAGCACGGCGGTCGGGGGTGGATTTCGGCGACATCGAGGAACTCCGGCCACTCACCAGCGGCGAGTCGGGACGCATAGTCAGACTGCTCGTCAGGGGGAGCCGGCGCACCATGGTTGTGGGCAAGGAACTTGAAATAAGGCGATGGCTGTCGGAATCGCACCTGCGCAGCTCGAACTTTGAAGTTACACGCGATGCGGACGGCCGTTTCATCCTCCGCGGACGCGGCTGGGGCCATGGCGTGGGGCTGTGCCAGATAGGCGCGGCCGTGATGGGCGCAAAGGGTTACAGCGCCCGTGAAATCCTGCAACACTATTTCCCTAAATCCATACTGACAAAAATCTACGAATGAAAAACGATATGACCTCATCGCGGCGCCCCTGGTGGTGGGTGCCGACCCTCTATTTCGCCGAAGGGCTCCCCTACATGGCCGTTATGACCATCAGCACGGTGATGTACAAATGTCTCGGCATCGGCAACACCGAGCTTGCCTTCTACACCGCATGGCTCTACCTGCCGTGGGTAATCAAGCCGTTCTGGAGCCCGTTTGTCGACATCATCCGCACAAAGCGCTGGTGGGTGCTGACCATGCAGTGGGCCATAGCCGTGGCCATGGCTGCCGTGGCGTTCGCTCTCCCCGCCTCCGGATTTTTTCAGGCCACCCTGGCCCTGTTCTGGCTCATGGCGTTCGCCTCGTCAACCCACGACATCGCCGCCGACGGGTTCTACATGCTCGCACTCACACAGCATCAGCAAAGCCTATTCGTGGGCATCCGCTCGCTGTTCTACCGCATATCAATGATCATCGGCCAGGGGGTGCTGGTGGTTGTGGCGGCCAACGTGAGCGAGGCATGGGCGCAACCCAAGGCGGGATGGATTGTGGTGTTCGGCATCCTTGCCGCATTTTTCGCCCTTGTGGCATCGTATCACAGTTTATCGCTTCCACGTCCGGAAGCGGATGCCATGCGCTCTCCTCGGTCGGCCTCCGACACGTTGCGTGAGTTTGTGGAGACTTTCGTCAGCTTCTTCCGCAAACCCGAAGCAGGCATCGCAATCCTTTTCATGCTCCTCTACCGCTTGCCCGAGGCACAGCTCGTGAAGATGATCACACCGTTCATGCTCGACCCCGTGGAGAACGGAGGCCTGGGTCTGTCGGCCGACCAGGTGGGCATCGTTTACGGCACCGTAGGCGTGATCGGGCTAATGCTCGGAGGCATTGTCGGCGGCCTTGTGGCAGCACGCAACGGCCTGCGGCACTGGCTTCACCCCATGGCCTGGAGCATGTCGCTCACATGCCTGACGTTCGTCTATCTGGCCTACATACAGCCGTCGGCCATCTGGGAGGTGTATGTGTGCGTGTTTGTCGAGCAGTTCGGCTATGGCTTCGGCTTCACCGCCTATATGCTTTATCTCATCTACTTCTCTAACGGCCGGTTCAAAACAGCCCACTACTCCATCTGCACAGGCTTCATGGCTCTCGGAATGATGCTCCCGGGAATGGCCGCCGGATGGATTGCCGACACATTCAGCTACCGCACCTTCTTCGTGTGGACAATGGTGTGCTGCATTGCCACAATCGGAGTATGTTACCTGATTCATGTCGACCGCGAGTTCGGCAAAAAACTTCCTGACAACAAATGAAACACACTGCCCCTTACTCCTTCCGCCTTATCCTTCTGACCGCACTGCTGCTTGTATCAGCGGGCACCCTAAACTCCGCTGCTCAGGTACGCACAGGCATCGAGACGCTGCGCGACAGCGGTTTCGAGGCTCTGCGCGGCAAACGCGTGGGCCTCATAACGAATCCTACCGGAGTGGACAGCAACCTGCGCTCCACCATCGACATCCTCAACGAGGCGCCTGAAGTGGAGCTGGTGGCGCTTTTCGCCCCGGAGCACGGTGTGCGTGGCGACATCCCTGCCGGACAGAAAGTGGCACCCACCACCGACGCCCTGACGGGAATAAAGGTTTATTCGCTCTACGGAGCCACACGCAAACCCACAGCCGCCATGCTCAAGGATGTGGATGTGCTTGTCTATGACATTCAGGACAACGGCTGCCGCTCCTACACGTTCATCTCCACCATGGGGCTTGCCATGGAACAGTGTGCGGCACTCGGGAAAGAGTTCATGGTGCTCGACCGTCCGAACCCACTCGGAGGCAACAAGGTGGAGGGCGCACCCGTGCAGCCCGACATGCGCTCGTTTGTAGGACAGTTCTCCATCCCCTACCTCTACGGGCTCACACCGGGAGAACTTGCCCAGATGCTCAAAGGCGAGAGGATGATAAAGAATGCCGACAAGCTGCATCTCACAGTAGTGCCGATGGAGGGATGGAACCGCAGTATGCTCTATCCGTCAACCGGACTGCCGTGGGTACTGCCGTCACCTCATATCCCCTCGGCCGAAACCGCCATCTATTATCCTGCCACCGGTATCGCCGGCGAACTGGATTATATCTCCATCGGCGTGGGCTACACCCTGCCGTTCCGCACATTCGCAGCGCCTTGGATCAACAGCCACAAACTGGCCGAAGCGCTCAATGCCCTGAATCTGCCTGGCGTGCGGTTCCGCCCTATCAACTACCGGCCCTATTATGGGTTCGCCAAAGGCTCTGATCTTGGAGGTGTGGAAGTGGTGGTCACTGACTTCGACCGTGCGGAACTGACGCTCATTCAATTCTACGCAATGCAGGAGCTGGCACGGCTTTATCCGGCTCACAAAGCGTCGGCTGCCGCATCCGCCGCACGCTTCGGGATGTTCGACAAGGTGACAGGCAATGCCACCCTGCGCCCGGCATTCTTCAAACGCCACAAGGTGGCCGACATTCTCCCCATATGGCACAACGGAGTGGAGGAGTTCAAGAACACAAAACAGAAATACCATCTTTACAAATGAAACTGATAGCCGACGGTGGGAGCACCAAAGTGAGTTGGGCGCTGATTGACGGCGACCGGATACACACATTCACAACCGGCGGACTGAACCCGTCGGTGATGACAGCCGATGAACTGCTGCGCAGACTGCGTGCTGAGTTCCAATTGCCGCCACATGCCGAAGTGACCGAAGTGGAATTCTACGGAGCCGGATGCCGGGGCGCGCAGCCCCTTGCCGCCATGCGCGAAGCCTTGCAGGCAGTCACGGGCGCTGAAAGGATTATCGTGGAAAGCGACATGCTCGGTGCCTGCCGCGCCGTTCTCGGCAACAACCCCGGAATAGTGGCTATTCTCGGCACAGGCGCCAACTCATGCTTCTACGATGGGAACGCTATCATTCTGAACGCCTCGCCCGGAGGCTACATCCTTGGCGATGAATTCTCCGGAGCATGGATAGGGAAGCAGATAGCCGCCGATTTCATCAAAGGGCTTCTCCCGGCCGCACTGGCTGAGAAATTCACAGAGCGGTTCCGCCTCGATGCCGACGAAATAATCCGCCGCGTATATCGTCCCGACCCCTCCATTGATACCGCTCCCAACCGCTTTCTGGCCTCTCTCGCGCCGTTTGCAAGCGAACACATCAGCCATCCCCACATAGCGGGCATCATTGAACGAGGAGCCTCCCTGTTCGTAGAGCGTAACCTATTGATCTACCCCGAAGGCCACCCCGTCAACTTCGTCGGCTCGGTAGCCATGGCCTTCCGCCCCCAGCTCACCGCCGCCCTCGCCTCCCGCGCCCTCACCCCCGGCCTCTTCCTCCCCTCCCCTTTGGCCGCCCTCACCCGCCCAGTCCAGTTAATGGCCGAGCTCGGCCATTAACCTAACCAGCCAAACCCAACCAGCCAAACTGCCCCAAACCAAACCAACCAAACACCCCCAAACTAACCCCACGCAAAAATGGCCACTCCCTCTCCAAAGCCTCCCTACTGGAAAGCCACCATCCCTAACGGGCGGCGCAGGGCACCATGGCATGACTACCATGCCAGGTGCATCTACATGGTGACTGCCAACAAGCATGCCGCAGCGCCCACATTCGGCCGCCTCATCATCCCCGAAGATTTAACCCAGGCATATATCGACTCATCTGCCGCCGGCAAAATAATAATTGACGCAATCAGGGACACCCCATCGCATAATCCTGAAATACGGATACTTGAATTCGGGCTTATGCCTGATCATTTCCACCTCTTGCTGTTTGTAACCCGCCCTATGAGACGGACACTCGGAGAAATCGTTCAGGCAATCAAGGCAACCGTTACCCGTAAAGTACGGGAAGAATACCAATCGCCGGATCTGGTTGTATTTGAACCGGGATTTCATGACAGGATATTAATGCACGAAGGCCAGTTGGCAACTTTATACCAATATATCCGCGACAACCCTCGTCGGCTGGCCGTAAGGCAACGATACCCGGAACATTTCAGACGCGTCAACGCGCTCGAAATCGGAGGCAAGAGCTATCATGCCTATGGCAATTTCCAACTGTTGGAGTATCCCTTCAAACAACAAGTGCTGGTGCATCGGCACTACTCGGATGAGGAAAACCACCGGTTGAAGTCCCAGTGGCTGTATACGGCTGCCAATGGCGGCGTGCTTGTCTCGCCATTTATCTCCCCCGCAGAGAAAGCCATCCGCACAGAAGCGGAAGCCCTCGGCTCCCGTTTCATCGTGATAACAAACGAACAGATGGATGCCCGTTACAAACCCTCCGGCTCAGACTTCAACCTATGTGAGACCGGCCGCATGCTCATCATCTCCGCCGACCTCCCCACACCATTATCCCGCCAAAGCTGCCTCGCCATGAATTCACTTGCAGAACGCATCTGCCAGGAAACACAAACACAGGGCTGATTCTTCGTTTGCAAGAATCAGCCCTGTGTTTTTTATGGTTTTATGAACTATGCCGCCTGATGGCGGTGGGAAATATACTAAGAGAAAAGAATGAGGGGATTATTTGGCGCGGAGGGAGGACCACCAGAGGTAGGCGATGAGGAGCGCATAGGCGATGAGGCCATAGACTTGCAGCATGCCGTGAAAACACATCTGACAGTATGTTAAACTGGTGACAGTATGTTAAACTGGAGAAGCACACCTTGTTAACAATCTTTAACTAATAGGGGGGGTAAAATGAAACTTTGTTTATACCTTTGCAAGGTGCTCTTTATGTATTACCGTGAAAACCATTCAAATACCTAAGCGCGTACAATCAGGCCATTATCCGGGTAACTCTCATAATATTCACAATCATATATTTCTTCTATGAAAAAGTTATTGTTTTTCATTATCACATTCATGATATGCGCGTCGGCATCTTTCGCAGCCATAACGGCGTTGCATATCCACACTGCTTCGCATGGGGTAATTACACTGCTCCTCGAAGATGAACCGGAACTGACCTTTAATGATGACCGCTCGATAACCGTCGAAGTAAAGGCCGACCCGACAGCAGAGCCTGTATCAATATCGTTTGACGATGTGCAATCCTGTGATTACGGCGAAAAGGACAAATATTCCGGTATCACCAAAACCGATGCAAATCCCGGAGATGCCATTTGTGTAAAAATCGGTGCAGAAGCCGTTGTTTTCACCGGCATCGCTGACAATGCTGCCGTGGAAATTTACAACATCTCCGGTAACAGAGTCTTTTCGGAAGCATCGGCCGACGGGGCATTCTCACTGCGCCGTAACATTGTCGGGCATGGCGTCTATATTGTCCGTATCGGTAAGTTTGTCACGAAGTTATCGCTCTAAACAGACACACAGGTTTTTTAATGATTTAGATTATACTTATGAACAATACATTTAAAACAATTACAACGGCCATCGCACTGACCGCAGGTATTTTCGCCCAGGCAGATCCCCGCGAAGTTGTCCGGATACAATACAACGATGGAATCGTTGACTACATACCTGCCGACGACATCGCCCGAATCTCGTTTGCACGCGGCGTGGATACCGGCAGCGAGCTTTACACGTTAGTCAATGAACGCTTCGATTTTCTGAAAGAAATTCTCACGTTTTACAATGGCCATTTCGCCATCGGCTACGGAGGCATCCTGATAGGGCTCGACTGTATGACAGAGGATATGAACGTCCCCGACAGCGGCTACAATTGGTTTAGAGAATGGTGCATATTCAATACCCAGTCACCGCTATATCATCCGACAGGCTATATGTGGGCCATGATGTACTCCACTATTCACGGCTGCAATTCGATAATCAGCAACCACGCCGCCTCGTCAGAAGAAAGCCGTCTGCTTTTGGCTCAGGCACATGCCCTACGTTCATGGGCATATTGGAATCTGGTGCAGATGTATGCCCCCAACTACCATTTTGCGCCGCAAGCCCCGGGGATAGTCATTCTTCCGGAAAACTCCGGACGCGACGGCACATATCCGCTTTCAACGGTTGAAGATGTGTATTCCGCCATTTTGGCCGACATCAATCTTGCAATAGACAATCTGAAGGAGATATCCATGGATCCCGCGCACATCAACGTGACCGTGGCAAAGCGGTATATCAACCTGGGGGCGGCCTATGGCCTTCGTGCCCGCTACAAGCTGACGATGCACCGCTACGCCGACGCTGCAGCTGATGCCTCCATGGCGATAGAGGCATCCTCAGGGCGCCCGCTTCTGCCTGCTGCCGCTGCCTATCCAGGTTTCAACGATGCAAAGCTCGGCAACTGGATGTGGGCTATTACCATTAATCCCGACGATGCATCCACCAAAAATAATGTTTGTAATTTTACCTCGCAGATCTGTTCGATATTCGATGGAGGATACTGCAATTTCGCCGTGCCCAAATGCTGCGGAAAAGCGCTCCATCAGTATCTTGAGGCGCAAGGCAATGATGTGCGGCGCATGTGGTTTACCGATGAATCCGGTAAAAACAAGAACCTCACTCCGGCCCAACAGAAGGTTGTCAATTTGTCTTACGAGACTCCCCGTATGCCATATCTCAACGTTAAATTCGACAACTATCAGGGGCGGGTGGTGCATCCGGTTCCTGCATCCGATATCCCTTTGATGCGAATAGAGGAGATGTATCTCATCCGGGCAGAAGGTCTGGCCATGTCTGGAAATGTTGATGAGGCACGCAATGTTCTTACCGATTTTGTTGCCACTTATCGTAATCCGGGCTATTCTTGCCAAGCCACCGATGCCAAGACGCTCCAGAACGAAATCATCTGGCAGCGTCGTGCCGAGTTCTGGGGCGAGGGCCTTGTGTACTTTGACAAACTGCGCCTGCAGCTCGACATGGACCGCTTCGGCGATGAGGCTGTACCTGACCGTTATATCCTGCGTATCCGTGGCAATTCCAAGTTCATGCTCTGCCGTTATCCTAAAGTCGCTCCCCAAGTGGAAGGCTTCGACTATGAACAAGAATCTGCACTCCCGGTTTATGGGCCGGCCGGCAACTGGAACGAATAACAAACACCTTCTTCACTACTCAACACATTTTTAATATGAAAAAACTTCTATTGTCACTGCTGTCTTTGACCGTGCTGATGGTCTGTGCACAGACCATCATTATGAAGGTAGAGATGAAGGATGGCACTGTGAGATATATCGATACCGACGCTGTGGATGAATTCAGTTTTCTCCAACTTGAGGAAATCCCCGAAACACCCGTTGACAATTATCTGACCGAAAACCTCTGGGACAATGCCCGGTGGTACCATAAGTCGTTATTCACAAATATTGACCACAATGTCAAAGTGACGGACCGATATGTGGCCAACAATCCTACAGACCACACGATTGTCATCTCAGGCTGGGGCAACGGATGCAGATCCATTACTCTACGAGGTGTCCAGACATACGCCGGGGTTAACCTGGAAATTCCATGCCAGTCAACCGGCTACCATCACCCGGAGTACGGCGAGATATGGATTGCAGACGCCGATCACTACAATGCCGATGTGCTTGGCCAGGAATACGTGGCCAGAAAGCTGTCGTATTACGACTCATACTATCTGATGCGTCTTGATGTGGTGTATTACGCCCCTGATTATCAAGACGGCAAGACATTCAGTTCAGCCGCAGTTGAATACATTACGGCACCTTATTATGCCCCGGTTAACTTCAAGTATGAAATCACAACCGACAACAATAAATTTTCCGCAAACATTCAGGCTTCTACATACGATGGTATTGTGGATCATATCGAGGCCTGCTGGGATGCCGTTGCCGGATATGATGACAATCTTCAAACCCGTCTCACAGAAAAGCTCAACAGCGAAGGTGGCACCAGATTTTCTATTTCCGATAATCCAGCCACCATTTTCACGGTTGAACCGGATGCGGAGCATTGCGGCGTAATGATAGTATATAAGGCATATGATTTCGAGGGAAATATAATCGGTGACGCAACTGCCGTTTCCTCAAATTATTTCACCATATACGAGTTCTCCGGATTAGAATCAGAAGTAACGTCAGGAGAACTGCATAGCATTCTCTATGCCGGTGATTACCCTGCTGACCTGTCCGTAAGATACAATCCTTCAGAGGGAGTAATGGGTGCAACTTACCGCATAACTATAGGCGCACCGGACGCAATCGTTGTCACAGCCGACAATATTTACAACCGCAATGCCGACAACAATATAGATGTATATATCCCTGAAACGGAGATGACAACTGATGTAGGTGACGGAAATACGCTTTGTGTTGCCACAACAGACTGGTTTTCCGAGAATATCCGTCAGATTCCCACCGAGCCGAGTTATTATTCGCCTGAAAACGGAGTAATGAAACTCCATGTGATATATTACCCCAAAGAGATTCCAGGTCGATATTACATCGTTGGCAACGAGTATTTCGTACATGAAGGTCCTGAGTTTGACAAACCTTATGTCGCACCCATTACAACAAAAGTAACCGAAATTGCAGACAAAGGCGATGGAACCAAAGATGTCATTGTGAAGTACACTCAGGCCAGACACAAGGCTGACAATATAAAATCCATTGTCACGGAGCTGAGTGTTGAGAGTGCAGTTGATTACATAGTGGAAAACTCCGGACAGATTACGCCTGTATCCTGCAATAACTCCCGGGAAGGCTCCTTCATTCTCAACACTTCTCTCTCAGGCGATTTGAGAGTGGTATCTGTGCTTTTTGACACTGACGGCAATGTTATCGGATCTGCCTCCGACAATCTATACATCAAGGACTTTTCTCCTGACAAATGGACATATCTCGGCCAGACTCTCTTCGAAGACGGTTGGATAGCCGGCGTGCTGGAGGAAGGAGCGCCGGCAGCAGCTGCAGACAATTCCTGGAATGTAGACCTTTATCAATCCAGAACCGATCCGACACTTTATGCCATCGATAAACCGTGGTCGAAACAGACCGCATGCCCCTATGCTGAGCAGAACACAACAGGAGCCCTCGCAGACATGGCTCTGATACAGTTCCACATCTATGATGGGTATGTATTTGTAACGCCACAACGTTCCGGTTTTACACCAAGCCCAATCAACAAAGAATTAATTATCAGCAATATAGAAGGAGAAATGCTTGCAGAATATCCTGACGCTTCCATACAGGACATTATCGATGCCATGGCAAACAGCCAATACGCCCAATCCACATTTGCCAATAATATCGTAGAAATTCTTTGTCCGACAATATGGATAGGGTCTGATCTATATTCAGCAAAACAACCATGCAGAATCCATTTCCCGGCAGAAGTTGAGCAAGCCGTATCATATCAGCAGCCGAACGGGGCACGAATCTCCAGAACAAAGTTGCCTGACGTTCCGAATCTTGACATTATGCCCATAATGCAAATAAGTGAATCCAAATCAAGGATTGCTGGAACTCTCTTCCAACCGTCCTTGACTCTCCATCATATTAATTAATCTGATTCTACAGGAATTTATTCAGACAAAACCAACGATTGTCCGATATAATGATGTGACACAAACCATTAATATTATGGCATAATAACAGACCCACAGGGCTGATTCTCGCAAGTGAAGAATCAGCCCTGTGGGTTTTATGGGGTGCAGACAATGCAGTCTGTTGGTAGCGAAGTTTTTGCGTCCGGAGGGCGGCAAATAATCTGCTACCGAAGGGTGGCGAGGGGATTATTTGGCGCGGAGGGAGGACCACCAGAGGTAGGCTATGAGGAGCGCATAAGCGATGAGGCCATAGACCTGCAACATGCCGGCCGACACTCCACATACATATTCATAGCCGAAGAAGCGGGTAAGGGCGGCAAACACACCGAACAGGGCGCCCCCGGCAATGAGGCCGGAGGAGATGAGTGTGCCACGGTCGCGGCGTGCCTCGTTCACTTTCTTGTCCTTAGAGCTGTTACCCACGAACCATGCCACGGCACCGCCTACAAGGAGCGGTGTATTGAGCGACAGGGGTATGAACATACCCAGGCAGAATGCCAAGGCCGGAACGCCGAGCCAGTTGAGCAGCAGAGCGAGAACAACGCCGGTCATGTAAAGAATCCAGGGGGTGTCGCCACCCATCATTAGCGGCTCGATGACCTTGGCCATGGCGTTGGCCTGAGGTGCCACAAGGGCATTCTCACCCGAGAAGCCGTACACCTGGTTGAGCACCAGAATCACACCGCCGACGGTGGCTGCCGACACCAGTGTACCGAGGAATTTCCACTGTTCCTGACGGCGTGGGGTCGAGCCAAGCCAGTATCCAACCTTGAGGTCGGTGACGAAGCCGCCGGCCATCGAGAGTGCGGTGCAAACCACACCTCCGATAACCATCGAGGCCACAATGCCGGAAGTTCCGTTAAGACCGATGGCCACGAAGATGGCCGATGCTATGATAAGGGTCATGAGCGTCATGCCCGAAACAGGATTTGAACCCACTATGGCGATGGCATTGGCCGCAACGGTGGTGAACAGGAAGGCGATAAGGGTAACCACCACCCATGCGATGATGGCCTGCCACCAGCTGTCGATGACACCGAAACGGAAGAACAGCAACACGGCAACAAGGGCCAAACCGATGAAGAACACTATGTGCTTCATCGATATGTCCCACTGCCAGCGCTGCGGACGTTCGGCTGCTGCCGCACCACCCTTGAACTCACGGCCTGCAAGCCCGACTGCCTGACGGATGATGGGCCACGACTTGACGATGCCGATGACACCGGCCATGGCGATACCGCCGATACCGATCATGCGGGCATAATTGCTGAAAATCTCGTTGGAGCTCATGGCCGCAATCTCTGCATTGCCGTATGTTCCCATCAGGGGGATAATCACCCACCACACAAAGAACGAACCGGCGCAGATGATGAAGGCGTAACGCAAGCCGATGATGTAGCCCAGACCGAGCACGGCGGCTCCTGTGTTGCAGCTCAGCACAAGCTTTGTCTTTGCGGCAATGGCTTCACCCCAGCTCCCGACCGTGGTTGTGAGCGTTCCGGCCCAGAAGCCGAAGATCTCAACTACATAGTCGTATATACCACCGATCAGCGAGGCTATGACGAGAGTCTTGGCCTGTGAGCCGCCGGCAGCTCCGGCGGTCTGTCCGCTTGCGAGTACCTGAGTGGTGGCGGTAGCCTCCGGGAAGGGGTATTTGCCGTGCATGTCCTTCACGAAATATTTTCGGAAGGGGATGAAGAACAGGATTCCGAGCACACCGCCGAGCAGAGAGCTGAGGAATATCTGGAAGAAGTTCACCGAAATCTCGGGATACTTGGCCTGAAGGATGTAGAGAGCCGGAAGTGTGAAAATGGCTCCCGCCACAATCACGCCAGAGCATGCTCCGATGCTCTGTATGATTACATTCTGCCCGAGGGCATTCTTCTTGTTCAGGGCGCTCGACAGACCCACTGCAATGATAGAGATGGGGATGGCGGCCTCGAACACCTGCCCAACCTTAAGCCCGAGATAGGCAGCCGCGGCGCTGAAGATGACGCAGAGCACCAGACCCATCAGCACGGAATAGACCGTGACCTCACGGTACTGGCGCGCCGGATGCATCAGCGGGCGGTATTGCTCATCGGCGCCGAGTTCGCGGAACGCGTTTTCGGGCAGTTCCACAGGATCCACATCGTTGGCGAATCCCTCCGCCTCGGGTGCGGGCGGCATAGCGGTTTTACTTTTTTCCATATCGTGAATTTATAAATTTATTGTCATTTTTCGGCAACATGCTGTGTTGCGGCTGCGGTACGGGCGGCATCATTGCTGCGGACGGGAGAGGATGTCGAACGTGTCGACCACAATCTCCGTAACCGACCGCTTTATGGCATTGGCGTCCTGCCATGCCCGCGTGCGCAATTTCCCTTCGATATATAGCTTTGTGCCTTTTGTGATGTAGCGTTCAGCCGTCTCGGCATGGCGGTCCCACATCACTATGTTGTGCCATTCGGTGCGTTCGGGCACCTGCACACCCTGTGCTGTGGTATAGGCGGGGTCGGACGTGGCAAGCGAGAAGGTGGCATACGGACGGCTCCCGACATATTTTATCTCCGGATTCCTCCCCACATTTCCCACAAGTATCACTTTATTTACCGACATGCGACAGGCTGGTTTAATGTTTTACAGCTACTTATTTGTTTGAAATCCAAATTTAGCACAATTTACGCTAAATCCGCGCGATTTGCACAGGAAAATTCAAATCAAAAATCAGATATGGAACCGCACGGACGCCGACAGGCTGCGCGGAAGCATCGGGCCGTAGATGTAACCCGAATCACGCAGATACCCCTGGTCAAAATGTTTCTGATAGCTGTTGAAGATGTTGGAGATGCCTATGCCCAGGTCTATGCATCCGCTGTGCATTATCTTGAACTCGTAGTTGAGCTTGAATCCGAGGTCAAAGAAATCGGGCGTTGTCTCGGCCACATCCACCGGCGTGCCAGATCCCTCCATGTGCTGCACGAGCATCGAACCGCTGTAGGTGCCGTTGAGCGATGCACGGAAACTGCGGGTAATGTTGTAACTTATCATCAGATACCCATAGAGGTCGGGGGTGCGGAACATCCGCTTTTCCGGAGCCACCGCCGGGTTCTCACTCCAGTATTCCGGAGTTTTGTAGCGGCTCCGCTGCCATGTCAGACCGGCCTGCAGGTCGACCCTTGCAGGAAACGAGGCTTTCGCCTCGACGTTCACGCCCCACACCGTGGCGCCCGAACCGTTGTAACGCTCGAGCACGGCATTGCCCTGATCGTCGGGTTCGTCAAGCTTGCGCAGGGCGAACACATCGCGCAGGTCGGTGTAGAAACCTTCGATCATCAGATTTGTCTGCACATTGCCGAAACGGTGATACATGTCGGCCGAACCGCTGAAACTGTTGCTTTTCTCATGTGTCAGACCCGGAGCCAGAACGGTGACCAGACGCTCACCGCCTACCACGGCCACGTGGAAATCCTCGGCATAAGCCTGCGGCGAGCGGAATCCGGTGGAGTAGGACAGACGGAAATTGAAATTATCCGACGGATTGAAACGGATGTTTGCGCGCGGCGACAGGATTGCATTGCGGATCAGTGAGTTTTTGTCGATGCGGCAGCCGATGAGGAATCCCCAACGGTCGTCGCGCCATTCGTTCTGCAGATAACCGCTGTAGATGTTGACGCGTTGCACCACATTGTGGTCATAACTCAGGGTGACATCATGCAGATAGTTATGATTGTACTCCACTCCGGCAATGAGTTCGGAGGGCATGAACCACAGGCGGCTGAACGAGTGGGTCCATTGGGCGCCTGAACTGATTACGAGGTCGTGGGTGGTGCCGTAGGCGTTCGGATCCATCTCACTGCCGTAATAACTGTTGCGTTTGGTGTTCTGCAGGGCGGCGAATACATTGAGATGGTCGGCACGGCTGCGCGACCACAGGTCGAACGACGCCTCGCCTCCGTGGATGTTGTGGTCCACCTGCTCGGCCACCATGGCCTGATGGGCCTGCAGGTCAAGATTGTCGCCACCACGGCGGTACTCGTGCGTGCCGTGATATTCCAGCGTCAGGCGTGTATCATCGGACGGACGCATGAACGCGCGCGCACCCAGGGTCTGGGTTTTAAGCTGTGCTATTTCGGTGAAACCGTCGCCGTCGTGGTCGTAACCGTCGCGTACGCGGTTCTGCCCGTAGACAAAAAGCCCCAGACGGTTGTTGCCGTTCACCACCGATGCATTCACCGTGGTGTTGTTGTCGAGTTTGCCGGTGATGCCTACTGAGGTGAGGCTGTGGGCGGCTTCGGCATAATTCACCACCGGGTCGCGGGTTATGATGTTGATTGTGCCGCCTATGGCCGAGGAGCCGAACAGGGCCGAACCGCCGCCGCGCATCACCTCCACCCGGTCAATCATATTGGCCGGAATCTGTTCGAGACCGTACACCCCGGCAAGCGCCGAGAACACCGGACGTGAATTCATCAGAATCTGGGAGTAATGACCGTCGAGACCGTTGATGCGCACCTGCGTGAAACCACAGTTCTGGCAATCGTTCTCTACACGCACACCGGGCTGGAAGCTCAGACCGTCGGCCAGCGAACAGGCGCTCACCTGTTCGAGCAGCTTGGCCGAGGCGACACTCACAAGTGACGGACTGTTGCGGCGTTTCTGTTCGCTCTTGCTCGCAGTGACCACCACCTGATCGAGCATGAAAGCGTCGGGCGATAGGTCAAAATTCACCTCTATGGTACGGTCGCGCTCGGCATCGACTTTATGTGTCACTGATTTATAGCCCACGAACGATGCCACAACCTCATAATTTCCAGGCTTAAGGTCACGGATGGTGTAATGACCGGAGGCATCGGTGAGTGTGGCAATCGAGGTACCGTCAATCCTTACAGTGCAGTAAGCAAGATGCTCGCCTGTGGAACTGTCGATTACATGGCCTGTGATATTTGCATCCGAAGGCGTGGCCGAGGCGCCTGCAGGAGCTGCATATGCCATAAGTGCCGACATTGCTGTGAATGCCGACATAAGAATATGTCTTGTCATGTGTTGTGCTGGAATTTTGGTTGATAATCCTGTGAACCGGACCTGAAGCTGCATAACCGCATCACGCGTGGTGCAACCTGGCATCCGGTTTAATTTTTATAGTGTCTGGAATTATCAACATGAGGGAGGGCCGCGTACGGGACGTACATCGGTGAGAGCCGGCGCACAGTCCATTACCGGCTGCAACTCCACACAACCCTGCAATACACGTGCGGGCTGCTGCAGATGCACAGTCTCTCCGCATTCCATTGTGGCGGCCATAAGATTGTAGGCCGCGATGAAATGCAGGGCATTCTGTGTATGGCCGTGATGGTCGCCCGGTAAAAACGGGTGCGAATGCACCACGCGGGCGCCGTTGACCACATGGGAATGTATGAACACTGTGTTCCCGCAAAAAAAGAAAGCGAAAACACCTATAAGCAGCGTTGCTATATTCCTGTTCAACATTCTCATTCCGGCTGCAAAGTTAGCACTTTTTCCTGAAATTCTGAATCAGAGTGCAGAGCGGCCGCGGAGATAGTCGAGTACCTCGCGCTGGATAACGGAGTGTAGCAGATGGTTCACGCCGATGTAGAGCAGCAGTGCCGTACATGCCTGCGCAAACAGTAGAATCCAGCAGTTGGCTATCACCAGACTCTCCACCCACATCACCGCACCGATCAGGACTGTCTCGGCCACATAAGGCACGTTGTCGGAAAGAAACCGCCACAGGGAGCGCCCGGTGACACGCGCCACCTTTACCGTCATCACAGCCCATGCCACAACCGATGCCAGCAGCTGACCGTAAAGCAACAGCTCAATGCCATAAACGGGATTGCCCGGTAGCGACATGGCAATGAAAGGCAGACAGGCCACCAGCAGCAGAAGCGCCACCCCGTCGCGAAGCACCTCCATCGCCACCACGGCCTTCGACATGGCCTTTGCAACGAGATAATTGTTGTAGAGCGCCGTAAGCACGGTGAACACCCCGCGCAAAAGCAGCAGCTGGAACAGGGGGATGGATGCATCCCATTTCTCGCCGAACAGACAGTGGAATATCGGGGTGGCCATTATGATGAGGAACCCCATGGCTGGCATGAGTATGTAGGCCGTAAAGCGGTTCATTTTCTGCGAGGCACGCGAAAACCGCTCGTCATCGTCCTGTACGGCCGACAACGCCGGCAGAAACGAGGATGTGAGCACCTGCGAGATGGAGGTTATCCCCATTTTGCTCCATTTGTCGGCCTGTGTGTAATAGCCCAGCGGAACAAGTCCGGCCCGGTTGCCTATGAAAAATGTATAAATGTTCTGGAAAAGCACATTCAGAAACGAAGAGGCCATCATGCTCGAGCCCACGCTGAAAAAACTGCGCAGAGACTGCATGGAGAACCGCCACAGCGGCAACCATCCTGAAGTGAACCACAGCACGGCGCTCTTGACGGCATTCAGCGCAAGTGTCTGCCAAACGATGGCCCATGCTCCCATCCCTGCCACGGCCAGCGTAATGCCCACTATAGCTCCGGCCACGAGACCGGCCGCGTTCGAAACCGCCACCATCCGCACATCCATCCGCTTCATCAGACGGTTGGTCTGCACTATGGCCGAGGCATTCAGGATAAACGAGAGGAACATCACCCGGCTCAACGGCACCAGACGCCTGTCGCCCTGAAAGCAATCGGCAATGAGCGGGGCGCAGAAAAACAGCACCACATAAAGCGCCACGGCCACGGCCATGTTGAACCACAGCACGGTGGAATAGTCAAGCCGGGTGGGGTGCTTGCGCTGGATAAGCGCATAGGAGAATCCGCTGTCGACCATCAGCGAGGCGAACGCCTGAAACACGAGGATGGCACCCACAAGGCCGAAATCCTCCTGCGAAAGAAGCCGGGCCAGAATTATTCCGGTGATGCCATAGAGCACCTGCGACGACAAGCGGTCGATGAGATTCCATTTCACCGACCGGGCCGTAAGGGTTTTCAATGGTGCGTCCTGACTGCTCATTGACTAAGACAACAGCCTGAATTCTTTACTTTTCATCGGCAGGCGCACCGCTGTCGCCATCGGGGTCAGGCTCCTGCTCGCCCAGCCACTCGGTGCCTTCGAGCGAATAGATTTTCACCCCGACCGAGAAGTTGCGGATGCGTGCGGGGGTGTCGCGGTAATAAAGCTTTCCTTTCATCACCCCCTTAACAGTCAGCGTGCCGGTGGCCCAGCAGCCTGTGGTTCCGGTGCCGAAAAAGCGGCACGACACGTTGCCGGCACGAAGATTATCGGCCTGTATCGCACCCGTACCGGTGTTGCTCAACACGGCTTCGGCGCTTTTGCCTGTCACCACCAGAGTGCCGTTCCCGGTCTTTATGCTGCCGCTGAATTTGGAGCAGTCTACATCACGCACAACCAGACGCCCGTTACCAACCACCGTTGCGTTCATCTCCATTGTGGGACGCACCTCCAGAGCGCGTACAGTGGAATCGCCGTTGTTGGTTATACTTTTCAGGAAGCGTGAATACACCTTGATTGTGGGAAGGTCAGACACCAGTTCTGTCTCCTCGTGAAATGATTTCTGAATGAGCAGTTTCCCTTTGCCGTTGTTCTCGAACAGGATTTTGTCGGCAATGCTTTTCGGAGCAGAGAACACAGCCTTCCCTGCCATGTCGTCATTACTGTGGTACTCCACATTCAGGCCGTCATCCACCACGAGCTGCGAGAAATCCTTTACATCAAGTTCAAACTTCTGCACAGGCTCGTCACCGGCGCCGTAAGCCGACAGCGTCACAAGCAGAGACAAAACCATTAAAAACCTGATTTTCATAGCTATATAATTTTATTCACTTAATTAATATTTATATGAACGCACTGCCGTCGCGCAGTTTGTCCTCCACCATGTCGATAATGCCGAACAGTTCGTCCTTTGTGTTGGCACGCAACATGGCTATGCGTGTATCGCGGAAAAAAGGAATCCCCTTGAACAGACCGCTCACGGCCAGATGGCGGCGGATGTGAAGTATGCCGCGATACTCGTCGATACGGTCGATGCTCTCGTTGATCTGCCGGCGCAGTATTTCAAATTTCCGCTCGAGGCTCAGAGGTTCAGGCACGTTGCCATGCAACAGAGTCTGCTTCATGTCGTGGAACACCCACGGATTGCCTATGGCCGCGCGCCCTACCATCACACCATCCACGCCGTAACGGCTGAACGCCTCCACAAGCTTCTGCGGAGTTGTGATGTCGCCGTTTCCGATCAGAGGGATGCGGAAGCGGGGATTCTCCTTTACGCGGGCAATCATCTCCCAGTCGGCCTCTCCGGTGTACATCTGTGAACGCGTGCGCCCGTGCACCGTCAGCGCCGCAATGCCGCAGTCCTGCAACTGTTCGGCCAAATCCACAATTATACGGTGTTCATGATCCCATCCCAGGCGCGTTTTCACCGTGACAGGCACGTTGACCGCCTTTACAACCGCCCGCGTGATTTCGAGCATTTTTGGGATGTCGCGCAACATACCGGCTCCGGCACCTTTGCCTGCCACCTTCTTCACCGGGCAGCCGAAATTGATGTCGATCACATCCGGCCCGGCAGCCTCCACCATTCTGGCAGCCTCCACCATCGGCTCCACCTCGCGGCCATAAATCTGAATGGCCGTGGGGCGCTCGGCGGGTTCGATATGAAGCTTTCGGGTAGTGGCGGCGATATTGCGTATCAATGCATCGGCCGAAACAAACTCGGAGTAGGTCATGTCGGCGCCCAGCTCCTTGCATATGAGCCGGAACGAGCGGTCAGTCACATCCTCCATCGGCGCGAGCATCACAGGGCGGTCGCCCAGATCGATATGTGCAATTTTCATCGGTAGGTTGTTGATTGGTTCATTTTGCGGCGAGGACTTCAACCTCACATCTGCTCGGGAAATTTCCGATAATATTCCTCGAGCAGGTTGCGGATGTTGAAATAGTAGGTGGCGTTCTCCTTCCCGCTCTTTTTCTCCACTTCCATGCAGTCGAAATAAGGCTCCTCGTAATGCTGGTCCTTGACAACTGCATTCTGGAAATTGATTATACTGTACTCATGCCGGGGGTTTATCACATACCATGCATGCTCCTTGTCGGTTCCGGTTCCGCTCGACACAATGGCCTGCAGCAGATGGTTGAGCCTGTACTGCCAGATATTGGCGAGATTCACCTTTCCCCGTTCACGCAACGCATAAATCAGGAAATTAATCTGATTGAGGTCGAAGGGATTGTCGTCAATGGCCTGCCTTGCGTATGTTATGATGGAATCAAGCTCTGCACGAGTGTGATTGTTTTTATAATACAGCGCTTCATTGCGCGTCACGGCCTCGTTGTGGCGATAGGGGTTGAAGTCCTCCTGAAAGAGATATCCGTAATAGAGATGCCTGTAATCATCGAGAGTCATCACAGTCTCGTTACGCTCATACTGCTGCATGAGTCTTGGATAATACCACTGCGATTTGGGATCGGACACCTCGGCTTTGATACGCTCGAAATCGGGTGCCTCCGGCTCAGTTTTTTTCGCAGACTTCGCTGTGGTTGCAAAGGCCGAGAACGCCAATGCAACCGACAGACACGCCGCTATTGCTATCAACAGTTTTTTCATCGTAGTCCGTTCAATGTCAGTTATCCCTGCCGGACGCCATGCCGGCAAGGCCGTTTTCAAATGCTGCCCGTACGAGAGGCCACAATAAACGAGTTGATGGCGATGCCGGTCATTACCATCACCACCACAGCCGGAAGGCCCACTTCCACTATGGCGCCGGCCGCGCCACGGGGGTAAACCGCACCTGAAGGCGTACGGCTCCACGCCACAGCGCCGAGCACCGCACCTGCGGCTGCCCCGGCCATCAGAGCCGCATAGCCCCAAAGCATACCCACCGCCATTCCGGCCAATGCTCCACCGGCTACAAACCGCCTGCAGAGTGCCGGATAGCCTGACTGTCCGTCACGCATACGCATTATCACAAGAACAATGATGGTGACCACGGCCCAGAACAGCAGCACCTTGTCGCTTATCGTCACCATGTCGCAGCGGTTAAGCGCCCCCAACCCAAGGCAGGAAAATGCCACGCCGTTGTCGCTCCGGCTGAACTCAAGCACAACGCCTGCGCTCAGCAGCAGAACCGACAGCACCATAAGCACATCGGACAAGGTAACATTAAGTGTAACAGTCAGCAGTTCGTTCATCTGGCAGTATGCTCCGGCCGCCCGGACGGCCTTACTCGTTATATTTAAACAACGTGGCCATATGCAAATGCACATTCCACAATTTACAAATTTAGGATTTTTCGGGCGTTATCCCCGTCCGTTTTTCATTTCTTCACAAAAATTGCTTAATGTTAAGCCAAATCTGCCAATAATCGGGTAGAGCCGGAAAAACGAAGCATTGGGTCAGCCGGAACAAATGACACGCTGCGCCGGGAATACATCCCGACGCAGCGTGGTAAATGTTTGTTCAGTTATTATCTGAAGTGCTTTTGTAAAAGCTGTCTTATTCGTGGACTGTGCATACGCTCACACGGTTCCAGCTGTTCTCCTGGAAGAGATCGCCGATGCCCATGCCCTCAGCCTTGACGCGGTCTGAAGCGATGCCGTAGCGTTTCACAAGTTCTTTCTTGACTGCCTCTGCACGGCGTTCTGCAAGCTTGCGGTTGAAAGCGGCGGAGCCGTCCTTCGAAGCGTAACCCTTCACGGTGACGGTGGCGTTGGTGTTCTCTTTTAGCTGGTCGGCCACCATTGCAATGTTGGGCTGCTGATTGGGCTGAACATAGGCAGAACCGCAGTTGAAGAACACGTAACGGATGTTATTGAGGTCCTTCACAACCTTCTCCACCACCGGCGGACGACGGTTGCAAGCGTCGAGCTGAGCCTGCAGGTCGGCAATCTGAGCGAGGAGAGCTGCGTTGTTGGCACCCGATGCCTCAAGCTCGCCGCGGAGGGCGTTGATCTGAGCATTGAGTGCATCGATTTCAGTCTGGTCGTACGGGCGCACCACGGTGAAGTGATGTGTGCCGTTGGAATTGCCGAAATGATATGTGATGCCGGCCTCAAGTTCGAGATAGCCGAAATTGCTGTCGTAACGGGCCTCGTAACCGAGAATGTTGGGGCGCGGATTGCCGTTCATGTTCCACAGATATGCGGGCTTGAACGCAAGTGTCCATGCTTTCGATTCGCCGAGGTTGAAGTTGAAATTCATACCCACCTTGGTGGCCCAGGAGTTGCCGTCCTTGCCGGAAGTGTGGGGATAGTAGGCATGCAGCCATCCGGTGCCGCCCACCACTTCAAGCTCGAAAAGACGTGGAGCGCCTGTGTAACCTGCAAATGCGTTCATAAGGTTGACTGCGCCGAACACGCCTACATATTGATGATCGAACCAGTTGCCCGAACGGTAGCCGGCCCAGCTGGATGTGTTAATTGTCCATTCGCCTTCCACACCCAGGCCAAATACGGGCGTGATCTGCTTGCGGAGTTCCGCTCCCACAATGCCGCGGGCATTATCCCAGAAGCCATTGTCTGCTACCGATTTCGACGACATTACGGCGCCACCCTTGAGGGTGAACGACCAGTTGTCGGTGAATTTGCTGCCGGCCACGGTGGTCTGAGCGGATGCGCCAGCCATACTCAACGCCATAGCAGCCAAAAGAATAGCCTTTTTCATATTAAACTGTATTTATGACTGGAAGCAAAGTTAAAACTTTTTTAACTATTTTCCAAATCGATTTAACACAAAACCGTTAATTTTTCCACATACGCCCGAAAAATCCACCACCGCACCACAAATTGCGCTTGATTCTCCGTATTACCTTAACAACAGTGACACAGAACCCACAAACTGATTTAAATTTGTTCGGCAGACAAAGATTTTAGCTTGCGTTCATATTTATTAACGCCCTGCAACACTCAAGTGTTTGGTCCGGACGGGGGAATGTGCGCCATGGGCAATAAAATGGCTGCGACTGACGTTTTTATTCAAGTCACACGATAAACTGTCGTGACAATAGTTTTTTGTCTGTAAGCACCGCTCCTTTGAACAGAGTTGCACGCATAGCCCTGATAGCAGCGGCCCCGGCCATTGCGGCCCTGGGTCTGCTATGTTCGTGCTCGCCCAAAAAGAACACTGCCGCCACGCGCAAATATCAGGAGTTCATCACCCGCTACAACATCCATTACAACGGCGACACACACTACAAAGAGACCCTGCACGACATGGAAGAGAGCTACGAGGACGACTTCTCGCGCATGCTCTTCATCCATCCGGCTGCCGCCAAGGCCGACGAAAAGGCCCCGCAGCCGCAAGGCAACTTCGACCGCTCGATTGAGAAAGCCCAGAAAGCCATCCAGTTGCGTTCCATAAAGAAGAAACCCAAGAAAAAGGCAGGCAAAAGCTCCGACCCGAAGTACAAGGCGTGGATGCGCCGGGAGGAATACAATCCCTTCCTGCACAATTCATGGATGATGATGGGACGCAGCCAGTATCTCAACGGCGATTTTCTCGGAGCCGCCTCCACATTCTTCTATATCTCCAAACATTTCTCCTGGCTGCCGGCCACCGTGGTAGAGGCCAAACTGTGGGAAGCACGCAGTTACTGCGCGCTCGACTGGCTTTTCGAGGCGGAGAACATCCTCACCCGCGTAAAATCCGAACAGCTCACCTCCAAGCCCATACGCTCGCTATATTATTCCACATACGCCGACCTGCTCATAAAGCAGAAGAACTATGAGGAGGCAGTGCCTATGCTCACAAAAGCGATTCCGCTGGCCACACGGCCGCAACGCACCAGGCTCAACTTCCTGTTGGGACAGGTGTATTCCGCCCTCGGGCAGAAGGAGCTGGCCTACAAAGCGTTCGACAAAGCCGGCTCAAGCTCGTCGGCTTCCTACCGTACGAAATTCAACGCACGCATCAAACAGAGCGAGGTGTTTTCAGGTGCCGACATCACCCCTGAGGTAAAAGCCCTCAAGCGCATGGTGCGCTATGACCGCAACAAAGAGTATCTCGACCAGATATACTACGCCATCGGCAACCTGTACCTGTCGCGCGCCGACACAACAAACGCCATCGCCAATTATGAGATGGCAGTGGAGAAATCCACCCGTTCCGGTATAGACAAGGCGATAGCCCAGATAACCCTTGGCTCACTTTACTACGACCTGCGCAAATACTCCAAGGCACAGCCATGCTACTCGGAGGCGGTGCCTCTGCTGCCTACCACATGGCCAGACTACGCCAAGCTGCGCCGCCGAAGCGACGTGCTCGACGAGCTGGCACTCTATTCGCAGAACGTAGAGCTCAACGACTCGCTGCTGCGCCTGTCGGCCATGACGCCCGAACAGCAGCAGAAAGTGGTGGAACGCATCATCGAGGAGCTGAAAGAGAAAGAAAAGAAGGAGGCCGAGGCGGCTGCACGGGAGGAGTTTCTTGCCAACCGCGACGCCATGGGCAACACCATGCAGGGCTCATCGTCGAAAGCACCGCAGACGTTCGTGATGAACACCGGCGACGACTCATGGTACTTCTACAACACGGCCACCAAAAACGCCGGCCGCACCGAATTCCAGCGCCGGTGGGGTAACCGAAAGCTTGAGGACGACTGGCGCCGCCGCAATAAATCCACCTTCGATTTCAACGACTTCGGCACCTCCGGCGACGACTCCGCCGACAACGAGGAGGAAACTGATGAAACTGATTCAGAAGCCGCAGACAAGGAGAATGGCGGTAAGGAAAATGCCGACAAGGAGAACGATCCCCATTATCCGGAGTATTATCTCAAGCAAATCCCCAAAACCGACGCCGAGAAGCAGACGGCCAACGACGTCATCCAGGAGGGGCTTTACAACATGGGCGTTATTCTGAAAGACAAACTCGAGGATTTTCCGGCATCTGAAACGGAGTTTGAGGAGCTGCTGCGCCGCTACCCCGACAACATCTACCGCCTCGACGCTTATTATAACCTCTATCTGATGTTCGTGCGCATGGGACGGATGGACCGCGCCGAGCACTACCGTCAGCTGATCCTCAACGAGTTTCCCGATTCCAAATACGGTATGGCCATGCGCGACCCCGACTATGTGGGCAATCTCCGGCGCATGATGGAGCAGGAGAACAGCCTCTACGACCAGGCGCTGCAGGCATACCTCGACAACAACAACCGGGGCGTGCACTCCACCTACGCAAAAGTGCGCTCCGACTTCCCGCTAAGCCCGCTCATGCCCAAATTTATGTTCCTCGAGGCCCTGGCGTATGTCACCGACAAAAACACCGAGGGTTTCAAGAACACACTTATGGAACTGCTCGAGCGCTACCCCGACACCGACATCACCCCCTACGCCTCCTCCTATCTGAAAGGACTTGCCCAGGGCCGCGAGCTGCAGCAGAGCGGCGGGGGCAACATGCGCGGCATGCTGTGGGACATCCGTCTCGGTTCCGACTCCACCGCCGTCAGCGACGAGCAGATAGAGTTCGACCTCAACCCGGACACCGAGCAATATCTGGTGCTCCTTTTCCCCACCGACCGCATATCGCAGAACGCACTGCTCTATGAGGTGGCGCGCCACAACTTCTCGTCGTTCGTCGTGAAGGATTTCGATCTTGAGCAGATGAATTTCGGACGCCTCGGGCTGCTTCTTATCAAAGGCTTTGAAAACGTAGAGGAAATCAACCATTACCGCAAGGTTATGGCGGCAAGCCCCACACTCCAGCTCCCCGCCGAAGTGCGCCCGGTGGTCATTTCCGCCGCGAATTTCGACACACTGCTGCGCAACGGCCGCTCGTTCGACGAATATTTCCGCTACATGCGCGACAAGACCTATCGCGACACCGAGGAGGCCGTGCTGCCGCCCGAATTGTTCGGAGAATCGGAAGGTCTGACGCCCGAAGAGGCTGCGGAGGACACCGCCCCAATCCCCGGCGACGCAGTCATGCCGTCTGACGCCACGGACATGATGCCCGACGACATGGAGCAAGCGCCCGAGCCGGATGCCGAACAGGAAACCGACGAACCTGAAGCAGCCGAACCTGTCACTGCCGAGACGTCCGACGACATTCCTGCCAGCCCTGAGCCTGTTCAAACCCCGGAAAAGCCGCAAACTTCGCCGGACAAAACGAATGAAGCTCCGGAAAAAACCACAACAAGTCCGGAAACATACACAACAACAGCACCTCAGGAACAACCCAAACCGGATAAACCTCAGGAGAAACCCAAACCGAATACGCCCGTAGAAACTCCGAAGCCGGCTACGCCTGTCCTCCCGGAATACGAACCGGGGTCGGAAGGCGACGATCCTCTCCTCGACTGACCCCATCGCCTGTCGGCATCTGCCACTGCATGCAGACACAGTCACCGATAATGCCGCCTGAAGGGAAGACCCCTTCGGCGGTCAGCAAGCATATGCCGGGACATATTTGAATATTTGCATTAATATACCTCAAATCCGCCTCCAACGTTGGCAGTTTAGTCGTTTTTTTGTCCCCGATTTCTAAAAAACTCCCAAAATGAAAAAATATTCATCAAGGATATTTTTTCAAGAAGTATTTTTATGCGCAAGATTAATCACGCCGGTTTAATTAATTTCAAAATCCACAGATTCGATTAAACGAATCATTTTTTATCTCAACAAACCATTATTACATTTATGAGAAAAATCTTTACCCTTGTGGCAGCAGCCCTCCTCTCGGCAGGATCTCTGTCCGCGGCAGAACCTTTGTTCTCAGAAACGTTCGCAACCGCCGAAGACTTTGGCCGCTGGCTTGAAGTAGACGCCAACGAAGATGGCTCCAAATGGCAGTTCAACCCCGACGGAGATCCCTCCCACGTTTATTATCAGTACAACAGCAAAAATGCCGCCAACGACTGGCTCATCTCACCGGCCATAAACATTGCCGAAGCCGGAAGCTATATGGTAAGCTACGAAGTGTACGGAAGTTCCTACAAAGAGGCAATAGAAGTGTGGTACGGTTCCGCACAATCGGTTGCCGCGATGACCACCATGGGCAAATCGCACGAAAGCATTCCAGCAGAACGTCAGGGCGGATTCTTCCTTGTCGATGCACCTGCCGGCAATCTTCACATCGGCTTCCACGCCGTTACCCCCGCCGACCGCTATCGCCTGTACCTCTGCAACATGAAGGTGACTCAGGTCAACAATCCCGTGGACCTTCGTGTGACCGAGATCGTGACACCCGTCACAGGCGAAGCCCTTTCGCAGGAAACTGTGAAAGTAAAAATCGCCAACGACGGCCTGGTGGACGTTGACAGCTACCAGGTGGCATTCTCGGTTGACGACGGCGAACCGGTGATCGAAACCGTAAACCAGCCGCTCGCCAAAGGCGCCACAGCCGAATACACCTTCACTGCAAAGGCCGACCTCTCCACACCGCGTGGAAAGTACACCGTAAAGGCATGGACCATCCATCCCGACGATATCGTTCCGTCCAACGACGCCGCCACAGCCAATGTACGCCACGTCGCTCCGGCAGCCGTGCCCTATTTCATGGGCTTCGAACCTGACGAGGACACATCGGGCTTCAGCTACGCGAACCTCAACAACGACGACGGCTACTGGCACATAGCCATCAACGATTTCTTCATGCATTTCTCCCGTACCGGCGACGCATGCATGGGCTATAACTACAACAAGAATAATGCCGGCGACGACTGGTTCTTCCTTGAGCCCATAACGATGGAGACCGGCTGGTATGTACTCAAATTCTGGTATTCTGCCACTGAGAACCATCCGGAACGCCTGCGCGTATGCTACGGCAACGCCCCCACACCCGAAGCAATGACCAACGTGCTTGTGGAATATAACCCCGCTACGAACGAACATTATCTTGAATCAATCAATGTGTTCGAACTCAAGCAGTCCGGCAAGATTTATTTCGGCTTCTACTGCTTCAGCGATGCCAACGAAAACTGGCTCGTAATCGACGACCTCTCGATTGAAAAAATCGACAACACCTCGCTTGACCTGATGATAACCGACGTGACCGCACCCGGCGCATATCTGCGCGAAGCCAACAAGAAGGATGTGGAATTCACCGTACGCAACGTGGGCATCATCGATGCTGATGCCACAGTCAACGTCTACCTCGACGGAACGAAAGTGAAATCCGAACCGCTCGCGATTACAAAACAGGAAATCCGCAAGATCACAATGACCGACGCCCTGGCCGGCATGACAGCAGGCGCCCACACCTACAAAGTGGAGATTGTGTGCGACGAGGACAACAACACGGGCAACAACGTTGTGGAAGGCACCGTGAACTACCTCACCGATGCAGTGATGCTCTGGGACATGGAGGATGCCAAACTCCCCGCCGAATTCACCTATCGCGTGGAGGACAGCGCCACATTGCACCCCGACGCCGGCGCCGAATTTAACGAGGACGGCTTCGGAATCTTCAACCTCGAGCACTATCTGCTTGGCAACCATGCCCTTGCCGCCGCTACATGGTTCACCGACGACACCAGCGCAGACCGCTTCATTGTAATGCCCAAGGTGAAAGTCACCGGCAAAAATGCCCATTTCATGTGGAATTCCAACTCCATCAACGAGAGATACCGCGAAAAATATGACGTGAAGGTATCCACCGGAGACGACAAATGGTATGATTATACCGGTGTTGCCGAAATCAGCAACGAGTCAGTCTATCCGCAGACACGCGGCATCGACCTCTCACCCTACGAAGGGAAGGAAATCTATGTGGCGTTCAACATCCGCACCAAAGGCGGCGAAGCCCTTATCCTCGACAATCTCGGCTTCTACGGCGACGTTGAGGCTGCCACAAGCGGCATCGAGGATGTCCTGGCAAATGTATCCGGCAGCAAAGCCATCAAGGTGGTTGACGGCATGATTGTGGTTGAAGGCGGAGCCGAAACCATCGCAGTCTACGACCTCAGCGGCCGCATGATGCTCTCCACCAACGCCTCTCAGGCCGACATAACAGCACTCCCCGCCGGATTCTACATGGCGAAAGCCATCACTCCGCAGGGAACAGCAACGCTTAAATTCGCCCGCTGATACACCCGGACATAATCTGATTTACAGGACGGCGCGCCGCAACTGCAGGCGCGCCGTCCTGCTTTTTTATGTTCCATAGTCGGCTTTATTTCCCATAGTCGGCGAAAATCACTATCTTTGCTTGAATCAACAAAAATTGCCATACATTGAACAACTCGATACTCTGGGCCGACGATGAAATCGACCTGCTGAAACCCCACATAATGTTTCTCCGCAGCAAGGGCTATGACCCCGTGACGGTGAACAACGGCCACGATGCCCTCGAACTGGTGGCATCGCGACACTTCGACCTGGTGATACTGGACGAAAACATGCCGGGCCTCACCGGACTGGAAACTCTCCAGCGCATCAAGGAGATGTCGCCGCAGACCCCTGTAATCATGATTACCAAGAGCGAGGAGGAAAACATCATGGACCAGGCCGTGGGCAACAACATTGCCGACTACCTGATAAAGCCCGTGAACCCCAACCAGATTCTCATGTCGATCAAGAAGAACCTGCACAGCGAGAAACTTGTGTCGCAGACAGCCACATCCAGCTACCAGCAGGAGTTCGGCCATCTGGGGATGCTCATAAACAGCGCAGCCGACATCGACAGTTACTATACCCTATACGAAAAGCTCGTGGCATGGGAACTGCGCCTGGCATCGGCCGACTCGAACATGGCCGACATGCTGAAAATGCAGAAAGCCGAGGCCGACGCCGCATTCTTCAAATTCGTGCGGCGCAACTACGAGGACTGGGTGGAATCCATCCCGTCGCTGAAAGGCGCCGCTAAGGCCGACGCCGCCGACCGTCCGCTGATGAGTCCCGAGGTATTTCCCAAAAAGGTGATGCCGCTGCTCGATGCAGGCGAAAAGGTGTTTTTTGTTCTCATCGACAATTTCCGCCTCGACCTCTGGCTGTCGGTGAAACCGATGCTGGCAGAATTCTTCACCTTCGACGAAAGCCTTTACACGTCCATCCTCCCCACCGCCACGCAGTATGCCCGTAACGCCATATTTTCCGGACTGATGCCTATTGACATTGCCCGGATGTTCCCGCACCTGTGGGTCGACGAGGACGAGGAGGAGGGGAAGAACCTCAACGAGAGCGAACTGGTGGAAACACTGTTCAAGCGTTACCGCCGCAACTGCCGCTTCTCCTACAACAAAATCAACGACTCGGCAGGAGGCGAAAAACTGCTGCGCGAATTCTCCAACCTCGCCAACAACGACCTGAACATAATCGTGCTTAATTTCATCGACATGCTCTCGCATGCCCGCACCGAAAGCCGCATGATCCGTGAACTGGCCGGCTCCGACGCTGCATACCGCTCGCTGGCCGAATCGTGGTTCCGCCATTCGTCGGCGCTCGAGCTGTTCCGCCGCATAGCCGAATCGGGCGCGAAGGTGATTGTCACCACCGACCACGGCACAATCCGAGTGGACAACCCGGTGAAAGTGGTTGGCGACAAGAACACCAACACCAACCTGCGCTACAAGGTGGGGAAAAACCTCGCCTACAACAACCGCCAGGTCTACGAAATAAAGAAACCGGAGGCGTTCGGCCTGCCTGCGCCAAACATCAGTTCGGCCTATATCTTTGCCGGAAACAACGACTTCTTCGCCTACCCCAACAACTACAATTACTACGTGCAGTATTACACCGGCACATTCCAGCACGGAGGCATCTCGCTGGAGGAGATGCTGATACCGCTGGTAACTCTTACACCGAAATCATAAACAGATTTTTCCTCAACTCATATATACCCACAACCACTCAGTTATGTCAGCGAAAACAACCATCAACATACCCGACACCGCCGCCCTCCCCGCAGCCGCCAAAGAATTCGCCGCCCTCATGGGCGATGAAACCGTCTATGCCTTCTACGGCGAGATGGGAGCCGGAAAAACAACATTCATCCGCGAGCTTAGCCGTGCTCTCGGCGTGGAGGAGGACCTGGCCAACTCCCCCTCGTTCTCCATCATCAACGAATACCGCTCGGACACCACCGCCGAACTCATCTATCACTTCGACCTCTACCGGCTCGAATCGGTGGAGGAAGCGCTTGAAATCGGCGTGGAGGATTATTTCGACTCCGGCGCCCTGTGCCTGCTGGAATGGCCCGAACGCATCGAGCCGCTTCTGCCCGACGACACTGTGCGGGTGAATATTACCATCAACCCCGACATGTCGCGCACCCTCACAATCGAAAAGCCCTCCGACGCACAGGCGTGACCATAAACCCCACGAGCAGGAATGACCATAAAGGAACTTGACCGAACCCCATCGACCAACACATGGGCCAAGCAACATGCCGCGGAACTCTCCCACGGCACTGTGGTTGTGACGCACAACCAGACTGCCGGACGCGGCCAGCGCGGAAACAGCTGGGAAGCGGCGCCCGGAAAGAATCTCACATTCTCGCTTTTTCTGCACCCCGAGGGAGTGAGCCCCGCCGGGCAGTTCCTCATATCCGAAATCGTGGCGCTCGCAGTCGTGGAAGCCGTGGAGCATGCCCTAGCAGAAGCCGTGGCATCCGACCGCATAAAAGTGAAATGGCCCAACGACATCTATGTGGACGACCATAAGATTGCCGGCATCCTCATAGAGCACACTCTTACCGGCAGCGGCATCGGGCACACCATCGCCGGCATCGGCCTGAACGTCAACCAGACCGTATTTGAATCCGACGCCCCCAACCCCGTATCGCTGGCCATGCTCGCCCACAAGGAATTTTCACTCCCGCCTCTGCTTTCCGGAATATGCAGCCGCATTGCCGGGGCATTCCCTGTGGCAGATGCCGATGCAGTGCATACCGAATATCACAGGCGCCTGTGGCGTGCCGACGGCAAGCCGCACACATTCGCACTCCCCGACGGAACCCGTTTTGAAGCCATTATTGAAAAAGTTGCCCCCGGCGGCCAACTTTCGCTGTTGACTTCGCCGGGGGCGGAATCCCGCACATTCCTGTTCAAGGAAGTGGCATTCGTTCTATAATTCCAGCTTGCACAAATCAGCAGGCAGGAACATCACCGAAACGGTTGGGGCACGGTTCGGAGGGCTTGCAGCACCATACGATCCACAGAATCCAGCCCACGATGGGGATGAACAGAATGAAGTACCAGCCGCCGCCCTTGCCTATGTCGTGCATACGGCGCCATGCCACTGCCAGCGACGGAACGAGGAACGCCAGAGAGGCAACTCCGCTGACGTACTGGCCTACATGGCCGAACATGCTGCACAAAGCGCCTACGACGAATGTGAACAGCACCCACCACCAGTATTCGGCACGGCTTGCGCGGCCTGTGAATGTGGCATACTTGTTGAAACAAACTTTAATGGCATCTACAAAACCCATGTAGGGTGTAGGAGGCACGTTGGGGAAACCGGCCTGGTTTCCGCAGCCTTGATTTTGAAATTGCTCCATAACTGTAAGTATAGATATTTGATTAAAATTTAGTAGCGGTATATTTTGAAGATTAAGTGCGGCTATATGATTGAATCTTGTGTACCTCAGACTATCAATACTGCAAATTTAACCAATTTTACACATTCCACAACCAAATCGCATTATTTTCTTCCTCCCGGCGAAGGAATTTGGGGCAAATCAAAATTCAGAGATAATTATTTAGTAATTTTGTCGAACGGTGCATGGCAGGCGATTGCCGATGCGCCGAACCGTGGAAGCGGCTCGATTGTTCATATTGAAAGTGGCCATTTGAATTGGCCGCAATCCGTAAACCGCATCATATTATCGCTTACAATAAATGAGGGATTTAATTCGTGGAATCATAGCGGCCGCAGGGCTGGTGCTCGTGCCGTACGCATCGCGCGGAGAAGTGGCTCCGCCCAATTCCGGCGTGGAAAGCCAGGCCGTGCCGACCGATTCGGCCGCATTCTCATCGAGCCAGTCGGTGGGACTGGTGCTGAGTGGAGGAGGCGCCAAGGGGATTGCCCACATCGGCGTAATCAAGGCGCTGGAGGACAATAACATCCCTATCGACTTCGTTGCCGGCACATCGATGGGCGCCATCGTGGGCGGCCTCTACGCCTGCGGCTACACTCCGGAGGAGATGATGGAGTTACTGCTGTCCGATGGGTTCGCGGCATGGTCCACGGGACAGATCGACCCCAACCTCACCTACTATTTCCTGCAGCAGCCGCGCACCCCGGCATTCGCCCACCTGAATGTGAACCTGAGCCGGCGCGACACCACGGCATCGGCCTCTCAGGGGCTCATGCCATCGAGCCTTATTTCTCCGCTCCCGATGAATTTCGCATTCATGGACCTCTTCGCAGCCTATACAGCCCAGTGCGGCGGCAATTTCAACAATCTGTTTGTGCCTTTCCGCTGCGTGGCATCGGATGTAACACACAAGCACAAGGTGGTGTGCCGCAGCGGTATGCTGAGCGATGCCATCCGCGCGTCCATGACCTTCCCAGCCGTTTTCGCACCGATAAAGATAAACGGAGTGGAGCTTTACGACGGCGGCATATACGACAACTTTCCGGTGGACGTGATGCGCCAGGACTTCTCCCCCACCATAATGATCGGTGTGGATGTGCACTCGGAGGACGCTCCTGTGTCGAACGGCATAGTGGCGCAACTCGAAAACATGATCATACAGAACAACAACTATGACCTCCCCGCGCATGAGGGCATACGCATCCATGTGGATGTGAGCCAGTTCTCGTTGCTCGACTTTGCCAAGGCACGCGAAATCTATGCCGTTGGCTACAAGCGGGCGATGGAGATGATGGACTCGGTGCGCACGCGTGTCACAGCCCGCATACCGGCCGAGACACGCCGTCTGAAACGCCACGTGTTCAAATCGGCATCGCCCTACGTGCGGTTCGACTCGGTGCATGTACACGGCGGTACACCGGCACAGAATGAATATCTCACACAGCTGTTCATGCGCTCCAAACAGCATGCCGACACCTTCGGCATCGAGAAAGCCAGGTTGGCCTACTACCGAGCCCTCACTCCCGGCAAGCTCCGCAACCTCTTTCCGCAGGCGCACTACAACCCCTCGACAGGGCTGTTCAGCCTCGACCTCACCGCCGATGTCAAGAACAATTTCGCACTCGGCGCAGGCGGCTACCTCACATCGTCGGTGAACTCCATGATATTTGTTTCGGCAAGCTATTCCAGCATGTCGTTCTCGTCGTTGACATCGCGCCTTATGGGGTGGATAGGCCAGAGCTACATGGCAGCACAGGCCGACATTCAGATGAACCTAACCAACAACATCCCCTCGGCTCTCGAATTCAAAGCCGTGGTGTCCCGGCAGAAATACTACGAGTCAGACCGTCTGTTCTTCGAGGACAACTCACCGGCTTTCATATCGAACTACGACATGTTCGCGCGCCTGAGTTATGCCTGGGCCGTTGGCCGCAGAGCTAAAGCCAGCATAGGCATCGGAGGGGGACAGAACCGGCAGAAATTCTATTCAGGCGAACTGCTTATGGCAGAGATACCCACCGAGGAGGCAACCAAAATGAATCTGGGGCAGGCCATCGGACATTTTGAGTACAATTCGCTTGACAACCAAAGCTATCCTGCAGAAGGCACGCGCATAGACGTGTGCGCCATGCAGACCTTCGGACGCTATCACCACCGCTACAACTACCGCCACCGGGAATCAGAGATGGAGGAACTGCCGCGCTACACGCACAGCCAGCACTGGTTTCAGGCCGAAGTTGCGGCAGCAAGCTACTTCCCGCTGACCAAGACTTTTTCGCTCGGCGCAAGCTGCAACGTATTAGTAAGCAACCGCAGGCTGCTCAACACCTACCTGGCATCGGTGGTCAACGCCCCGTCGTTCTCCCCGTTCTCATCGCTCGACAACGTGTTCAACAAGGCGTTTCACGCCAACTCCTTCGCCGCCATCGGCGTCACCCCGATATGGCGCCCCCTGCAGCGGGCGCAGGTGCGCCTGGCAGCCCACGCGTTCATGCCTTTCCGCCGCATCGAGGCCACCGCGACCGGCGAGGCCGCCCACGGACACTGGTTTTCCGATCCTGAATTCCTGGCCGAGCTTGATCTGGTCTACAACCTCCCCTTCGCATCGGTCTGCGGCTACGTCAACTATCTCTCCTCCCCTTCAGGCAACTGGAACGTCGGCCTCTCCTTCGGCCTCTATTTCACCGCCTCCAAATTCCTCCGCTGATTCCAACATCGCTGGCACAAAAAAGAGACTGTCTAACAACCAAAGTTAGGCAGTCTCTATTTTTACACGCAAAATC